>DATAPH010000046.1:0-64403 GCA_036265325.1 Actinomycetota bacterium | reverse complement strand
CCTCCTGGGGCTTCTCCTTGGCGGTGTCGGGGATCACGAGGCCCGACGCGGTGGTCTGGTCACCCTCGTTCGCCTGCACGACGATCCGGTCCTCGAGCGGCTGGAGCTTGAAGTCCGCCATCTCCTGGGTCCCTCCTTCTGTTGGGTCCGACTGGGTGCCCGGGACGTCATTAGCACTCCCGGTCTTGAGTGCTAACAGGATAGCCACGCGAGTGCCAGCCGACAAGGCGAGCTCACCGTTTCGCCCCGTGACCCACCGGCGGCGGCTCCGGCAGCGGGGTGGCCGCGGGAGGCTGGGGCTCCTCCAGCGCCGGCAGCGGTTCCGCCCGGACCCAGGCGATCCGGTCGGGGATGCTCCCGTGGGTTGCGAACAACAGCTGCGAGACGCGGTTGGGATCGAGATCGGCCAGGTTGGATAGCGCGAGCCGCTGCAACAACAGCGAGAACCCGAGCGGATCGCGCGTAACCCGGACCCCGAACAGATCCGCGTCGCGCTCTTGATTCCTGATGAACCCGACCAGGATCGGCCTGAGCAGGATCCCAAACGCCCCCCACAGGAGCAGGATCACAGGCACGTATGTCGGGTCGGGCGCGCGGAACGCTTGGCACCCGGGCCAGATGAAGTTGAAGCAAGGGAGGCTCTGTCGGAGGTACACGTCGGGCAGGCGATCGACGAGCGTCACCGTCGCGACGAAGGCAGCGCCGAACACGAGGATGAAGACGGCGAGTCGCTTGATGGTGTGATGCAGCCGCATATGTCCGAGTTCGTGCGCCACCGCGGCGTCCAGGCAGATGGGTCCCTCCGCGGCGAGCGTGTCGAACACCACCAGCCGCCGCGTCGGCCACACCCCGATCACGAACGCGTTCTGACGGCGTGTTCCCTGCATCACCTTCCGGATCCGGACGGCATCGAGCCGGACACGCGATCGCCGGATCAGGCTGGCGAGCCGTGCGACGGTCGGCGGGTCGTCGACCTTGTGCGCCGACGCCGAAACGATGAGGGGCACGATCAGCAGCCCGACCGGAAGCCAGATGATCGCAGAGGTCATCTGCCCGTACCCCGAAACCACGACGTCCCACACCTGTTGCATCCACGCGGGACCGATGAGGATAAGAAGCAGACCCCACACCAGCGACCGAACCGGCAGCCGGCGCCATCCGTGCGACAAGCCTTGCTCGCGTTCGTCACGAGCCCCGATGAACGCGACCGGCAGCGACAAGGCCCACCCGACCGCGAGGCACAACGCCGAGATGTTCCACACCGCCTGCGTTCCCGACGACTCCGTCGACATCGTCCGGGCGAGTCCGGAGACGTAGACGCCGAGGATCGCCACGGCGTACAGCCCTTGGCGCCAAACCCACCGCACATACCGCCGGCGAGCGAACGCAGCGGCTCGTGCGCGCTCTTCCTCAGAGAAGTACCCGATCTTCTCTAGATCGATGACCGCCATCAGACGGCCGCGACGAGTGCGAGAACCTCGGTCCGCATGCGAGCCAGGGTATCGGCACGCCCGGCCGGATTCAGGCCATCTGGAACGATCGCTTCGCGAGGCCGAGGAAGAACCCCTCGATCTCGGTCTCGGGCTTGGCCTCCGGGTCGCTCGCCGCGCCGAGCGTGACGAACAGCGGCGCGAAGTGTTCGACGGTGGGATGTGCGTACGGCATGCCGGGCGCTTTCCGGAAGTCCATCAGCCGGTCGATCGCGCCCTGATCGAGCGACTCCGCCGCCCAGATGTCGAACTCGCGCGACCAGCCGGGCGGCTCGGCGTCGGGACGCCAATCGCGCAGGAACGGAAGGCCGTGGGTCATGAACCCGGAGCCCATGATCAGCACGCCCTCGTCGCGCAGCGGACGCAACCGCTGGCCGATCGAGAACAGGTGCCCGGGGTCGAGATCCGGCATCGAGATCTGCAGCACCGGGATGTCCGCCTCGGGGTACATCACGAGCAGCGGCACGAACGCACCGTGATCCAAGCCGTAGTCCGGCGCTTCGGCGACGGGTTCGGTGTCGGGCATCATCGCCTTGACGTCGGCCGCGAGCTCGGGCGCGCCCGGGGACCAGTACGTCATCTCGTAGAACCGCTGCGGAAACCCGTAGAAGTCGTACGTGAGCGGCGTCTTGCCATCAGTCGCGCCGACCGTGAGCGGCGCCGACTCCCAGTGCGCGGAGACGACGAGGATCTGCTTGGGCTTTGGCATCTCCCTCGCCCAGCCTTGGAGCTGCGAGACCCAGAGCTGGTCATCGACCAACGGCGGCGCGCCATGACCGAGATAGACCGTCGGCATCGGGGTGGGTTCGTCCATCACGTCAGCCTGAACGCCCGATCGGCCTTCGTCATTCCTCGAGCTCCAGGACATCGCCCGTCGGCTTTGCCGTTCCGACCGTGCCCCGCTTGATCGCACGCCCATAGAGAAGCAGCGCCGGCAGTCGCAGGAGCCCCGACACCACGAGCGCAGCGGGGACAGATGCGTTGCCGATGAGGCCGAGCACAGGTCCGCCGGCGGCTTGCCCGATCGCGTCGCACTGCGACCCCATCGAGTTGATCGTGGCTCGCGTGGACGGGTCCAGCCCTTGATTCACCCACGCATCGAAGATCGGCTCGCGGATGTTCCGGATCGCGGCGACGACCCACATCGCGAGCAACGCCAGCCAGAACACGCCCGCCAACCCGAACACGACGACCGCTGCGATCAGCACGAGGTCGATGACGCGCAGGATCCGCGCGACATGCGCGTGGCCGTTCAGGTGCGACCGACGCTTGAACACCGCGAGCGCGACGATCCCCAGGATCAGTGCCACGCCGTCGATCACGCCGAACCACACGATACGGTCGAGGTTGCCGATCGCCGGCAGCCCGATGTCCTTTAATAGATGGAAGTCGGAGAGCCGGTCGAACCCTTCCGTGGAGGCGCCGTGCAACGCGGCGACGCCGAGGATCAGGACGAGCACATGGTGGGACCGGATCTGACGCAGGCCGTCCCTGAAGGTGTTCACCATGCCGGTGTGGATGCGCTCGCCCTCGGCGCGCTGCCTCTTCTCGAAGCCATCCTCGGGCATCACGAACAGCATCGCGAGGCCGAACACGATCACGCCGAAGCTCGCAAGGATGATCGGCAGGCGGTAGTTGATCGTCGCGAGCGCGATGCCCACGACGATGCCGGCGAGCGCAGCGGCGTTCCCGATCTGCGAGCCGCGGAGGTAATGCGGCCGAGCCGCCTCCTCCCCCAGCTCGTCGGTGAGCCACGCGACGTCGGCGCCGCTTTGGAAGGACGCGAAGAAGCCCCACATCACCTGCGTGAGCGCCACGACGAGGAATGAGTGCGACAACCCCAGTACGAGGAACGAAAGTCCGGACCCGACCAGCCCTATCACCACCGACAGCCGCCGGCTCACGGTGTCGGCGACGACGCCGGTCGGCACCTCGCACAACAGATAGGTGCCCTCGAGGATCGTGCCGAGCAGCACGAGCTGGAACGGCGTGAAGCCGAGCGTGAGCACGACGAAGATCGAATAGACGGTGAAGATCATGCGGAACAGGAACCCGTCGCCGGCGACGTAGATCGCGTAGGCGGTCGAAGCGTCTTGCCTCATCGCAGGTCCTTCGGACGGACGAAGGCGCGTTCAGCATCGGAGCACGAAAGAGGCTCCAGCGGCGGCGCCACGCGTCGGCGGAACACGGGCCGCGGTGGACCCGTGCGCGGTCGTGGTCTGTCGCTAGAGCCTTGGCACGTCGCGGGCATGATGCCCAGGGAAACCGGCCCGGTCAAGGGCCGAGGCTGCGCCGCGTGAACAGCCCGACGTGGAAGGGAACGTCGAGCGCGGCGCCGATGACCCCCCGATCGCCGAAGAAGAAGCCGAGCAGGCGGCGCGCTTCGTCCAGGTCGTCGAAGCGGAACGCCGTCTCGATGACCCGTGTATCGAACCCTTGCGCGCGCCACCACGCGGGGTCGGCGCTGATGTCGCCATCCGCCATGGATGCGAACGCGTCGCCGCCGAGGTTGTCGACGATGGCGAGCGGCCCGCCCGGCCGCACGACTCGATCGAGTTCCCGAACGCCCGGCGTTGGATCCCAGTCCCGCGAGAAGAAGTACGCCCACGTCGCGTACGCGCCATCGAAGCTGGCGTCGACGAACGGGAGATGCTCGGCGTCCCCTTGGACCCAGGGCAGGTCTCGGTTGCGGATCATCCCGGCGCTCGGCTCGAGCGCGACGACCCGCCGGCTCGCGCCGAGCCGTTCGGCCATGAACCCGTCGCCGGCGCCCACGTCCAGCACCCGGCCGGCCGGGAGCAGCTCGTCGAGGGCCTGAACGACGAGCCGATCCCGGTCCATCGCGGCACGCTCGATCGCGAACATCGCCGGATCGTCGGCCCCGTAGAACGGGATGACGGTCACGGGTTCACCAGCGTTCGCGGTGGATGACCTCGTCGGCCGGGCGTCGCTTCGGGTTCTCGACCGGCGTGAGCGGACGCAGCGGGTAGCCGAGCGACAGCAGGATCACGACCTCCCGGTCTTCGGGGAACCCGAGCACCGCGCGGGCTTCGGCCTGCTCCCCCGCCGACGAGTGGCAGCTCCCGATCCCGAGGTCGGCCGCAGCCAGCATCATGCTCATCGACGCCTGCCCGAGGTCGAACGCGAAGGTCTCACGCGACTCCGGCTCGGCCGAGGCGGGCGACAGAAGCGCGATCGCCGCCGCCGCTCCGCGGATGTGGGCGCCCCACCGCCAGAGGTCGGCCATCCGCTCCAGCGTCCTGCGCTCGGTCACCACGATGAAGTCCCACGGCTGCTCGTTCATGGACGATGGGGAACGGCGCCCTGCCTCCAGGATCCGATCGAGGTGCGGTGGGTCGATCGGCCTGTCCTGATACTCACGTGTGTTCCGGCGTGATCGGATCGCGTCCCAGGTCTCCATCGAACGCAGCGTAGAACGTCTCGCGTCGGGCGTCCTGACCCTTGTGCCCGATCAGGCGGACCCTCATCGACATCGCGAACGGATAGATCCGCGCCACGGTGCTGTTCGCATCTGTGTTGTTGCTGATCTCGATGCGCAGCAGTTCTCGGTGCACGGCGCGCCGATCGCTGCGAATGTGCTTGCCCTCGCGTTGTTGGTCGCGCTGTGGTCGGTCGTGCGGCTGCCTCGGATGTGATCGGGTTAGCTGTCGAAGCCAAGCCCGACCGCGTCGAGCAGCTTGAGCCACGGGCCGCGCTTGCCCTCGTGACGGTCGGCGCGCGCGAGCGCCCGCCTCGTGATCCACACGCCCGCCGAGCGGAACGGCTCCGGAGGGAACGGCAGCGGCTTCTTGCGCACGAGCGCGAGCTGCGTTCGAGCGGTCCCGAGATCGTCGACCAGATCGAGGCAGACTCGCGCACCCCACCGGGTCGCGCCCACGCCGAGGCCGGTGTACCCGGCGGCGTACGAAAGCTTGTTGTCGAACTTCTGGCCGAAGAACACGCTGAAACGGCTGCATGTGTCGATCGCGCCCGCCCACGCATGCGTGAACCGCAGGCCTTCGAGTTGCGGGAACGTCTGGAAGAAGTGCTGCGCGAGCACCGCGTAGGTCTCGTCTCGCCGTTCGAACCGGGGCTCGAGCCCGTTGTTCCAGTGGTAGATCGCGTCGTAGCCGCCCCACAGGATCCTGTCGTCGTCGGTGAGGCGGTAGTAGTGGAACTGGTTCGCCATGTCGCCGACGCCCTGGCGGTGCGACCAGCCGATCGAGGCCATCTGCGCCGCCGTCAACGGTTCCGTCATCAAGACGTGGTCGTACACCGGCAACACGTACCGCCGGATCTCCTTCGCGAGCGGCGGGAACGCGTTCGTGGCAAGGATCGCGCGCCGTGCGCGCACGCGGCCGAGCTGCGTGCGCACGATGACACCGTCCCCGTCGTCTTCGATCGCGGTGGCCTTCGTATGTTCGTGGATCGTCGCGCCCACACGTTCGGCGAGGCCGGCGAGGCCCCACGCCAACCGTGCGGGATCGACCAAGGCGGCACCGGAACGCTTCCAGAACGCGGCCTGATAGGTCGGCGAGTCGACCTCGGCCCGGACGGCGTCGCGATCCAAGAGCTCGGCGTCGTAGCCGAACTCCGTCAGGCTCTCGACCGCGCTCGCGCACCACGGCACGGCGTGCGGCTGCGTCGCGACGATCAGCGTGCCGCTCGGCTCCCACGAACAGTCGATCGCTTCACGCGCGATCGTGGCGGCGATACCATCGAAGTTCTCGCGAGCCTCGTGCTCGATGCGGGCGATCTCAGCGGGGAACCTGCTGCGCCCGTTCTCGAGGCCGTGTGTCAGCGACATGTCGCAGAACCCGCCGTTGCGACCCGACCCGCCGAACGCGATGCGTTCGCCCTCGAGCAGTACGACCTCACGACCAGGAAGGTCCTCGAGCGCTTGGACCGCGGCCCACAGGCCGGTGAAGCCGCCGCCGATGATCACCAGGTCCACGGTCCGCTCCCCTTCGAGCGGCGGACGAGGCGCGGGCCGGTCGGCGCGATCCAACCAGAACGGGGTCCACGAGGCGTCGGCATAGGCGCTCCGGAACCGGTTGCCGACCGCCATAGGAGCTACTCGGCCTCGGAACGCGTCACCGTCTGCATCCGGGCAGCCTAGTGGGCGAGTAGCGGATGGTAGCGTCGCGACCATCGATGGATCACGAGATCGACGATCGTGCATCGCCCGGTGTGCCCGAGCCGGCGCCGCGTGTGCTGCTCGTGGGGCAGGGCGCTCCTGCACGTGGGGGGATCCCGACATTCATCTACGGCATCCTCGATGACCCTGTGCTACGGAGCCAGGCGCGACCCTCGTTCCTGAACACCACCCACGACGCCGGGCGGCCCGGTGGCGCGACCGCCGACAACGTCCGGTCGATGCTGCACGACGTCTCGGCGCTGTTCCGCCAGGCACGACGGGTCGACGTGGTTCACCTGCACCTCGCGCCCGCTCCGCTCCTGCCGTTGATCCGCGCGATCGTGCTGCTTGCGACCGCGCGGCTCGCCGGCGCCAGGACGATCCTGCACGCGCACAGCGGCCGGCTGCACATCGCCGCCAGAGGCACGATCTATCGCGGCACGCTGCGCGTGCTCGGGCTGCTCGCCGATCGGACGATCGCCGTCTCGGCTGACGGCCTCCGCACGTTCCAACACGCCGGTGTGCGGGTCGAGCTCCTCGCCAACGCTCTCGACACCGGCGCGTTCCCCGAGCCGCAACGCGATCCGGCCCTCGTCTCCATCGCGTTCGTTGGCACTGTCTGTGCGCGCAAGGGACTCGACGATCTTCGAATCGCGATGGCTCGTCTTCGTGAGGCAGGCAGCCCGACGCCGGTGCACCTGACGATCGTGGGCGACGGGCGCCAGGAAGGGCCAAACGTCTTCGAACAGGTACAGAAGGACTACGCGAACAGCGACCTGGACGATCTCGTGACGTTCACCGGTGCGCTTCCTGCGTCCGAGGTCAGATCCGTTCTGACGAAGGCAGACATCTTTTGCCTCCCGTCACACTGGGAGGGCCTTCCGCTCTCGTTGCTCGAGGCGATGGCCGCCGGGTCGGCGGTCGTGGCGACGACGGTCGGTGACATCCCCGAGGTTCTCGAGCACGGTGACGTGGGCATCCTGATCGAACCCCAGCAACCGACGCAGTTGGCCGACGCGCTCGGCCGGTTGCTCGACGACCCGCAAGAACGCGCGCGCCTCGGGACCGTGGCACGGGAACGTGTGCGTCGCGATTTCGATCGTTCGGCGATGACGCGTCGGATCCTCCAGATCTACCGCGAGCTCGCCTACTCGATGTAACCGAGCCCGCGAAGCGACTCCTCGATCTGCTTCTCGTCTTCCTCCGAGAACGGGTAGGAAGGCGAACCATCGGGTGTCGGCGCGACGGCATCCTCGTGTGCCTCGGAAGCAGCCGGAGCGTCGATGTTGAGGACCTCGTGCGCCGGCTGTCCGTCGAGGCCCCCGGGGACGGGCAGCCCCGCGACGGTGAACGCCGTGGGCAAGATGTCGACGATCTCAAGGGCACGAGGGAGCGCGCCGTCGATGAACGCGGGGCCCGCCCCGACGAAGATCCCGTCCTGGTGGTGATAGCCCCAGGGGCGATCGCGGTGGTCGGTGAGGATCGACGACGCCGCGACGGTGTCGCTCAGTTCGATCCGCTGGTCGCGGCAGACGGGGAACAGATGAGGCGCGCGTGCCGCGAACGGCCCCGAGATCACATCGGCGCGAGGAACGACCGCATCCACGACCGGCTTCCCGTCGGCCGGGTCCGTCAGCTCGAGGAGCCGCTGGGTGAGGTCCGCCGCGACGACCGGCACTTGTTCGTCCTGCACGATGCCGTGCGCGAAGGCGCCGGCCTCATTCACGTGGATCCCTTGCTCGGCGACCTGCGACGCGAAGGCGCGAGACGTGCCCCAATCGATCCCCCGGTTCATCCGGCTCTTCGCCGACAAGAGCAGGCTCCTCGGCAGGAGCTTCCGAGCAGCCGTTTGAACCGGCCCAGCGATGAGTTTGGACCGGGTCAGCTTGCTCGCCGTCGGCAGGTGCAGGAAGCCCCATTCGTCGAGCAACAGGTTCACGTTGAGCGTCTTCTCCCACGGGCCGGCGCCGTGGTCCGAGACGACCATGACGTTCCCGCCCTCACCCGCCCACGCAACGATGTCGGCGATGGCGCCATCGAGTTCCCGGAAGTACACCCACGCCCGGTCACGGAACGCTGTTGCCTCCGGGGCACCGAACCACTCCGAGCACTCGACGAGGTACTGATAGTGGACGTGCTGGAGCCGGTCGGTTCCTTCGAACACGGCGAACAGCAGATCGACGTCGCGGCGTTCGAGCAATGCGGCGAGCACGCGGCGCCGCTTCACTTGGATCGCCGTCACGTCGTCGATGACTTCGCGGCGCGACCAGTCGTTCTCGTAGGACACGACCGTGTCGATCGGATACGAGTCGCCCGTCACCTCTGCGATCAGCGACCCGACCTCCGCGTCGGATGCAAAGCCACGAACATCCGGGGACGTCCAGCCCGCCGCGAGTCCTCCTGATACAAGGAAACCGTCGACGTCGTTGGCCGGCGGATACGTCATCGGAACGTTGTAGATGCCGACCCGCGCGTCGCGATCGTTCGCCAGGCGCCAGAACGGCGTGGACGCGATGGTGCCGGCGTGCGCGATCTTCACCGGCTCCTGTGGGCTCGAGGACAAGAACCCGAAAACGTTGTGTCGGCCCGGGTTCACACCGGTCAGCATCGAGACCCAGGCAGGCGGGGTGTACGCCGGCGTCGTCGAGCGGAGGACCCCATCAACGCCCTTCGACCGAAGCGCCGCAAGCGACGGCATCACGCCTTCGTCGCACAGGACGTCCATCAACCGAAACGTCGCGCCGTCCAGTCCGATGATCGCTGTTCTCGCCAACGCAACTCCTTCGCTCCTGCGTCTTCGCGCCCACGTGCTCGGACCGATGGTCCTCCCCCGCGGCTCGGCGCAAACAAGCCGAAGTTCTCATAGGCCTTCGCCGCCTCGGCGCCGATACGTGCACCAACAGCAATGAGGGGGTTGGTTTGGCGCAAGGATACCCGCCGCCCAGCCAGGCGCGGATGGAACCGGTGCCGGCGTGGCGCCGATGGGCTCTGCCCCTGCTGGCGCTAGTCCAGATCATCGTCATCGCGGCTTTCGTGTCGGCATCCCCGAAGATCGATCACAAGGGATGTCGCGGGAACACGACGTGTTCGAAGCCGGCGAAGTCGCCGTCGCCAAGTCCGACCTCGAGTCCGACCCGATCGCCGTCGCCGTCACCGACCCCCACGCAGTCGCCGACGCAGTCGTCACCGGCGCCGAGTCCCACCAAGGCGCCGACGCAGTCGCCGACCCAGTCGTCCCCTGCGCCCAGCCCGACCGGAACGGATCCGGTCGCGTTCGAACCGACGAGCTACTGGAACACTCCGCTGCCGGCCGATGCACCCCTGGACGCGAACTCCGTCGCCATGATGGATTGGATCCGAGGCGACACCACGGTCGACTACATCCGGCTGGGCGGCACCGGTTCCAACGGCTTGTGGGGGAACCCCGTCTACTGGTCCACGGACAGCGACCCCACGTATCACGTGGTCAACAACTGCGGGCTCGCCCAGCCGCCTGAGTTCGCCGACATGCACATCCCGCGCGGGGCCGCCTCGGATGCGACGTCGGACAGCGCGATGACCGTCTACAACAAGCAGGCGGGCATCGTGTACGGCCTCTGGCATGCCTCATACGACGCGAGCACCGATCGCTGGAGCGCTTGCGGCGGAGCCGTTTACTACCTCGACTCGAACGGCTTGGCTCGCGGCGCCGCGGGAAGCGACGATCCGCGGAACGTCGGGCACCGAGGGCTGCCGCCGTCGACCTACGCCGTGCTGTACAACGAGATCCACCAGGGCGCGATCGATCACGTCCTGAAGATCTCCGTGAACACCACGAGATGTGCACACGTCTTCCCGATGGTCGGAGACGAGTGCGGCACGACCGCCACGTTCGCGCCGCCCGAAGGGACGAGGATCCGGATCAAGCCATCCGTGAGCTTCGCGGGGCTCGGCCTTTCTCCCGCAGCACTGGTGATCGCGCGGGCACTCCAGCAGTACGGGGCGATCATCGGCGACCAATCGGGCGGTCCGGCCACGCTGAAGCTGGAGAACACGACCGCGGAAGGGCGCGGTCAGCTCTGGACGGGTGTCCTCAATGCGGACTCGCTTCGGTCGATCCCCTTCGGGGACTATCAGGTGATCAGCCCGGGCTGGCGTCCGTAGCGACGGCGCCCGAAGCCTTGCCCGCCAAGGTCCTACCTCCCTTTGACCGGTGATGTCTCCACGCGCCAAACCCGGTAACGTGCATCATCCGCCCGCCAGGCTGGCGTGCATGAACCGAGGAAGGTCGCGTGCAGAACCTCGCTCACTACATCCGACGCAGGTTGGTGTGGGTGGTCGTCTTCGCCTTGATCGGTGGGTTGCTCGGCTTCGCAGCGGCCTCGCGGGAGAAGCAAACGTGGGTCGCCCAAGCCCTTGTCGCATTGACGACCGACGCGAACATCCCGACCGACTCGTTCGGCGATGCCGCGGCTGCCATCTTCCCCACTGACAGTGTTTTGGGTCCGGTGATCACGCAAGAGGGACTGGATACGACTGCTCATTCCCTCATCTCGTCGGGTGCGTTGTCGCTACAGCCAACGCCGGGGGGCCTCGCGGCCCACGTGATCGCCCGAAGCCAAGACCCACAGCAAGCATTGAAGCTCGCGAACGACGCTGCGGCATCCCTCGCCGCCGTAAGTACGGACACCGGATTCGGGACGACCAAACCCTTCCCGGCGCAGAGTCCTGAGCTCCAGCCGCGCCCCACGGCCAGGTACGTAGCTGCCGGCGTGATCGCTGGCGCTCTGATCGGCGTCTCGATCGTCGTGCTCTGGTACCTCCTGAGGGTGCGCCGGCGTCAACGCGACGACGTCGCCACGCCGACTGTGACGGTGCGGGTCCGCGTGGACTCCGACGCTCAACGAACGATCACCCCACCGACCGCGCTCACGGGGCTGTGGTTCGGCTTCGTCTCGCCATCTCCATCGATGGACGTCACAGGGATCATGATCGATGAAGGGGACAGCTCCTGGGCGGTGACAGCGGTCGCCGACGAGCTCACCGGGTTGGCGACCAATGACCAGCGGGGCACGATCTCATGGCGAGCAGCCTCAGCGGAACCGCAGGACGGACTCGCCGGTCGTGTCGTTGTCCTCGCGCCGGCGGGGATGTCGGCTCGACTGGAGGACGTGCGGCGAGAGATTGCCGACCGGGCGCCTAGGGCCTTTGTTGCCTTCGTGCTCGTAACGGCCTCAGGGTCGAATTGACGTCGACCTATCTCGCACGCTCGGCAACACAGACCGACGCGGCGCTTCTGGACTGGCTTCGTCACTACGGGATCATCTTGCTGCTCGTCACCGTCCTTGGCGCGTTGGGCGCCGCGGCCGTCTGGTGGTTCGCAACACCGCGGTATGAGATGTGGACGATCGTGGCCGACACCGGAAGCACGTTGCCCGACCGCCAGGTCGGGGTCGTCGCGCAAACGCTCTTCCAAGATAAGAACACGTACGCGAACGCAGTAACCGGCCTCACCGCGGTCCAGCCGGCCGTGACCGTGGAAGAGCTGCAGGACAGCGTGCAACTTCGCTCGGTCCCGGATTCGAGGCTGATGATCGTCGTTGCCCGTGGGGATGACCAAGGTCGGACGGCAGCGATCTCGCACGCGATGGCAGGTGCTCTTTCGAGCGCATTCAACGGGTCGACGAACGCACCTCTCTTCATCTTCGGAAGCCCGCAGCCAGCGCCCGTGGAGACCAACGGGTCGCTTGGGCTCTTCGCGATCCTCGGTGCGACGACGGCGTTCCTCTTGGCTCTTGGCGTTTCGGTCGCGCACTACCGCACCCGCCGTCCTGTCTTGTCCTTCGGGACCATGATGTCGCTCCTTGCTCCCACCAGGGTCGTCGCGGTGTCGGCGCGGAGACGATGGCTGGGCGCTCTTCGGCATATCGTTCCGGTCTCGCTCTCTCGGCCAGCGATGTTCGATGCTTCGCAAGGCGTCCACTCGGCCGGCAGGGTCGGGTCGATGCGATGGCCGGGCGCGTCAAGTCGCAGATTGGAGCGGCTCATGGACGTTGTCGGGCTCCGGATCGACCCGGCAGCGACGATGACCGTGATCGTGGCCGAGCCATCGTCGCCATCTCGCGAGTTGGCCGAAGCAGCGTCCATGGACACCGTCGGGACAACGACCTTCCTCTGGCTCACCTGAACGGGGGACTGACAGCCCCCCGGAGGCACCGCTAACCTCTGGCGATTCCCGGCCGATGCTTCTTTCAGCGTGGGTCCGAGAGCTCGAAGGGGGGACGCACGATGCGCGTACGACGGGTGTTGGGGGCCGGAATCGCCACGGCCCTCGTGATGACTGCGGCAGCCTGGACGACCACCAGCAGTGCGCAACCGTACGGATCGAAGAGCTACTGGAGCGAACAGCTCGGCAGCGACACGCCCACCCGAGCGAAGTCGAGCGGGATCATGGGATTCCTCGCGCAGGACAACAACCCGAATTACGTCCGTCTGGCCGGAACGACCGACGACGGTAAGTGGGGCCTTCCGATCTACTCCGGCAACTCCACATCCAAGGTCTATGACGTCCGCAACTCGTGCTCGCTCCGGCAGCCGCCCGAGTTCGGCCACGTCCGGATCCCTCGTGACGCGCGACCAGACCCCACGTCGGATGCCGCGATGGTGGTCTACAACCGCGATCGAGGACTCGTGTATGGCTTCTGGCACGCGCACCACGACGCCACGTCGGACACCTGGTCCGCGTGTGGCGGCACCATCTCGTACCTCGGTTCGAACGGACTCGATGGAAAGCTCGCGGCCTCGAACCAACCGCGCAACAGCGGACACCGGGGTCTCCCACCCCCGATGTGGGCGGTCCGGTACGCGGAGATCCGCAAGGGCGCCATCCACCACGTCCTCCGGATCGCCGTGCACACGACTGGGTGCGCCCACGTGTTCCCGATGGTGGGAGACGAGTGCGGGACGAAGGCGCCCGACGCGCCACCCGAGGGGACGCGGATCCGCATCAAGCCGGGCGTCTCACTGAGCACCTTGCACCTCTCCCCTGCTGCGCTGATCATCGCCCGTGCGCTGAAGCGCTACGGCGCGATCATCGGTGACCAGTCGTCCGGGAGCATCAACCTCAAGGTCGAGAACACGATCGCGGACGGCAAGGGCTGGGTTTGGAACGGCAAGCTCAACCCAGACTCGCTCCGGTCCATCCCGCTCAGCGACTACGAAGTGGTGGGCTGACCGCCGCCTCAGGGCCCAGACTCCTCTTGCCCGGTGGCAGTCTTCTGGGAGAGTGAAGGGTCCGTTCCTGCGGTCGGTCGTGGTGAGGAGGTCCTGACGTGCTCGTCCTGCTGACGGCGATCCTGCTCGTCGGCGTGGCGGCGTGGGCCTCTCGCCGCCCGTTCCGCACGGCCGTCCCCGCCTACGCGTTCCTCGTCCCGATCGGCGGCGTTGTCTCGCTGTCCGTGCCCCTGCCGAGTCCGTTCAACACCATGAGTTCCCTCGCCGGGGCGCTCGCCATCGGCGCCGCCGGACTCTGTGTGCTCCGAGGGCCACGTCGCCGGATCCCGACCCTGCCGGTGGCACTGTGGCTGATGTTCACGGCGTGGTGCGCCCTGACGTTCCTCTGGGCGAACGATCCGAGTCTCGTGGCGAGCGAGCTGACGATCGCGATCCCTTTGCTCATGCTCGTCGTGCTCGTCGCGATGATCCCCGCGACGCGTGCCGACCTCGAGTTCGTGCGTGACGCGGTCGTCGCCTCCGGCATCGCGGTCGGGGCCTGGGCGGCTGTCCTCACCGTGAAGGGCGGGGCGTACCAGGTCCATGCCTTGTCGTCGCGCTTCTCGTTGAGCAATGCCCATTCGGATCCGAACCAGCTCGCCGCGACGCTCTTGCTGCCCCTGGCCCTGAGCATCGACCTTTCACTGACCGGTCAGAAACCGGGCGCTCCGTGGTGGCGGGTGGCCCTTGGTCCCGTCGGCGCAGTCATGAGCGCCTTCGCCATCGTGCTCTCGGGTTCGCGCGGCGGCTCCCTCGCCGCGGTCGTGACCGTCATCGCAACGCTCGTGCTGTTCTCCCGCCGTCGTCCATGGCAGCGGTACCGGGTGCGGCAAGCGCTTCGTGGAACCGCGAGCGCGATCCTGGTCCTGGTCGTGATCGGGGCCGTGTTCGTCGCCCTGTTCCCCAGCAGCCGGCTCGCGACGGTCTTCTCGGCGGCGCCCGTTCAGCGGCTCTTCGACACGCAGAGCAGCTCCGGCCGCGCCGAGATCTGGACGACCGGCGCCCTGGCGTGCGAGCGATACTGCGTCGGCGGGGTGGGCATGGGGAACTTTCCCATCGCCTACGAGCAGGCGGTCGCGTTCTCCAACGTGACGCGGAACGTAGGGACGGTGCGACCCGCGCACGACCTCTACCTCGAGATCGGGGTCGAGACCGGTGTGCTCGGGCTGGTGTTGTTCTGGCTCGCGATCTTCGCGGAATGGAGAACGATCCGTCTTCGGGGCGGCTTCCCGGTTGCCGCCGGACTCGCGGCGACGCTCATCGGCTTCTTGCTCGCCGACGTGTTCGAGGGCTTCCTGTGGTTCAAGCACGCGTGGCTTCCGTTCTTGTTGATCCGCGTCCTTGAATCCGCCGCCGACGGCGAAGCAGAGTCGGAACGCGAGGTGGAAGCAGCCGCCGAGATCCAGGGGTTGGTCGAACCAGAGGTCGCCGCGACGTGACGCTCCCGAACCTTGTCATCATCGGTGCCCCGAAGGCGGGCACCAGCTCCTTGTTCACCTACCTCGCGCAACATCCCGACATCTGTGCCTCGACGAAGAAAGAAACCGACTTCTTCTCGGCTCTGTCGCCCGACGGCCGTTCCGGACCTGTCGCCGATTACGAGCGGTTCTTCGCGCATCGAGGCACCGAACGCTTCGCGTTGGAGGCGACGCCGTCGTACTTCTACCAAGGGCCTCGGGTGCGCGAGGCGATCCGCGAAACGCTCGGCTCTCCTCGCTTGATCTTGGTCCTGCGAGAACCCGTCGAGCGGTTGTGGTCCGCCTACACGTTCCAGCGGAGCCTGGGGCATCTCAGCGGGATCGACTCGTTCGACGCGTACGTCGCCGCCTGCGAACAGGAATGCAGGACCCACCCCTCGATCCTCGACCAAGGGTTCCGCAAGGGATTGTCGATCGGGATGTACGGCGACTACGTGCCCGCGTGGGCCGAGATGTTCGGCGCCGATCTGCGCGTGTTGTTCTTCGACGACCTGCGTTCGGACGCCGCGGGCGTCGTCCGCGATCTGAGTACGTGGCTCGGCATCGACCCGGACGTCACCGGCGGCTTCTCCTACGACGCGCGGAACCCGACGCTGCACCCCCGAAGCGTCGCGGCGGCCCGCGCTGCCGCGGTTGCTCGGGACGTGAGCCACCGGGTCTTGCGATACGCGCCCGGCGCCCGTCAGAAACTCCGAGGCGCGTACCTCCGATTGAACTCGGGGTCGATCGAAGAGCGACCCTCTTCCTCGATCGCCGAGCACCTGGCGCGGACGTATGACGCGTCGAACCGAACGACCGCGGAGGCACTGCTTCGGCACGGCACACAGCCACTGCCTGCCTGGCTGAACGATACGGTCGCCTCGACCCGTTAGGGCTCGAGCAACTGGTCCGCCGGCGCGGCCGCGGCCTCCCGGCCTCCACGCCGGAGCCGCAGCGCCGCCAAGGCCGCCCGGTCCTCTTCGTTCAAGCCGAGCAGGAGGATTAAGGCAACGTAGACGAGCCCGATGACGATCCCGCCTATCGCCGCCGCGGCGACGCCGGGCCCCACCGGCGCGACCGACACGACGAGGCGCGCGATGACCGCCGCGACCACGGCCGAGAACGCAGGTTTCCAGAAGTCCACGCGGAACGGCAAGATGCGCTCCGTCATCCACACCTGCAGGAGCGGAACCAGGTTGTTGGCGGCCACGCCGACCGACTTGGCGATCGCGCCGCCGATGAGTCCGTAGCGAGGGATCAGCCAGATCGCGAGCCCGACCTCGAGCACGACCACCGCGATGTAGTCGATGAGCGCGAGCGTGGAACGGCCGATGATGATGAGCGTCACCGTGACCGGACCGGTCGCGAAGTTGAAGAACAAACCGATCCCGAGGATGACGAGCGCGATCTCGCCGTCGCGGAAGGAGCTTCCGAAGATAGACAACAGGTCGCCCGGGAACGCCAGCATCAGGACCAACAACGGTGCACCCAGCGTGAAGATCCACTTCGTCGCGCTTCGGTAGGTGGTGGCGAACTCCTCCCGCCGCCCCTGGAGGTACAGGTCACTGCCGATGGCCGTATACACCTGGTTCAACGCGTTGACGATCGAGGTCAGCGCGCCCGCGATCCGGTTGCTCGCCGTGTAGACCGCTGACGTTGCGACCGCTGCCAGGGACCCCAACAGCAGTGGCATGAACTGCGCCCGGCTCTGGCCCAACAGCCGCGAAGCCCATGCGGGCACGGCGAACCGCAGGAGCTTGCCCACGTCGATCGGCTTCACGGGCCCTCGGAGCCGGATACGACGTTGGAGCACGACCACCGTGATGCACAGCAGGAGGCTCTCCGACACGATCATCGCCCCATACGCCAGGAGCAGATCGTGGAAGATGAGGATCGAGATGCCGACCGCGGCCAGGGCCATCGCCGGCTGGAGGATGTTGCGCACGAGCGCCGCATCCTTCATCTCTTTGAACGCCTGGGTCGAGTACACGAGCACCTGCCGGATGCCCACGATCGGGGCGAGCACCGCCGTCAACCGAAGCAGCGGCGCCAGCGACGGCGAGTGGAAGATGTTTGTCGCCACGGTTCCCGCCAGGACGAAGAGCGCGATGCCGAAGATCGACAGGCCGCCGGCGGCGATCATCAAGGCCACGTGGATCGTTCGGCGGAGCCGTTCCTCGTCGCCGGTCCCCTGATAGAACGACCCCTGGCGCATCACCATCCAGTCGGCGCCGAGCTGGCCGACGATCGAGAGCAGCACGCCGATCGAGTACGCGATCACCCAGAGACCGAACGCCTCCTTGCCGAACGAGCGGGCGACCACGACGGCGAGCGCGAACGTGCCCGCGTAGCCGATGACGCCGCTCGACACCAGCAGGGCGGATCCGCGAGCCATCCGCGCGACATGGCGAAGATCGGTCTCGGGCGCGGACTCCGGTGCCATTGCCATCAGCGGTACCCGAGTTCGGTCAGCTCCGGCTCGCATGCTTCGCGGACCTTCGCCAGCACGTCCGCCGGCCACGCCGAGGACTTCCCAGAGTTCTCGACTATCCGCTTCATCTTCGTGACCTCTGGATCTTCGACCCCCGCGTGATGCTCCACGCTCGCGTAGTCGAGCACCGCGGGGTCCCACGCCACACCGAGGAACGAGAACACCGGCTCCAGAGTGCCCGCCGGATCGCGGGTGAGGTCCTCATAGGTGATCCGCACGCACGCCTCCGGATGGGCAGCGGTGAAGTCCAGGATCTTGCGGTTCTGCATCGACCAGAACCGGCCGGCGCCTGAGGGCACGTCCCCACCGGCCGCATCGACGCTTGCATCGATCGCCGGATAGTGCCGTCGAGGGTCGGCAAGGGAATAGGCGACGTCGAGACCGTGACGAACGATGACCACGAATCGGGCGGTCGGCCCGAACAGCGTCCACAGATCGTCGAGACAATCGACGTAGTGCGGGGTCTTGTCCGCCCAGCGCGCCTTGCCCTGCGCGGCGGCGTAGCGCTCGTAGAAGGAGCCGATGAAGGAGGCGAGCGCCTCGCCGACCGACGCGTCCGTATATCCCATCGCCTCGAAGCCGCGGCGCGAACGTTGGTCGTGGAGCACCTGGACGAGCGGCAGGATGAAGGCGGTCTCGGGCGGACACGCGATGGTCGGATGGGAATCGACGATGCGACGAAGCAACGACGTCCCGCTGCGCTGACACCCGATCAAGAAGATCGCCGGCGGATGATCACCGGTCACAGCTTCGACCGCGATCGGCGGCGCCTTCGGGCCCGGTCGGCGCAGTTTCCCGGCGAGCCGGCGGAGCGGATGCCGTGCGGGGGGGTCCCGCCGTTCCATCACTCGATGTAGCCGAGGTCGCGCAGGTGCTGCGCGACCTCCTCCTGCTCCTCGCGCGTCACTGCATCGGCCTCAACCGATCCCGTGTGGTCGGACTCGAGGAGGTCGCCCGTGTCGCGCGCGATCATCGAGATCGGGTGGCCATCCACGCCCGATGCCGTGAGACCCTGCATCGCGAGGAGCGTCGGCGCCATGTCGGTGATCGACCACGGTCCGAGATCTGCGGCGGCCGCCTGGGAAGCCACGAGGATGCCTTCCTGCCGGTGATCGCCCGAGGGCCACCGCGACGATTGCGTCTGCGCGTCGATGTTCGCTCGGAAGCTCCACAACGGGGCGGGACGCGCGAGTAGATCGGGGCCGAGGTCCGCGTGATCGCCGTCCGGGAGATCCTCGCGCAGCAGAACGCCCGCGACCGGCTGGTCGCCGGTGTCCGCGTTCCGATAGGAAAGCAGCGCCTCGGCGACGTCACGACGCACCGTGTCGTAGTCGGCAGGCTCCACCGTCCCGTGGATCTCGCGACCCTTGAGGTTGACGGAGATGGCGCCTGACGTCCCGGCGGAGTACGCGACGGTTCGCGACCAGTCCAGCATTGCCGGCGCGCGGATCAAGTGCTTGAGCGCGTAGCCGACGCGCGAGTGGGTGATCGCCCGCGTCGGCGCCCAACGTCGGACGGAGTGCGCCAGGTCGTTGCGAGAGCCGGCGGCCGCGAACCCGAGCTCGCGGAGGATCGCGGTGAGGTTGGCTTGCCGCTCGACGGGACGGAACCCGTGATCGGACATCACGATCGTCAACGCGTCGGGACCGGCGCACGCCACGAGACGTCCGAGCGCCTCGTCCACGAGGCGATACACGCCGCGAAGGGCATCCGCCATGGGCGAGTCCGTCACCTGGTCGTGGAGCGGATGTGTGGGGAGCAAGAAAGCCCCAAGCGGATGCTGCAGCCGATCGGGTGCGAGGAAGACGCAGACAGCCACGTCCCAAGAGCCCTCGAGGAGCACCTCGAAGGACGACGTTCGCTGCTGGACGAGATGCCGGGCGTCGTCGATCAGCCGATCAGGGTTCCGCTCGAACTTCATCCACTCCAACCCGTTGATCGGGAACGGGGCGCGTTCACGCAGCTCGGTCGCGAAATCGCTCGGGGTCACGAACGACGCGCGCGGCGGGATCGCCACACCCCCGATCATCCGACCGTTGATCTCCCACGCCGGGAACGTCACCGGGATGTTCGCAGCCCGAACCTCGACTCCGGCGGCGGAAAGCCGATCCAAGAACGTCGTCCGGCGGATCGACGTTGACGACACCGGGATCCTTCGATCCGGGTCGGTGGGATCGCGCTCGACGAAGTCCCACACGCCGTGTCCCGCGGGGTTGTAGCCCGTGAGGAACGATGACCAGGCCGACCATGAGTGCGAGGGGACCGTCGACAGAAGCGTCCCGCGGCCGCCGCGTGCGATCAGCTGCTCGAGGTTCGGCAGGAGCCCGCGCGACAAGAGGTCGTCGACGATGTCCCAATCTGCGCCGTCCCAGCCGACGACCAAGATCCGTTGTCGCACCCGATCTCCTCGTGGTCAGCCGATGCGATCCGACCTCGCATCGCGTTCAAGGACTGGCCATCCTACGGCATACGCTGGACACGGACGCCAGCCATCCGTCGCACCTTCCTACCCCAAGTGTTGTGTTTCCACGCTCTATCATCGGGGCAACGAAACGCTCGGATACAGGGCTCGCAACCACGGCGCCACGGAGGGACATGTGACGATCCTCACGTACCACGCCGTGGATCCGCTCTGGACGGGTGCCCTCTCAGTGCACCCTGCGCCTTTCGAGGCGCAGATCGCGTGGCTCGTCTCCCATAGGCGCGTCGTTCCCCTAACCGAGTTGCTCGATCGGTGCCCCGACGGTGTCTCGAACGAGCTCGTCGCGCTGACGTTCGATGACGGATTCAGCTCCGTGGTCCAGCACGCGCTCCCCGTCCTCGCCAGATCGGACGTGCCGTTCACCGTCTTCCTGATCGCCAAGATGTACGACGGGAGCGCGTCCAGCGTTGACTGGGTGGACAGACCGCCCGGCCACCCGCTGCGGACGCTGGATCCGTCGGAGATCCGACGGCTTCGATCCTACGGAGCCTCGTTCGGCTCGCACAGCTACGTCCACGCCGACATGACGACGCTCGGCTACGATGCCGCGCTCGCCGACCTCGTTCGAAGCCGCGACATCCTGGAGGAACTGTTGGGCGAGGACGTCACCTCGCTGGCCTATCCGCGAGGCCGCCACGACGATGACGTGCGCCGGGCGGCGGCCGCGGCGGGATTCACATCGGCATTCGGGCTCGCGGTCGCCCGCGAGATCCGAGGCGCGTACGCCCTCCCCAGGGTCGGGATCTACCCGCCGGATACGGGCTGGTCCTTGCGTTTGAAGACCGCGCCGGTCTACGGGCGCCTGCGCGCAAGCCCGAGATACCACTCCCTCAGGCGTCGTATCCAGCGGCATTGACGGTGCCCCGGCGTCTCCTACCCTTAAGGAGCGATGCCCCCCGGCCCGTTCGCCACAGCTGATCTCCCGTCCATGTCTGGTCCATACGGACCACTTCTAAGTCCTTTGCGGGTTCACTCGACGAGGTCGGCGGGTATACCATCAGTTCTCTAACCCATATGGATGACCCTCAGATGGCCTACGCAGAATCCCCTCCTGTCGAAGGATCCCCGGATGCAGGGGCATTGTGGCGCGATGTCGTCGCGCCTGCGGCCCGGCGAGCCGAGGGACTGTCCGCACGTCGGCTAGTCCTCGCGGTGGATATCCTGATCCTTGCGGCGTTCGCTGTGCTGCAGTGGACCCCGATGGCCGTTGCGTTCTCGGTTCTGGCGCTGTTCGCCCTCAAGGGCGCGGGCGTCTACGGTGCGCGCCTGCGGCCACGAGCCGGCGAGGATCTTCCCCGCATCGTGGCGGCGATCGCCGTCGCTTCGCTCGCACTCTTCGTCGTTTCGCCGACCGACGAGACGCTGGCGCTCGTCCGAGTCGTGCCGTTCCTCCTGCTTGGTCTGCTGATCGGTCGCTCGTTGACCTACAAGGCCATCGGTCGCGCGCGAACGAGCGGCCGGTTGCGGGAGCGGGTGTTGATCGTCGGAGCGGATGAGCCTGGGGTCGATATCGCGCGGCTGATCCTCGAGCACCCGGCTTTCGGGCTTGAGCCGGTCGGCTTCATCGACGAGGTCGCGCTCACCAAGCTGCCGCTGCCGCTGCTCGGAGGGATCGCCGACCTTGCGCGTTCGACGGCGCTGAACGACATCGACCGTGTGATCGTCGCCGCCTGGGATGGGTCGGATCGCGACATCGTCCCCCACCTCCGAGCGTGCACCGAGCGTCATGTGCACGTCCACGTCGCGCCGCGACTCCCGGAGCTCGGCACCGCCCCGGCGCACCCCTCCATGGACTGGCTGTGGACGGCCCCGCTGATGCGGCTCCCGGAGAACCCACAGCGGACGGCCGCCTGGAAGATCAAGCGCATCGCCGACGTCGTGCTTGCGTCGCTCGCGCTCATCGTCCTCACCCCCCTGTTCATCGCGCTCACGATCGCGATCAAGCTCACCAGTCGCGGTCCAGTCCTGTTCCGCCAGACACGCGTGACCAAAGGCGGCCGAGAGTTCAAGCTGCTCAAGTTCCGGAGCCTTCCGGAGAACGACCTCTCGGATCGACGCTGGGGCTCCGGCGAGATCTCGCCGACCCAGCTCGGCCGGTTCATGCGGTCGACGGGCCTCGACGAGCTGCCCCAGTTGATCAACATCGCGCGCGGCGACATGTCGTTGGTTGGTCCTCGGCCGGAGCGACCCTTCTTCATGGAGCGATTCGCGAGCGAGATCCCGGGCTACGCCGACCGGCATCGCGTGCCGGCGGGACTGACGGGATGGGCGCAGGTGCACGGTTTGCGAGGCGACACCTCGATTGAGGAACGCGCGATGTTCGACAACGAGTACATCGAGTATTGGTCGCTGTGGCGCGACGTCATCATCCTCGTTCGTACCGTCAAGAGCTTCGTCCTCGGCGAGGGTCGGTAGTGCGCTTCGAGGGCACCGAGGCCGAACGCGCGGACGCCTCAACACCACCCCAGCGCGACGAGCTCGTCACGATCGTGATCCCGGTTCGCGATGAGGAGTCCTCGATCGAGGGATGCCTCGCGTCGGTGCGCGCACAGGACTACGGGACGCTGCAGATCGTCGTCGTCGACGGCGGGTCGCGCGACCGGACGGTCGAACTCGTGCGCGCCGCGCAGGCCTCTGATGCCCGCATCGACCTGCTGTCGAATCCAGCGGGCGCGATCCCCATCTCGTTGAATGTCGGACTCGCCTCGGCGCGCGGACGGTGGCTCGTCCGGGTGGACGCGCATTCGACCGTCCCACCGAACTATGTCCGCGTGCTCGTCGGACACCTTCGAACCGGTCGCTGGGGCGGCGTCGGCGCGCGCAAGGACGGGGCGGGCGAGACGCGGCGAGGTCGAGCGATCGCCGCGGCGCTCGGCTCACGGGCCGGCGTCGGGAATTCGGCGTACCACTACGCATCGCAGCCTCAAGAGACGGATCACGTTCCGTTCGGGGCCTATCCGGTCGACCTGCTCCGTTCGCTGGGCGGTTGGAACGAGGACCTGGTGGCGAACGAGGACTACGAGATGGACCATCGGATCCGTCTCGACGGGAAGCCGCTTCTGCTCGACCCGGCCGTGCGCGTCCAGTGGCGTTCGCGAGAGACCCTGCGCGACCTCGCACGCCAGTACTTCCGGTACGGGCGCGGGAAGGCCGACGTCGTCCGCCTCCACCCGCGCTCCATCCAGATCCGCCACCTCGCCGCGCCGCTGCTCGTCGCGGGCGCCGTCCCGTGGCTCGCCGTCCTGATCCTTGCGCCGTGGCTCGCCCTGGCGATCGCGGGCGTCTACGTCGCGTTCGTGGCGATCTCAGCGATCTCGGCGGCTCGGACCGCGGCCGACATGCGCGATGCGCCGGCCGTGGCCGCGGCAATCATCACCATGCACGTGTCGTGGGGTCTCGGGTTCTGGCGAGGGCTCCTCGCTCCGGGATCGACGCGTTCCGTCGACAGCGTCGCTGCCGAGCAACAGGCGACCTAATCTCCCCCAGCCGTGACGGCCTTCCGCTATCCGTCTTGCGACGCTCCGACCTCGTACCCTCGCGCCCGCAGGTGGTCGCCGATCGCATCCTCAAGCTGGGTCACTTGTGTCTCGGTGAGATCGCGTCGGAAGGCCTGACGCCTCGACGTGGCAACGGGGTACTGCTGGAAGGCCGCCTCGAACTCCGCGTCCCACGGCAGTCCGGCGTGCTCGAGGATCCGGTCCCAATGCGGGCGAGGATCGGCAACGATGTCCTCGTAGCGAAGCTCCAGCCATCGGTCGTCGTCGACGGCGGCCGCCGTCGCATCGAACGCGTCCATCAGGATGCGCCACTCGAGGCCGGCGAGGACGATCAGCGAACGGTCGGACCGTTCCCAGATCTCGCGAAGGTCGTCCGGGAGCTCGCCGAAGCCCCAGCCGGGCACGCCGAGGTAGCCCTTCCACCACGGCCGTTGCACGATCGAACTTGCGACCGCCCGGCCGTCACGCACGATGTGCAAGAACCTGGCGTTCGGCATCACGGCGTCGATGAACCGAGCTCGCGGCCACCCCGTGAACTTGTGCATGAAGACACTCGCGTCTTGCGCCTCGGCGCGCTCTTCGAAGAATGTCCGGAACCTCGCCGCGAGCCATGGGGTCACGTCAGCTTCCGTCAGATCGCGGAACGGCTCGGAGATCGTCGGGCCGATCTGGCGGCGGATGATCTTGTACGCCTCGGAAGGCCCGAAGTGGACGCGCTCGCCGAGCGTGAATCGCAACGACTTGAGGTAGGAGCGGTCACGTCGCCCGAGGCCCGATGGGGTGGATCCGTAGAGGAAGCGATTCGCCCGACCCTTCGGGTCGAACGCGCCGAGCGTCGAGTCGACGTTCGAGATGAAGCCGACGTGCCGATGGCGCGCGATCAACTCTTGGACGAGCGTCGAACCACATCGGCCGGTGCCGACGATGAACAGATAGCTCCGGTTGGCGTTGGGCATGGCGGTACATGCTAGACGGCGCGATCTCCGGATGGACGATGCAAGAGGCCACATCAAGCGCGGGCGTTCGGCGTAGGCCGGATGGACGTCCGCACGATGAGGGGCCATCCGGCCGTACCGTCGGCGCGTCCTGGGTCGCTATGCTCGTGGACCCCCAGCGATGAAGGAGAGCTCCCGCTGATGTCCGCCGTGCCCTCGATCCGCCGAACGCTCCTCCTCGCGACCACGATCGCGGCGATCGCACTCGTCGCCTGCACGAGCGGCGGTCCGTCCATCGCCACCCGGTCCGGCGACGTGCCGGCGTCCTCATCGGCACCCGCCGATCGTCCCGTGAGCTCGACCGACCCGAGCGGCGGCAAACTGCAGCACATCGTCATCGTGATGCAGGAGAACCGCTCGTTCGACCAGTACTTCGGCACGTTCCCCGGCGCAAACGGGATCCCCATGAAGAACGGTCAACCGACGGTCTGCATCCCGAACCCGGAAGTCGCCCAAGGATGCACGCGGCCGTGGCTGACGACCGAGGACATCAGCCAGGGCGGCCCGCACACGAACGCAGCGGCGAAGAGCGACATCAACGGCGGCAAGATGGACGGGTTCATCACCACGTGGAACAAGTCCGGCATCTACTGCAAGAAGAACCCGACGGCGAAGGTGTGCGTCCAGAACCGGTCACAACCGGACGTCGTCTCCTATCACGACGCGTCGACGATCCCGAACTATTGGACGTATGCCAAGCGGTTCGTGCTGCAAGACCGCCTGTTCCAGTCGAACCAAGGCTGGAGCGAGCCGGCCCACCTCTTCGCGGTCTCGGGCTGGTCAGCCGAGTGTCATCCGCCGACGTCCGCGGACCACTGCACGAGTTCCAACGGCTTCGTCGACGTGGACCGCTCAGCGCAGTATCAGGGCAAGGACGTCAACTCGTACCAGTGGACCGACCTCACGTACCTGTTGGCCAAGAGCAACGTTTCCTGGGCGTATTACACGGGCGATCACACGGTGAACGACTGCAACAACGACTGCTCGAACACCGTTGGCACGCCCGAGATCTGGAACCCCCTCCCGGATTTCCAGACGGTCCACGACGACAACCAGCTCGGCAACATCACCACGATCAGCAACTTCTACTCAGCGGTGAAGAACAACACCTTGCCCGCGGTGTCGTGGATCGTGCCCGACATCAAGCACAGCGAGCACCCGCCGGGGAACAGGATCAGCGACGGGCAGGCGTGGGTGACGGACATCGTGAACGCGATCGGCAAGAGCTCGTCCTGGGACTCGACCGCGATCTTCCTCACATGGGATGACTGGGGCGGCTTCTACGACCATGTCGTCCCGCCGACGGTCGATGCCTTGGGCTACGGTCTGCGCGTCCCAGGCATGCTGATCAGTCCGTACGCGAAGGCCGGGACCATCGATCATCAGACGCTGAGCTTCGACGCGTATCTGAAGTTCATCGAAGACGTGTTCCTGAACGGCCAGCGCGTCGACCCGAAGACGGATGGCCGGCCGGACCCGAGGCCAACGGTTCGCGAAGACGTCAAGGGACTTGGTGACCTCGCGAAGGAGTTCGACTTCGGTCAACAACCACTGAAGCCGGTGATCCTCAAGCCGTACCCCATCGTGCCGCCCAAGTGCGGCGACGCCTGCGGTATCCCGACGACGGCGGCCGACATCCTGCACGGCTGAGACGGCCACGCCGAGGGGCCGGACCCGTCCGGCGCAAAGACCTACGTCGTCACTCGATGTAGCCGAGATCTCGGAGGTGGCTGGCGATCTCATCCTGCTCCTCGTCGTCGAGATCGCCGACCGTCGAGCGGACCGCAGGCGCGGCGTCATCACCCTGCTCGTCGAGCGAAAGGTCCTCGCCCACGATCCCCCGGATCGGCGTTCCATCGAGGGCGGGAACGGTGAGACCCTGGGTCGCCAGGAGCGTGGGTGCGATGTCCACGATCGACGGTGCCCCGAGGTCAGGTGTCATCGCGTGCGACGCGATCAGGATGCCTTCCTGCCTGTGATCACCTGAGGGCCATGTCGCGTCCGACGTCACCTGTCCGATGTTGCCCAGCGTCCACAGGGGCGAGGGCCGCGCCATCAGATCGGGCGCAAGGTCGAGGCGGTCGCCGCCAGGTAGGTCTTCGCGGAGCAAGACCTTCGCGATGGGGTGCGTCCCGGTGCTCGGGTCTCGGTAGTCGAGCAACGCCTGCGCCACCTCGGCGCGGACGCGTTCATAGTCGGCGGGCTCGACCGTCCCGTGGATCTCGCGGCCCTTCAGGTTGATCGAGACGGCGCCACCGGTTCCGGCGGGATAGGCGGCCGTCTTCCCCCAGTCCAGCGTCGAGGGCGCCCGGATGTTCCGCTTCAATCGATGTCCGAGGCGCGACCGCGCGACCTTCCGTACGGGCGCCCATGTGCGCAGGGAGCGCGCCATCTCGCCGTGCGACCCGGCCGAGGCGAACCCAAGGGTCTGCAACAGGCGGTTCAACCCAACCAGATGCGCGATCGGGCGGAACCCGTGGTCGGACAGGACGATCGTCAACGCGTCGGGGCCCGCGGCGCGCCGGAGTTGTCCAAGCGCGGTATCGACGGACGCATAGGCCCCACGAAGACCGTCCGCGATCGCCGAGTCGGCAAGAGCCCCGTAGCGCGGATGGGATGGCAGCAGATAGGCGCCCAACGGGTGCTGGAGACGGTCGGGCTCGACGAAGACGCAAACGGCGACCTGCCACGATCCCTCCAGGAGAGCTTCGAACGACGCCAGGCGCTCCTCGACGAGCGAACGCCCTTCGCCGACGAGCGCCTCCGGTCGATCCTCGTACCGCATCCACTCCATCCCGTTCAGCGGGAAGGGGGCGACGCGTTCGAGCTCGGCTGCCCACTCGCGCGGCGTGACGAAGCGCGATCCCTTGGGGACCGCCACCCCGCCGATCATCCGTCCGTTCAGGTCCCATGGCGGGAACGTCACCGGGATGTTCGCGGCGCGGACCTCGATCCCGGCGACCGAGAGCCGGTCAAGGAACGTCGGTTGCCTGATCGATGTAGACGAAACGGGCAGACGGCGGTCGGGATCGGTCGGATCGCGTTCCACGAAGTCCCAGACGCCGTGGGTGGCCGGGTGGTACCCGGTGAGGAACGAGGTCCATGCCGACCACGATTGCGAAGGGATCGACGAACGGAGCGTCCCTCGACCACCCTCCTCGAGCATCGCCTGAAGGTTCGGCAGCAGGCCGCGACCGAGGAGGTCATCGACGATTTCCCAATCGGCGCCGTCCCACCCGACCACCAGTACCCGTTGTGCCACAGTTCCCCCTGCCGGTGTTGCCTCATGTAGCCCTTTCGGGCTACGGCGGGATAGGTTATCCTTCCGCGGAACCGGATCGACCTGCCAGTTGTTCCATCGACTCGGTTCGTACTTTGTCAGCCTTTAGCACTGCGCGTCAGGCGCTTTGAAGGAGCAAGGATGTCCAGAACCGGTGGTTCGCGAAGGCGGTGGCTGTCCGGCGTCGCCGTCGCAGTGGCGATCGTCCTTGCGAACGCCTCGACCGCGCTTGCCTCGCAGGTCGTCGTGCCCAACGATCCGTCGTTCGGTTCCCAATGGGGGCTCGCGAACACGGGCCAGTCGGTAAACGGCGTCACGGGCACGCCCGGTGCGGACATCGACGCCACGGAAGCCTGGGCCCTCACGACCGGCGACCCGTCGGCCGTCGTCGTGGTCCTGGACAGCGGGGTCGACCTCGATCACCCGGATCTCGCGCCGAACATCTGGACGAATCCCGGCGGCATCGGCGGCTGTGCCGCCGGAACACACGGGTACAACGTCGTTCCGAAGGTTCCGACGTGCGACCCGAGCGACGACCTCGGACACGGCACACACGTGGCGGGGATCCTCGGTGCCGCCGGCAACGACGGGGTCGGGGTCGCGGGCGTTGACTGGCACGCCACGATCCTTCCGGTGAAGTTCGTGAGCGCAACGAACAAGGGGCCGAACGGGAAACTCGTCAAGGCGCTCGACTGGATCCTGCAGATCATCGGCCAAGGCGTGAACGTTCGGGTCGTGAACGACTCGCCGACGTGGGCCGGAACGGCATCCAGCACCGCGGTGGCAGACCGCTTGGAGGACCTCAACGACGCGGGCGTGCTCTTCGTCGCTGCCGCGGGGAACACGAAGAGGAACGTCGACACGTCCCCCCGGTACCCGTGCTCCTATCAGACACCGAACGAGGTGTGCGTCACGGCGACGGATCAGAAGGACGGACTCTGGACGAAGGCCAACTACGGCGCCTCGACCGTCGATCTCGCCGCCCCGGGCGTGAACATCTATTCGACGCTCCCCGAGGAAACGTACGGCTTCGACAGCGGAGGCTCGATGGCCGCACCGTCGGTCTCGGGCGCGGCGATGCTCGCGTTAGCGCAGGATCCGACCCTCACGGTCAGCGCGCTCAAGGCCCGGCTCCTCGCCTCCGTCGATCCCCTCCCCTCGCTCACGGGCAAGGTTCGGACCGGCGGCAGACTCGATCTGTGCAAGGCCCTCGTGGGCTGCCCCGCCCCCTAAGCGCAGGGGCCCTGTCGAGGCGTCTACTCGAGCCGACGGAGCTCCACGACGTGGTGCGCCCCGAGGTTCTCGATGATCGGCGTTCCGCGATCCGAGCGTCGCTGCAGGCGCTCATGCACCCTGCCGCCACGAGCATCGCCGAACACCGGGCGGAAATGGAACGTGATCGGCGCGTAGCCGAGCGTGCTCCAGGCCTCGACCTGTAACGGGGTTGCCGCGACCATGCGGCGGACATCGGCGCGCGTATGCATCCGCGCACGGCGGACGCCCTTGCCTCGCTTGTCTCCCCGGACGAAGGGATTGCGCCAGGGGTCGAAAAGCCTGATCAGGCCCCAGCGGTTGTCGGCCGTCACGACCGCCCGGCCGCCCGGTCGAAGGACCCGGGCGATCTCGGCGAGCGCGGCCGGCGCATCCACCCACGGCAAGAGTCCGAGCGCGGCGACGACCTCGAACGTCCCGTCGTCGAACGGGAGATGCTCGGCCTCCCCGACGAGGCACCGTACGTCGGCGCCCGCCTCTTCCGCGGTCGCGACCGCCGTCGCGACCATCTGCGGGGCGGCGTCGACCGCATCGACCTCGTACCCGCTCTGAACCAGCGCGACCGCTCCGTGTCCCGCGCCGGTGCCGAGGTCGAGCGCACGACCCGGACCAGGCGGCAGGAGATCCATCGCGCGCCTGAGCCGCTCTTGATACACGCGGTCGCGCTGGCCGTCCCCTCGATAGCTTTCGTCCCACCAGCCGCGTCGCGAATCGAACATCGCCCGGACCTGTTCCGTCCGGGCGCCCGCCGCCCGCGCCCGCCTACCCTTGGCCAGGGAGGCGACCGAGAACGCGAACGGGCGTGGGTCGTCCGCCGCGAACACCGCGACCTCCTCGACGCCACGGAGGGAGGACAGCCATCCGCCGATGGACAGGCTGCCATCGCGCATATGCGCGACGCTGGACGCGAGGTCGTGGGTCTCGACCATCCACCGGCGCCCGGCGCGCACGGTCGCCCGGCTGGGCTCGTCCCCGACAAGATCGCGGTACATGGCCCGCACGACGTCGGTTCCATCGGGCGCCGCGAACAGTCGGAACGTCGCGCCGACACGCGGGTTCACATCCAACAGCAGGTACCGACCGTCGCGTGCGTCGAACCGGAAGCCGATGTCGATCACGCCCCGGTAACCCGTGCCTTTGGCGAGCCGCTCCGTCAGCTCCTGCACCTCGAAGTTCGGCTCGCAGACACCCAGCGTCGTCCACCCGGTGTAGGGACGCCACTGCCGGATCTTTTGCGCGGTCGCACCGAAGACCAACGACGACGTGTCGTCGAAGTACGCGTTGCACATCCACACCGACGAGGAGCCGCCGGGGATGAACTCTTGGAACAAGACGTTGCAGGTCTCTGATCCGGCCCGCTGCTCGAGCGCGCGGTGCAGCGACGCTCGGTCTTGGAAGATCTCGACGCTGGGCGTCGAGGACCCTTCCGACGGTTCCCGCTTCTTCACCACGACCGGAACCTCGATGCGCTCGGCGAGCTCGAACGCCTCGTTCCAGTCGTCGGGGACCTCGACCGACGGGGTGGGGATCGCGAGGTCGGTCGCGATGTCGCGCATCGCGCTCTTACTCACGAGGCGCTCGACCAAGCCGCCGGGCTGCTGGGCGAACCGAAAGCCGGCGTCGCGGAGCTCGGCCCCGTGTCGATCGACCCAGACGGCCATCGTGTCGTCGGTCGGGATAAGTCCGGCGTCTGCGCCCAGCGGGGCGACCGTTCGGCGAAGCATCTCGACCGCCGCGGACGGGTCGTCGAACGGGTTCCATACCGAGCGCGCCGACACGTAGCGTGACCGTGTCGCCGCGGCATCGGCGTGGGTGTACAGAAGAGCGATCGGGACGCCGAGCCGCCCAAGGGAGCGAGCGACGCCCAGACCGGGGAGGACCCCGGGCTCGCCCCGCACGATCGCTACCGGAGGCCGGCTCACGCCGCTCAGCTTCGCACGTCGGAAACCATCATCGCGACGCGACCGTCCACGACCGAACAGGGCAGGTCGACGTCGTCGACGTGGCGAAGGATGAACTCGAGGTCGGCCATCTGCCCCGACCGGCGCAGATAGCCGGCGCTCGTTCCGGTCCGGATCTGATCGAGGTCACGTTCCCCGTAGGCATGTACCACACGCAGCGTCTCGTCATCGGCGCCATCGAGACCGAATGCGAGGGCGAGTCGCGCTGCGCAGATCGCATCCTCGATCCGGAGCTCATCCGGCGAGGCAGCCAAGATCGCCACCTCGTCGACCTCACGAAGCGCATCAGCCGTCGGACCAACGTTGCGGAGACTCCCGATCCACGTCGGAGCTCTTTCGCCGGCACGACACATCGTGGGCGACCCCGACGAGGTCAACAGGATGACCGGACGGTCAACATCAGACCTCGCCGATAGCTCCGTGGGGCTGTTCTGGAGGTCGAAGTCGGCGGGCTGGTCGCCGTGCACCTCGCCCGCGAGCAACGGCGCGGACAGCGTCGCGGCAACCAGACGAGCCTCCTCGACGGACCGAACGAGATAGCAGTCGCGGCCCTGCAGCCCCGCGGTGACGGCGGTCGTCGACGCGCGGATCACATCGACAACCACGTACGCGTCTGCGGCCGGAAGCGGCGTGTCGTCGGCGATATGGCGGATCGTGACGCGAGGGCCGCTCATCGATCTCCGACGCTGGCCGTTCGGTCGTCGCCACGGCGCTCCGGTCGCAGGATCGGGTTGGCGAACGCGTCTGAGTGCAGCCCTCGCCGGTAGATCTCGACCCGCAAGAGCTCCTCGAGTCGGACGTTGCACAGGTGCACGTCTGGTCCGAACTGGTCGAGCAACGCGAACTGGCTGGGCTTGGTCGGCGCCTCGAAGATCACTCGGTCGAAACCGAAGGCGTCGACGAAGCGTTCGGCCAGCCCGGAGTCGAGGGTCCCGTTCGAATCGAACAATCCGACGCCCTGGGCGCTTTCCCGCGCCTCGATGACGAGCTGGACGGCCCCGGCGTCGAGCCATCTCGAGCCTTCGTCGACCAACGAGGAGGCGACGTCCTGGCTGAAGGCGCCGCCGTGCTTGCTGCCGAGTTCGAACTGCACGTCCATGCCTAGCCGCTTCGCCCGACCGACGACGTCGTCGGCCTGGAGGTCGTGATCTGTGAACCCGCGGCCCGCCTCGATCCGATCGAAGCCCATGTCGGCGCACAGCTCCAGGTATGGGTCCAGCACGCCGTTGGCTTGGGCGATCTCGAACGGCCCGCCCCCGGTCACGCACGGGACCTTCTGGGCGTGCGCAGCCTCGATCTTCTTCTCCGTGGCCTCCGCCGCGGCCACCATCCAAGTCGCCATCGACAACTTGCAGATCTCGATCAGATGGGCGCTTTGCTCCCAGTGCGCCGCGAACGTCGCAGGGTCATACCCAGGGTCGAAGGGCTCAGTTCGTGGTGGTAGCTGAGGAACGCCCAGCGCAACCAGGAAGCGCTCGGTGGGCGAATCGAGGCGGGGGACCTCCATCACGTCTCCTCTCTCATAACTGCCATACGGGGCGGCGGACCGGGCTTGGCCGGGAACGAGGGCCCGACCTCCGGATCGGACCACACCCGCGATAATGCATGTACCCGGCGTGAGGATCGCTCACGCCTCGTGCAGGGCTAGGACGGGAGTACGCGGTTCCCTCTCCGTCTTCCCTCTCGCCCAACGATTCCCTACAGCAGGAACGGTACCGTGACCCGGTCGAAATGGTCAACGGGCCGAAGGTCGGTCCTGTTTGGGGCCTTACGGGACGGCCGGTTCGCCGATCGGCTCGAACCGTTGCAGCGAGTAGGGCCCGATCGTGACCCCGGTCACGCGGCCGTCGTCGCCCGTGTGGAACGCAACGGGCTCGCCCGATTCACGGGCGAACCAGTCGACCGTGAAGCGCAGCGGGTCGTCGGTCGGGAGCAGTGTCAGCGTCTCGTCGGGCTCATCGGGATCGCGGAGCACGAGCTTCCCGTCCCGCCATTCCAGGCGCATCAGGGCGGCCTCCACGGGCTCCCCGTAGATCCCGAGCAGGCCTCCGTAGGCCTCCGGCATCGGGTCCGGCACATCGAAGGGCTCGACGGCACCCCGCACCGCCTCCAGGGCGACCGCCCCCAGCTCCATCGCGAGGTCTGACGCGTTGGCGACGCCGTTCAGGAACGCGATCGCCCCGACCCGCTCCTTCGCGCGGAAACAGGCGTTCGTGATGAACCCCGGGAGGCCACCGGAGTGCTGGATCCAGACGGTCTCACCCTTGCGGACGGCGTACCAGCCGATCGCCCACGCCTCCTCCCACTTCTCGCCCTCCAGGTACCGAGGGCGCTGCATCTCCCGAAGCGTGGCGTCGGCCAGAACGGTGCGGTGCCCCTCGGCGGCCTTCTCCATCGGGAATTGGGCCGAGAGCCACCGCGCGACGTCGTCGACACAGGATTGGAGTCCGCCCTCGGCGAGCGGGAACTCGGTGAGCGTCGCGCTGAACGGCTCGAACGCGTCGGACAGCCATCGGGGGCGATATCCCACCGCCCGGCGGGCAAACAGCTCAGGGGCCAACGGGTGGAAGCCGCTGGATGTCATGCCGAGCGGGTCCAAGATCCGGGCTTGGATCGCGTCGGGATACGGGCGGCCATCGAGGCGGGCGACGATCTCGCCGAGGAGCTGGAACGCTAGGTTGGAGTACTTCTGTTGGATGTTCGGCGGGATCATCGTGGCGATCTGTGCGCCTTTGGCCAGGTTCGCGGCGGGCTCCGCCTCGTACACGTCGTGGAACCACCGCGCCCCTGGCGGGTCACCCATCAGCCCGGATTCGTGCGACAGCATCCGGCGGAGGGTGACCGTCTCGATCATCCCGAACGCGCTCGTCGCGTCGCGAAGCTCGGGCAGGAACGCGACCGCCGGATCGTCGAGGTGCAGCATGCCCTCGTCGCGCAGCTGCATGATCGCGGTCGCGGTGAACGTCTTGGTGATCGAGGCGATGCGGAACAGCGTCTGGGCGTCGTGCGGGCGGCGGGTCTCGACGTCGGCATAGCCATAGCCGGTGGACCAGGCGAGCGTGTCGTCGACGACGATCCCCGCCGCGGCTCCCGGCAGACGCTCCTTCTTGACGAAGGCGGCGACGCGCTCGGTGAGCTTGCCGGCGACGTCCTTGACCGCGTCCGCACGAGCGTCGGACATCAGATCCCCTTCAGGTACGCGACGGTCTCGGCGAGCCCGTCTTCCAGATGTGTCCAGGGCTTCCACGCCAGGGCTTTGGCCGCGGCGGAGATGTCCAGGGCGCTGCGTCGGAGCTCGCCCGGCGGCAGCGGGCCGTGCGCGGCTTCTTCCGTGAACCCGATGATCTGCGCCAGCAGGCCGTACAACCCGTTCACGCTGGTCTCCAGACCGGTGCCGATGTTCGCCATCTTGCCCGACCCGCGATCCATCGCCTGCACGAACGCGTGCACGACGTCGTCGATGAACACGAAGTCGCGCGTCTGGTTGCCGTCGCCGTAGATCGTCGGCGCATCGCCGGCGAGCATCGACGACGCGAAGACCGTGATCACCCCCGCCTCGCCGAAGGGGTCCTGGCGTGGGCCGTAGACGTTCGCCAGCGCGCAGGCCGTGAAATCGAGCCCGCGATAGCGCTGGTAGAAGCTGAGGTAGTCGAGCACGGTCTTCTTCGAGATGCCGTAGGGACTCAGCGGCCGCGACCCTTGCGCCATCGACTCTTTGACCGGCAGTCGCTTCGGCTCGCCGTAGATGGTGCCGCCGCTCGCGGCGTAGACCACCTTTCGGGCCTCAACCTTGATCGCGCACTCCAGGACGTTCAGCGCCCCCATCACGTTGACGCTTGCGTCGTGGACCGGATCCTCGAGCGAGGGCCGCACACCGGCCTGCGCGGCAAGGTGATAGACGACCTCCGGGCGGTGCCGCTCGAACAGCGACAGCAGTCCGCTCGCGCGGATGTCCATGTTGAAGAAGGTGTAGGCCTTGCCGTACGCGCGCGCGTCGCTGAGGTTCGCGATGCGGCCGGTGGACAGATCGTCGACCGCGATCACGCGATGGTCTTCGGCCAGGAGGCGATCGGCCAGGTTCGAGCCGATGAACCCGGCGCCCCCGGTCACCAGGATCGTGGTCACGGCGCCAAGGGTAGGTTGGGGTCAGCGGCGATGTCCAACCCAGACCGGTCGCCTCGTTCCAGGCGCGCGGCCCCCAGGCACGCGACCATCGCGGCGTTGTCGGTGCAGAGGGCGAGCGGTGGGACGAGCACCTCGAGTCCCGCGTGGGAGCCATCGCTGGTGAGGCGCTCCCGTAGGCGCGTGTTCGCGACCACGCCGCCGCCCATCAGCACGCGCTCGACGCCGGTGCGCCGCGCCGCCTCGATGGTCTTGGTCACCTGCACGTCAACGATCGCCTCCTGGAAGCTCGCCGCGAGGTCGGGCACGTCGATGTCGCGCCCGGCCGCGCGTTCCGCCTTGACGTACCGCAGGACCGCCGTCTTCAACCCACTCATCGAGAAGTCGAGGTCGCCGGAGTCCTCCATCGCCCTCGGGAACCGGATCGCGTTCGGGTCGCCGGTGCGCGCGGCCGCGTCGAGCGCCGGCCCGCCGGGGAAGCCGAGGCCGAGCATCCGGGCCACCTTGTCGAAGGCTTCTCCCGCGGCGTCGTCCAGGGTCTGGCCGAGCACCTCGTGGCGGAACAGCTCCGGCACGTGGACGAGCATCGTGTGGCCGCCGCTCACGATCAGCGCCACATACGGCGGTTCGGGCTTCCCGTGCTCCAGGAAGTTTGCCCAGTAGTGGGCCTCGAGGTGGTTCACGCCGATCAGCGGCGTGTTGGTCGCGAGGCTGACCGCCTTGGCCGCGGCCATCCCGACCAGCAGGGCGCCGACCAGTCCGGGACCGACGGTGACCGCGATGCCGTCGAGGTCGCGGTGGTCGAGGCCGGTCTCGTCGAGCGCTTGCGCCAACAGCGGGTTGAGCGCCTCGACGTGGGCACGCGCCGCGACCTCGGGGACGACGCCGCCGAATCGCTCGTGCAGGTGCTCCTGCCGCGCGATCAGGTTGGTCCGAACCGTGAAGCCGTCCTCGACGATCGCGACCGCGGTCTCGTCGCAGGAGGTCTCGATGCCGAGCGTGATCACAACGTGCCCGCTTGCGGGCGGATGCCCTCAGGGAGCTTCTGGACGATCGCGTTGAGGCGCCGGCGGTAGGCGCGATCCCGGACGTCGTCGGTCCACATGATCAGGGCGTCCTCGTGCAGCTCCGCGTAGTAGTTGCGCCGGATCCCCACCGGGTGGAACCCGAAGCGGGCGTAGACGCGCTGCGCGCGCCAGTTGGTCACGCGCACCTCCAGCGATACGGCGGTCGCGCCCATGTCCTGTGCGGCGACGATCTCCTCGGCGAGCATCCGGTGGGCGATCCCGTGGCCCTGCAGCATCGGATCGACCGCGATGTTCGTGATGTGCGCCTCGTCGCCGTAGCAGATCAGGCCGGCGTACCCGACCACGTCTTTGTCGATCCGCGCCACGAGGTAGTTCCGATTGTTCGGCTCGGACATCTCGGCGACGAACAGGTTGGGCGTCCATGGGCGCGCGTAGGCCTGGCGCTCGATCGCCATGACGCCACGGAGGTGGCGCCGGCGCATCTTCGTCACCTCAAGGCTGGCTGCCCCGGCCTCGGTCGTCCCACGCGATCTCAGCATCTGACTTCCTTAGATACATCGGCACGACGTCGAACACCTGGTCATGTTCCTCTCGGAGGAACCTCGGGACCGCCAGTTCGACGAGCGAGGCCGCGTCGGGGTGCGCGGCCGCGGGCGAGGCGAACTCGACCCGAGCCCCCACCGATCGGAGCACGTCCCGATACAGGATGGCACCATCGCCCACGGCCAACACCTCTCCGGGGAGGGCCTCGAGCTCTGCCGCGAGCGCCTCAGGGCGCTGCACCGCAGGCTCGCTGAGGCGGAGGACCCCGCCGGGGACCGGCCGGTACAGCGCCGCGAAGACCTCCTTACGGCGCCCGTCGATCACGGCCGCGATGGTCCGATCGGTGTGCCGGACCGCATAGGCGATGGCGTCGATGCTCGCGAGCCCGATCAGCGGCGCACCGGTGACCTGCGCGAGCGTCTTCGCGGTCTCGACGCCGACGCGCAGGCCGGTGAAGAGCCCGGGCCCGATGCCGACGGCGAACCCGCCGACGTGCTCGAGGTCGGTGCCGGTCCAGGCGAGCAGCTGCTCGAGCGCCGGCGTGACGCTTTCCTGACGCGCCTTGCCGGCGATCTGGATGCGGCCGAGGATCGCGGTCTCGGTCCCGATGGCGACCGAGACCTGTGGCGTCGCGGTGTCGATGCCGACGACGATCATCGGGACCACCGCTCGAGCACGGCCGCGAGCTCGTCGCGCCGGTCGGCCCAGGTGCTGCCGCTCGTTTGGAACGTGATGCGCCGGGTTTCATCGCCTCCGGTCGGGTCGACGCCGACGAACTCGATCCGCAGGCGGTCCTCGGCCAGGAGCTCCGCGACGGGGTCTCCCCACTCGACGATGAGCACGCGCTCGCCGTCCTCGAGCTCGTCGAGCGCGAGGTCGATCACGTCCTGCTCGCGATCGAGCCGGTAGAGGTCGACGTGCGCGAGCGGGACGCGCCCGGACACGTATTCGCGCACGAGCGTGAACGTTGGCGAGGCGACGTGCTCGGTCGCGCCGAGTCCCTTGGCAACTCCCTGGACGAAGGTCGTCTTGCCGGCCCCGAGCTCACCGGTGAGCACGACGACGTCGCGCGCCCGCAGGAGCGGCGCAAGCGCGGCTCCGATCGCCCGCGTGTCGTCGGCGGCCGTTGCCTCGAGGATGACGGACGATGCCGTCAGAACAACTCCAACTGATCGTCGGGGACGGTCGCAGGCTCGGCACTTGCTCGCTCAAGCTCGACGAGCGAGGTGACGGGCGGCGGTGATGGCGGCGGTTCCGGCTCGCGCAGCGTTCGTTCGATCAAGGCGAAGTCTTCTTGCAGCTCGGCGAACTGCCGGCCCTTCTCGCCGCCGCCGCGAAGCACCGCTGCCGGGTGGAACGTCGGGATGACCTTTCGGCCGTGCCACGGGTAGACCGACCCCCGCATCCGCGTGATACCCGTCTGGGTTTGCAAGACGAACTTTGTCGCGAAGTTGCCGAGCGTCACGATGACGTTCGGCTGGATCAGCGACATCTGCTCGATGAGCCACGGCGTGCACGCCTCGATCTCGTCCTCCTGCGGATCGCGGTTGCCCGGCGGCCGGCACTTGAGGATGTTCGCGATGTAGACCTGCTCGCGCCTGAGGCCGATCTCGCCGAGCATGCGTGTGAGCAGCTGGCCGGCGGCCCCGACGAACGGCTCACCCTGCTTGTCCTCGTTCTGCCCCGGGGCCTCGCCGATGAACAGCAGGTCGGCGTCGGGGTTGCCGACGCCGAAGACGACCTGGGTGCGCGTCGTCGCGAGTCGACACTTGGTGCACGTCGAAGCTTCCCGGGCGGCATCGACGAGCGTGCGCGTCATGCCGTGGCTCCGACGTACGTGCGAGGCACGCGCTCACCGATCCGCGTGACGATCTCGTAGGCGATCGTGTCGGCGTTGGTCGCGAACTCCCAGGCCGTGATCTCGTCGCCGCCCTGGCGACCGAGGAGCACGACCTCGTCTCCGGCCGTGACTGGCAGGTCGCCGCAGTCGACGATCAGCTGGTCCATCGTGACGCTCCCCGCGACCCTGCACCGGCGGCCACGGATCAAGACGGCGGCGCGGCTCGAGGCTGCGCGGGGGTACCCGTCGGCGTAGCCGACGGGTACGGTCGCCACCACGGCGTCCCGGTCAAGCTCGTAGCCGAGGCCATAGCTCACCCGCTCGCCTGCGGCGAGCGGGCGAGCGAACGCGACGGTGGAGCGCCAGGTCAGGGCGGGCTTGAGCCCTTGTCCCTCATCCGCGGCCGGGCCGATCCCGTACAACGCGATCCCAGGCCGCACCAGGTCATAGTGCGACTCCGGGTGGCGCAACAGTCCGCCGCTGTTCGCTGCGTGCCGGAGGCCCGGCTCGAAGCCGGCGGCCTTGGATGCGTCGAGTGCCGCGTTGTAGGTGGCCAGTTGGCGCTCCGTGACCTCGACGTCGTCCTCGCTCTTCGCGAGATGTGTCCAGATACCCTCGATCTGGAGGCCGGCGCGGGTGACCTCCTCGAGGAACGCAACCAGATCTTCCGGCGGCCACACACCGACACGGTGCATGCCGGTGTCGACCTTCACGTGGACACCCAACGCGCCGTGCCCGGCTGCCGCGAGTCGCGCAAGACCATCGTTCGAATAGATGCTCGGCGTGAGTCGGTGCGCGAGCGCCACCGCCTCCGCGCCCGGCGGGAACTCCGACAGGACCAGGATCGGCGCCTCGACCCCGGCCGTGCGGAGCTCCAGGCCTTCTTCGACCAGCGCCACGCCGCACCACGTCGCGCCGCCTTCGAGCGACGCGCGGGCGACGGGCACGGCGCCGTGCCCGTAGGCGTTCGCCTTGACGACGGCCATCAGCTCCGCGTCGTCGGGCTTCAGCGCCGCGGCGTTTTCTCGAACCGCCTCGAGATCGACCTCAACGGTGGTCGGACGGAAGCGCGTCTCCGTCATGCGTTCCCCGCGATGCGAGCGATCGCTTCGGGCAGGAGATCGGCGACGTCGCCCGCGACCGTTCCGTCGCCCGAGCGCTCGCCGGCGGCGAGGCCGGCGAGGCCGTGGATGTACGCGCCGCTCCAGGCGGCTGCGGACGGATCCACGCCACGTGCCAGGAGGCCGCCGATCGTGCCCGTCAGCACGTCGCCGGTGCCGGCCGTCGCCAGCGCCGTCGAGCCGGTCGTGTTCACATGCGCGATGCCGGACTGGTCGACGATGATCGTTCGGGTTCCTTTCACCAATGCGACGGCGTGCGATGCGTCGGCAAGCGCGTGCGCATCGGCGATCCGGTCGACCGACGGTTCCCGCCCGAGCAAGCGTGCGAGCTCGCCGCCGTGCGGCGTCAGCACCGCATCGGCCTTGCGGTCTGCCATCGATCCGGCCTCGGATGCGAACGCATTGAGCGCATCGGCGTCGACGACCAGCGGGACGGGCGAGGTTCGCACCACCTCGCGGATGAACGACGCCGTCCCGCCGTCGCGCGACAGACCCGGTCCGATCGCAACGGCGTGCGCCTTGGAAGCCGCGTCGATCACGACGTCCACGGCGTCGGGCGAGATCGAGCCTGCAGACGTTTCCGCCACCGGCAGGAACACCGCCTCGGTCACCTCCGCCTGCACGACGGGCATGATCGACGCCGGCAGCGCGACGATCACGTAGCCAGCGCCCGCCCGCATCGCCGCGCGCGAGACCAGACGAGCCGCGCCGGTCATCGCGCGGGAGCCCGCGACCACGACCACCGTCCCGCTCGTTCGCTTCTGGCCGTCGAGCGGCCTCGGCGGAAGGACGCCGGCAACATCGCTCGGCTCGGTGAGCCACGCCGACGCCTCCATCGCGTCGTCGGCGAACCCGATGTCCACCACCTCGATCGCGCCGGCGTACTCGGCGCCGGGCAACAGCACGAGACCGACCTTCGGAGCTCCGAACGTCACGGTCAGCTCGGCCCGGACCGCGGCGCCCGGCGCGGCGCCCGTTGCGCCGTCCACGCCGCTCGGGATGTCGACCGCGACCGTCGGCAGGCCGGATCGGTTCAGGGCGTCGATCGCCGCGGCCCACGTCGCGTCGGGTGCGCCGCGCAACCCGGTTCCGGCGATCGCGTCGACGGCGAGGTCGGCGCGACCGAGCGCGCGACCGATCGACTCCGACTCGAGGGAACGAACGCGGACGTCCGTCTCTCGCCCGAGTCGGTCGCGCATCTCCCCCGCGGCGCCGCTGGTGTCGTCTGCGAACACCGAGACGCGAACGCCCGCGCGCGCGAGGTGTCGCGCGGTGACGAATCCGTCACCGCCGTTGTTGCCCTTCCCGCACCCGACGACGACGCGCCGGCCGTAGGTCCCGCCGAGGACATCCAGGCACGAGCGCGCCACCTCGGCGCCGGCGCGCTCCATCAGGAGGACGGCGGGCGTCCCCGCAGCCTGTGTCGCGGCGTCCAGCGCGCGGGCCTCGTCGGGCGTGAGCAGCGGCTTCATCCGTCGGTCACCGCCACGGCGAAGGCGATCGCGTTCGTCTTCTCGTGCGTCACCGTGAGCAGCACGCGAGAGACGCCGAGCGTGTCGGCGCGGCGCTTCGCGTTCCCCGCGAGGGCGATCGACGGGGCGCCGCTCGGATGCCGAACGACGCTGATGTCCTGCCACAGCCGCGCGCGGTAGCCACCGATCGCTTTGATGACCGCTTCGCGGGCCGCGAAGCGGCCCGCGAAGCTCTCGGCCGGCCTGGCCTTGGACTCGCAGTACGCGATCTCGTCGGGCGTGAACACGCGCTCGCGCATCGTCGGGTGGCGAGCGAGCGCACGCTCCATGCGGGCGATCTCGCAGATATCGACGCCGAGGCCGACGATCTCCACGGGGTCAGGCTAGCCGCTGGCGTCCGGGCCCGGCCGGTCCGCCGCCCCGCCCGACGCGTTCGGCTTTTCCGCGCCGCCGCCGGGGTCCGCGACCACATCGTCGAACGGGGACGCCGTCTCGAGGGCGCGGCGGCCGGACCAGCGGACGAACGCCGCGATCAACACGACGGCCAGCACCAGCCCGACAGCGACCGCCTGCCAGCTCATCCCCGAGATGGACGTGGATGTTCCCACCGGGATCGGCAAAGGGGTTCCGTCCGGACTCGGCAGCGGCCCGCCGACCGGCGGGGGCCTGGCCGTGCCGAGCAACGAACGCAGTTGCGGCATCGCTCCGATGGCGCACTGTTCGATCGTGTAGCTACCGGTCGGCAGCTTCTGCAACACCATCGGATCGACCACTGTTCCGATCGCGTACAGGACCGCGCAGCTCGTGCCGCCCGCGGTGCCGACGTCGCTGTCGACGTAGATCGTCGAGGGGACGTTCCCTCGGTAGACGCCCTGCACCGTGACGATGCTTCGGGTGTGCGTCGCGTCGAGCGTGATCTCGTTGTCGACGCGGCCCGCGATGATCGCGTCGGCCTGGTGCACGATGTCCCTCGCGCCGGCCGGGAGGCATGCGCACGTCGCCGCCGCACCCGCGGCCGACCCCATGAACGGAACGGCCACCGCGGCCGCGATCAGCAGACGCGCGATCCGTCCCACGAGCGCTACTCCACCGTGACGGACTTCGCGAGGTTCCGCGGCCGGTCGACGTCGCGGCCGTGCAGCACCGCCACGTGATACGCAAGCAGCTGCAAGGGCACCGTCACGACGACCGGCGACAATAGCTCGGGGGTCTCGGGGACCTCGAGGACGTGATCGGCGAGCCGGGCCGCATCGGTGTCACCCGCCGTCACCACCGCGATCACGGACGCTCCCCGCGCCTTCACCTCTTGGATGTTGGACACCATCTTCGGGTAGACGTGGCAGCGCGTCGCGATCGCGACGACCGGCACGCCGTGGTCGACCAACGCGATCGGTCCGTGCTTGAGCTCGCCCGCGGGGTAGCCGGACGCGTGGATATAGGAGAGCTCCTTGAGCTTCAACGCGCCTTCCAGCGCCGCCGGGTAGCCCGTGTGCCTGCCGATGAACAGGTAATCGCGCGCATCGAAGAACGCCTCGGCGATCGCACGAACGTGCGCATCGAGCTCGATCGCCTGCGCAACCTGATCAGGCAGCGCGTCGAGCTCCCCGAGCACACCGCCGATCTCCTCCGGGAACATCGTCGCGCGCACCTGGGCGAGGTAGAGCGCCACCAGCTGCTGCGCCACCATCTGGGTCGCGAACGTCTTGGTCGACGCAACGCCGATCTCCGGGCCTGCGTGCGTGTAGAGGACGCCGTCCGCCTCGCGCGCCAACGACGACGCGACGGTGTTCGTCACGGCGATCACCTGGGAGCCCTGCCGCCGTGCGTGCCGCGCCGCCTCGAGCGTGTCGATCGTCTCGCCGGACTGCGACACCGCGAGCGTCAACGTGTCCGGCCCGAGCACGGGGTCGCGGTACCGGAACTCGCTCGCGATCTCGATCTCGACCGGCAGGCGCGTCCAGTGCTCGATCGCGTACTTGGCGACGAGCCCGGAATGGAACGCGGTACCGCACGCGACGACGAACACCTTCGAGACTTCGCGGAGCACGTCGTCGGCGATGCGTAGCTCGTCCAACGCGAGCCGGCCTTCATACGCCCGGCCGACGAGCGTGTCCCGGATGGCGTCGGGCTGCTCGTCGATCTCCTTGCGCATGAACCAGTCGTAGCCACCTTTCTGCGCAGCGGTGACGTCCCAATCGACCTCGATCTGCTCGACGTCGATCGGCCGCCCCTGGAGGTCGGTGATGGCGCACCCATCCGACCAGACCGTCGCGATCTGGCCCTCGCCGAGCGGCACGACGGAACGCGTTCTGGCGAGCACGGCCGGGATGTCGGACGCGAGCATCGTCTCGCCGTTCCCGAGGCCGACGATCAACGGCGACGAGACCTTCACGCCGACCAGCTCGCCCGGATGCCCGGACGACGTCACGACCAAGGCATAAGCGCCCTGCAGCTGCGCGACGACCGCGCGCACCGCCTCAGTCAGGTCGTCGGTCTCGCCCAACGCGTCCTCGATCAGGTGCGCAACCACTTCGGTGTCGGTCTCGGAGGTGAACGCGTGGCCCCGCTTCTCGAGACCGGACCGCAGGTCGTGGTGGTTCTCGATGATCCCGTTGTGGATCACCGCGATGTCGCCGGGGCAATCCACCTGCGGATGCGCGTTTTCGTCGGTCGGCGCCCCATGCGTCGCCCAGCGCGTGTGCCCAAGCGCGGCGCGACCTCGAAGCGGTGGCTCGGCGTCCAACAGGGCCACGAGCTCAGCGAGCTTGCCGGAGCGCGTCCTCACCTCGAGCTCTTCGCCGAGCACGGCCACGCCGGCCGAGTCGTAGCCGCGGTATTCGAGACGCCGGAGACCCTCCAGCACGATGGGGAGCGCCTCGTCGGGCCCTACGTAGCCGACGATGCCGCACATGTGCGCCCGAGGGTAACAGCGCTCGACGCGTCTCCGGGAACGGTCAGCAGCAGGATCCGTGGATCAGCGGCAGACGCTTCGCTTGTTCCGTGTGCGCATCGGCCGCCTCGCGGCTCTTGGTGGCTTGGACGATGGCCGAGTGGATGCCCTCGGTCGGCTCATCGATCGACACGATGCGGACAGCTTCGAATCCCGCGGCGCGCAGCCCTGCCTCGAACTCGCTGAACGAAAGCGCGCCGGCGATACAACCCACGTAGGATCCGCGCTCTGCACGCTGCTCCGGCGTCAGAGCGTCGTCCGCCACCACGTCGCTGATCCCGATCCGTCCGCCCGGTCGAAGCACCCGGTGCATCTCGGCGAACACCTTCGGCTTGTCGATCGACAGATTCACGACGCAGTTGGAGATGATCACGTCGACGGTGTTCGCGGGCAGCGGCACATCCTCGATGTAGCCCTTCAGGAACTCGACGTTCGTCACGCCGGCCGCATCACGATTGCGGATCGCCAGCGCGAGCATCTCCTCGGTCATGTCGAGTCCGTAGACCTTGCCCGTGGGGCCGACACGCTTGGCCGAGAGCAGCACGTCGATCCCGCCGCCCGAGCCAAGGTCGAGCACCGTCTCACCCGGATGCAGATCAGCGACGGCCGTCGGGTTCCCGCACCCAAGGCTGGCACGCACGGCGCCTTCCGGTAACTCCTCGCTCGCGAGCGCCTCGTACAGGTCGGGTCCGAACCGATGTCCCTCTTCGGCGCACGTCGTCCCCGGATGGCTGCAGTCGCAGGCGACGCCGGCGCCCGTCAGGACGGCCGTCGCGGCCTCGCCGTATCGCGACCGGACCTCGTTGCGCAGCTCGACGTCACGCATGTCACGCCTCCCTTGTGGTGAATACATCGCGAAGTCCCGCCAAACCCTCGCGGTCGAGCGAGTAATAGGCCCACGTGCCGCGCCGCTCTCGCACGAGCAGGCCGGCGTCGAGGAGCTTCTTCAGGTGGAAGCTGACGGTCGCCTGCGAGAGCCCGAGCACGGGCATGAAGTCGCAGACGCAGACGGGCTCGTCGGCGTTGGCGAGGAGATTCACGATGCGAACACGGTTCGGATCGGCCAACGCCTTGAAGACGGCGGAGAGGGCGGCGGCCTGCTGGTGCGTGATGTCGGGTGCTGCGACCGGAGCGCAGCAGGCAACCGGGGATACGCGATCGTCTTGCAGGGCCGTGCTCATCTGTGGTGACCTCCATCGATGAACGTCGATGGAACTGTACCACTTGATCGACAGATGTCGATGAAGACCGGAACCGTCGGCTACAGGTCCGCTGCTCTCGCCCCGACGACCGTACCGAGACCTACGAGTCGGGAGACCCCGTGGCCACCACCCAGCACGATCGCGAACACGACCTCGTCGAGGCGGCGGCGAAGTACCGCGTCCTCGTCGAACACCTCCCCGCGATCGTCTACACGTGCGAGATTGGGACAGAGGGGAACTGGCTCGACGTCAGTCCGAAGATGGAAGAGATCTTGGGCTGGACCCCCGAGGAATGGATGGCCCACCCCGGCCCTTGGAAGGCATCGGTTCATCCCGACGACATCGACCGCGCGACGGAGGACACGCTCGCCGCTGCGGCGGACGGGACCGAGGACCGTCCGGTCACGATCGAGTATCGGATGTTCACCAAGGACGGCCGAATGCTCTGGATCCGTGACGAGTCGACCGTCGTCCACGACGAGGACGGCACGCCGCTCTGCCTCCAAGGCGTCCTGTATGACATCAGCGACAGCAAGCGGGCGGTTGAGGAACGCGACTTCCAGGCGCGGCTGCTCGAGAGCATCAGCGACGCGGTCATCGCCTACGACACCGACATGACCGTCACGGCGTGGAACCGTGCGGCGGAATCTCTATATGGGATCGCTGTCGCCGACGTGCTCGGTAAGCCACTCCCCGACGAGATCCGCCGCGACGAAGCCGACGTCGCGCCGATCTGGGACCCGTTCGTTGACGCGATGCAGGGCTGGCGCGGCCGCTCGGTCCACCGCGACGCCGACGGGTACGAGGTCTCGATCGAGACCAAATGCATGCCGTTGACCGACTCCGACGGTCGGGAGCGCGGCTGGGTCATGGTCGACCGCGAGGTCGCCGACGACTAGCTACGCCGCCGACACCACGTCCGCGATCGTGCGCGCGTGGCGGTCGGCCTCATCCTTCGTCTCGGCTTCGACCATCACACGGATGAGCGGTTCCGTTCCGCTCGGACGCAGCAAGACGCGGCCACCGTCGCCGAGTGCCTTCTCAGCTTCGGCAACGGCTGCCGCAACCACCGGTGAGACCGATACCGCATCGCGATCATCGACCCGAACGTTGACAAGGACCTGGGGGTAGCGGCGCATCGCCGAGGCGAGCTCGCCGAGGCCGACACCCCGTGCGGCCGCGAGCGACAGGAACCGGACAGCGGTCAGCAGCCCGTCGCCGGTGGTCGCGTACCTGCGGAAGATCACATGGCCGCTCTGTTCGCCGCCGAGCACCGCGCCGCCCCTGTCCATCTCCTCCGCGACGTAGCGGTCCCCCACGCGGGTCCGCATCAGCGAGATGCCGTGTTCCCGCATCGCGCGCTCGAGTCCGATGTTCGACATGACGGTTGCCACGACCGTGTCGCCGTCGAGCTCGCCGGCCTCGTGCGATGCGATCGCGCACGCGGCGAGCACCTGGTCGCCGTCGATCACGGCGCCGTCGGCCGACGCGAACAATGCGCGGTCGGCGTCCCCGTCGTGCGACACACCGGCATCAGCCCCGAGCCGGACCACGGTTTCGGCGACGACCTCAGGCTGCAATGCACCACACCCATCGTTGATGTTGACGCCGTCTGGCTCGGCGTTGATCGCGGTGACATCGGCGCCGAGGCGCGAGAGCAACGACGGTGCGACGGCCGACGCCGATCCGTTCGCGCAGTCGACGACGACCCGCATCCCGTCCAAGGGAGCGAGCGCCGCGTCGACCAGATGCCCGAGGTATCGCTCCATCGCGTCGCCGGCAGGCCGAGCATCACCCGGCGTCGCGACGTCAGGAGCGGGATCGCTCAGCGCCGCCTCGATCTCATCTTCGATCGCGTCGGGCAGTTTCCGCCCCTCGCGCGAGAAGAACTTGATCCCGTTGTCCTCGGCCGGGTTGTGCGAGGCGCTGATCACCACGCCGGCAGACGCGCCAAGGTCGACCGTCATGTACGCGATCGCGGGCGTCGGCTCGACGCCGGTCAGGATCACGTCTCCCCCGGCGGCCCGGATCCCGCCGGTGAGCGCCTCCTCCAGCCACACGCCTGAGGCGCGGGGGTCACGCCCGACGACCATGACGGGCGTTTCGGCCACATGCCGACCGAGCACCGTCACCGCCGCTCGGCCGAGACCGGCCGCAAGCTCTGCGGTGAGGTCCTTCCCCGCGACCCCACGGACGCCGTCGGTTCCGAACAGCCGCCCCATAGGGGCGGCACCTTACCCGGTGAGCTCAGCCACCAGGTCGGCGACGCGCCGGTCGATGTCGTCGCGGATCGTCCGCACTTCCTCGATCGGCCGCCCCGCCGGATCCGACAGCTCCCAGTCCAGGTACCGCTTCCCAGGGAACACCGGACAGGCGTCACCGCATCCCATCGTGATCACTACGTCGGCGTTCTCCACGGCCTCTGTCTGGAGCATGACGGGCACCTCGTCGCCGAGGTCCACGCCAACTTCGGCCATGGCCTCGCGGACCATGGGTTGGATCTCGTCCGCGGGCGTCGTTCCGGCTGATCGAACCTCGATCGCATCGCCGGCGTGGCGGCGAAGAAACGCAGCGGCCATTTGCGAACGACCGGCGTTGTGCACGCAGACGAACAGCACGGACGGGCGCACAGCCATGCCGTGAGTATGACGTCGGGCGAGGCGCCCTTCCGGCGCCGAGCATGCGAAGATGACCGGCATGAACGACGGGCTCGTCCAGATCTGGTCGACCGGGGACGCGATGATCGCGGAGCTGACCCGCGCTCGCCTCGAGGACGCCGGCATCGATGTCCTCCTGAAGAGCAGCATGGGCGGGTCCAACGCCTACCCCGTCGGGCCGAGCTACCTCTTCGTCAAGGCCGATCAGGAGCAGGACGCGCGGGTCGTCATCGCTGCCATCGAGTCGGGCGCGTATGCGATCGATGACGATGACGTCGAGGAAGCGGAACAAGCGCCGCCCGCTAGCGACGCCTGATCCGCTCAACCCCTTTGTAGTTCGCGAGCGCGGTGAGCGCGTGCTCGATCCGGACCAGGTCGGCCTGATCACGCATCACGACGTCGATCGGCTTGTAGGCGTCGGGCGCCTCGTCCAGCAGCGCCTGGGCATCCGACGCCTGCCATGCACGCCCGGCCATCTGATGCTCGAGCGTCTCGACCGACAGCGTCTTGCGCGCCTGGTTCCGGCTCATGCGCCGGCCCGCGCCGTGCGAGCAGGACTGATACGAGGCCTCGTTCCCGAGACCGACGACCAGGTAGGACCGCTGTCCCATCGAGCCGGGGATGAGCCCGCGCGCGCCGACGCCGGCGTGGATCGCGCCCTTGCGCGTGATCCAGAGCCAACGGCCATCGTGCTCCTCGAGCTCGGTGTAGTTGTGGTGGCAGTTCACCTCGTCGAGGTCCGCGATCTCACAGGCCAGCGTTCGCTCGAGCGTCCGGTGCGTCGCGGCGAGCAGCTGGCGACGGTTCTCACGCGCGTACGCCTGCGCCCACCCGAGGTCACGGATGTACGCGTCGAACTCGTCGCTCCCCAGCTGCAGCCACGCGAGCTCCGGGTCCTCGAGCTCGGTGCCGAGGCCCTCGTGCAGACGCCGCGCCACGCCGGTGTGCAGGGTCGCGAGCTTGTTCCCGCCGCCGCGGGAACCCGAGTGCAGCAGGATCCATACGCGGTCCTCCTCGTCCGACGCGAGCTCGACGAAGTGGTTGCCCGAACCCAATGTGCCGAGCTGCTCCGCCGCCCGGCCCGGCCTGCGAAGGGTCGGCGGCGGCGGGTTGTCGTTCATCCACGCGAGCGCCTCGTCCGAGGGCGCGCCGTGCCAGTTGCCGAGGCCCGCCGGCACGTCGCGACGCATCCGGTCGACCCAGCCGTCGAGGCCGGCGTCGGGAAGCTGATCCACGCGGAGGTCAAGCCGCCGTGCGGCCATGCCGCAGCCGATATCGACGCCGACCGCCGACGGGATGACGGCCGTCTCGGTCGGGATGACCGACCCGATCGTTGCGCCCATCCCGTAGTGGGCGTCGGGCATCAGGGCGAGGTGACCGGCGAGGATCGGCAGGCGTGCGGTGCGAGCGGCCTGCTCGGTGGTGAGCTCGTCGAGCTCGCTCGCCCACGAAAGGACGTTGGGTGCGATCTCGTTCGGCATGGTGCTGACTCCTTCGTTCGTGTCCGGGCCGAGACCCGGAGCACGACCGAGATGGTCAGCGCTTCGAGTACTGCGGCGCCTTGCGGGCCTTCTTCAGGCCGTACTTCCGGCGTTCCTTCTCACGGGCGTCGCGTCTCAGGAAGCCCTCCGCTTTGAGCTGGGCTCGGAGCTCGGGATCGAGCTCGACGAGCGCCCTGGCGATGCCCAATCGGACGGCTCCGGCCTGGCCCGATATGCCGCCGCCGCGGATCGTGACCGCCACGTCGTAGTCGCGTTCGCGCTCGATCGCGGTCAGCGGCCCGCGCGCGACCATCCGGTGGACGCGTGTCGGGAAGTAGTCGTCGACCGGACGCCCATTGACCGTGAACCCACCGTCGCCCGGCGTGAGCCGGACACGAGCGACGGCGCCCTTACGGCGACCCGTCGACAGCTTCGGTGCTGTTGCGACCACGTGCTTACTCCTCGGTGTCGGTCTTCTTCTTAGCCGCCGGCTTCTTGTCGGTGGCCTTCGTCGCGCTCTTGGCCTTCGGCTTCGCCGAACTCGCCTTGGTGGCGCTCTTCGCCTTCGGCTTCGCGGCCGTCGCCTTGGACGTCGCGACGCTCTCCGACTTCGCGTTCGATGCCGTCGGCTTGGTCGACGAGGCCTTCGGCTTCGTCGCGGCCTTCTGCTTCGCCTCCGGCGCCGCCTTGGACGGCAGGCCGTTCCAGGCCGGACGTTCGCCGAGCGCCAATGCCTGTGGCGACTGCGCCGCGTGCGGGTGCTCCGGTCCCGGGACGACGTGCAGCTTCTTCAGCATCTGGCGCCCGATCGTGTTCTTGGGGAGCATGCCGCGAACGGCCTTCTCCACCGCCGCGACCGGACGGTTGGCCATCAGGTCTTTGTACTTGACCGCCCGGATGCCGCCCGGAAAGCCGGAGTGGCGGTAGGCGTACTTGTCCTCGCCCTTATTGCCCGTCAGCTCGATCTTGTCGGCATTGACGACAACCACGTGATCGCCGGTGTCCATGTGGGGCGCGTACATCGGCTTGTGCTTGCCCCGCAGGATCGTTGCGACCTCGGAGGCCAGCCTGCCCAGCACAACACCGCTGGCGTCCACGACGTACCAGCGGCGCTCGATGTGCTCAGGCTTGGGCGAGTAGGTCTTCATAACGTAAGGATGTCGGCCCGGCAGGGCCGACCGGCCACCCAGGTTACCTGCGGCGTTGCGAGGCCGTCAAAGCGCGGTACGCGCAGGGCCGATCGGAAGGTTCTCGGCCCCACGTCGAGTGAAAGAGTCCGATGACGTCGAGCAAGCCTCGTCGCGCTCAACGAGGAACTAGAACGTCGCGCCGGGGGTCACGGATCGCACCGGCAGCACGGGCGAGGAGAGCCCGGGACCCTGAAGGGTCCCGGGCTTCTGAACGCGCTACATCACGTCGACGGTGGTCGATCGTGCCTTCGCGCAGTGCGTGGCCATGATGGTCTGCGCCGGGACCTTGGCGAAATACGTGCCCGAGTGCGCCATCAGGTCGACCTTCCAATGACCCTTGTTGTTCGACGACGTCTTGCCGACCAGGGTCGCTCCGGTCATCGTCTTCTTGAAGACCTTCACCGTCCGGTGCGCGATGCATTCATGGCTGCCCGACGTGACCACGCCGTGGAAGTCCTCGTGCATCGCGTTCCACCTGATGGTGACGTGGCTAGCGACCGCCGCCTGTGCTGGCACGGCACCAGCCATCGTGAGCGCGAGCATCAACGGTGCGATGACGGCGCCGACCTTCGTAACGAGCCGCATGCTGCCTCCCCATCCCTGCCCGACCTTCGGGCTCATGAGGGAAGGACGCCTCGAGCCCGATCTGATTCCCTCAGGCGAGCTGGACCATGCCGAGGTCCAGACCATGCTGGAGCGATGTCAACAACGCCATATCGGTAGAGATCGCGAGGAACGGCTTCGATCCGTCACCCGTCATGAGATGCATGTCGTCGTGGGACATGTCCCATCCATCGAGCGTCGGGCTCGCGCCGGGTGGCATCGGGAACGGCTGATCGGCGACGAACACCGTCATCCGAGCGCCGGTATCCGCCCGGTAGGCGAAGGCTTGGACATCCATCGCTCCGAGCTGCATATGGGCCGCGCCCGTGGAAGCCATCCCGAGTGTGCCGAGGTCCGGCGCGGGCATCGGCTCGTGATCCGCCTCGATCTGGGACTGCGCATACACCGTCATCGCCGCATCGATGCTCGAGAGCGAGGGAGCGCTGCGAACGAGGACCCCCGCTGCGAGGAGCGCGAACACCGCCGCGACCGCCGCAAGTCCACGAAGGCGGTCGGCTCGCCGATGAGGCTTGCCCGAAGGGACCCCGCTGCGATCCGATGCGGCGGCGAGCACTGCTGCGCGCACACCCTCGCGAAGGTGGGCCGGGGCCGCCTCGCGAGCGGACTCTGCCAGCGTTCGGCCCTGACGGTCCAGGCTTACCTCTCGCCAGCATGTCTCACACGTCAACAAGTGCTCCTCGAACCGCTCGCGCTCATCCGGCGCCATCGTGCCGGTGACATAGGCAGCTGCAGCGCGGTCCCGATCGTGGTCGGTCATGACGTCTGTTCCCGGCGATGCTCGGTCAACATCGTGGCGAGCGCACGTCGTCCCCTGTGGAGTCGCGACAAAACGGTCCCCTTCGGCGAGCCCATCGCCGCGGCGGCGTCCAGCACACTCATGTCGGCGAGGTCCACGAGCGCGATCGCGATCCGCTGCTCCTCGGGCAACGTCCACATCGCGCGATGGACCGCATCGGCGTCAAGGGCCTCGAGCGCCCGATCGGCCGGATCTTCGTGCGAGGCCATCGCCTCGACGCTCGCGTCCAGGGGCACCTCGATGTGCCGACGCCGGCGGGAGCGATAACGGGATCGAGCCAGGTTGAGGCAGATCGTGGCGATCCAAGGCTCGACGCGCTCGGGCCTGCGATCGTCCAACCAGGCCCGGTAGGCGGCCAGGAACGTGTCCTGAACGAGATCCTGGACGTCGTCGCCGGGCACCGCTCGGCGCGCGAGGGCATACACCATGTCCATCGCAGGCAAGGTCTCCTCGAGGAATCGATCGTGATCCACGTGCTATCAGCCTAGGACGCGCCGCGGCCCCGGCCGATTCCCGACGCCGGGCGGAATCCAATGCGCGAGCTGGTCGTCCTGCCCGAGTAGATGGCGAGCGATATCCAGCAGGCGGCAACCCCGCAGCCCAGTCGTTCGCTGGGTGCGCTCGTCGGGCTGCTCGTCACCGCGGTAGCCGTGTCGACCGGTCATCTGGTGGCGGCCGTGACTGTGCCGGAGGCCTCGCCCGTGATCGCTGTCGGACAGGCTGCGATCGATGCGACCCCCGAATGGCTCAAGTCCTTCGCGATCCGCACGTTCGGCTCCAACGACAAGAGGGTGCTGCTGACCGGCATCTTCCTCACCCTGGCAGTGATCGCGCTGGCGGTCGGGGTGTTGAGCGCGCGACGGCGGTGGGTCGGCTTCGCAGGGATCGCCGGACTGACGCTGCTCGCGTTGGCGGCCGAGATCACGCGACCCACGGCGACGTCCTCGTACGCCGTCCCCGCCATGATCGCGGGCATCGCCGCAGCCGCCTCCTACGCCCTCCTGCTCCGGTCGATGGCTCCTCGACACCCCGCGCCCGACGAAGCTTCCGCATCGGGCGAGCCCACGCTGCCGGCCGATCTCGACCGTCGCCGGTTCCTGGTGACGGGGGCCGCACTCGGCGCGGCGGTCGTCGCCGCCGGAGGAGCGGCCCGCTTCCTCAGTGGAAATGCCCAAGCCGCGGCTGATCGATCGGCGCTGTCGATCCCGGCGCCGGTCAGCAAGGCGTCGGCACTCCCGGCCGACGCGAGCTTCAACGTCGCGGGCATCTCCACCTTCTACACACCGGTCGAACAGTTCTACCGTGTCGACACGGCCCTACTCGTGCCCCGGATGAAGGTCGAGGACTGGCGTCTCGACATCAGCGGGATGGTCGACCGACCACTCACGTTGTCGTTCCAGGACCTGATCGCGCGCGATCTGATCGAACGCGATATCACGCTCAACTGCGTGTCCAACCCCGTCGGCGGCCGCTACATCGGCACGACCCGGTGGGTGGGCGCACCCTTGCTCCCACTCTTGAACGAGGTAGGGATCCAACCCGGCGCGACGCAGATCGCGAGTCGCTCGGTCGACGGGTTCACCGCCGGGACGCCGCTGGCCCAGGCGACCGACGGGCGCGACGCGATGCTGGCGATCTCAATGGACGGACAGCCACTCCCATTCGAGCACGGATTCCCCGTCCGGATGCTCGTGCCGGGCCTTTATGGATACGAGTCGGCGACCAAGTGGATCACGTCGATCGAGCTCACCGATGATTCGTTCCAGTCCTACTGGGTGAAACGGAGCTGGGCCAAGGCGGTCGACGTGAAGACGGCGTCACGGATCGACACGCCTACGAACGGTGGGCGCGAGAACGCGGGTCCGGTGGACATCGCCGGCGTGGCCTGGGCCCAGCACAGGGGCATCCAAGGGGTGCAGGTGCAGATCGACAACCGCCCTTGGATCGCCGCGGAGCTTGGCTCCGTCGACTCGCCCGACACATGGCGTCAATGGAAGTTCCGGTGGAACGCGACGCCGGGGTCCCATCTGATCCGCGTGCGCGCGATCGACGGCACCGGAGCGGTGCAAACAGGTGTCGAGACACCTCCGTTCCCCTCGGGGGCCACCGGTTACGACACGGTCTCGATCCAGGTGTCCTAAGGCGTCGAGATCAACGCAACCACGGCGGCGGGGGTCGAAGGCCAGGGGTGAAGATGCGAGTAACGCCCGTATCGCGACGGCAGCACTAGCCCCTGAATCGAGAAACCCCCCAACACGACCGCTAGGACGCGCGGGAGCGTTCGACCATCCGTCTACCGGAGACCCAACCGGATGGCCTGGTCACGGTACGAGCACGCTGGCGGGCGGATCACGTTGAAGCGCGGAACGTCTTCTGGTTCAGCTGCGAGCCGGCGGCCTTGGACAACTCGTAGGTCAGCGGGCCCTCCCTCCGGGTTAGACGAAGGACGTCATCGAGCCGACGGCGGGCTTCCGGGTTCAGGGAGTGATAGACCCAGACGCCTCGCTTCTCGCGGTCGAGGACACCCGCCTCGGCGAGCTTCTTCAGATGGAAGCTGACGGTCGGCTGGGATAGGCCGAGCGGCTGCTCGAGGTCGCACCCGCACACCTCGTCGGTTTGAGTCGCGAGGATGTGCAGGATCCGTACCCGAGCCGGATCGCCGAGCGCGCGGAACAGCTCGGCAGTTGCGACCGCCTCGTCGTCGCTCAAGCCGGGGTCGGCGATCGGGGCGCAGCACGCGACCGCGGACGTAGGTTCGAGAACGGATACCGGTGGGCGCATGCAGCACATATTGACAGATATCGATGTCTTATGGCAACCTCAGGCGAACCGAGACATCGATAGACGTCGATGCCTTCGCTCACGGTGCGAAAGGAGGCGACGATGCGGTTCGACAACGGACCTTGTTGCCCGCCCGGCTGCTGCTGATCGGGTGATGCGCGCCCGGAGGGACCGGCCACCCCTCCGGAGCGCTGCTACGCCCGACGGCCGTAGACGACGCGCTCCAGCGTGAGTCCAGCCGCGGGCGCCGCTTTGGGCGCCGTCGACCGGTCCTTCGCGGCCAGGATGCGGCCGACGTCCGCTGCCGAAAGCCGACCCTCCCCCACCTGCACCACCGTGCCAACCATGATCCGGACCATCTGGTGCAGGAAGGCGTTCGCCCGGAGCCGGAACACGTCGAGATCACCGTCGCGCCGAACCGTGAGACGTTCGAGATCACGGACGGTCGGACGCCCGGCGCCCGGGTGCCGGCAGAAGCTCGTGAAGTCGTGCGAACCGACCAGCACCTCGCCAGCGCGGCGCATGGCTGCGACGTTGAGGCGACCGGGGCGATGCCATGTGAACCGCCCGGTGAACGGGTCCGGCGTCTCGGACGTGTCGATCGCGTAGCCGTACTCCCGCGCGCTCGCCGAGAACCTGGCGTCGAACCCGGGCTTCACGTCGCGCGCGGCATGGACCGAGATCTCTGGCGCGAACCGCCCGTTCAAGAAGTCGCGGATCTGCACGGTCGTTCTCGCGGACGTCGTCTTGAACGACGCCACCTGGCCGCGTGCATGCACCCCTGCGTCGGTGCGTCCGGCAACCGACAACTTGACCGGCTCGCAAAGCAGTTCTTCGAGGGCCGCGCTGAGCTCACCTTCAACGGTCCGGATCGCTGGACCCCGCTGGGCCGCCCAACCATGGAAGTCGGTGCCGTCGTACGCGAGATCCAAACGGATCGTTCGAGGAACGTTCACGCGACGGAGTATGTCGCGTCGGTCCCGCCCGCTACGGTTGGTGCGTGGCGATCGACGTTCGACCCGCGACCACCGGAGACCTTGCGGCCGTCCGCGCGCTGCTTGGCCACCTGCAGGACCAGCCGGGCGATGTGGCGTGGTCGTCGGCGACCTGGGGCCGCATCCTCGGCGACCCCAACCGAACCGTGCTTGTCGCCGAGGACCGCGGGGAGTTCGCGGTCGGCACCGCCGACGTGCTGGTCGTCCCCAACCTGACGCACGACGGCGCCCCGTGGGCGATCGTCGAGAACGTGGTGGTCGATCCGCAGTGGCGCCGGCGTGGCATCGGCAAGGCCCTCATGAAGCACGCCGTCCGCGTGGCCGACGACGCCGGCTGCTACAAGCTGCAGCTGACGTCGTCGAACCGTCGCGACGGTGCGAACCGGTTCTACGAGCACCTCGGCTTCACCCCGACGTCCACCGGGTTCCGATGGTCGTTCGGCGAGCGCGAGCGCGCCGGCGCCGCCTAGCTTTGCTCGACCAGCTCGATCCGCGCCATCTGGGCGCCGTCGCCCTTGCGCGGGCCGAGCTTGAGGATCCGCGTGTAGCCGCCCGGACGCCCCTCGAACCGCGGCGCGATGTCGTGGAACAGCAGCGCCACCACGTCGCGGTCCGGGATGTCCTTCAGCACCTCGCGGCGCGCGGCCAGGTCACCCTTCTTGGCCTTGGTGATCAGCTTCTCCGCGTAGGGGCGAAGGACCTTCGCCTTGGCCTCGGTGGTGTTGATCCCCTGATGGATGAAGAGCTGGCATGCGAGCGTGGACAGCATCAGCCGCTGATGAGCGGGGCCGGAGCCCAGGCGGGGTCCCTTCTTCGGGGTCGGCACCGCGCCCTCACTCCTCCCGCAGGCCCAGGCCGAGCTCTTCGAGCTTGAGCTTGACCTCGTCGATCGACTTCTGGCCGAAGTTGCGGATATCCATCAGCTCGGATTCCGACTTCTGCACCACGTCACCGACCGTGTTGATGCCCTCACGCTTCAGGCAGTTGTAGGAGCGGACCGACAGGTTCAGCTCCTCGATCGTGATCTGGTAGTCGCTCGGGAGTTCGTCGGCCTCGGCCGGACCGACCGAGACGCTGGCCGCCTCGGCGAGGTCTGCGAACAGGTTGACCAGCTCGAGGAGCGTGCCGCCGGCGGACGCGAGCGCCTCACGCGCCGTGACCGAGCCGTCGGTCTCGACGTCCAGGATCAGCTTGTCGCGGTCGGTCATCTGCTCGACGCGAGTGTTCTCGACCGCGTAGCTCACCTTGCGGACCGGCGAGAAGATCGAGTCAACGGGGATCACGCCGATCGGATCGCGCGGCTTCTTGTTCTTGTCGGCCATGCGGTAGCCGACGCCGCGCTCGACGGTCATCTCCATCTCGAACGACCCGCCCTTGCCGATGGTCGCCAGGTGCAGGTCGGGGTTCAGGATCTCGACGCCGGCGGGCGGCGCGACGTCACCCGCGGTGACCTCGGCCGGGCCCTTGGCCTTCAGGTACATCGTGGTCGGCTCCTCGAGGTCAGAGCGCACCACGAGCTCCTTCAGGTTCAAGATGACGTCGGTGACGTCCTCGGTGACCTTGGGAACCGTGGAGAACTCATGCAGCACCCCGTCGATCCGGATCGACGAGATCGCCGCCCCGGGGATCGACGACAGCAACGTGCGGCGCAGCGAGTTACCAACGGTGTAGCCGAAGCCGGGCTCGAGCGGCTCGATGGTGAACCGGGATCGGACGGGCGAAACGACTTCTTCCGCGATCTGGGGTCGTGCGACGATGAACAACGTGCATCCCTCCTCGACGGGGGATCATCCAGTACTCCCCGCCTCTGTGGGTGTCCCGGACCGCGACGGTGCGGCCGGGGTCCGCCGCGTCAGACGCGACGGCGCTTGCGTGGCCGGCAGCCGTTGTGCGGCACCGGCGTCACATCTTGGATCCCGGCGACCTCGAGCCCGGCCGCGGCCAGGGAGCGGATCGCCGTCTCACGGCCCGAACCCGGGCCCTTCACGAACACGTCGACCTTCTGCAGGCCGTGCTCCTGCGCGGCGCGCGCGGCCTTCTCGGCGGCGAGCTGCGCGGCGAACGGCGTCGACTTGCGCGAGCCTTTGAAGCCGACGTTGCCGGCGCTCGCCCAGGACAGCGTGTTGCCCTGTTGGTCGGTGATGGTCACGATCGTGTTGTTGAACGTCGATTTGATGTGCGCCTGCCCGTGCAGGACGTGCTTCTTCTCTTTGCGCTTGGTCTTCTTGGCCTTGGGCTTCGCCATGGGTCTCCTACTTCTTCGCCTTGACCTTCTTCTTGCCGGCGATCGTCTTCTTCGGGCCCGTCCGCGTGCGCGCGTTGGTGTGCGTGCGTTGCCCGTGGACCGGGAGCGAACGGCGGTGTCGGATGCCCTGGTAGCACCCGATCTCGATCTTTCGCTTGATGTCCTGCGCGACCTCGCGACGGAGGTCACCTTCGACCTTGAAGTTCGTGTCGATGTAGGCGCGGATCTTCACGACCTCTTCTTCGGACAGGTCGCGGACCTTCGTGCCGCCGTCGATGGCCGTGCCGTCGACGATCTGGAACGCGCGGGTCGGGCCGATCCCGAAGATGTAGCGCAGCGCGATGTCCAGCCGCTTGTCGCGGGGAAGGTCGACGCCGGCGATACGAGCCATGTGTGCGGTTCCTTTCAGCCTTGCCGCTGCTTGTGGCGCGGGTTCGTGCAGATGACCATGATGCGGCCGCGGCGCCGGATCACCCGGCACCGGTCGCAGATCCTCTTGACGCTTGGACGGACCTTCATCGTTCGTTCCTCGGTTCTTACTTGAATCGGTAGACCACGCGGCCCCTGGTGAGGTCGTAGGGCGACAGCTCCAGCTTGACGCGGTCCCCCGGCAGGATCCGGATGTAGTGCATCCGCATCTTGCCGGAGATATGTGCGAGCACGGTGTGCCCGTTCTCGAGTTCCACCCGGAACATGGCGTTGGGAAGGGGCTCGACGACCGTCCCCTCCACCTCGATCACATCCTCTTTGGCCACGCTCCAGGTTTCTCCCGTTGGGATGGTTCCCCGTCGCGGACGCACGCAACAACGCGCCTCCGATCCGGGGAGACGACAGTATAGGAGCAGGCCAGCGCGTATGTCACGGAACCGTTCCGCGGGAGCGGTTCCAGGGCCGTTCCGCGCTCGTTCCAGGCGGTTCTCTTTCAGGTTCGCGGCAGGTGGGACACTTGGCCGGATGCGCATCGGGAGAGGGATCGCGGTCATCATCCTTGCCGTGGTGGCGCTTTCGATGGTCCCCGTGGTGGCCTTCGCGCAGACCTCACCGGATCCGACGCCCACGACGCCCGACGGCCACCCCGAGCCCAACGCCCGATCCGACGGCGACCCCCGCCCCGACGGACCCGCCGAGCCCGAGCGACAGCCCGACGACGGACCCGTCGCCCTCGGGTGACCCGAGCCCGACGGGTTCCCCGGTCGTCCGTGGCCGTGCCGGTGGGGTGATCTCGATGGCGCCCGGTGCGTTGACAGCCAAACCCTCGCGTGACACCCGCAAGCACGCGCGGATCCGCCGGAACCGCGACCGGTCGTGGGCGCCGACCCGCGATGGGGCGCCTATTCGACCCAGCGGCTGGTGGTTGCCGAACGGCAGCTCGAGAAACGCGGGGTGGCGCCGCGGACGGCGATGCAGCGGGTGTTCACGCCGTTCCCCGTCGGGGGCCTCGCGGTCTGGAGCGACACGTGGGGCGCGCCGCGCCACGCCGGCGGCTATCACCCGCACCACAGCCAGGACCTGCTCTGCGCGATGGGGACGCCGTTGCTCGCCGTCGCCGACGCGATCGTCCGCCTCAGTAGCGACCAGCTCGGCGGCACGACGATCGAGCTCACGCTTCGCGACGGTTCGTTCTGTACTACGCGCACCTGTCCCGGTACGCGAAGGGGCTGACCGACGGCGAGCGGGTGCGCACCGGTCAGGTGATCGGCGCGTGCGGCGAGACGGGCGACGCGACCGTGCCTCACCTCCATTTCTCGTTCTTCACCGCGGGGCTGGTCGCGCGCAACCCGATGCACGCGCTGATCGGGTGGCTGCATCAGGCGGAACGGCGCGTCGGCGCGAAGCGGTCGAACGCCCACGGCGTGCCGACGCCGCCGGCGGCAGAGCTCGTGACCCCGCCCGAGATGCATCCCCGCCCGGCCATGGCCGCAGCGCCGTGGGCCGTCGTGCCGGCGTTCGTGGTGACGGCGCCGACCAGCCCGGTGAGCGTGCCTGCGTATGCGGCGATGGCGGTGTTGCTCGCGCCGTTCGTCGTGTTCGCGGCGAGCCGACGGGCTCGGTCGTGGGTGTTCGGCCGGGTCGTGACCTAGCGCCGCGGGCTCAGGCCTTCTTCACGACCGCCTTGACCGCGTCGACCTTCGTCGGGTCGTGGCCGGAGGTCACCTTCAGCACAAGCGACTTCGACGCCGACGCGGTCGATCCGATCTTCACCTTTACCGTGATGACGTGGGACTGCCCGCCGCTCAGGTCAAAGGTGCACGTGCCGCCCTTGACGGCGGTCGTGACGTTGGTCGTCCCATCGAAGTAGGACACGGTGTAGCCGTTGCCCGTGCCCGGCCCGGTCAACGTGATCGGGTCGGTGTCGTTGCCGTCGTTCTGGATCTGGACCTTGAACGTCACCGTGCTGCCGGCCTTGGCCTTCACGGTCTTCGTCTGGCCGGACCCCGTCGTGTTGTAGACGTTGTCGCCGACGTAGGACGTTCCGGTCGCGATGAGCGCGTCGGGCCTGTGGACCGACGTGTCGATCGTCCACTTCCGCTGGATGGTCGAGCTGTTGTTCCCGTTCGCGTCGGTCGCGAAGAGCTGGAAGGTGTGCTGGCCGGCCGTCAGCGACGGGTAGTTGATCCCGCTCGTGCACGCCGAGAAGCCGACGCCGTCGAGGTTGCATTGGAACGTCGCCGTCGAGGGATCAGACGGTGACGCGAACTGGAACGTGGCCGACGTCTGGGCCGTGATACCGCTCGGACCACTCGTGATCGAGACGGTCGGGGCCGTCAGGTCCGTCGTCCAGTGACGGGTCCCACTCACGCCCGTGTTGCCCGCGTTGTCGGTCGCTTTCACTTGGAACGTGTGCGACCCGTCCGCGACCGTGAACGAGTCCCCCGAGGTACACGATGCAAACGCACCGCCGTCGAGCGAACACAGGAAGCCGATCACCGGCTCGTCGGCGTCGAAGCTGAACGAAGGGTGCGCGTTGTTGTTCGTCTGCCCCTCGGTGGGCCCGCCCGTGAGCGAGATCGTGGGCGCCGTGAGGTCGACCGACCAGGTGAAGGTCGTCGGGTTCCCCGGGTTGTTCGCGGCGTCGCGCGCCCGCACGATGAACTGGTGCGAGCCCTCGGTGAGCCCCGAGTACGACGCGCTGCCGGACGAAGACCCGTTGCAGGTCGGATCCCAGCTCACGGCGCCGTCCAGCTTGCATTCGAACGTGGCGTTCACGTCGTTCGCCGTGAACGTGAAGTTCGCCGTCGACAGCTTCGTCGACGACGCGGGGAACGTCTGGAGCGTCGTGTCGGGTCCGTTCGAGTCGATGAACGCCTCGACGCGGTGGTTCAGCGAGTCGGCCACCAGCAGACGGGTCGCGCTCGAGGTCGGATCGACGGCGAGGCCGACGGGCGCGGAGAATTGGCCCGTGTCGAGGCCGAAGCTGCCGAGCACGGAAAGGAACGTTCCGCTCGCCGTGAAGATCTCGACGCGGTTATTGCCCTTGTCCGACACGTACGCGAGCCCGTCGGGCCCGAACACGATGTCCGCCGGGATGCTGAGCTGTCCGTTCCCGCTCCCGGTCGTTCCCCACGTCAGCAGGAAATTGCCGGCGGAGTCGAACTTCTCGACGCGGCCGTTCGTCGCATCGGTCACCCAGACGTTGCCCGACGCATCGAGGCTGAGCCCCTTCGGAGACTTGAACTGGCCGCCGCTGACGCCCGACGACCCCGCGCTCCACAGCAGCGTGTGCGAGGGGTCGAATTTCTCGATCCGATTGTTGCCGGTGTCGGACACGTAGACGTTGCCGGTGGCGTCGACCGCGATCCCAGACGGGCTGCTCATCTGACCTGCGCCCGCACCGAAGCTCCCCCACCGGTCCAGATACGTGCCCGAGTTGCTGAAGACTTCGATCCGGTGGTTGCCGGTGTCGGCGATGTAGATGTCGCCCGTCGGCCCGACCGCGATAGCGGTCGGATTCGACAGGAGCGTGACCCCGGAGCCGCCGAACGACGTCAGGTACGACCCGTCGGACGCGAACTTCTGGATCATGTTCTGGTTCTTGTTCGTGACGTAGATGTCACCGGCCGAGTCGATCGCCAGGCCGCTCGGCGTATCCAGCACGCCGGCGCCGGGGAATTGTCCCCACTCGAGGTCGTAGGCGCCGATCGAGAAGCGGACGGTCTTGCCGGCGCCGGTATCGGCGACGAACAGCTTCGACGCGGTCGCGACGATCCCCTGCGGCGATGTCAGCTGTCCCGGACCGCCCTCGTTGGACAGCAGCGTGCCGGTCGCGTTGTACTCGCGCACCGTCTGTGCCGACGTCGACGCGACCCAGAGGTTGCCGGACGGGTCGATGGAGATCCCCGACGCGCCGGTCGATCCCCACGACGTACCTGCGACGAGCGGCGTCGTCATCGCCGTGTAGGGCTTGACGATGGAGCCCTGGGTCGCGTACAGGGTCGTCCCGCTCACGGCGAGGCCGGTCGCACCCGACAGGGCCACCGAGGTCTCGGGCGCGCCGCCCGCCGTCGAGAACCGATAGATCTTCCCCGAATCCGCGACGAAGAGCTTGCCCGCGGAGACCGCGACGCCCTGTGGCGCGGTCAGGTACGTCGAGCCCACGGTGCCGAGCAGCGTGCCGGACTCGTCGTATTCGTTCACGACCCCGGACGAACTCGACACCCACACGTCGCTCGATCCGTCGACCGTGATACCGGTCGAGCCGGGCGAGCTCCATGAGATGCCGGGCGTGCCGCTCGTATCGAACGTCAGGACGCTGCTGCCGTCCGCGACGAACAGGGTGCCACTATCGAGTGCGATGCCGGTGGCGCCGGTCGCGTTCCACGAGATCTCCGGAACGCCGACGGAGAACCGAGCGATCCGGCCGGCGCCCGTGTCGGCGACGTACATCACGTCACCCTTGAATGCGAGGCCCTGCGGGGCCGTCAGCTGTCCGACGGCCGCCGTGGCCATGGCCGCCCCCGATTGGGTGTACTCCCGCACGAGGTTGCCCGTCGACGTGACCCAGACGTTCCCGTCGTGGTCGATCGCGATGCCGCTTCCGCCGCTCGAGGCCCAGGTCGTGCCGGGCGTGCCGGTCGCCGCGTCGTAGGTTCGGACGGTCGAGCTCCCGACCGCGAACACCGTCGATCCGGACACCGCGATCCCGACGATCGTCCCGGTGCAGCCGCTCACCCCGCCGTCGACGACGCAGTAGGAGGTGAGGAACGGGTCGCCCGGCAGGAGCGACGGATCGAAGACCTCGATCCGGTGGTTCCCGTTGTCGGCGACGTAGACCCTGCCCTGGTCGTCGACCGCGACGGCCTCCGGGTTGCTGAACTGCCCTTGCCCCGAGCCATTGCCGCCGATCGACGACACGAAGTTGCCGAGCGCATCGAAGCGTTGCAGTCGGTCGGTGCCCTTCTCGACCGTGTAGACGTCGCCGTTGGGCGCGACGGCGACGCCCGACGGGTCATACATCTGCCCGGGCTGGTTGCCGGGGCCTGCGATCACATCGAGGAACGTTCCGCTGGGCGAATACTTCGCGAGCCGGTCGTCCGTGGACGCGGCGGCCGCGTTCGGCTCGACCACGAGGATGTTGCCGTCGGAGTCGACGGCAACGCCCTCGGGAGCGGTCAGTCGTGGGCCCCCGACGATCCCGGTGTAGGTCAGCGGCTGACTCGCCGCGAGCGCCGGCGTCGACCCTGCCCCGATCACGAGCACGCCGGCGACGACCGCGGACGCGGTGGCAAGCCGGCATGCACGCCGGAACGAACCGAGGGGGGCTCGAGTCACCCTTGGGTTGTCGGCCGAACGGTGGGTGGCCTTGACTCCCGCTCAGCGGGCGGTCAGGACCTCGGCGCCGCTCTCGGTGACCGCGACGGTATGCTCGAAGTGCGCTGCGAGAGAGCCGTCGGCGGTTCGGACGGTCCAGCCGTCGGGCATCACCCGCGTCGCGTCGGCCCCGAGGGTGAGCATCGGCTCGATCGCGACCACGAGGCCGGGCTTGAGCTCCGGACCGCGCCCGGCCGCGCCCCAGTTCTGGATGAAGGGGTCCTCGTGCATCGCC
>DATAPH010000045.1:0-23215 GCA_036265325.1 Actinomycetota bacterium | reverse complement strand
CAGCAGCTCCTCGCCGCAGTCGATCGATACGAACGCGTCGCACGCCCCGGTGACGCTCTCGATGTGGAGCGAGTGGACGTCGCCGTCGGAGACGAAGGTCTTCAACAAGATCTTCGACGGGTTCCATCAGCAATATCCGTGGATCACGGTCGACAGCCGCACCGGGCTCACCGACAACAAGATCACCGCTGCGATCAACGCCGGTCAGCCGCCGGACTCGGTGCTGTCGTTCGGTGTCGACAACGTCGGTCTGTGGTGCAGCACCGGCGCGTGGATCGACATGACGCCGTACATCAACGGGCCGGACGGGGTCGACATGGCGAAGACCTTCCCCGCCTCGGCGCTGACGTATACGAGCTACAACGGCAACCAGTGCTCGCTGCCGTTCCTGACCGACGTGACGGGGATGTACTACAACCTCGACATGTTCAAGGCGGCGGGGATCTCCGGGCCGCCGAAGACCACCGACGAGCTGCTGAACGACGCGAAGAAGCTGACGCAGTTCAACTCCGACGGCTCGATCAAGGTCGCCGGGTTCGTGCCGTGGCTCGGCTACAACTGCTGCGGGAACACGTCGCTCAGCTTCGGCCACATGTTCGGCGCGAAGTGGCTCGACGACCAGGGCAACCCGGCGTTCGCGTCGGACCCCAAGTGGGCCGAGATGTTCACGTGGCAGAAGAAGTTCATCACGGACGTCTACGGCGGCGGCGATTTCCAGACCGGCGTCGACAAGCTGCAGCGGTTCATCGCGGGGTCGGCCGATGAGTTCTCGTCCCAGAACGACTTCGAGATCGGCCGCGTGGCCATCACGCTGGACGGCGAGTGGCGCGCCGGGCCGAACTTCATCGGACAGGACGCCCCGGATCTGAACTTCGAGACCGCTCCGATGCCGACCTCGCCGGACAACACGCAGGCGTACGGCTCGGGTGTCGCGGGCGGGACCGTGATCGGCATCCCGCGCGGGTCACAGCACGAGGCCGAGGCCTGGCTGCTGATGAAGTACATGGCCACCGACACGAACACGCTCGTCTACATGGCGAACAACGCGTACAACGTGCCGACGACGAACGCATCGCTCGACTCCCCCGACCTGAACTTCGTCCCGCAGTTCAACACGTTCCTGCAGGCCTTCAAGAACCAGTATTCGGAGTACCGGCCGACGACCCCCATCGGTGACAGCCTCGGGACGTATCTAGACAACTTCGGCGACGAGTGGCAGACGGGCAAGAGCACGGATCTGCAGGGCGGCTTGCAAACGGCCACGTCCCAGACGGAGACTGACCTGCAGCAGTCGCAGAACGCGCCGTAGGAGGACGAGCGATCGCGACGACGAGCGACACCGTTGTGCGGGCGGGGCCCCTTCAGCCTCGCCCGCGCTCGGCGGCCCTGCGTAAGCGGGCCCGCAAGAATCTCTTCTGGGTACTGCTGTTCCTGTCCCCGTGGCTGATCGGGTTCCTCGTCTTCACGCTCTATCCGGTCCTCGCGAGCCTCTACTACTCGTTCACGCACTACGACCTGCTGTCCTCGCCGCGGTGGATCGGGCCGGCCAACTACACGTTCATGTTCACGAAGGACCCCTTCTTCTGGATCGCTGTTCGGAACACGGTGTGGATCATCTTGTGGGGCGTCCCTCTGCGGATCATCGTCGCGGTGGCGACCGCGTCGCTGCTGGTTCGGCCCCGACGCGGGGTGACCGTCTACCGAACGATGTTCTTCCTCCCGACGCTCGCCCCGGCGGTGGCCGCGGCACTTGCGTTCGTGTTCCTGTTCAACCCCGAGATCGGACCGATCAACACGGTCCTGTCCGGGCTCGGCATGAAGAACACGCCTCTGTGGTTCTCGAGTCCCACGTGGGCGAAGCCCGCGATCTTGATCATCGGGCTCTGGGGCATCGGCGACGCGATGGTGATCTTCCTCGCCGGACTGCTCGACGTGCCGCGACACCTGTACGAGGCGGCCGACATCGAGGGAGCCTCGCGATATCAGCGGTGGCGCCACGTGACGCTTCCGCTGATCTCGCCGGTGATCTTCTTCACGCTCGTGATCGGCATCATCGAGGGGTTCCAGACGTTCACCGAGGCCTACGTCGCGAATATCACCGCGAGCGGGGGTGATGTGAACGGGTTGGGAGCCCCCCTGCAATCGCTGCTGTTCTTCACCACGCGGCTGTACCAGGTGGGCTGGCTGAAGTATCAGATGGGCTACGCCTCGGCTCTCGCGTGGCTGTTGCTCATCGTCACGCTGATCTGCACGCTCATCATCCTGAAGACGTCGAGCAAGTGGGTGTACTACCAGGGCGGAGGTGGCTTCCGATAGCGCTCAAGGAACGAACCCGACCCGCGACCGATGAGGTCGTCCCCGTGCCGGAGCGCGAGGTGCCCGCCGCGGTTCGACGGCGGCGCTTCCTCGAGACGATACGGAGTCACGCGATCTTGATCTTCGTCTCCGCGCTGTTCTTCGTGCCGCTGATCTTCATCATCCTCACGTCGCTGATGACCGACCAGCAGGCGAACACGAAGCAGCTGTGGCCGTCACCGTTCGTGCCGGGGAACTACTCGGCCGTGTTCAGCGCTGTGCCGTTTCTCCGGTACACGTTCAACACGATGACGGTCGCGTTCCTGACGACGATCGGCGTCGTGCTCTCGTCGATCCCGGTCGCGTACGCGTTGTCGAGGATGAAGTGGCGAGGCCGCCAGGTGGTATTCGTCCTCGTCTTGGCGACGCTGATGCTGCCATACCAGGTCACGGCGCTGCCGCTGTACGTCGTGTTCGTGAAGGTGTTCCACTGGGTGCCGGGGCTGAAGCCTTTGATCGTCCCGAGCTTCTTCGGTGACGCCTTCTCGATCTTCCTGCTGCGCCAGTTCTTCCGATCGATCCCCGACGACCTCGCCGACGCGGCGCGCGTCGACGGTGCCAATGAGTGGCAGATCATGACTCGCGTGATCGTGCCCCTTGCCAAGCCGGCGATCGGCGCGGTCGCGCTGTTCAACTTCCTGTACGCGTGGAACGACTTCTTCGCCCCACTGCTCTATGTGGGTGAGGACAGCAAGAGCTGGACGCTGGCGATCGGCCTCTCGGAGTTCAAGGCGCTGCACCATGTCCAGTGGAACCTGACGATGGCGGCGTCGCTCGAGTTCATGATCCCCGTCGTGATCCTCTTCTTCCTGCTGCAACGCGTGTTCATCGAGGGAATCACGGTCACCGGCGTCAAGGGGTAGTCTCGCGCGCCATGAGGGTGGCGCTGTTTGGCTGCGGCTGGATCCAGGACTTCCATGCTGAGGCGGTGGTTGCATGCGGCCACGAGGTGGCCGTGGTGGCCAACCACCGGGAGGAGACGGCTCGCGCGTTTGCTGATCGGCACGGGATCGCAGCCGTCACGACCGATTGGGAAGCCGTCGCTGCGGACCCCGGGATCGACGCCGTGGTGGTCGCGACCCCGAACGCCTTGCATGCGCCGCAATCGATCGCCGCACTCGATACGGGGAAGCACGTGCTCGTGGAGAAGCCGATGGCCGTCTCGGTGGCGGAGTGCGACGCGATGATCGACGCGGCTCGCCACAGCGGGGCGTCGCTGATGGTCGCGCATTGTTGGCGGTTCCATCCGGATGTGCGGGCGATGCGTGATCGGATCGCCGCGGGCGAGCTCGGGGAGATCGTCAAGACGCGTGGGTACGGCGTTCATGCGGGGGACGGGCCCTCGGGCTGGTTCGTCGACCGGGCGCTGGCGGGGGGTGGGGCCCTTCCCGACATGGGCGTGCATGCGATCGATACCGTTCGGTTCCTGCTTGCCGATCCGTCGCCGGTGCGGGTGTGCGCGGCGATCGGCACCCGCTACGGCAACTACGACGTCGACGACGACGGCATCTTGTTGATCTCGTGGTCGCAGGGCACGAACTCCGTCGTCGAATCGGGCTGGTGGCAGCCGCACAAGGAGGGGCTCGAGGCCGAGACCGAGGTCTACGGGACCGGGGGCTACGCTCGGATCTTCCCTCGTGAGGAGCCGAGTGAGGACTACGAGCACTGCACGCAGCCGATGTACACGGCGCAGATGCGGGAGTTCCTCGGGGCGATCGAGGACGGACGGCAACCCCGGCCGAGCGGCGAGGACGGTCGCGCGGTGATCGAGATCGTCGAGGCCGCCTATGCGTCGGCGGAGGGGCTCGCGTGACGCGCGTGCTCGGGGTCGACGGCGGCGGCCGCAAGACTTACGCGGTCGTCGTGGACGAGTCCGGAGCGATGATCGGCGCCGGCGAAGCCGGCGCCTCCAACTGGGAGATCGCCGGTCGCGACGGCGCCTCCGGCGCCGTCGAAGCCGCCGTCCGGGACGCGCTCGCGGCCGCCGGGATCGGCGCCGATTCGCTCGCCGCATCCGCGTTTGGGCTCGCCGGCCTGGATTGGCCCTCCGACGAGCCCCGGCTCGGCGCATTCGCCGAGAGCGTGGCGCCGGGCGTTCCGCATCGCGTGGTGAACGACGCGTTCATCGCGTTGCGCGCCGGTACGTCGGAATCGTGGGGGATCGCGGTGATCGCCGGAACGGGCACGATCGCCGTCGGCCGCGACCCGGTCGGCACCGAGTTCCGGACGATCGGAGAAGGTCGCGTCTTCGGCGACTTCGGCGACGAGTTCGACGTTTCGGAGCTCGCCGTTCGCGCGGTCGCTGACCAGTACACCGGTCGGGGGCCGGCCACGATGCTCACGGAGATGCTCTGCGAGCGCCTCGGCGAGCCCAGCGTAGAGAGGCTGCTCGAGGGACTCGCGCGAACCGACCCGACGCTTCGACAGCCTGCGCTGCAGAACCTCACGCCGATGGTACTTGCCGCAACCGAAGCGGGCGACCTCGTCGCGCGGACGGTTCTCGAGCGGATCGGTCAAGCGCTGGGCGAGGCCGCGGGCGTCGTCGCGCGCCGCCTCGACCTGTCGAACCTGCCCGTTGAGGTCGTGCTCGCCGGCGGGCTGTTCCGCACGCCCAACCGGTACCTGCTCGATGAGCTGGAGCTCGGTGTTCGGCGAACGGCGCCGCGCGCGGAGGTGCGTCAGCTGACGGCCCCGCCGGTCGTCGGCGCCGCGTTGATGGCGCTCGAGCTCGCGCAGGAGCCGATCACGTCGAATGCGTCCTCGCGCGTGCGTGAGGAGGCGACGGCGCATTTCTGGGGCGTCCCGGCGGCGTGAGCGACACCACGCAGGTGTGGCTCGTGCCGCACACCCACTGGGACCGCGAGTGGTACGAGCCGTTCGCCGTCTTCAGCGAGCGCCTCGTCACGATGATGGACACGCTCCTGGATCTCGGCGCGGCGGGGTTCCCACATTTCCACCTCGACGGGCAGACCGCGATGATCGACGACTATCTCGAGCGTCGGCCGGAGCGCGAGGACGACCTTGCGGCGCTCGTCCGTGCGGGGCAGCTTTCGGCCGGCCCGTGGGTGACGCAGATGGACGAGTTCCTGACGAGCGGAGAGTCGCACATCCGGAACCTCGAGATGGGGCTCGCTCGCGCGGAAGAGCTCGGTGGCGCCCTGCGGATCGGGTACATGCCCGACCAGTTCGGACACATCGGTCAGATGCCGCAGCTGCTGCGGATGGCGGGTCTCGACCGAGCGATGGTGTGGCGGGGCGTCCCGGCATCGATCGAGCGTTCCAGCTTCCGATGGCGTGCGCCCGACGGGAGCGAGGTCGTCACGGAGTACTTTCCGTATGGCTACTCGCTGGGAGCGTCGTTCGAACAGACCGACGACGAGGCCTCGCTCGCGACGGCGATCGCGGCGAGCGTCGACGCGCTTCGCTCGTTCTCGGTGGACGACCGTGCAGTCGTGATGGTCGGGTACGACCATGCGGGTCCTGACGCCGCGCTTCCGGACCGGCTGCACGAGCCGGGTGTCCGGATCGCCGGCCTGGCTTCGTACGTCGACGGGCGCGCGACGCCCGACGACCTCCCCGTGTGGACCGGCGAACTTCGGTCGTCGGCTCGAGCGCACCTTCTGCCGAACGTGTACTCGGCGCGCGTCCACCAGAAGCGCGAACGGGGGCGGGTGGAGGCGCTGCTCGAGCGGTACGCCGAGCCGCTTGCCGCGCTGGTGCCCGGGTTCGCGTGGCCCGCGGAGGAACTGCGGCGAGCATGGACGCTGCTGCTCTGGAACGGGGCGCACGATTCTGCGTGCGGCTGCTCTCACGACCAGGTTGCGATAGACGTCGACGGCCGCTTCACCGAGGCGCGTGCGATCGGTGAGGACATCGTCGAGCGTGCGCTCACGTCGCTGGGATCTCGCGTCGAGGATGGAGCGGGCGTCGTTCGTTTCAATCCGTCGCCGTTCGAGCGCGAGGACGTTTCGCCGCTCGGCTATTCGGTCCTCGACGCTCGCACGGAGCCGGAGCAGATACCGGTCGAGATCGAAAAGCGCGGCGACGCGATCGTGATCGACGGCCTCGAGGTGCGGCTGCTCGACGAGCCGGACGTCGGCGACCTCTACAACTTCTGTTACGCCGAACCGGATCAGGCGCCGTCGCCCCCGGCCTCGATCCACGCCGTCGGTCAGGAGATCGTTGCCGAGTGGGATCGCCTGATCGTGCGCGCTCGGGTGAGCCGCCGGGACAGCGAGCCATTCATCCGTTTCGACGGTGTGATCCGCAACGACCGCCCCGACCATCGGCTCCGGCTCGCTGTGACGCTCCCGTCCTCGGTCGAGCATCCGCTGGCCGGCGCACCGTTCGAGCTGGTCACGCGGCCATTGGTGGGAGAGGGCAGCGGGCTCGAGTCGGCTTCGGCCACATGGCCCGCTCGTCACGTCGTCGTCGCTGGGGATGTCGGCGTGCTGCACGAGGGCGTCTTCGAGTACGAGCTTATCGATGGCGATGCGTTGGCCGTCACGCTGCTCCGGTGTGTCGGCCGGATCAGCGGCAGCCTCGCGACCCGTCCCTGGGACGCGGGCCCGCGCACGCCGACCCCCGATGCGCAGATGAACGGCGAGACGATGTTCTCGCTCGCGTTGTGGCCGGACGCGCCGGCGGGCAGCGCGCTCCTTCAGGGATGGGAACGGTTCGCGTTGCCGATCGTGGAGGCTCCGGCATCCGGCGGCAACGAGCTTGCCCGAACGGGCTCCCTCCTCTCGCTCGATCTCGGCCCCGCGCAGCTGTCGAACGTTCGGCGGCGCGAGGACCGGACCGAGGTCCGCGTGTGGAACGCCGACGACCATCCGATCGCTGCGAAGATCGGTGACGTCTCCGCAGACCTGGGCGTTGCCGAGATCCGGACGGTCGCGATCTAGGACTTACTCGACCGGCGTGCGCGGGCCGACGCGGCGACCGAGGTTGAGCCACGTCAGCAGCATCCGGTACATCGTGCGCACGTCCGCGCACTCGAACTTCACCGAGCGCGGGCTGGTGCGTTCCGCGCCGGGCACGATCGCGAGCATGTCGCCGAGGGCGCTCGACGTGAGCAACGCCTCGAGCGCGAACGGACCGTCGGGCTTCCAGACCTGCGCCTTGTCGGCGTTCTTCACCGACTCGGCGACCAGACGGCGCGTTGCGTCCTGAACGGTCTTCGGCGATTTCGAACGGCCCGACATCGCGGCGAACCCGGTCTTGGTCGCGAACGCGCGCACCCAGGGGAGCGCGGCGGTGGCCTGGTTGCAGCATTCCTCGTCGCCGGAGACGAACAGCAGCGGAACGTTGAACGTCCCGGCAAGGGCCGCGTTGAGAAGCGTCTCGTTCCAGGAGAGGCCGTTCACACGGATGTCGGCGAACCAGCCCGTGAACGTGTGATCCAGGATCGCCGCGCCGGTGCCTGCGCCGGCGTGATAGCCAAGGAACACGCAGCCGGTGAATCCTTCCTCGATGCCGGTCATCATGCTCCACGGAAGCTTCGGCGTGCCTTGGACAAGCTCGGCGCGAGGATCGAGCTCCAGCGGCAGAAGGTTGCCCATGTCGCCGTGGGAGTCCGAGACGACGATCTTGAGTGCGCCGGCGTCGGCGGCGCCGGCGATCGCGGCGTTCGTTTCCTGCGTCATGAGCTGGCGCGCCCAGCTGTAGTCGTCGGTGCCGCGGGTGGTTTGGCGCGCGGTGGTGATGCCGCCGATGCCCTCCATATCCACGGAGATGAAGATCCGGAGCGTCATGGCGGCCCAGGGTACCGTGCTGGTTGCCCCGGGATGTCATCCCCGGGCGTCATGCTTCGGATGTGCGCGTCTCCCTCGCGCTCGTTCCGTCGCCGGCCGCTCGCCGGCCGTGTCACACCGCCTGTTCGGTCGCGAGCGCTTCGGCCTCGTAGGCGTCCATGATCTTGTCGAGTTCCTCTTGCATGCCGTCCGGCAGCGGCATCGGCTCGTGCGTGGCGAGGATCTCCCGCGCCCTGTTGTTGGCCGACACCTGCGGGTCCGGACGCTCGGCCGCTTCCCACGCGTCCCACGTCATCCGGTTCATGTGGGTCTCGCGCCAGAACTCCCGCATGTGGATCAGCGTGTGCTCCTGGTCGAGGAAGTGTCCGGCAGGCCCGACGTTGTCGATCGCGTCCAGGGCGAGCGACTCGTCGTCGAACGCGAACCCGTCGGACCAGCCCGCGGCGATCTCGTAGATCTCCGCGCCGAGCATCAGCTCGGTGATCGACGAGACCGAGTCCCCGTAGAGGGAGCCGATCCCCGTGAGCATGTCGCCAGGAACCAACATCGCGCCCATCGCGGCAAGGCCGGCCTGCGCACCGGACTGCCAGTCGCTCGCCTTCGATCCCGTGCCGTAGGCGCCGTGACACGTCGGGACGTTGAAGTACTGGCCCATCTGCGCTGACCCCATCTCCGCAAAGATGTCGTTGGCGCCCCACGCGGGGTTGAGCTCGCCGGTGTTCATGTCGATCGTCGTGTTGTAACTGACGTGGAACGTCTTCGCGCCCGGCACGAGCGTCTCCAGGATCGTGAAGCCCGACAGGATCTCCGCGTTCGCGATCACCATGAGCCCGGCGACCGACAGGGGCGCGCTGGCGCCGGCGAGCGGCATCGCGCACATCCCGACCGGGATGCCCGCCTCTGCGAAGATCTCCATCGCGTCGACCGTCGGCTCGTCCCAGTGCAGGGGTGAGATCGAGCACTGAAAGTTCGACATGATCGGCCGCGCGCGCAACTCGTTCGCGCCGCCGGCGATCACCCGGCACATATCGACGAGGCCCTTCGCGTTGAACGGGTCGATCGCGGTCATCTGCATGATGTGCTTGCTCGTCGCGTGCCATTGCGCGTGCGTCTCGTGCATCGGGCGCACCATGACGGGCTTGTCGTTGGCGGCGCAGCATTGCCATTGGATGCCGACCTGCGGGAGCGCATCGGCGACCGTCGTGAACCGCGTGATGTCTTCCTTGGCGGAGTAGCGGCGCTGCAAGGTGTCGATGTCCCACACGTGCGCGGGGCAGCCGTCGGTCGACAGCCACCCCCGCTCGCCGCCGAGTGGAAGGTCGTACTCGGGGTTGCGCGCGTGCAGCGTGTAGTTGCGCGGCGCCTTCTTCCGCTGCTGCTCGACGAAGTCCGGATCGAATCGGATCCGCATCTCGTCGAAGTCCACCTTTTGGCCGTGGTCGGCCATCACCTGGAGGAGTCGCTTGTTGGTGGTGCTGACGCCGGTCTGCTCGAGCACCTGCAGACACGACTCGTGGATCTTCTTCTCTTGCTCGGGCGACAAGATCTTGAAGGTGGAGTTGCGGGAGTACGAGCGGATCGCGTCGGACATCGGTGAGAACCTCCTGCGGTCAGCGTGGGCGGCGAGCGTACCCCCGGTGTCGGCAGGTGCGGTAGCGCCGGATCGAATCGCGTTCAGCCGGCAGTGTGCTGCGGAGCCTGATCGGGCCCGTGCTCGGCCAAGCGCGTCGCGAGCACCCGCATCACGCCGATCGCCACATCGGGACGGTCGTGGACCATGCCTTCGAAGGCACGACGGGTGATCCAGATCGTACGGACGTCGCCTTCGGCGATCAGGTCGGCCATCCGCGGACGAGCCGTGATCAGCGAGAGCTCACCGACGACGTCGCCGGGCCCGCGCTCGGCGATCGTCTCGTCGCGGATTCGCACGCGCACCGCGCCGGTGACGATCACGTGCATGCCGTCACCCATCTCGCCGTCTGCGCCGAGGCGGTCGCCATCCGAGAAGAGCTGCTCGTCGGCCACCTCCGCGATCGGCAACAGATCCGCGGGCTCGAGTTCGTCGAACAACGGCACCTTCCGGAGGAACAGCACGCGTTCCATAGCCGGCATCGTGGTGTGGACGTCCATCGGGGTTCCTTCCGTTGGGGTGTGTGAACGGCCTGCCGTTCGGGTGAGAACCAGCTCGGCGCACATCGCGATGAACGGGTCGGGGTCGTGCGCCGCGCGTTCGATCGCATCCGACGTCCCCTCGAGGTGCCGAGGTTCGGAGCGGTCCCACAGCGGGATCAACGGGCGAACGAGTGTCTGGGCGCTCGTCGACTCGAGGGTCTCGAGCGCGGTGGCGGCCTGCGCGCCGTCGGCCGCATCGAGGTTTTCGACAGCGGCGCGTAGCGAGGCGCCGTCCTCATGCGTGAGCGACAAGGCGCGGAACGCGGTGCGGCCGGTCGCACGGCCGCGAGCGAGCACCGCATCCCGCAGGAGCGCCGTGGCGTCGTCATCGCCGGTCAACGCGTCGGCGAGGTCGCGGTCACGCGCCGCGTCGGCGAGCACCCCTTGTGCGAAGTCGTCGATCTCCGGTCCTCGACCGTCGAGGTCCGCGTGCGCGAGCGCGTCGAGCGCCGCGTCACGCGAGGCCGGCTCGTGGAGGGCATCGACGAGCGCGGGGACCGTCCCGTCAGCGATAGCGGCTGCCGCGGTCGCGGCGGCGTGACGAACGACGGCGCTGGGGTCTCGGAGCATCGCGATGGCCGGCCCCCGTGCCGCGCTCGGGTCAAGAGCGGTGAGGGCGCGCAGCGCCGACGCCCGCACACCCGGCGTGGGGTCTCGAACGGCCTTCTCGGCGATCGGCACCCCAACCGCTGCCGGCGCGACCGCCAGCGCCGATACGGTCGAGGCGCGGACCCCTGGGTCCGGATCGTTCCCAAGCGTGCGGAGCAACTCGGCGAGCGCCGGGTCGTCACCGGCGAGGCATGCGGCCGCGAGCGCGCCAACGCCGGCGTCCTCGTCGTCTACGGCGGCTCGGAGGCGTTTCCGCGCGCGCTCGTCCTCTTGGCCGGCGAGCAGTTGTATCGCGAGGCGCCGGACCGACGCGCTCGCGTCGTCAGCGGCGCCGAGCACGGTGTCGATGGCCTGGGCATCGCCGTCGAGGGGGAAGGGCGCCACACGGCTGGCCTCGTCCGAGAACACCGGCCGCCCTGCGCGGAGGGCGTCGACCAGCGCGGTCGCGTACGAGCGCTTGATCGCCCATGTGACCGCGAGGGTCAGCACGGCGGCCACCAGCCCCACGAGCGTCAGTTGACGCGGTGTGAGCACGTTGGTGCCGACCAGCGCGATCACGCCCGCGATCGCCGTGCCGGCCTGCGACGGGCCGCCGTTCAGGAACGTGCGCACCTGATCGCGTCGATCCGACGGCACGACGTTGGTGAGTGTTTCCCAGGCCGGCGACGCCACCCCCTGGAGCCAGATGCCGGTCACGGCTCGGACGCCGACGAGGACAGCGAACGTCGACGTCACCAGCAAGATCCCGAACGAGCCGACGTACAGCAGCGGCAGCACCAACATCGCAAGGGCGATGCCGAAGCGCACGAATAAGCGATTGGTCAATCCCGCGGACACGAGGAACGCGGCACCGGTGGTCACAGCCGAGAAGAGCCCGATGAACGCCGCGACGCCGTCCGCGGTGGGGTAGCGGGCGGCCGCCGCCGCAGCCCACGGCAAGAACAACGAATAGAAGAGAACCGAGAAGAGCACGGCGGCCAGCGTCATCCACACGAGGAGCCGCGACCGCAACACGTAGCGGAGCGCCGAGGCGAGGTCGGCGACAGGACCGGCTCGCGACGGCCGCTTGACGACATGGGTTTGTGCGGCCGGAAGGATCCAGCGTGCGAGCGCCAGTGCCGCAACCAAGGTGACTCCCCAAGCGAGCAACAGGTTCGCGGCGCCGACGAGGTGGACGAGCGGCGCTGTCAGGAGCCCGCCGAGGACCGACCCGAGGATCCCGCCGGCCGCGAACAACGGGAACAACCGCTTGGCCTGTCGGGTGTCGGTCACCATCCCGGCGATGCCCCACACGAAGACGGTCTGGACCAGCACGGCGAGTGCGACGGTCAGCCACAGCACCCAATATGCCCACGTCGCCCCACCGAGCAGCGCAACTCGTTCCCCGAACACGACGACTGCGAGGCCGGCGCCCATCACCAGGAAGGCGCGCCGCTGGTCCGTCCTGCCGAGCGCGCCCGTCATCACGAGCATCAACGCGAGACAGCTCGCGCCCTGGAGCAGGTACACGGTCGGCAGCGCATCGGTGCCGACTCGGTCGAAGAACAAAGCCGTCGCCGCGCTCTGGCCGATCACCTGGCCCGCCATCACGATGAACGACAGCGCGATAAGCGAGAGGGCGACGCGGCGTTCGCCGGTGTGGATCTTGAGGGCTCGCGCGACCGCGCTCACGAGACCTGGTAGACCACCGCGTCGGCGGGATATCCCTTGAGCGACAGGTGCCGGTGCTCGAGGCCGTCGCGCGGGCGGCCTGCGGCAAGCAGCGCCGCGTCGGTCACCAAGATCTCGCCGATCGCGGCCTGCGAGGCGAGGTGCGCGGCGAGGTTCATGGGATCGCCCAGCGCGGTGAAGTCGCTCGATCCGCGCGACCCCACGATGCCGACGAAAGCCGTGCCCGTGTGCACCGCGGCCCCGAGCGGCGCCCACGGTCCGCTCGGATCTGCGTGCCCGGTCGCGCGGAGGAGATCCTCGGCCGCCTGGAGCGCGACGCCCGCGTGATCGGGTCCCGTCATGAACGGCAGGAAGAGCGCGACGACCTCGTCGCCGACGAACTTCTCAACGATCGCGTCGGCCCCGAACAAGACGTCCTTGGAAACCTCGTAGAACCGGCTCATCAGCCGGGTGAAGTCGCTGACCGGCATCTGCCGGGCGATCTTGCTCGAGCCTCGCACGTCGGCGAACAGCATGGAGAGCTCGACCTCGGCGCCCGCGACGGCTTCCCCGTCCATCGGCGCGGGACACCGCTTCGCGTGCTTGTCCATCTCCGAGAAGCACCGTCCGCAGATCTTCGGGTTCTTCGCCCACGGCTTGAACCCGAACGGCCGCAGGAGCAGTCCGCCGGGGGCGCGGAACGGCGCCCTGCACAGCTTGCACCGAGGGTTCGACGGGATGAACCGGAGCGGGCTCTTCTGGCTCCTGTCCGCGTGGGCCCCGCTGAGCAGCGCTTTCCACTCTTCCTCTGCCGACATCGTTGCCGAAGCGTAGGTCTTCGCGCACGGGAACGCAGCCCCGGGCCGGGGCAACGCGAGAGCGGAGGCGGACGGGAATCGAACCCGCCAGGGAGCTCGTCGCCCCCTCAACGGTTTTGAAGACCGCGAGGCCCACCAGGAACCCTGACGCCTCCGGCGCCAAGGCTACCGGTCGGACCGTGGCCCGGGTCAGGGTCACGGCCGAACCGACCGATGACGTTCTCGGCCCCGTCGGAAGCGTGACCTACGATTGGACGGCGATGGAAGCGGCGTTCTTCGACCTGGATAAGACGATCATCAGCAGGTCGTCGTCCCTTGCCCTCGGGCGGCCGCTGTACCGGGCGGGCATGGTCTCGCGCGGTCAGCTGATGCGCGGCGCCTACGCGCAGCTCGTGTACCTGTTGATCGGCGCGGACGAGTCGCGGATGGAGAAGCTCAAGGAGGGCATGCTCCAACTGACGAAGGGCTGGGACCGCGCGCAGGTCGAGCGGCTCGTCGCCGACGTGATCCTCGAGGTGATCGACCCGTTCGTCTATCAAGAAGCGCTCGACCTCATCGCCGAACACCAAGCGGCGGGCCGTCGTATCTACATCGTGTCGTCGTCGCCGGAAGAGGTCGTGCGTCCGCTCGCACGGCATTTCGGCGTGTCGGGCGTGATCGCGACGCGCGCGGAGGTCGGCCCGGACAACCGGTACACCGGTGAACTCGAGTTCTACGCGTACGGGGCGCAGAAGGCTGATGCGATCCGCTCGCTCGCGCGTCGCGCGCGCGTCAACCTCGAGGGGTCGTTCGCATACTCCGACTCGGTCACGGATGTGCCGATGCTCGAGGAGGTCGGCCATCCTGTCGCGGTCAATCCCGACCGTGATCTTCGGCACATCGCCGAACAGCGCGAGTGGGAGATCCGCAACTTCCGCAATCCGGTGCGGTTGCGGTCGCGCATCGCCGATGCCGTGCCGCCGAAGCGCGCGGGTGTCGCGGCCGCCGCCGTCGGCGCCGCTGCGGTGGCCGGTGTGCTCGTGTGGGTGTCGCTCCGCGCGCGCGAACGACGTGCGGTCGCGTGATCGCGTGCAGCAGGGGTAGCGCGCCCGAAGCTTCGGGTGTACGGTCGGGTGGGAGGCCGAAAGGCACCCGCGAGGGGAGCAGAACCCACGCGCGAGTCATGCCGCGGGAGGCATGTCCCAGGACCCGGGGCGTACGAACCCGGCTCCAGGGACACGTGCGGACAGCGCTTGATACCTGCTCCCCTCGCTCTGTGTCGCGTCCCCGGCAACGCGCTCCGGGGAACGCCATCCGTTAGTCGCGCGCCGCGCTGACCGTTCGATACCGGAACAGCGAGCCCTGCGGATAGGCGTCGTTGCCGGCCCAGCCGAAGCCCACCTTGTACATCTCCTGGATGATCGCCTTGGGCATGGTCGGCTGCTGGCCGGGCGGGTTCGACGACGGGTTCAGCTCGATCGAGACGCCCCAGTCGGCCGGGGTGAGCGGGCCGGACGGATCGTGCACGCCGAGGGTAGGCGTGTAACACGACCCGACGTCGGTGATCGATGCCGTCTGTCCCGCGGCCGCGATCGCATGGACGGCCTTCTTCAACAGCGGCAGGATGTCGGCGTTGCACACGATCGAACCGAGGATGGGCAGCGTCGCCGACTGGATGTGGTCCTGCACCCAGCGGCGCTCGATCACGATCCGGCCCGCGTGGGCGTTGTCGGGGTGCGCCTCGAACTCACCGAATCGCTCCTTCAGGAACAGTGGCGGCATGACCCGGTCGTTCGGGCGGAGGTACGCCGTGTCGCCCGGCGCGCGAACCTCGACCGCCGGATACGGGGTCTGGGCCGGGAGCAGATCCTGGAACGCGGGGATCAGGTCGTCGGCGGTGACGGAGGCGTTCGGCTTGACGTGGAACAAGACGTATCGCTCCGTCGTCACGCCGATCTTCAAGCCGGTCTCACGCGGCACCAACAGTTCATACGCGCCCATCAGCGCGTCGGGCAGCGTGCCGATGATCTTCACCTTCTGATCGCCGCGGAACAGCAGCGTCGCGCCCGTCCCCAGGCCGCGGAGGTTCGCCTCGGATTCGGACAGGATGCCTTCGCCCGGCTGGAGGTTCTCCACGAGTTGGTTCTCCGGCGCGGGAAGGAACGCCGCGAAGGTCGGATCGACCCCGGTCGTGTCCATCGGGATCATGTCTGGCGGGAGCGGTTGGTCGACGCCGTCGCCGTTGGCATCGAGCGAGGTCGTCATCCACGCGATGTCGGCCGTGGCGGTCGTGGCTGAGGTGACGTCGGGCACCGTGCTGACGAGGTCGCCGAAGCCGGACGGCAGCCCGCCCGGGACCCACGCGAGCCACGCCTCGGGCGTCGGGACAGGGACGGATGCGCTCTGGGAGGGGCCGCTGGAGGACGTGGGCGGCGCAGACCCTGCGTTCGTTCGCCCGCCGAGCCACACGATGATCGACCCGATCAAGGCCACCGCGACGAACGTCACCAGGCCGCGGTTGAGCGCGCGCCGTTCCAGCGCATCCATGTCAGTCGGCGAGTGTACGGCCGTGTTCCGCTCCGGCCGGGAGCGCTCAACCCGAGGCGGGGTGCTGCAGGAGCCCTGCGAGCCGCTCGGCGCGCCGCGCCGCTTGGCGCGGCCGGCCGGCGTTGACGGCTATCGCGATCGCCCGAAGCTCGCGCTGGACAGTGGGCGAGATGCCCGATGCCCGCGCGCGCACGAGCGGGTCGAGTTTCGCCACCGCCTCGTCGAGGCGGCTGAGCATCTCGCGTGGCGCGACGACGTCGTCACGGTACGTCTGGAGCGAGATGACGTCTCCCATGGGCTCCACCCTAGGACCGCCCTCTGACATCGGGTAACCGGGCGGGGGTGCTTACGCGACCCGCACGCTCGTGACCGGCGCGAGCCGCGGTGCAACCGTGAACCAGGAGCGACCGGCGTCGGCCGACCCGAACACCTCACCCGAGGTGGCACCGAAGAACAGGCCCATCCGGTCGCCTTCGCCGTCGCTGTCGAGGGCCTGCCGGAGGATCGTCACGTAGGCCTCGGTCGGAAGCCCTTCGCCCTGGCGGGACCACGTGGCGCCGCCGTCGCGCGTGCCGAACACCGCGAGCGCGCCGCCGGGGACGACGCGGTCTTCGGCGCCCGTCATCGGGATCAGGAACGCGCTATCCGGGTCGGCCGGGTCGGTCACGAGCGGGAACCCGAAGGGCGAAGGGAGACCCTCGTGGATGTCCTTCCAGGTCTCGCCTTGATCGTCGCTGCGGTACACCCCGCCGTGGAACTGCATGAACAGCCGTTCCGGCCGCGCCTGTGCGCGATGCATGTTGTGGATGCAGAGCTGGTTCGTCTCTTCGCGCGCGTCCTCGGGCATGTAGTCGGGGACGATGCCAGCGAAGCCGGTCCGCCACGACTCGCCGCCGTCGTCGGTGATCCACACGCCGGCAGCCGACACGCCGACGGCGAGCTTCATCGGATCCCCCGGCCACGGACAGATCGAGTGCAACGCGAGGCCGCCACCACCGGGCTGCCAGTCGCCGGCGAGGCGTTCCTTCCAGAGCGCCTCGTTGCGCGACCAGGTCTCGCCGCCATCGCGTGATTCCCACAGGGCCGCCGGGTCGGTGCCCGCCCAGAGCTGGCCATCGGCCTCGCCCGGCTTGATCTTCCAGATGCGTTCGAGCGAGACGTCGTCGCCGTCGGCGAACGCGATACCGGAGGCTTGCCGCCACTCCCCGGGTGGATCGTCGGTGAACATCAGCCGCGGCCCGTAGAACCCCGACGTCACCGACGCGTAGTACCGCCCGGTCCGGCGATCGCGGATCGCGTACTCGACGACATCGCCGGCGAAGGCGCGTGTCGTGATGCGGTACGAGTCGCCGCCGTCGCCGGACAGCACGAACAGTCCCTTCTTCGTCCCCACCAGCAGTTCGGGCATCACGTTCCTCCCGTGATCGATGGAAGCACCTGGAGATGGTCATCGGCATCGAGCGCTGTGGTCGCGTCGACCGGCTCACCGTTGCGGAACACGTTGACGTGGCGGCGCACAGCGCCGTGCTCGTCCAAGATCCAGCCGGAGGTCTTGGGCCATGTCGCCTCGAGCGTTCGCAGGACGTCGCCGACCGTGCCGCCGTCGATCTCGAGGTCGCGGTTGCCTCCGGCGAGGTCCTTCAACGGCGCGCGCAGCGTCACCATCGCCATCGGCCGAGCCTACCGCCGGGCCACGAAAGGAGCTACCCGCCGGATGTGGCCTGCGGCGGAGCGCCGTACTCGAAGTGCATCCCGTCCGGTGTGAGGAACTTCCCGCCCCACAGGAACCCCCCCAACGTTGGAAGATCCGCACGATGCGAGGGTCCGTCGTGGGCTGCGCGCCGTACGGGTTCTCGGGGGCGTTGATGTCGATCGCCGCGCCGTAGGCGTGCTGGGAGGGCGGGGCCGTCGGGCGGGCGGGCGACGGTCCGGGCTGCGTAGCACCCCGAGTAGCAATGGAGCTCGTTCCCCAGGCCAGCCTGCTGGACGTCGGTCAAGGCCCTGATCAGCGCTGGGAACAGCCGGCGGTTGCAGGTGACTAATCCGAGGATCGGCACGCTCCGCGTGACGATATGGGCGTCGTACCACCTCGGATCGACGGTGAGGTACGCGGGGTCCGCGCTCTGCGGGTACGCGGAGAACTCGCCGAAGATCTCCTTCATCACGATCGGCGGGTTCACGCCGGAGGCGATGCGCATGTAGGCGGAGCCGGCCGGCGGCACCATCCGGATCGCCGTGGCCGGGATCAGGTGATGCATGGTCGCCTCGAACCGGGGGAGCGTCATCTGCCCGGATGGCTGCGCGAGCAGGTAGCGGTCGTCGACGATCCCGATGGATCGTCCGACGGGGCGCGACACGAGCATCTCGCTCCAGCCCACGTCGCGCCCACGCGGATGGTTCGGGACCCGAACGTCATCGAGCCGCCGACACCGAGGTGCCGAAGCTCGCGCTGGATGCGCCGAGGACCGCTTGGCCCGAGCGCAGCGCATCGGTCATCCCGTTCCGGACGTTGGGCGGGAGGAACGGCGCGTATGCCGCGGGATCGACCGAGAACGCGTCGATCGGGATCTCGAAGGGCGGCGCGGGTCGATCGACCACCGATCCATCCGCGTCGCGCGAGGACGTCATCCAGCGGGTATCGCCCGCGACGATCACCGTCGCCCGAGGGCCGGCGTGGCCGCCGCCCGGGCCGACACGCCGGGCGGCAGCGACCCCGTGATCCAGGCGAGCCAGGCTCCCGGCGTCTGCGACGACGGGTCGGCGCCGGTGGAGGTGGGTTGCGGCGCGGCGGGTGAGCGGACCCGCACGCTCGGGGTCGGATGCGCCGCTTCGCCCCGGTCGGTTCGGCCGAGCGCCAAGGCGCCGCCGAGGACCAGGACCGCGACCATCGCCCCGAACGCGAGTCGTCGCCGCCGCTCCGTCACGCGTGCGGTCATCACAGTCAGGCTAGCCATGGCTCGCGCGTGTGACCGTCAGGAGCGTCGGTTGGTTCCGCCGCATCGTGGAGCCGGCGATGGTCCTAGGCCGAGGGTCCCGACCTCGTGTCGTCCCTTGTCCCTATCCGGATCCCGCGGCTAGGGTGTGGCTCCACGCGACGCGGGTACGAAGGATCCGCCCGCGCGTCGCCGGGCTCGGCTCAACGAAGAGGAGGAACACCATCATGCATCTCACCCCCCGGGGGTCGCATCTGACGCGCATCGTCGCAGCGGTCGGCTTGGTGGCCGGCGCACTCGTCATCGCGGCGCCTGCGGCGCAAGCGGTCAACGTTTCTTCGGTATCCGCCGGTGCGGTGCACGCCTGCGTGCGCACGACGGCGGGCGCCGCGAAATGCTGGGGCTTCAACGCGGTCGGCATGGTCGGCGACGGCACCAAGGTCGACCGGCTCCAACCGACGACCGTGAAAGGATTGAAGGCCGGCGTCCAGGATGTGCAGGCGGTGTGGGACCACTCGTGCGCCGTGACGAACGGCGGTGGCGTCAAATGCTGGGGTCACAACGGCGACGGCGAGCTCGGCGACGGCTCGCTCATCACACGGATCAATCCGGCCCAGGTGCAGGGTTTGAACAGCGGGGTCCAGCAGGTCACGCTCGGCTTCGATTCCGGCTGCGCGCTCAAGACCACTGGAACGGTCTGGTGCTGGGGGTACAACGGTAACGGCCAGCTCGGCACCGGGGATCGGCAATCGCAGCGCACGCCCGTGGACGCGGGGCTGAGCGGGATCACGCAGATCTCGGCCGGCTGGGACCACACGTGCGGGGTCACGAATGCCGGCGGCGTCAAGTGCTGGGGCCAGGGGAAGCACGGCGAGATCGGCGACGGCGCCAAGAGCGACAGGCTGTCGCCGGTGGACGTGACGGGCCTCGGAGGGACCGTCGACCAGGTCTCGGCGGGCTTCGACCACACCTGCGCGCTGATGACCGGCGGCACGGTCAAGTGCTGGGGGAACAACAACACCGGCGAGCTCGGGAACGGAACGACCACGGACAGCACGCACCCCGTGACGGTGTCCGGCCTTTCGGGGGTCGCCGCGATCTCGGCCGGGTACAACCACACCTGTGCCGTCACCACCTCGGGAGCGGCGAAGTGCTGGGGCGCGAACGAGTCCGGGGAGCTGGGGGACGGTACGACCAAGAACAGGTCCACCGCTGTGACGGTCTACCGGTCCGGTTCGGGCGTGGCGCAGATCTCGGCCGGCGGCTACCAGAAGACGGGCATGACCTGCCTGGTCACCAACTCCGGCGCGGTGAAGTGCTTCGGCGCGAACCACGGCGTGCACGACCTCGCGCCGATCGATAGCACCGGCGGCCAGCTCGGCGACGGCACCAAGATCGACCGGCACATCCCGATCACGGTGCGCTCGCTGACGGGCGGAAGTCCGGCCAGGTACCGGCCCGACCTGTCGATCTCGAAGCACAAGAGCGCAGGGTACGCGGGCAACGGGATCTACAACACGTCCGGGGCCAGGCAGGTCAAGACCGTCAAGATGGCGCCGGGCGGGAAGAAGCATCTGTTCGTCCACCTGCAGAACGACGCCCACGTCACCGACTCGTTCTTCCTGAGCGGGACGGGTTCCGGCGGCGGCTTCTCGATCAGCTACGCGACAGGTGGCCACAACATCAAGGGCAGCGTCACATCGGGGACGTACTGGGTGACGGTGCCCGCCGGCGGCCAGCGGACCGTCGTCATCACCATCTCCTCGAAGAAGACGGCCCACCACGGGACGTCGCGTTCGCTCAAGCTGATCGCTCGGTCGGCGGGCGACAGCGCCAAGGTCGACGTGGTGAAGGGGATCATGAAGATCACCTGAGTTCGCGCTCGGATCGACCTCAGCGGCCCGGGGCTTCGCCCCGGGCCGCACTGCGTTCTGCGTCCTCGTCACCGTGCACTGTGGGGCCGTGACGAAGCGCACGTGCACATCCCCCGACAAGAACGAGAGATGGGTCGGTCTGGGGATCAACACCGCGGCGACCCGCCGGTAGCGTTCGTTCGGTCGGCGCGGTCATCTGCATCGGCCACCCCCTGAGGCTTCCTCGAGCGGCAACGCCGCGCGTCTGCGCGCGTTCGGTGGAGAAGGGAACAGGGATGGAACGGTCGACGCGCGTCGTCCTCGCTATCGAGGCGCCGGAGGTGCTCGACGAGGTCTTGCACTTCCTCGATCGCAGCGGCGCCGTACGGGTCGTCGCCACCGCGGATGGTGAGCGACAGATCGTCGACGCGGTCACCCAGCTGGAGCCGGATCTCGTGATCGCCGAGCCGAGGTTCGCCGGTGCCGTGCCGGCAACGACCCCGTGCGTGGCGATCGCGAGCCGAGAGTCGATCGCCGCGCTTCGCGCGGCGATCTCCGCGGGGGTCCGTGGGTTCACCGTTTGGCCCGAGGAGCGCGATCGGCTGATGGAGCACGTCGACGGATTCGCGGTCGGCGCCAAGCACCTCGAGCGTCGAGCGACGGTGATCGCGGTGCACGCCTCGCGTGGAGGCGCAGGCTGCACCTTCGTTGCGACGCATCTGGCCCGCGCCGCGATCTCGGCCGACCGGTCGGTGGTCCTGATCGACGTCGATCCGTTCGGCGGGGACGTCGCGACCGCCCTGGGGATCGCCGACGGCACGGAGGGGTTACATCCGGTGTCGGAGCTCTGTGACGTCGTCGACGAGATGACGCCTGGCTCCTTCACCGAGGCGGTGTTCCCGCACCACGAGGGGTTCGGCGTGATCGTGGCGGCGCCGCCGGACCTGCCCGGACCCGACGAGCGATCGCTCGCGCGGCTGGTCGAACTCGCTGCGGCCGCCGCCGATGTGGTGATCCTGCACACGGGCCTCGGCGTCGATCAGGCCACGCGCGCCTGTCTGCGCGCTGCCGACGCCGTGGTCGAGGTGCTCGCGCTCGACATCGCGTCGTTCCGCGCGACCGTGCGCACGCTGGCGCGGCTCGCGCCCGACGGCGTCGAGGACCGGACGTCGTTCGTCGTCAACCGGGCGGCACGCGGGGAGGTGGTACCCGCGGATGTCGAGCGGGTCTTCGGTCGGTCCCCCGACGCGGTGGTCTCGCTCGATGCATCGGTGCCCCGTCTGCAGGACCACGGCAGGCTGCTGCCGCCGCGGACGCGTGCGGCGCGAGCCGTGGCGAGGTTGAGCGATCATCTGCTCGCCTCCGCCGCGGAACTCCGAGGTGCCGCGTGACGTCCCTCGATGTCCTCTCCCTCATCGACCGGGTGCTCCGTCGCGCCGGCCGTTGCCGGCCTCTCCGTGGCCAGGCCCGTGGAGGGGAAGGGGAGACGAGAGGTGCGGATACGACAGATCGCAACTGCCGTCGTGATCGTCGCGACGGTGGCGATCGGGGCACCGGCGCAAGCGAACGTAGGGACGGCGTGCAGCGCATGGAAGACCACGAAGACGGGCGGCCATCACTCGGCGTGCTCCGTGCGGAGCGCGGGCTGGCAGGTTGCGGCCAAGGGTCGCGGCTACTACGACGGCTCGACGCGACTGGCGCAGCTGAACATCTCCGTCTCACTCCAGTCGTCGGCCGACGGCTTCACATGGACGACGCTGGCCACTCGGTCGTGCGGGTTCACGAACATCCCGTCCTCGGCTCCGGGAGGTTCGTGTCTGACCGGGACACAGTGGGCGGACGCGAGCATGCTCTACCGGGCTCGCACCTTCCTGGTCCTGTTCGATTCCAGCGGCACGGTCCGGACGACCACCCCGACCTACGGACCGATCACGTCCTCACCGGCACAGGCACCACGCATGAGACCGGGGGCACGCGTGAGCGCTGACACGCTTCGCACGTTGCGCCGGGAGGTTCGCGATCAACTGCGCATTCGCATCGACGCCCGCGGGCTCGCGAGCGCCCCGCCGGCCGAGCGACGCGTTCGCGTACGCGACGAGGCGCTCGACCTGCTCCGGCAACGAGGTGCGCTGCTACCCCAACGAGAGCTCAATCGCATCGTGAACGAGGTCTCCGACGACGTCGTCGGGTTCGGGCCGATCGAGTCCCTGTTGAAGGACCCGACGGTCACCGAAGTGATGGTCAACGGACCCGACGACGTATTCGTGGAGCGAGAGGGGCGCATCGAAAGGGTGCGCGATCGGCTATTCGAGGGGGAGGAGCCGGTCATGCATCTGATCGAACGTATCGTGGGACCCTTGGGCCTCCGGGTCGATCACGCGTCACCATGGGTGGACGCTCGACTTCCGGACGGTTCGCGGGTTCACGCGATCGTGCCGCCTCTCTCGCTCCGCGGTCCAACGCTCACGATCCGGAAGTTCTCGCCCGCGCCGATCACACCGGAGCTCCTCGTCGAGCGGGCATCGGTCGGCCCGCGGATGATGCGG
>DATAPH010000044.1:0-61828 GCA_036265325.1 Actinomycetota bacterium | reverse complement strand
GCGTTCGTCGTCGGCACGTTGTACGCGTTGTTCGCCATGTAGACGAGCGTGTTCGTGTCGGTGGCCATGTACTTCATCAAGAGCCATGCCTCGGCCTCGTGCTGCGATCCGCGCGGGATGCCGATCACGGTTCCACCCGCGACCCCCGAGCCGTACGCCTGCGTGTTGTCCGGCGAGGTGGGCATCGGGGCGGTGTCGTAGTTCAGGTCCGGGGCGTCCTGCCCGATGAAGTTCGGCCCGGCGCGCCACTCGCCGTCGAGCGTGATGGCCACGCGGCCGATCTCGAAGTCGTTCTGCGATGAGAACTCGTCGGCGGACCCGGCGATGAACCGCTGCAGCTTGTCGACGCCCGTCTGGAAGTCGCCGCCTCCGTAGACGTCGGTGATGAACTTCTTCTGCCAGGTGAACATCTCGGCCCACTTCGGGTCCGAGGCGAACGCGGGGTTGCCCTGGTCGTCGAGCCACTTGGCGCCGAACATGTGGCCGAAGCTGAGCGACGTGTTGCCGCAGCAGTTGTACCCGAGCCAGGGCACGAACCCGGCGACCTTGATCGAGCCGTCCGAGTTGAACTGGGTGAGCTTCTGCGCGTCTTGCATGAGCTCGTCGGTGGTCTTCGGCGGCCCCGAGATGCCCGCGGCCTTGAACATGTCGAGGTTGTAGTACATCCCCGTCACGTCGGTCAGGAACGGGAGCGAGCACTGGTTGCCGTTGTAGCTCGTGTACGTCAATGCCGAGGCCGGGAACGTCTTGGTCATGTCGACCCCATCCGGCCCGTTGATGTAGGGCGTCATGTCGATCCACGCACCGGTGCTGCACCACAGCCCGACGTTGTCGACACCGAACGACAGCACCGAGTCCGGCGGCTGACCGGCGTTGATGGCGGCCGTGATCTTGTTGTCGGTGAGCCCGGTGCGGCTGTCGACCGTGATCCAGGGGTACTGCTGATGGAACCCGTCGAAGATCTTGTTGAAGACCTTCGTCTCGGACGGCGACGTCCACTCGCTCCACATCGAGAGCGTCACCGGCGCGTGCGATTCACTGGGGTTGATCGTCTGGGGCGAGGAACTGTTGCCACCCGAGCTACAGGCGATCGCGACCAGCGCGACCGCCACAAGGACCGGAGCCCACCGTTTCATCGTTGCCTCCTCCTCCGGGCTCGGCCCGGTGTCTCCCTCTTCGAGACGTACGTGACGGACGGTGCGGAAGGGTTCAAGCGGTTGCCGATCGGTCGAAGAGCCGAGCGTGTGCGGCCTGCAGGGCCATCGAGACGGAGCCGTACAACGTCGCTTCTTCTCGCAGCTCAGAGGCCTCGATCGCCGGCCGGAACGGCGAGAGCTCCAGGACCCGCGCACGGACGGGGTCGAGCAGCTCGGCGTTGGCCCCGATCCCGCCGCCGAGGATCACGAGCGCCGGGTCGAGCACGGCGGCCACGGCCGCGATCGTCATGGCGATGCGGTCCGCCTCCTGCGCCACGACCTGCTTCGCCACGCGGTCGCCCTTGACGGCCGCCGCGAAGACTCGCTCGCCGGTGAGCGAGCCGGTCATGCCGTCGCGCTTGGCGGCCTCGACGACGCCGCCGGCGCTTGCGGCGCGGTCCAACGCGCCGCGCCTGCGACTCTCAGGCGCGAGAACGTCGGTTCCCCACAAGGGCAGGTACCCGACCTCACCGGCGGCGCCGCCCGCGCCTCGGTACAGCTCACCGTGCATGACGATGCCGAGCCCGACGCCTGTGCCGATGTGGAGGTAGACGAACTCATCGACGTCGCGGCCCAAACCGTGCGATCGCTCGCCCAGCGCGGCGAGGTTGACGTCGTTCTCGAAGATGGTGTTAGTGCCGAGCTCGCGGTGGACCAGCTCAACGAGCCCTTGACGTCCCCATCCGGGCAGGCTGTGCGCGAGCTCGACCTCTTCGCGACCCGGGTGCACGACGCCGGGGCTGCCGACGGCCGCGACGGTCACCTGGCGCCACTTGATGCCGGCGTCCGAGGCAAGGCCGTGAGCGATCTCGCCGATCTGCGAGATCAGCGTTTCGGCGCTCCGAACCCTTGCGCGCTCGTCGCGACGAGCCACGAAGGCGCCAGTGACATCCGCGATCGCGGCACGCACCCAGTTCCGGCCGACGTCGATGCCGACCACCCAGCCCGCACGCGGGTTGAGCTGATACAGGATGGCGGTCGGGCCCTTGCCCCCTTTGGACCGTCCGGCTTCACGCACGAGGCCCGCCTGCTGGAGTCCGGCCAGCGCCTGCGAGACGGTCGGCTTCGACAGCGCCGTCTCGCGGGCGAGCTGCGCGCGGGAGATCGGACCGATCCGTCGCACGCAGTCGAGCACCGTTCGCTCGTTGATCGCGCGCAGCAGGCTCGGCGTGCCCGTGACGGTCGTCGTCTCGATCGACGTGGAGCCCCCGCGATAGCTCAAAGGAAAGTTTCCTAACTATTCTGGCGGATGCTAGTCTGCCCGACCGACGGCAGTCAAGACAGCGTGCGGCGACGGCGGGTCGCCCGGTCGGACGGCCGCGGAGGCGCCGCGATGACGATCCTCGAGCAGGGCCCTGTGCTCGCGATCGTCCGCTATCGGCAGGGCGGCAACGTCTGGGCGGCGCTCGAGGTCCTCGCGGACGTCGGCATCCCCTTGCTCGAGGTAACGGTCGACACACCGGGCGGGCTCGAAGCGGTCCGAACCGCGGCGGACGCCGGCCGCACGATCGGCGTCGGGACCGTGCTGACGCCGGATCAGGTGCGTGCGAGCCGCGACGCCGGCGCGTCGTTCGTGGTGTCGCCGTCGTGCTTGCCCGACGTGATCGAGACGGCGCTCGATGTGGGCATGGAGCCGATCCCTGGCGTGCTCAGCGCGACCGAGCTCGTCATGGCGCGTCGGGCAGGGGCCACGGCGGTGAAGGTCTTCCCTGCGGCGCCCGTCGGCGGCCCGGCCTACATCCGGGCGCTGCGTGGGCCGTTCCCGGACGTGCCGCTCCTGCCGACCGGTGGGATCGAGCCCGAGGACGTCCCCGCGTTCCTGGACGCCGGCGCGACCTGCGTCGGTCTCGGATCGATCCTTGTCGGCGGGGCGCCGCCCGCGTCGGCATCCGATATCGAGGGCATCGCCGCGCGCGCCGCAGCCGTGATGGGCGCGATCCGGCGATGACCGAGCGGTTCGATGTCATCGCGCTCGGCGAGACGATGCTGTCGCTCGTCGCGGCGGACGGACCGCTCGCGACCGCGACGTCGTTCCACGCCACGCACGGCGGCGCGGAGTCGAACGCCTGCGTCGCGCTCGCTCGCGCCGGGCTGCGCGTAGCGTGGGTGAGCCGGCTCGGGGCCGACCATGCCGGTGACCGCGTCCGCGACGCCCTCGAGCGCGAGGGCGTCGACATGCGGTGGGTGATCGTCGACCCGACACGCCCGACAGGTGCGATGTTCCGCGATCGCGACGGCGGGCTTGCGTACCTGCGCGCGGGTTCGGCGGCGAGCGCGTTGGATGCGCACGATCTCGACGACGTCCCCATCGAGGATGCACGCGCGGTGCTCGTCACGGGGATCACCGCGATGCTCGGCGCGGGGCCGCAACGGGCGGCGATCGAGCTCCTCGATCGAGCCGCGGGCATTCGCATGGTCGACCCGAACCTGCGTCCCGGACTGTGGGGAACGGAACGCGCGGCAGACCTCATCCGCCCGCTCGTCCGTCGCTGCGACGTCCTGATCGGCGGCGAACATGAGCTCGCCGTGATCGCGGACGGCCTCGGCGCCGAGTCGCTCGCCCGAGCGTGCGCAGCGCTCGGACCGACGGAGGTCGTGGTCAAGCGCGGCGCCGCCGGCATCGCCGCGCTCGGACCGGACGGCGTCTGGCGTGAACAGCCCCCCGTGCCTGTGGTCGAGCACGACCCGGTCGGCGCCGGCGACGCGTGCAACGCGGCATATCTCGCCGCCCGGCTCGACGGCGCGGACATCGAGGCGGCGCTCAAGGCGGGCGCGGTCGCGGGGGCGGCCGCGGCGGGGCTCCTGGGCGACACCGGGATGGCGCCGTGACCCGCGACGCGATCCAGCCCGACGACGTCCCGGCGCCGGTGCCGCCGTACAGCCCCGTGGTGGTCGCAGGCGACCTGGTGTTCACCGCGGGCCAGGTCGCGATGGACCGCTCGGGCGCCGTCGTCGTGGGCGGGGTCGCCGAGCAGACCGAGCAGGTGCTTCGCAACGTCGCGGCATGCCTCGCCGCAGCGGGCTGCCGCATGGACGATGTCGTCAAGACGACCGTGTTCCTTGCGGACCTCGCCACATTCCCGGCGTTCAACGACGTCTATGCGCGTCATTTCGCGCGGCCGTATCCCGCGCGGACGACCGTGCAGGCCGGGCTCGCGCCCGGCGTGCTCGTCGAGATCGAAGCCGTCGCGCGGCGGCCGGCCTGACGGGTCAGAACAGCGTCGCGATCGCGCCGACGACGCGATCGCCGTCGTCGAGTTCGAACAGCACCCGACGCCGGTCGAACGCGGCGCAGGGGTGCGAGATCCCGAAGGCGACGACCTCACCCGGCACGAGCGGGAGGGTCGAGGGAACCCGGCAGATCGCGTGCTGATCCATCAACCGCTCGACCACCAGGCCGTCGAGCGAGCGGTCGTCGTCGCGCATCCGCAGCGCGATCGGCGGCTCGATGTCCGACGCGACGTCGCGCTTGCCGAGCCCGATGACGACAACCTCGGGCTCCGGCCGGGACAGCACGCTCCCCCAGGCTTCGATCGCCGGCCTGAATCGCGGGCCGGGGCCACCGGTGAACGGCGAGCCACGTTCGTACAGGCCGTGATCGTGTGTGATCGTGCAGCCCGAGCGCAGCACCACGCGTCCGCGATCTGCGAGCGTCGCCACGCGGTCGAAGAACAAGCTGCCGCCGGCGCTGATCATCGGCTCGTCGTCGAGGAGTCCGGACGCACGCAACCGCTCGGCAACATCGCCGAGCAACGCGACGAAGGCGTCCACCGCCGATAGCACGGCCGGCGTGCGCTCGTGCCCGAGCGTTCCCTCGTAGCCGGCGACGCCCACCAGCGACAGCTCCCGTCTGCGAGCGACCGCCTCGGCGACCTCGACCGCCGTCTCGAACGAACGCGCCCCCGTACGGCCGCCGGCGTGTCCGACTTCCAGCAGCACTCGCATCCGGGCCGGCGACGGAGGCACGGCATCCGCGAGCAACGCCACACCGTCGGTGGAATCGACCCAGCAGGCGAACGCCATCGTGTTCTCCGCTCGCGCGACCTGGTCGATCGCGGCCGCATCGACCAGCTCGTTGGCTAAAAGGACCGACGGCACGCCGACGTCGTGCATCACACGGATCTGTGCAGGTGTGGCGCCGGTGATGCCGCCGGCGCCGGCGTCGAGCTGTCGCTCCCACAGCTGGGGCGCCATCGTCGTTTTTCCGTGTGGGAACAGTTCGACGCCGTGTTCGGCGATCCACGTCTGCATCACGGCCAGGTTGTGCTCGATCGCCGACGCGCGCAGAGTGACCACCGGCGTCGAGAGGTCGCGGAGCGACCACCCTTGGTCGCCGGCGCGGCCGAGCGTGGTGTTGGCCCCGGGCGGCGCGCCGACCGTGTCGCCCGCGACGGGAGTTGCGAGGATACGGTCGAGCTGCAGCGGCACAGCCGCACGCTACCAACGGAAGGAGCACCGATGGCGACCCTGGCGATCAACGGCGGTACCCCGGTTCGATCCGCGCCCTACCCGTCGTGGCCCCAGACCGACGACGACGAGTACGTGGCGGCGGTTGAGGCGGTCGTGCGCAGCGGCGAATGGGGCGGGTTCCCGGAGCCCGGCGTCCACGCCGCCGCGTTCGAGTCGGCCTTCGCCGCCTACCAAGGGGCCTCGTACGGCGCGTTGATGATGAACGGCACGATCACGATGGAGGTCGCGTGCAAAGCGCTCGGCATCGGCTGGGGCGACGAGGTGATCGTCCCGGCGCTCACGTTCGCCGCGACCGCCTACGCGCCGATGGCGGCGGGCGCGCTCCCCGTGTTCGTCGACATCACGCCCGACACCTGGACGATCGACCCTGAGCTCGTCGAGGCGGCGATCACCGACCGCACGCGCGCGATCATGCCCGTCCATCTCGGGCACCACATGGCCGACATGGACCGCATCATGGACATCGCGCGCCGGCACGGCCTCGCTGTCATCGAGGACTGTGCGCACGCCCACGGTCAGCGCTGGCGCGACCAGGGCGCCGGCTGCATCGGCGACTTCGGATCGTTCAGCCATCAGTCCTCGAAGATCCTGACGTCGGGCGAAGGCGGGTCGCTGCTGACCAACGACGAGCTGCTCGCGCAGCGCGCCCACTCCATCGTCGACTGCGGCCGCGCGAAGGACCCGGACGAGAAGGACTACACGTTCGGGGCGAACTACCGCTTGTCGGAGCTCAACGCCGCGTTGCTGGAGGTCGCGATGCAGCGGTTCCCCTCGCAGCAGGAGGCGCGGGCGATCGCCGGCAAGCGGTTCGAGGAGCTCGTCGTCGACATCCCCGGCATCACGGTGATGCCGGTCGATGACCGCGTGACGCGCTGGAGCTTCTACAATTACCTGCTGAAGATGGATCCGGACGCGTTCGGCGGCCGGCCGAACGAGGTCGTGTGCGCAGCGATGGAGGCAGAAGGTATCCAGGCCGAAGTGCAGTATCCGCCGATGAACCACTACGAGCTGTTCCAGCCATCGCTGTCACGGATGCCTGTCGCCGTCGAGTACGCCGACCGACTCGACCCGACGCGCATGTCGTTCCCGGTCGCAGAGGCGGCCGGGCTGCGCGAGTCGATCTACTTCATGGAAACGACGTTCCGCGACGGGGAGCAGGGCGTGCGGGACGCCGCCGACGCGCTGGCGAAGATCCAATCGAACGCCGCGGAGCTGCCCGAGGCCTGAGCCCGGCTATCCCTCGGGCCAGAACCGCGGCAGATAGCGGCGGTTCACCTCGAGCAACGCGTCGAGCAGCGGCTGGGCGGTGTCGAGGTCGGGAACCAGCGGGTTCGCAAGCAACGCCTGCAACGCCTGGCTCCGAGACCCGGAGAGCGCCGCGGCGATCGTGAGCCGCTCGTAGTCCTTCACGTGCGCGACGAGCGCGTGCATCTCCGGCGGCAACGGATCGACCCGCAACGGATGCGCGCCGTCGTGGTCGACCGTGCACGAGACCTCGACCACGTCGTCGGCGGCGAGGTTCGCGATCGCGCCGTCGTTGCGCACGTTGACCACCTGCACATCGCCGGTCCCGGCCTGCAGCGACGCGATGAGCGCGGCGGCGGCGTCCGAGTAGTACGCGCCGCCCCGCTGTTCGAGCAACGCAGGCTTCGTGTCGAGCGACGGATCCTTGTACAGCTCCAGGAGCCCGGCCTCGATCTCCATCACTTCCTCGGCGCGCGTCTTGCCCTCGCGCTGCTCCGCAAGCACCGCCGAGGTCCGGTAGTAGTAGTGCAGGTAGTAGCTCGGGATCGCGCCGAGATCGCGGACGAACTGCGACGGCACCCAATCCTCGTCGAACGGATGGTTCGGCGTGTCGTCCGGCAGCGCCAGCAGCTCGGGAAGCCGGTCGACGCCGTCGACCAGCACCTTGCGCTCCCAGCTGAGGTGATTGAGCCCGACGTGCTCGAGCTGCACGCGGTCGGGCGTGACGTCGTAGTACTTCGCGAAGCTCCGCTGGAAGCCGATCGCGACGTTGCAGAGCCCGAGCGCATGGTGGCCCGCATCCAAGAGGGCCTGCGTCACGAGTCCGGTCGGGTTCGTGAAATCGACGAACCATGCGCCGGGTGCGCCGACCTCAGCCGTGAGCTCCGCCAGCTCGAGCACGACGGGCACCGTCCGGAGCGCTTTCGCGAACCCGCCGGGCCCGGTCGTCTCCTGGCCGATCACGTCGAACTCGAGGGGGATCGTTTCGTCGGTGAAGCGCGCCTTGTTGCCACCGACGCGAAGCTGCACGACGACGAAGTTCGCGCCTTCGAGTGCCTCGCGTGCATCCCCCGTGAGCGCCAGCGAGCCGCCCCACCCCGCCCGCCGCATCATCCGTTCCGCGAGCGCGCCGACGATCCCCAACCGATCTGGATCGATGTCGAGGAGCGCGAGCTCGTCCACGGGGAGCCGGTCCGTACGGGTGACGAAGCCCTCCACGAGCTCGGGCGTGTACGTGCTGCCCGCACCGACGACCGCCACCTTCACACCCATGACCCGCGCATCGTACACTCCGCCGGTGAAATCGTTAGGAAAGTTTCCTGACCCATTCATCGCGGAGATCGCGGGCCAGCCCGATGCGCTCCGACGGGCTGCGGGCGGCCTCGCGAGCCACGTCGAGGGCCTCGAGGCGATCGGCGCCAGACAGGCCCGCGCCCTCGTGTTCGCGGGGATGGGCAGCTCCTACGACGCGTGCTATCCGGCGGTGACCGCGCTCGCGCGCTCGGGCGTCGTCGCGACGATGGTCGACACCGCGGAGCTCTTGCACTTCCGGCTGCCGACGCTCAGGCCGGACGACGACCTGATCCTGGTGAGCCAGTCGGGAGAGAGCGCCGAGACGGTCGGCGCGGCGCGTTCGCTCCGCGACCGGGGCGATGCACCGCGGATCGTCGCCGTCACGAACGAGCCGGCGAGCTCCCTCGGCACCCTCGCCGACCACACGATCGGCACGAATGCCGGCGAGGAAACGGGTCCGAGCACGATGACCTTCGCCGCCGCACTCGTCGTGCTCGGCGCGATCGCCCACACGATCGAGGGGCACCGGCCGACGGAGGTCCTTGCCGCGCTGACCCTCGAAGCCGAGGTCGCCGCGGTCGCGATCGATGACCTGCTGGCACGGGAGACGCTGCCGGAGGATCTCGTGACGTGGCACGGCGGCCGCGCGACGACGGTGATCCTCGCGCGAGGCGGTGCGCGCGCGGCCGCCGAGATGGGCGCGCTCACGCTCAAGGAGGCGGTCGGTCTGCCGGTCGAATCGCTCCAGGCCGCGCAGTTCCGTCACGGCCCATTGGAGCTCGCCGGGCCGCACCTCGCGGCGATGGTGATCGCGACGGAGCCGGAGACCCGCGAGCTTGACCTCGCGATGGCCGACGAGCTCCGGTCCCTCGGCACGGCGGTCTGGACCATCACCGCGGGCGTCGAGGCCGCCGGCGCCACCAACATCGGCCCGATCGATCGGTTGCTCGCGCCGGCGGTCGCGATCGTCCCGGCGCAGCTGCTGGCGTGGCGGCTCGCCGTCCTCGCCGGGCGCGAGCCCGGCACATACGTCCACGCCGCGAAGGTGACGACGCATGAGTGAGCTACGGGTCGCGCTGACCCTCGACGCCGAACACCCCGATCGGCGATGGTGTCCACCCGGCAACGCCAACACCGTCCTGGACACGCTCCGCGATCGCGGCGTCGCCGCGACGTTCTTCGTGCAGGGACGCTGGGCCGAGGCGTACCCCGAGACCGCGGCGCGCATCCCCGCCGACGGCCACATGGTCGGACACCACTCGCACTATCACGCGCGCATGCCGTTGCTGCTCGGGGGCGGCTTCGACGACGACCTGAACGACGGCGCGGCCGCGATCGAGGCGGCGACCGGCGTCGACCCGCATCCGTGGTTCCGCTGTCCCTTCGGGGCGGGCGCCGACGACCCGCGCGTTATCAGCGAGATCGAGCGGCTCGGCTACCGAAACGTCGGCTGGCACGTGGCGCTCGAGGACTGGGAGCCGTGGCGCACCGGTGACGCGATCGCGACCGACGCGATCGCAGGCGTGCAGGCCCACGGTGACGGCACCGTCGTGTTGCTGCACACGTGGCCGGGCGGCACCGCGGAAGGCCTGCCGCAGATGATCGACGGGCTGCGAAAGCTCGGTGCAACGTTCGTGACGATCGACGCGCTCGAGGAGGTGCCGTGAGGCGAGCGGCGCTACTCGCCGTCGACGGCGGCGGATCCAAGACCGACGTGGCGCTGCTCAAGCGCGACGGCACGGTCCTCGGCGCGGCGCATGTCTCAGGACAGGTCGACGGCCGCACGTGGGCGACGTGGGGCCACATCCTTGACGCGCAGCGTCTTCGCGTCCACGCCGGGATCGACCAGGCGGCCAGGCGCGCCGGACTCGATCTCGAGCGGGGTCCCATCGCCGACGTCGGGGTCTTCTGCCTCGCAGGCGCCGACCTCCCCGCCGACGATCGCCGGCTCCTGAAGTGGATGCGCTCGAGCGGCTGGGTGAGGGAACCGATCCTGCGCAACGACACGTTCGCGGTGCTTCGAGCGGGCACCGACCGAGCCTGGGGGGTAGCGGTCGTCTGCGGCTTCGGGACGAACTGCGCGGGCGTCGCGCCGGACGGCAGGGTCGCGCGTTTCCCCGCCATCGGGCCGATCTCCGGCGACTGGGGCGGGGCGAACGAGCTCGGCGCGCTCGCGGCGTGGCACGCGTTCCGCTCGCAGGACGGCCGTGGTCCGAAGACGCGGTTCCAGCGTTCGGTGCCCGCGTACTTCGGGCTCCGCACGCCGAGGCAGCTGATGGAAGCGGTCTACTTCGACCGGATCCCCGAGGTCCGGCTGGCCGAGCTCGCCCCGCTCGTGTTCACCGAGGCGCAACACGGCGACGCAGTCGCGCGGGAGCTCCTGGATCGGCAGGCCGACGAGATCGTTTTGATGGCCACGACCGCCATGCGGCGGCTCCGGTTGCGCGACCTCGACGTGGAGGTCGTGCTCGGCGGCGGCGTCTTCCGCAGCCGCGACCCGCAGTTCTTCGCCCGGATCCGGGAGGGGCTCGTCGCGTTCGCCCCGGAGGCGACCGTCCACCGCTTGACCGAACCACCGATCATCGGTGCAGCTTTGATCGGGCTAGACGCGTTGCACGCAACCAAGGCCGCGCGGGCGACCGCACGTGCGAGCTTGACCCACGATCGATTGACCCGGCACACTCGCGCCCGGAAGGAGGCCTGATGGCAGCGATCGTCCTCGACCACATAAGCAAGCTGTTCGGCGAGGTGCTCGCCGTCGACGATGTGTCGCTCCGCGTCGAGGACGGCGAGTTCATGGTGCTCGTCGGCCCCTCGGGCTGCGGCAAGTCGACGATCCTGCGGATGATCGCCGGCCTCGAGGAGGTCACCGCCGGCGAGATCGAGATCGGCGAGGACCAGGTCACCGATCTCGAGCCGAAGGAACGCGACATCGCGATGGTGTTCCAGAACTACGCGCTCTACCCCCACATGACGGTCGAGCAGAACCTGGGGTTCGGGCTCAAGCTGCAACACGTTTCCAAGACCGAACGGCAGGAGCGCGTGCAAGACGCCGCGACCATCCTCGGTCTGCAGGACATGATGGAGCGCAAGCCCTCGGAACTTTCGGGCGGCCAGCGGCAGCGGGTCGCGATCGGGCGCGCGATGGTACGCGAGCCCAAGGCCTTCCTGATGGACGAGCCGCTCTCCAACCTCGACGCGAAGCTTCGGATCCACATGCGGGCCGAGCTCCAACGGCTGCACGACCGACTGAAGACGACGACCGTCTACGTGACCCACGACCAGGTCGAGGCGATGACGCTCGGCGACCGGGTCGCGGTCCTTCGCGACGGCGTCTTGCAGCAGGTCGACACCCCGCAGAACCTGTACACGCACCCTGCGAACCTGTTCGTCGCCGCGTTCATGGGCGCGCCACCGATGAATCTGGTCGAAGCCACGATCGACGGCAGCGCGCTCAAGTTCGGGGGATTCGAGATTCCTGCGGCTCCCGGTGCGCTCGCGGGCTACAAGCAGGAGACGGTGATCCTGGGGATCCGTCCGGCCGACATGGAGGACGCTGACGTCCGAGCCGACGAGGGCCCGGTTATGTCGGTGCGCGCAGACGTGACCGAGGAACTGGGATCGGAGGTCAACATCCTGTTCCGGGTCGACGCCCCGCCCGTCGCGACCGACGTGATCATGGCCGCGACCGACGAAGAGGGGGAAGAGTTGCTGCTGCTCGCCGACGACACACCCGGCACGATGTTTTGCGCGCGCGTCGACGCGCGGACGAAGGTGCAGCCGGGCGGCGACGTCCGGCTCACGGTGGATCCGTCACGGTTCCATTACTTCGACCCGGCGACCGGCCTGGCCGTCGCCGACGACGCGGCCTAGCGCGACGCCCCCGAGCCCGTGGCCGGATCGGCGAGCTGCGGATCGCCCGCCGCGATGTCGGTCGGCAGCCAACACTCGACGGTGGTCCCCCGCCCGGGCGTACTGAGCACACGAACCCATCCGCCCGCGAGCTCCGCACGCTCGACCATCGTGGTAAGGCCGAGGTGCCCCGGCTCCGGCGGGGACGTCAGGTCGGGCGTGAAGCCGGCGCCGTCGTCGATCACGCGGACGACCGCGCCGTCCGCCGCGCTCACCGCCTCGATCCGCACGGTCGTCGCCTCGGCGTGCTTGCGGATATTCACGATCGCTTCCTGCGCGATCCGGTAGAGCAGCGCCGCCATGTCTGCGTCCGGTTCGTCGCGGAGCTCATCGGACACGTCGACGCGCCATCCCGCCGCCTTCGCCGAGTGCTCGGCGTAGAGGCGGAGCGCCGACACGAGCCCGTCGCGATCCAACGCCGTCGGGCGCAGCTCGAACAGGAGCGAGCGCAGCCGTTCGATCGCTTCGGCGACCTCCTGCTCGATCTCGCTGATCGACTCCACGGTGATCGACTCGGGGAACCCCGCCAGCATCTGGAGCCGCATGTCGACCGCGCTCATGACCTGAATCGGGTCGTCGTGGATGTCGGCGGCGATCTGCCGGCGTTCGGCCTCCTGGGCATGCTGGAGCCGCTGGGCGAGCTCCCGTCGCTGTTGGAGCGTGCGCCGCAGCACCTCGAGGCTCCAGCGAAGCTTGTCCTCCGCCTCCCGACGGTCGGTGATGTCGAGCATCACGCCGCGCCAGAACAGGATCGAGCCGTCCTCGGCGAGGACCGGCCAGGCCTCGTCGTGGATCCAGAGCGTCCTGCCGTCCTTCGTCCGGATCCGGTATTCGTCCAGGTACTGGCTCGCGGTCGAGTTGGACAGCCGGTGCGTCTCGAGCGCGCGATCGACGTCGTCGGGGTGGAGCTGCTTGGCCCACAGGTCGGGGTCGGCGCGCCATTCCTCGACGGTGAACCCGAGGATGGGCTCGACCTGCGGGCTCGTGTACAGGTTGGTCGACGGTTCATCCGGCCGGTCGATGTAGAGCACCGCGGGCACGCCCTCGACCAGTGTGCGATAGGCCTCTGGATGCAGGTCGTCGAGCCAGTGATCGCGCGCCGTCATCGTCGAGTCACCGCAGCCCGATCAAACCGGCGAGGATCGCGATGCGGGGCACGATGGAGTCGACGTCGATCCACTCGCCCGGCGCATGGTCGTCGCCGCCGACCGGACCCAGCGCGTCCAGCACCGGCGTCCCGACGGCCGCGATCGTGTTCGCATCGGATGCGCCACCGGTCGCCGCGTCGTGGAGCTCGAGCCCGAGCTCTGCCGCGAACCCGGCCGCACGGGTGGCGAGCGTCGCGATCGCGTCGGTGCGCTCCATCGGGCGGTGCCAGCTCGCGCGCTCGACCTCGACGGTGACGTCGGGCACCGACGGCACGGCGCAGATCCGTTCGATCTCGCGCTCGGCTTCCTCGAGCGTCGCCGTCACCGGCGACCGCAGGTCCAGCTCGAGGACGCACCGCTGGGGCACGACGTTGGTCCGGGTGCCGCCGTGGATCGTGCCGACGTTGAGCGTCACGCCGGGCCAGCGTCCGTTGAGCGCCTGGAAACGCCTGGTCAGGTCCGCCGCGGCCGCGATCGCGCTTCGTCCGCGCTCGGGCTCGACGCCCGCATGCGCCGCCCGGCCGTGCACGGTCAGGGTGTAGTCGGTGATGCCCTTCCGCGACGACACGATGTCACCGTTCTCGCGCCCGCCCTCGAGCACGAACGCCACATCGTGCTCCGCGGCGAGCTGCCTGATCACCGGGCCCGAGGCCGGCGAGCCGATCTCCTCGTCGGGGTTGCACGCATATGTGATGTGGTCGAAGGCGTCGATGTCTGCGTCGCGGAGCGCTTGGACCGCGAACATCCCGGTCAGCAGGCCGCTTTTCATGTCCGACACGCCGGGGCCCTTCGCGATCGATCCCTCGATCGTGAACGGCCGTTCCCGCACGGTCCCAGGGTCGAACACCGTGTCCGTGTGGCCGACCAACAAGATCCGCCGACCGCCCGACCCATCGAGCCGGCCGATCAGGATGTCGCCGAGGCGCTGATCACCGAACGCGGCGGCCCGCCGGTCGACGGTCCATCCCCAGTCACGGAACCGACCTTCGCAACGGTCGACGATCTGATTGACGCCGTCGGGCGTGTAGGAGCCGCAGTCGACATTCACCATGGCTTCGAGCTCGGCGAGGAACTCGTCCCTGCGCGGCACGACCAGGTCGCGGAGGCCCACGACGTCCATCGGCCGGACGCTAGCATGCGCGTCGGCCACGAACCACGGCCGCACGGTCCAACCGACGGACGAAGGACAACGGACGATGCGAGAGGCGCGCGGCGTGGTGGTGCGCGGACGAGGCGCTCCCGCGAAGATCGAGCGAATCACCGTCGACGAGCCCGAGACCGGCGAGGTGCTCGTCCGGATCGTCGCCAACGGCGTGTGCCACTCGGACCTCTGGGCGATCCAGAACGGGAACTGGGGCGCGCCCTTCCCGATGCTCCTGGGACATGAGGGCGCCGGCGTCGTCGAGGCGATCGGACCCGAGGTCACGCATGTCGCACCGGGCGATCGCGTGCTGCTCGCGTGGGCGATGCCGTGCGGGACGTGTGCAGCCTGTCTGCGCGGAACCCCGCGGCGATGCGCGCACGTCTGGGATCAGCCGCCCCGCGTCCATGCCGACGACGGCAGCCGGTTGATCGGAACACTGTCGCTCGGGTCGATGGCGACGCATACGGTCGTCCACGGCGCGCAGACGGTGCGCATCCCGGACCGCGTCGACCTCATCGAGGCGTGCCTGCTCGGCTGTGGGGCATCGACCGGGATCGGTGCCGCCGTGAACACCGCCGGCGTGACGGCCGGCGACACCGTCGCCGTGATCGGGCTCGGGGGCATCGGCTTGTCGGCGTTGCTCGGCGCGGCGATGGCCGGCGCGGCGCGGATCATCGCCATCGATCGCATCGCGGCCAAGCTCGACACCGCGCTCGCCCTCGGCGCAACCGACGTGATCGATGCCGGTGTCGACGACGCGGTCACGGCGGTTCGCTCCCTCACCGACACCGGCGTCGACATCGCGTTCGAGGCCACGGGCAACGCGGTGGTGGTCTCCCAGGCCGTGGCCATGCTCGCGCGGGGCGGCACCGCGGTCGCGATCGGCGTGCCGGCGCCGGACAGCACCGTGACCATCCCGTGGGGCGAGGCGACGGTCGGCGCCGCCTACCCGAACAAGGCGACCCTCAAGATCACCGACGGCGGCGACCCCGTTGCCGAGGACTTCGTTGGATGGCTCGATGCCCTCGTCGATCGTCGCCTCGACCTTCGGGCACTGGTGAGCACCGTCGCACCGTTCACCGACGACGCCCTCGCCGACGCCTTCCGCGCGATGCTCGCCGGTGAAGTGATCCGAACGGTGATCACGATCGACGAGCCGGGCCCGGCGACGGGCGCCGGAGCGTAGCATCGCTGCCGTGCCTTCCGGCGAGCTGAACCCATGGTGGCGATACGGCATCCGGGTTGCCTCGCCGCTGCTCCGGCTGTTGTTCCGCGTGCGGATGACCGGTCTGGAGCACGTCCCTGCGCGGGGTCCGACACTCCTCGCCTTCAACCATGTGAGCTCACTCGACGGACCGGCGCTCGCGATCGCGTTCACGGGCCGCACCGGGCGGCCGGTGCGCTTCCTGGTCGCCGCCGAGTTCTTCCGCCGTTGGTTCCACGGGAGGGTGCTGCGCACGTTCGACCAGATCCCGATCCGCCGAGGGGAAGGGGACGGCGCAGCCCTCGACGCCGCGCTCGAGGCGTTGCGTGCAGGCTCCGTGATCGCGATCGCGCCCGAGGGAGCGGTCAACGCCGATCCCGAGCATCTGCAACGGATCCGAAGTGGGATCGCCCGGCTCGCCCTGCCGACGCGCGCGTCGATCGTGCCGGTCGCCATGTGGGGGACGCAGACGAGGTGGCCACGCGCCGGCATGCGGTGGTCGCGGCCGTGGCGGCCGGTCCTCGTGGTCGCGTTCGGCCCCCCCATCCTCCCGGACGGGGACGTCAGCTCGGAGGACGATGTCGATGCGCTTCGCGACCGCCTTCGTGACCGGCTCGAAGATCAGATCGCCATCGCACGATCTCGCGCCACGCGATGACGGGTGACGACGAGCCGTTCCGCGTGGGGCGACGGCGACGGCCGACTTCGACTGCGAAAACGAGGAAGGGCCGGCGCGAAGGCCGGCCCTTCCTATGAAGCCAGGTCCGTGGCGCGGGCGCGAGGGGTTGGAGACCAGCTCCCGCCGCCGAGGGGGATGGGGTATGTCCTGGCGTTGTACCCGTCCAATCGGGCGAACCGGCCCAGATGTACGCGGGATCTCGAAAGATTCCGGCGATCAGCCGTGGGCCCCTTGCCCGCCACCTTGACCGTCGTTGTGTGACCCGTGATCGCCCGCGTGCCCGGCGCCGCTGGTGCTGTCGCCACCGCCCCGCGCGTCCGTCCCGCGGTTGCTCGATCCCTGTCCGCTCCCGGACTGATCCTGCCCGGATCCGCCGCTCGACCCGTTGTCGTTGCCCTGGGTGTCCTGCCCCTGGGCGTTGTTCCCCTGCCCGTTGTCGTTGTGCGTGCCGTCGTTGCCGGTGCCGTGGTCGGTGTCATCCGAAGAATCGTGGTGGAACGTATGAGTCTTGCCCTGGTGGTGGGACGCGGAAGACGCGCCTCCCGATCGATATCCCGAAGACGTTGACCCACCGGTCGTGCTGGTCCCACCGTCATGATGTGTGGTGCGCGAGCGGGAGGGCGTGGGTCGGCTCGCGGCCCGCGGCCTGGCGAGCGGTGGATGTGTGTGCGGGCCCATGCCGACCCGCCCCGGCGGCGTCGTCACCGGACCAACGCTCGTCGGACGGCCATCGGCGCCACCGTGGCGGACGGCGGCGAACGCCGCTCCCGCGATCAGCATCGCGGCCGCAACGCCCAGCACGATCGCCCGTCGCGGCTTCGGACGGCGGCGAAGCGGAACGACCGGCGCCACCGGCGGTTCGAGCTGCGCGACCAACGCGGCCCAACCCGCTTCCAGGTCCGGCTCGGACATCGTGGTCGCGAGGTGCTCGAGCCGCTCGTGAACGGCCTGCGCCGCAGGGTCGCGCGTCATGCTCGGTCCTCCAGCACGTCGGCAAGGGACTTGAGCGCTCGCCATTGCCTCGCATTGATCGCCCCCGTCGAGGTGTCCATCGCCGCAGCGACCTCGGCATTGGACATCCCGACGAGGTACTTGAGCTCGATCACCTGGCGTTGCTCGGTCGGCAGCTGCTCGATCGCGTCATGCAACGTGAGAAGCTCCACGGTCATCGGGTCCACCTCGACGTCGGGAAGCTCGGCCCGCGGTTCCGTTCGCGCCGACGCCCGCAGGACATCAACGGCGACGTGCCGCGCGATGCCGTACAGCCAGGCAGCGAACGGCACGCCGGTGTCTCGGTACGTCGAGAGACCGCGCCACGCACGAAGGAAGACCTCGGACACGGCGTCCTCGTCCTCACGCCCGAGCCGGAACCGGACGACGCGCGACACCGCCGCGACGTGCTGCCGGTAGAGCGTTCCGAAGGCATCCTGCTCACCGTCCTTGGCCCGAGCGACCAAGGCACGTTCGTGCTCCCGCCCGTCGGGCTCTCCCCTGTTCCCATCGGACGAGACGGCCGAGATGTTCGCGGCAGATGGCTGGAACGCGGAAACCTCCATCCCGCGTAGGTCATCGGCAGGACGCGATGTCCGGCTGAACGGGGGTACGACTATCGGGGAAGCAGGTGCAGACCGTTACGACGAGGCGTCGGCGTCGGCGTCATCGCCGTAGCCGTCGGTGGCATCGTCGGTCGCCCCCGGCGCCTCATCGGTAGTCCGCATCGCGAGCTCTTCGGGCGCAAGGTCCTCGGTGTCCTCCGCCGACTCCGCGACAAGCTCGTCTTCCTCGTCCGGGACGTCATGGTCGACGAGCACGGGATGGGCGTCCGGCTTGCGCTCCTCACCCCGTTCGCGCCCAAGCTCCTGGTCCAGCGATCTCGGCTCGCGCAGCTCCTCGGCGGTGAGTCTGTCGTTGGGGACCGCGGGCGCGTTCATCTCCGAGATCTGACGCTCGAGGTCCTCCTCTGCATAGTCGGCTTCCTCGGGGTCAAGCGGATCGTACGGATCGGACACGTCATCCTCCTAGTCAGGCTCCTTGCTCAGGGAGCAGTACCCGTCACGCGCGAACAGCACACAGCGTGTTTCCCTCCGAGTGCAGCCGGGCATGCCTTCCTCATCGCGCGCCTACGCGTGCCGATGCCGCACGCGCCGAAGGAAGGAGACGACATGAACACGATGCCGGGGGTCGACAGCGGGAACCTGGACGCGGTCCGACTCGAGATCCGGAAGATCAAGGAGACGGCCGAACGGATGGCCAACGGCGACTATCCCGAAGAGGCTGATCAGCTCCGATCGGTCGCCGGACTCGTGCATCACCTCGCCGAGCAGACGGAGCGACTGGTCGAGCCCATGCGCGCACCGCTCGGCTCGGCCGTCGACGACCGCCACGACGCGGAGGTCGCACTCGAAGAGGATCGCTCGCCCGAGCGCGGCCCGGCGGCGCCGCTGAACGACCGGACCAGGTAACCGGCCCACGCCTTCCAGAGGCGACGATGCAGACAAGACGATGCAGACAAGCGGAAGGGCGGCCCTTACGGCCGCCCTTCCGATGCTTCGGGTGTCGCGAGGGTTAGTTGCCCAACGCCACCGCGTTGATCAGGTTCGAGTCACGCAGCTTCCGCAGCGCCTCACGCTCGATCAGGCGAACGCGCTCGCCCGACAGGCCGAGCACCTTGCCTGTCTCGCGCAGGCTGAGCGGCTGCCCGTTCTCGAGCCCGTAGCGCAGGGCCACGACGTGACGCTCGCGGTCGTCGAGCACCTGGTCCACCGCGCCGCCGATCTCCTCACGGAGCAGCTGGTCCTCGACCTCGTTGAACCCGGCGTCGGAGTCGATCTCCTCGATCAGATCGCCGAGCTCGGTGTCCTCGCCCACGGGCGACTGCAGGGACAGCGGCTCACGGCGACCCATCTCGGTGAGGTCGTCGATCTCGTCGACCGTCGTGTCGAGCGCCTTGGCCAGCTCCTCGCGGGTGGGCTCACGGCCCACGGACTGCGCGAACTGGAACCGCGTGCGGTTCAGCTTGCGCAGCCGGTCGTGGATGTGCACCGGCAGACGGATCGAACGCGACCGATCGGCGATCGCGCGCGTGATCCCCTGACGGATCCACCACGTCGCGTACGTGGAGAACTTGAATCCGCGGCGCCAGTCGAACAGCTCGACCGCCCGCATCAGGCCGATGTTGCCCTCTTGGATCAGGTCCAGGAGCGGGAGCCCCTGGCCCTGGTACTTGCGGGCAACGGACACGACCAGCCTGAGGTTGGCCATGATGAACCGCTGGCGGGCAGCCTCGGCCTTGCGCACCTCGGCGCGCGCCTTGGCGATAGATTTCTCTGAACGCAGGCGGCCGGCGCGGAGGCGCTCTTCGCCCTCCTTGCCGCCCTCGATGGTCATAGCAAGCTCGACCTCTTCCTCTTTGGTGAGCAGCGGCTCACGAGCCGCCGCCTCCAGGTAGAGGCGAAGGTCATCTGCGTCGTCGGTCCCAAGGGGACGAGCCGGATCCGGCACTTCGTATCAGCCTCCTCCTCGAAGCCGCTCCGCCGCAGCTCGCAGCGTTGCCGGTCTTCGGGAACTCGGGGTGGTCCCTAGATTCGTCACGAACCGGGCGGAGGTTCGCGGGTCTCCGTGCGCAAACGCACCCGCGGTTCTGAAGCCATGGTAGGGGGAGGGGTCGAAAAAGTAAAGCTCAGAGGGTGTGGAGGTCTTGTGAAGCGGTTCACGAGGGGTGCCAAACAGCCCTCCCCCAGCGAGCGGATAGGCTGCCCCGCGATGGCCCTTGACCTTCCGCCGCTTGAGACCGTCGATCTCGGTGGGCCAGTGGCCTTTCGGCGGTGGGACGGGCCGAGCGACACGACCTTTGTCCTGCTCCATGGTCTTGGGGGTTCCCATCTCAGCTGGGTTCAAGCGGCGCCCGGCTTGGCGGGCCTAGGGCGGGTGCTCGCGCTCGACATGCCGGGGTTCGGCCGGTCGCAGCCGGCCGGGAGGCCGACGCGGCTGATGGATCAGCAGCGGATGCTCAGCACGTTTCTCGATGCGCAGACCGACCATCCGGTGGTCCTGGCAGGCAACTCCATGGGCGGGGTCGTCGCGACCCTCGAGGCGGCCATGGAGCCCGATCGCATCGCGGGGGTCGTCCTGACGTCGTCGGTCTATCCGATGCTCCGCGGCCCGTTGCCGAACCCATTGGTGCTTGGCGCGTTCGCCGCCTACGACGTTCCCCGCCTCGGCGAGCTCGTCGTCAAGACGCGGAGCGCCGCCCTCGATCCGGAGGCCTTCGTCCGCGTTGGTCTTCGGATCTTGGCGAGCGACCCGTCATCGATCCCGGATGAGGTCATCGCGCTCCACGCGGAGATGATCGCCGATCTGCGAGCGGACCCGGAGGCCGAGGCAGCCTTCCTCGACGCCGCGCGCTCCATCACGTCCTATGTGAAGAGCCGCGACGCCGGCCGGCGCGCGATGAGCAACGTTCAGGCGCCCGTGCTCGTGATCCACGGCCGAAGCGATCGGTTCGTGCCGGTCGGCTATGCAGAAACCGCGCTCGCGGCGTACCCCGCGTGGCGCGGGCGGATCTTTGCGCGCGTGGGCCATGTGCCACAGATGGAGGCGCCCGCCCGCTGGCTCGCGGAGGTCGCAGACTGGTACGCGTCGGTCCTGCGCTGACCGGTGCTAGCGTCCGCCCGGATGGGTCGAGGCGCGGCGGTGCTGGTGCTCGCGGCCACGATCGGCCTCCTCGTTCCCGGGGTCGCGCGAGCGGATGCAGAACCCGCCGCCGACGTGTCGGCGCTCGATGACATCTTCGCGCCAACGTCGTGCGGATCCAGCCCGGCCGGGCCGTCGAATGGACGAACGACGGCGAGACGGCGCACACGATCACGGCGAACGACGGCTCGTGGTACTCCGGCACCCTCGACCCTGCCACCTTCTCGCGAACGTTCGACGCGGGTGGGATCGTCGTCTACCTGTTGTTCTTGGACTCGGCGTACTGATCAGCTAGTCGATCCGGATCCGCATGCGCTTGTTCGCGCGTCCCTTCGACTCCGTCTTCACGACGTGCACGGCGCCGACCTCGAGCGTCGTGCGGACGTGCGTCCCGCCGTCGGCCTGCTTGTCCACGCCCTCGATGTCGATCACGCGGATCGGATCGACCTCGGAGGGGATGAGGTTCGCTTTCGTCCGGATGAGGTCGGGATCGGCCAACGCCTCGTCGCGAGGGAGGAAGAGCACATGCACGTCGTGGCCCGACGTGAGCGCTTCGTTCAGGAGGCCCTCGACCTCCTGACCGAAGTCCTGGCTGATGTGGTCGAGCTCGAAGTCCATGCGCGCGGTCCCGTCGTCGCCCATGTTGCCGCCCGTGACCTTGGCGTCGAAATGTGCGTTGACGATGCCGCTCAGCGCGTGCAGCGCGGTGTGTGTGCGCATGATGCGGCGCCGGCGCGCCGAGTCGATGGCGACCTCGACGGACTCTCCCACCGCCGGCTTCGGCAGACCGTCCGCAACTTGGTGGATCAGTGCGCCGGTCGCGCGACCCGTGAATGTGTCGGTCAGCGCGAGCACGCCGCCGTCGGTCGTGATCGTGCCCGTATCGCCCGGCTGGCCGCCGCCGCGCGCATACGCAACGGTTCGATCGAGGACGATGCCGAGCGGCGTCACGTCGGTGACTCGGGCGTCGCAGGTCTTGAGATACGCGTCGGTCGCGTAGAGCTTGTCGGTCATCCCGGCATCGTGCGCTCGAGCTCGACGTAGAGCCCGCTGTGGTCCAGGTCGCCGTCGCCGTCGTCGAGCGCACGCTGGAGCTGGGAGGCGACGACGGCGAAGGATGGGACCGGGGTGCCCGTCTCGGCCGCCGCATCTTCAACGATCCGCGCATCTTTGCGATGCAGCCGGATACGGAATCCCGGATCGAACGCACGATCGAGCATCCGCTGCCCGTGCACCTCGAGGATCTTCGAGCCGGCGAACCCGCCGAGGAGCGCCTCACGGACCTTCGCGGGGTCGACGCCGGATCGTTCCGCGAGCAGGAGCGCCTCCGCAACCGCCTCGATCGTCGCCGCGACCACGAGTTGGTTGCACGCCTTCGTCACCTGACCGGCGCCGGACGGCCCGACGTGGACGGTCGTCTTGCCGAGCACGTCGAAGACCGGCATCGCGCGCGAGACGGCGTCCGGCTCCCCGCCGACCATGATCGACAGCGTGCCGTCGATCGCGCCGCGCTCCCCGCCGCTCACCGGCGCGTCGAGCATCGCAACGTCGCGCGCCGCGAACGCTGCGGCCATCTCACGCGTGGGCGCCGGATCGATCGAGCTCATGTCGATCACGAGCGCGCCCGTAGCGGCACCCTGGAGCACGCCGTCGGCGCCGGTGAGGACCTGTTCGACGTCGCCGGTATCCGGGAGCATCGTGATCGTGACGTCGCTCACCTTGGCAACCTCCCCGGGACCCGACGCGCGCTCAGCGCCTGCGCCGACCACTTCGTCGACGGGGCCGGGACTCCGCGAGTGCACCGTCAGCGCGTAGCCGGCGGCGAGCAGGTTCATCGCCATCGGCTTGCCCATGATGCCGAGGCCGATGAACCCGATCCGATCCTCGGGCACGGCCTCAGTCCTCCATCGCGGCGTCGGCGATGTCGAGCGACCGGTCGATGATCTCGAAGCCCTCGGCGAGCTGCTCCTCGGTGATGCACAGCGGCGGGTTGGTCATCACGTTCCACCAGCGGATGAACGTCGCGAGGCCGTTGTCGAGCAGCGAGCGGTTGAGCGCCTGCATCGCTTCGTTCATCGAGTTGAACGGCGACAGCGGCTCCATCGTCTCGCGATTCTTGACGAGTTCGATGATGCCGAAGAGCCCGATGTTGCGGACGCGCCCGACGCTCGGATGCTTCGCCGCGAGCTCCTCGTGGTGGCGTCGCATCACCGGCTCGAGTCGCTTCGCGTTGCCGACCAGGTCGTCTTGCTCGATGACGTCGATCGCGGCGATCGCCGCGGCAACGCCGAGCGGGTGCGTGTTGTACGTCAGCCCACCCCAGAACATGTGGTCGTCGAAGTAGTCGGCGATGTGCGGCGACAACGCGACCGCGCCGAGCGGCGCGTAGGACGAGGTCAGGCCCTTCGCCGTGGTGAGCAGGTCGGGCACGACACCCCAGTTGTCGACGGCGAACCAGGCGCCGGTTCGACCCCAGCCGCACATCACCTCGTCGGCGATCATCTGGATGCCGTAGCGAGTGCACAGCTCACGCACCCCCTGCAGGTAGCCGTCGGGCGGGATCAAGATTCCGTTCGTCCCGGTGACCGGCTCCAGGATGAACGCTGCGATCGTCTCGGGACCTTCGAGCTCGATCGTCTCTTCGAGGAGCGCCAGCGCCGTGTCCGCTTCCTCGAAGCCGCGCTTCGTGCCGTGGTACGGATCGAGCACGTGGACGACGCCGGGCATCGGCGGCGCTTCGTTGGGCCAACGCCGAGGGTCGCCGGTCATCGCCATCGTCGCGTACGTCGACCCGTGGTAGCTGCGGTAGCGCGCCAGGATCTTCTGGCGACCGGTGAACGCCTTGGCCATCCTCACGGCGTTCTCGTTGGCCTCGGCACCGCCCAGCGTGAAGAAGGTCTTCTCGAGGTCGCCGGGCCACAGGCCGGCGAGGCGCTTGCCGAGCACGGCGCGGCCTTCGAACGCGTGGAACGGCGAGATGTACGGGAGCTTCTCGGCCTGCCGCGCGATCGCCTCGGTCACGCGCTTGTCGCCATGGCCGATGTTCACGCCCATCAGCTGCGAGCTGAAGTCGAGCCATCGCCGGCCGTCGACGCCGTACATGTAGACGCCTTCGGCACGGTCGATGGCCAGCGGAGACGCCTTGGACTGGATATGCCAGTCGTAGAGCGTGTACCGCGTCGCGTCGGCGATGATCTGCTCGGCCGTCATGGCGCTTGTCTCGGTCTCGGTGCTCATGGCTGCCCCTCTCGTACGTCGTCCCCCTCGTCGGCCGCCGGCGCGACGCTCGACCCGACGACGTAGCTGTGCTCGGCCGCCCAGCGGAGCATCACGCTCTCCCCCGGGTGTGGGTCGACCGCCCCGACCTCGTCGTTCAGGCGATGGACGGTCAGGCGCTCTCCTGTACGCAACAGGACGATCAGCTGCGTGATCGAACCGAGGTAGACCACGTCGATCACCGTGCCCCCGACGTAGGACGCCCGATCCTCCGCCGTGCCGTTGGCGAGCTTGATCCACTCGGGACGGACGGTGATCGTCGCGCGACCGTGGTCATGGCCCGAGCCGGGGTCGACGGCGAGGATCCGCTGACCCTCCCCGAGATCCATCGCGAGCAATCCCGCGTCCGTCCGATCGACGCGGAGGTCGATCAGGTTCGACGTGCCGATGAACCCGGCCACGAACGCACTGGCCGGCCGTTGATAGAGCTCGCGCGGCGTGGCGAGCTGCTCGACGACCCCGAGGTTCATGACGGCGATGCGATCGCTCATCGTCATCGCTTCCTCTTGGTCGTGCGTGACGTAGACGAACGTCGTCTCGGTGCGCTGCTGGAGCTCTTTCAGCTCCAGCTGCATCTCCTTGCGGAGTTTAAGGTCGAGCGCGCCGAGCGGCTCGTCCAACAGGAGCGCCGCCGGGCGGTTGATCAACGCCCGCGCGAGGGCGACGCGCTGCTGCTGGCCGCCGGACAGCTGCGTCGGCCGCCGGTCCTCGAGGCCGTCGAGACGCACGGTGTGGATCACGTCGGTCATCCGTTCCGCGATCTCAGACTTGGAGAGCTTCTTGATCTTCGGGCCGAACGCGATGTTCTCCGCGACCGTCATGTGCGGGAAGAGTCCGTATGCCTGGAACACCATGTTCACGTTCCGCTTCGCAGGCGGGACGGACGTGACGTCGCGGCCTTGCAACACGATCCGGCCTTCGTCCGGCATCTCGAAGCCGGCGATCATGCGGAGCGTCGTCGTCTTGCCGCAGCCGCTCGGGCCGAGCATCGAGAAGAACTCGCCCCCCGGGATCTGGATCGAAACTGCGTCGACGGCCGTGACGTCGTCGAAGCGTTTCGTGACGGCGTCGACGAAGATCTCCCCCTCGTGGCTCGTCGCGGTGGGCTCGGTGTCGGTGTCCGGTGTCGCGCTCATGTCTGGATCCTGTTCAGTCGGGCGAGCTTGTACGCCAGCAGGGAGAAGACGATCGAGACGACCAGCATCACGAGGTTCAGGGCTGAGCCCGCGCCCCAGTCCCCGGACCCGAGGATCAGGTCACGGACGCGTTGGCCCATCATGTAGCTGCCCGTCCCTCCGACGATGTCGGCGGTCACGAAGTCGGTCAGCATCGGGATGTAGACGAGGATCATCGCGATGAAGATGCCCGGTGCTGCCAGCGGGATCAGCAGGCGTTTGGACTGGACCCACCACCCGGCGCCGAGGTCGACGGCCGACTCGAACATCGACGCGTCGATCGCTTTCATCGCGGCGTAGATCGGGATCGTCGTGTAGGTGATGTAGCTCGCGGCGAGCGTCACGATCACGGCGAACGGGCTGAACAACAGCCACGTGATCGGCGGCCCCGGGATGACCCAGTTGACGATGCCGTTGCGGCCGAGGATCACCTGCCAGGCGTAGATCTTGACCACCGGCGCGAGTTCGTCGGCGAGCACGAGCGACAAGAGCAGGAACAGCTCCCACCGGCCCGCGCGGAAGACCATGTAGTAGGCGAGCGGGATCCCGATCGCGAGCATGATGATCATCGCGGTCGTGCTCATCCACAGCGTCGTCCACGCGATCTTCCAGTTGAGCGGGTCGGTCAGGACGTCGGTGTAGTGCGCGAGCGTCCGCCCGCTCGAGGTGTTCGGCGGGAACTTCAGGATGCTCATGAACGCCATGATCACCATCGGCCCCAGGAACAGGACGATCAGCAGGGTGACGGGCGCGAACAGGATGCCGAACGCACCGCGGCCGCTCCCGGATCGTCGTGCGCGTTTGGCCGGCGCGATCGCGACGTCGGCAGCAGCCATCTAGGTCTCGGCCGACGCGGCCACGGCCTCACCTCCCGCGATGATGCCGCGTGCGGCGTCGTCGCCACTGCGCGCCCGCAGGAACAACAGGGCGACGGTAAGCAGCCCCACCTGGATGATCGAGATCACGGTCGAGATCGCGTTGACGATCGCCGTGTGGTCCGGGTTGCGGACGCTCGAGTAGACCCAGACGGGGAACGTCTGCTGGAAGCCGAGCGTGAACGCGCTGATCTCGTAGTTGTTGAACGACCACGTGAACGCGAAGATCGCGCTCGCGGCCAATGCGGGCGCGATGTGGGGCAGGATGATGTACCGGAGCACCTGCATCCGGGAGCAGCCGAGGTCGATCGCCGCCTCCTCTTGCACGCGCTGGAACCGGAACAGCTGCGCGCCGACGATGGCCGTGACCAGCGGGAACGTGCAGACGACCTGCGTCGCGATGACCGTGTTGAGCGAGAGATCAACCTTGAACCGCACGTAGAACATCAGCGCGGCGATCCCGATGATCAGCCAGGGCAGGATCAGCGGCGCGCCGACCAGACCGCTCACCGCCGGGCGGGCGCGGAACCGGAACCGCGTGAGGCCGAACGCGGTCAGCGTTCCCAGCACCAGACAGATCGGCGCGACGATGCACGCCACGACGATCGAGTTGACGAGTGCGGCGTGCAGCAGCTGGTCGTGGAACGCGTCGGTGTACCAGTGGAACGTCACGCCTTCGAGCGGGAACGCGAGCACGTTCGAATCGTTGATGCTGAACAACATCAAGATCACGAGCGGACCGAACAGCACGAGGTACACGACGAACAGGAACGCACGCCACGACCACGTGACGGCATGTGAGCGGAAGCGCACCCCGGCGGTCGGCGGGAGTGCGGTCGCTACAGGGACGGTCGCGCGCTCCGCGACGTTGGTCGCCATCAGCCCCTCCCGGACCTAGCTCGCCTTCACTTCGGTCCAGGCGGCGACCCACGCGTCACGGTTCTCGGGCGGGCTCGCAGGGATCGCGTTCTGCAGGTGGAACGGCGCGTCGAGCGACGCCTGCTGGATCAGCTGCGGCGACGCCAGCTTGAGCGTCTTCTCGTTCGCGATCTGGTAGTTCCAGTGCTGCGCTTCATACAGCTCGGCCTCGGGACTCGAGTAGTAGTTGAGCAGCGCGTAGGCGGCGTCGAGGTTCTCGGGCGCCACGTTCGGCGTGATGCCGTAGCCGCACGCCCACAGGAACTGCCCTTCCTTGGCAACCGCGAACTTCGCGTTGACGCCTTCCTCCTGGAGCGACTTGGCGGTGTCGGGGTAGCCGGAGCTGATCACGATCTCCCCGGACTTGAACAGCGACTTGACCTCCGCGTCGCCCTTCCAGAAGGTTCGGAACTGCGACTTGTGGTCGATCAGGTATTGCTTCACCTGGTCGATCTGAGTCTGGTCCATGTTGATCGGGTCTTGGATGCCGAGGGCGAGCGCGCCGATCATGAACGCGGTGACGGCGATGTCCTCCATCCCGGCGCGGCCCTGCCACTCCGGGTTGAAAAGATCGGTCCACGAGGTCGGCGGCGTCGTGACGACGTCGGCGTTGTAGACGATGCCGGACGTGCCGGCGTCGACGGGGACCATGTAGATGCCGCCGTTGTATTGCACGCCGGGGAGCTGCTGCATCGACGGGAACAGATCGTTCCAGTTCGTCAGGCGGCTCTGATCGAGCGGGGCGTAGATCCCCTTCTCGTCCATCTCGAGCGTCGCTTCGTCGACACAGCTGTTGACGACGTCGGCGTCGAAGCCCGCTTGGATCTTCGCGATCGCTTCTTCGTTCGAGCCCATCGACGACGTCTCGAGGTGGATGTTCGGGTACTGCTGCTGGAACGCGGCGAGGTACCCGGGGTCGAACCCGTCGGAGTAGCTCAGCAGGCGGATCGTGCCGGTGATCGATGCTGGATCGACGGAACCGTGCGCCCCTCCGCTCGGTGGCGTCGACGAACCGCCGCCGCACGCAACAGCCACGAGGCCGATCGCGATCGCAGCCGCACCCGCACGGATCCACCGTCTCATCGCAGACCCCTCCTCGCGCATCGTTTCGCCGTCGCGCAGCAGTGGTGCGACGACCGGCCGAACCTAGGTCAGCGGGGCGTAGATTGTCAACGGTTGACAAGAATGCGGCCGTGCTCAGCCGGCGTCGGCTGAGGAGACGACGCCCGCGATCAGATCGCCCGCAACCTCGGCGTGTTCGGCGAACAGACGGGCCGCCTTGTCCTCGTCACCCGACGCGATCGCGTCGACCAGCGGCCGGTGCTGCCGCGACACCTCGTCGAGCGAGCCGAGCACGTCGCCGTCGAGCCGCAGCAATGCGCGCAGGGTGGGGACGTAGCGGTCGAACACCTCGACGATCCGGTCGTTGCCCGACAGCTCGCACAAGCCTTGATGGAACGCGAGGTCGGCCCGCGAGACGGCGGCGGCGTCGCCGGTCGCGACCGCGTCGTCGATCGCGTCGGCGAGCGCGCCGAGCTTGTCCAACGCGCCGGGGTCGCGGGCGCGCGCGAGCGTTCGCGCCGCACGACCTTCGAGCGCGGCGCGAAGCCCGTAGATGTCGCGCACGTCGTCGGCCGACATGCTCACGACGAACGTGCCGCGACGCGGTTCCTCTTTGAGCAGGCCTTCGGCGCGGAGCAACTTGAAGGCCTCGCGCACCGGCCCGCGACTGATAGCGAGTTGCTCGGCGATCTTCGCCTCGACGAGGTGCTCGCCTTGGCTGAAGCCGCCGGACAGGATCTGTTCGCGGATCCGGTCCGCTGCGTCTTCGGCCAGCGAACGCGGCACTGTCAGCGGCTCGAGGGTCGTGCGGCCTTCCATCGCCGCAGCATAGCGCGATGTCGACAGTCGACCGACGACCAGTCGGCGCGTGCGTTCAGGCTTCGCCGCGAGCGCGCTTCATCGCCTTGGTGACTTCGTCCACGTCCAACGTCATCGCGAAGAACCCGATCTCGGCCTCGTAGATGGCCGCGTCGGCTTGCGCCTTCACCTCGTGTTCGAACACGTGCAGCACCGGGAGTCCCAACTGGACGCCCGCCAACGGCCCCACCCAGGCCGGGTCGCCGTCGCGGACCGTTTCGGCGGCCACCTCGACCGCTTCTGCGTCCGCCGCCCCGAGGATCACGACGATGCCCTCGGCACCGCGCTCCTCGACGATCCGCTTGATCAACGCCTGGTTATCCGGGTCCATGGCGCCCGAGGCAGTTCAGACGAAGCACTCCGTGCGCGTCTCGATCACCTCGGCGCCCGCGCTGCGCGCCACGGCGGCGATCGCCTCGCCCGGAACGCTGTCACGTTCGCCGAGCGCGATCACCCGTTTGCCTTCGAGTTGCATCCGTCGTCTCACCTCCTTCGCGTTTCGTCGTGCGTGTGTCACGTCGCTTGATCGAGGTGCTCCGGCACGGGCGGGCCGACCGCCGGCGCGCCGTCGAGCAGCCGCTGGATCGCCTGTTCGATCTGATCGGGTGTCGTGCCGTTGCTCGTGAGCCGCTCCACCTCGACCCCGTCGCGCATCGTGAGATATGCGGGGAGGCCTGCAACTCGCAGATCGCGGCACACCTTGCGGTTGTCGGGCGCGTTCACCGAGATGAAGCGGACGCGATCGCCATAGCGTTCGGCGAGCGCCTCGACCGCCGGCATCAGCGCGAGGCACGGCTGGCACTGCGGTCCCCAGATGTCGACGAGGACGTCGCCGCCCGCGGTGAGCTCTTCGAACGTGTCGACGGTCGCTTCGATCATGTCTCGGTGTCTCCTCTCAGGCTTCCAACGTCACGGACGCGCCGTCCCACAGACGGGTGAGCCGCCCGAGGAACAGGGAGCCCTTCGCGACCAACATCGTTCGGTGCAGGCCGCCGGCGGCCATCCGCGTGAGGGCATGCGGCAGCCAGGGGACGGCGCTCGCGATGTGGCCCTGCGTCGGCGCGAACCCGGGCATGCCGTGCTCGCGCGCGAACGTCGGGATCGCGCGCCTGTCGAGTTCGCCGCGGACGACGCCGAGCCCGGCGAGCATCCGGTAGTTGCGGTCGGCGACGTCACCGCCGCCCTGTGGCTCGGTGATCTCGGGGTTGTGGATCTCGGTGGCGTACGTGCCGACGTCGGTGATGCCGACGCCGAGGGTGTCGAGCGGGTCGCCGACCAACGCGGTGAGCTGCGCCTGCGGGGCGGTGCCGGCACCGACCGGCATGCGGCCGACGGCGTCCGTCCGGACGATCGGCCCGTTCGAACCGTCGGCGGGCTCCATCAAGATCGCGATCCCGGCAAGCACGTCTTCGAGGACCGGGTAGCCGGCGGACAACGCACCCTCGAACTTCATGCCGAGCTTGGCGAGCGAGCCGCCGGCGACGACCACGACCCGGCGCTCGATGCCGGCCTCGATCAACGCGGCGGAAACCACGATCGCGTGCACCGGCGCCGCGCAGAACGACTTCACGTCGATCGCGCTCGCGCTCGTCAACCCGCATGACTCCGCGATCGACTTCGCCACGTTGCCGCCGCCCCGCTGATATCGATCGCCGACCGCCTCCTCGCCGCAGCCGATCGCGTGGGTGATCGTTGCCGGATCGACGCCCGTGCGCCGGAGAAGATCGCGGAGCGCGCGGACGCCGCTGGCTTTGATGGCGAGGTTCTCGAGCAGCACGTCGGCAGCGAGCGACGGATCCGTGTCGTGGTCGGCCCGGATCCACCCCACCCCGCGTTCGCCATCGTGCAGCGGCAACGCACCGCCCGGCATGGCACCTCCGTCATGGATCAGGTCGAACTGATCGGCGTCGGTGAGCTGGCGGTAGAAGTCTGCCTGTGTACCGATGTCCCCGAACGCGCCCTCGGCCGAGGCATCGACGACGGGTTGCTTCCACCATGGACGCTCGCGCTCCCACAGATCCTCGGGCCGAAGGTTGCCGATCACGACCTGGTTCGGCGGATACGCGACCGCATCGTCGTAGCTCCGAAGCGACGCCCCCAGCTCCGGCGAGCGCTCGGATTCGCGGCGCGGCTTCGACCCGTATCGCACGAGGTCCGGCACATGATCGAGCACGAGCGAGGTCGCGACGATAGCGGCCCGCGGGCTCATAGATCGATCTCCCAGACGGTGCGAGGCGCCACGTCGGTCCCGAGCATCTCGACCGCGCGGTCGAGGATGCGAACGCGGAGCGCGCGCTCATCCCCCGCCGCGAGCGATGGGGCGCCCGTGGGGTGCGTGATGGCAACGCCGCGCACGATCCGGTTGGCCCCGACCATCTGCGCGATCGTCGGGAGCGCCGTGATGAACACGGTCGGGATCCCCATCCGCTCGAACTCCTTCGTCAGCGTTGCCCCGCAACGCGTCCCTGTGCCTCAGGTGCCGGTCAGGATCACCGCGTCGACGCCCGCGTTGCGAAGCTCGACGCCGATCTCCTGGCCCATCCGGGTCGACACGGCGACCGGCGTGTCGACCCCGGTCGTCGTGAAGAACTCGTCGTGGATCCGCCCGATCCGGCCCGCCTCTACCAGCGCACGGGCTGCGTCGAGCGGGACCAAACGGTTGGGATCGCGGTTCGCCTCGGTGGTGTCGAAGCCCGCGTGCACGGACAGGTAGTCCTCGGGCGCGAGCTCCGCGCGATCGCCGATCGGGTAGCGCAACCAGACGTTCGCGTGTCGGGTCGGCAAGCGATCCGGATTGCCTTGCGGCACGCAGCCGGCCTCGGTCACCAACGCGACGAGCGCTCCCGAAGGGTCTCCGAGCGGATCCGGTGGCGCGACGCGGTCGGTGGGCGGTTCGATCTCGGACCGCACGTCGCCGCCGAGCTTCGCGAGCACGAGCTCGATCGCGCGTTCGGCGCCCAGCGCCTCCGAGCGAACGTTCACGCGGAGGCCGCGAGGCAGATAGCCCTCTTCCTCCGCCGAGCGGACGAGCGTCCCAGCCGCGAGGCGCGATGCGAGCGACGCGACGACGGGCACGGCGACGCGCATGCCGGCGACGTTGGCCGTCGTCGGCACGATGTAGGCGGCGCCTTCGCTGGCGAGCACGCCGGGCGAGTCGGGCGTCATCGCGGCGACCACCGGCGTCCCGCGGCGCCCGAGCTCACGCGCCAACACACCGCACGCGTATCCGTAACGACCGGAACCGAACGACGGGCCGCACACAACAACGTCGCCACCGGCTTCGTCGATCCAGGCCAGCAATGTCTCGAGACAGTCCGCCTCATGGAGCGCGAAGCGGTCGTCGCCGCACGCGACGGTGAGGTCGATCGGCAGGCCGGCCGCGACGAGCGCCTTGCCCGGACCGTGGGGACCGTCCAGGCGCACGGGTTCGTGGTCGGCGGCCTCTTCCCCACCGAGCCCGGCGAAGAACTGGTTGACGTAGTGAACGACCGTCATGCCGGCACCGCCGTCCACGGGCCGTCGCCCGTCTCGACGCAACTGCCAAGGTAGTGGACCATCGCGATCGCACGACCCGCCTCACCGTCGCCGCCGCCGACGATGCGGTCCGGTGTCCACGCGGGAACCAACTCGTCCTCGTTGCCCGTGCTGACGAGGCAGTCGGCCTCGCTGACGTGATCGGTGAGGCCGCCGTTCGTCTCGCAGACGAGCGCGGTCGTCGCGATCTCGCGTGACTCCAGCGCCCGAACCGTGAGCATCGTGTCGGTGTGCGAGTTCCCTGAGGAGAACGTGGTACAGATCGCGCCGGCCGCGCCGAGTTCGGCGGCGAGCGTCGTGGACGCCTCCGCGCCGCGGCGCTTTGCCTCGGCGGTATCGAGGTACCCCGGCGCGAGGATCAGGCCGGCGAAGCGAAGCGTTTCGCCGTGCGCTCGCTCGAGCGCACGGACGAGCGCGAGGTCTTGGTAGTTGGCCGTCGTGTTGCGAACACCCGGCCAGTCGTAGGCGCCGTTCGTGAGCCGGCCGGCGAACAGCCACGTCGGATCGACCACCCTCGGCATCAGGTCGCGCAGGTTGTGGCCGTCGAAGAATGTGTCGGTGAGCGGTCCCTCGGATGCGACCTGGAGGATCGCGCACACCGCGGGCAGTTCCTCGTCGGCGTCGGGCGGCGCACCCACCCGGCGGACGTCGTCGGGGTCGGCATCGAGCGTCGTCGCGGCGAGCGCCCGCGCCAGATCGAGCGAGGCGCGGCGGATCGCGGCATCCGCGTCCGCAACGGACGCACCCGGTGCGGGCACGCACCGCAGCACGATGTTCACCGTCGACCCCCACGGGCTTCGGTCCTGGCCGGGGCCGGCCATGTCGACGTACGACCCTGGGAATTCCTCGGGCCCGACGAGTCCCCCGGCTTCCCAGTCGCAGACGGGAAGGACCGCGGCGCCGCGCAGCCGATGGATCTGCGGATGTGCGGCGTCGTCCCACGCGCCGCCGAGCACACCGGGGAAGGTCGCGGCAGGATCGTCGGCCCGGACATCGGGCACGACGGCATCGAGGACGTTCGTGATTCGGACGCGATCGCCGGGACGGACGACCTCGACCGTGGCCTCCGCCAGCGCCGGTTCTCCGGCTCCGACCGCGAGCTGCGGTGACGACACACGCAACGTTGCGCCGTCCCGCCCTGTCAGGGTCCCCTCGACGACCTCGTCGATCGCGAACGCCGCGATCTCGAGATCAGCGCGGGTATGTGACAAGCCTTGAGAGCTTACGCCCCGTCGGCTTCGTCCGGAAGAGGCGGCGCCGCGGACCGGTCGTACCAGTCGCCGCCGCCGAGCTCACCGCCGTCCACGATGATCGTCTGACCCGTGATCCATGCGGCGTCGTCGGATGCGAGGAACAGCACCGCCATCGCTTGATCGCGCGGCGTGCCGGCGCGTCGCAAGGGGATCTTGCGCAGGTACTCGTGTTGCAAGCGCGCCTCGTCGGGAGCGGCCGCGATCTCGGCGGCGCCCTCCGGCGTCACGGTCTGTCCCGGCGCGACGGAGTTCACGCGGATCCCGAGATGCCCCCACTCGTGTGCGGCCGCTTTCGTGAGCGCGACGAGCGCGGCCTTCGACGCGTTGTACGCGGCCTCGGGTGACTCGTTCTTGAAGGCGTTCGCCGACGTGATGTTCACGATCGCACCTCCGCCGTGCTCCGCGAGATGCGGCGCGATCGACTGCATCGTCACCATCGGCGCCCGCGCGTTGACGGCGAACGTCCGGTCGAACGTTTCTCGCGTGATCTCGAGCAACGGTCCGTCGGGCATCATCCCGGCGCAGTTCACGAGGACATGGACGCGGCCGAACGCGTCGAGCGCCGCCGGCACCAAGCCTCGTGTGCGATCGAAGTCCGCAAGATCGACGATGTGTGTCGTGACGCGGTCGGGTGCCAGGGCTGCGGTCTGCTCGAGGCCCTCGCCGTTGATGTCGGCGGCGAACACCGAGGCGCCTTCGTCGAGGAAAGCCTGCACGATCCCCCGACCGATCCCTTGGGCGGAGCCCGTGACGATGACGTTGCGGTCGGTGAACCGCATCACGGCACCTCGGGGTAATGCAGCGAGGCGCCCGCGACGTCGAGGTCGGCCCACAGCAGGAACCGATCACCGACGTTGGCGACGACCGCGCGACGAAGGCCGTCGCCAACGAACGCCACGTTGGTCGGCGCATCGAAGGTCGTCGCGAGGTGGTCATCGATCCGCAGCACCTCGTTGCCGCCGGGATCGACCCGCACGAGGCCGTCCGGGCGGTAGAGCGTCGCCCAGACGTGGCCCTCGGCATCAAGCGCGAGCCCGTCGGCATCCGTGTCGGGCAGTTCGGCGAACGTCGTCGTGGTGCCCGCCGAACCGTCTGCGCCGATCGAGAGACGAGCGATCCGCTGCGCCTGCGACTCGATCACGAGCATCGCCTCGCCCGCCGGCAGCACCGCCATGCCGTTCGGATACTCGACGACCTGATCGCACCACCGCTCGGTCACGCCATCACGGATCCTGACGATCTCCGGGTTGCCGCCGCCGCCGGAACAGGTCACGTAGAGGGAGCCGTCTGGACCGAACGCCGCAACGTTTGGCTCGTCGAGCTCGACGCCGCCAACGCCGCGAGCGAACGTCTCGATCTTTCTCGTCTTCGGATCGATCCGCGCGATCTCACCGTTGCCGTCGTCGCATGCGTAGACACGGCCTTTCCCGTCGACGGCGATGCCCAACATCGAGCCACCGGTCGCGCCGAGCTCCTCGACCTCACCGTCCAGCGACACTCGGTAGAACTCGCCGCCTTCGCCGCCAGCGTAGACGGCGCCGTCGACCGGGTTCCAGGCGACACCTTCGGGATGGTTGAGCCCTTCGGCGAGCACCTCGAAGCGCTCGATCACGCGGGTCCCTCCATGGCAGCGAGCTCTTCCTCGATGACCCCGTAGGCCATCCGGAGCGTCTCGACCGGGAGTACCAGCGAAGGCTGGAGGTTCAGCGACGTCGTGCTCGAGTCGGCGACGATGCCGCGCCGCGCCAGCCGCTCAGCGAGCTCGTGCTGCCGCACGGCATCGCGTTCCTTGGTGGCGCGGTCGGTCACCAGCTCGATCGCTTGGAAACAGCCGACCGAACGACCATCGCCGATCGCGGGGAACCTCTCGGCCAGTCTGTTCAGCGCCTCTGCACCTGCCGCCTCCAGCGCCATGACGTTGTCGAGCACCGGTTCCTCGCGGAACAGCGCGAGCGTCTCGATGGCCGCGGCGCACGAAGCAGGGAACCACGACCACGTCGACCCGGTGGACAGATCGTCGAAGCCCATCGCGCGATCGGTGCCGAGCACCGCGCCGATCGGCATGACGCCGCCGCCCATCGCCTTACCGAGCGCCATGAGGTCGGGGCGGACGCCCCAGCGCTGCACGGCGAACATCGCGCCGGATCGTCCGTAGCCGCTCTTCACTTCATCGACCGCGAGCAGGAACCCGAACTCCTCGCAGAGGGAGGTCAGCGCCGCCCAGAACGACGCCGGCGGCGCGACGCAGCCCCCCGACCCAAGCACCGGCTCGATCACGATCGCAGCGACCTCGGCCGGATCGACCGCATGGAACAACAGGTGGTCGCGGATGAAGTCCACGGTGCCGTCGCCGGTGCCGCCCGGGCGGGCCTCGAACGGCGAGCGATACGGGTTCGGGTACGGGACGTGGACGAACCCCGGCATCAGCGCGCGGTAGCCGGCCGACAGGTCGCTCGTCTCGGCACCCACGGCCCCGGCGGTCCCCGCCTCGCCGTGGTAGCCGCCCATGAACCCGATCACGATCGGACGGCCGGTCGCTCGTCGCGCGAACCGGATCATCGTCTCGACCGCCTCGGTGCCGTTCAGCGCGATGTCGACGCGCGTGAGGCCGTCGGGCGCGACGTCAAGCAGCTGCTCGGCCAGCGGCAGCATGAACTCGTGCGCGTAGAAGTGCGCGTCCTCGAGACCGGTCGTGCGGAGCGCTTCGACGGCCGCGTCCATGATCCGCTTGTTGGCCGCGCCGAGCGGCACCGATGCCATCCCGCTGATCAGATCGAGGAACACGTTCCCATCGACGTCTTCGATCCACGATCCGTCCTTGCGCCGGATCACGAACGGACCGAGATCCTTCGCGAGGCCCGGGTAGAGCACGCGGGTGAGGTCGTCGAGGATCGCGGCGCCGTCGGGACCGGGCAACGACGTACGGACGTTGGGGCCGTTCACACCTTGGCCCGCTTCGCGTGCCTAAGGATCACGCGCGCGGCGTTGCGGCCGTTCGCGCCCGTCACACCGCCGCCGGGATGCGTTCCCGCGCCGCACAGGTACAGCTCGCGGATAGGCGTCGTGTGGTCGGCCCAGCCGCGCGCGGGGCGGAGGAACAACAGCTGGTCCGGCGCCATGTCGCCGTGCAGCGCGTGGCCGCCGGTCAGCCCGATCCGCCGCTCGAGGTCGAGGGGCGACAGCACCTGCCGGTGCTCGATCATCGCGGACAGCGTCGGGAAGTGCTCTCCGACGGCCGCGACCGCGCGATCGGCACGGTCCTCCTTGATGTCGTCCCACTGCTGATCGCGAAGCGTGTACGGCTGCGAGTTCACGTCGATGGTGATGATGTGCTTCCCGTCGGGAGCGAGCGACGGATCGTGCACCGTCGGGAAGCACAACTCGATATGCGACCGGTCGGCCGCGATGCCACGGGTCGCTTCCGCCTGCTGGTCGTCCATGTCGGCGATGAACGGGTTCAGCTCCATGATCCCTCGGTGGTAGGGCTGGACGACGCCGTCCGCATCGCCGGTGACGCCCGGGAGTCCGCCTATCCCGAGATTGACCTTCATGCTCGTGCCCATGCACCGGTAGGCCTCGATGCGGGTGACGAACGCTGCGGGCAGATCGGCCGGATCGGTCAGTTGCAGGAACGTCCGCTTCGGGTCCGCGTTGGACACGACCCGGCGTGCGCCGATCTCTTCGCCGGACGTGAGCCGGACGCCGGTCGCCGCGCCGCCGCGGGTGAGGATCTGCTCGACCTCCGTGTTCAGCCGGATCTCGCAGCCCGCCTCGCGCGCCGCCTCGCCCATGAGCTCGGTGACGACGCCCATCCCCCCGCGCACGAAGCCCCACTGGCGCACACCGCCGTCGGCGGCTTCGCTCGCGTGGTCGTGCAGCAGCACGTATGCGGTGCCCGGCGTTGACGGGCCGACCGCGGAGTCGTTGATCGCGTGCCAACCGAGCGCGGCGAGCACGTAGGGGGACGAGAAGTACTCCGACAGGTACTGGGTCGCCGACGTGGAGAACAGGTAGGCGAGGTCGGCGAGTGTTCGACGATGCTGGAAGCCGAGACGGCCCCACCGCGCGAGCTCGCGAAGGTCGCGCACCGACGACAGGCCGAGGTCGGGCGCGATCCAGTCGAACGCCGGCACGACGCCCTTGACGAGCCGCGCGAGGTCGTCCTCGAACCGCTCGAGCTCGTTCGCGTCCGACGGCGAGAAGCGCTTCGTCTGCTCGACGTTGTCGGCCATGTCATCGCCGAGCAGGTACCGCGCGCCGTCGGGGAAGACGTTCAGGGTCGGGCCCGCTGCGTCGACATGGACCCCGCGCTGGACGAGCCGCATGTCGCGCCAGATCGCCTCGCGAAGCATCGAGAGCACGTATGCGCCGGTGGATGCGCGATAGCCGGGCGCGAACTCCTCCGTGTTGCAGGCGCCGCCGAGGATGTCGCGGCGTTCCAGCACGAGGCACCGCATGCCCGCGCGCGCCAGATAGAACCCGGTGACGAGGCCGTTGTGGCCCCCACCGATCACGACCGCGTCGTAGACCTCTCCCATCGACCCCTCGCCCGCCTCGTACAGCGCCCGGCGGCCGCGATTGTTAACAGTCGACCGTACGAACGGTCAACCCGCCAGGAAGGCGGCGACCCGCGCGACCAGCTCCGGAAGCCTAGCGAGCAGCTCATCCTCGGAGCCCATCACGATCAGCTCCGCGTTCGGCATCAGGTCGGCCAAGACGACGCCGAGCTCGAGCGGATGGATCTCGTCACCCTCCTGACAGAGGATCAGCGTCGGCGCCGTCACGGCCCTCAGCAGCTGCCGGTCGGCGATCGCTGTGTCCCGCGTGATCTCTCGGATCGACCGCGCGACGCCGACCGCGTTCAGGTCTTGCCACAGGAACAGGTCGAGCTCGCGGAGCCACGGCTTCTCGTCGTACTCGGCGCGGCGCTTCGAGTCCGCGACGATGGCCTCGACGGCCTCGTCGACGGGCAGCGTCTCCAACAGGTCCGCGACGCGATCGAACCGCGCGTGGTCGGTCATCTTCACGTCGAGCGCGGCCGGCAGGACGAAGACGATCCGCTCGAACCGATCCGGGTCGCGGCCAAGCAGATGCGTGATCGCGCCTTGGCCGAGCGACGTGCCCACCGCACGCGCCGCGCCGTACGCCGTCGCGACCGCGTCGAGGTCGTCGGCGAAGTCGGCGAAGGCGTAGTGGCCGGACTCGGGCGTCCCCGAATGCGCGTGTCCGCGGAAGCAGAACCGCACCCTGGTTCCGGGCGCCATCGGCGTGAACGCCGCGAGCTCCATGCAGGAATTCGTGAGCCCGTGCGCGAAGACGGTGACCGGCTCGCCCTCGCCCTCCACCTCGACGTGCAGCCGCGTGCCGTCGCGCGATGCGATCTCAGGCACGGCGGCCTCGAAGCGCTTCGACGAGGGAGACGACGACGATCACGAGAGCCGAAAGGGTACGGGCGGCGGCGTAGGCTGGGACAAGCCCGTTCTTGGCCCCCGGGATGCCGCGAGCGTTCGGATGCCGCGGGCGCTCAGGCGCCGACGTCGCCGGCGACCAACTCGTCCCCCTCGACCAGGTCGTCCTGCGGTGCGAACTGGTCATGGATGTTCCTCGCCCACATGCCGATCAGCAACGTGAGTCCGAGGAAGATCAGGCCCGACACGATCAGGATCACCCGCGTCCGCGTCGCGCTTCCCTCGATCCAGATCAACGACAGGATGAACGCCGGCACGATGAAACCCAGGTTGTAGGCGATGTCGTACAGCGCGAACGCACGGCCTCGGAAGTCGTCGGGCATCGCTTGCTGCGTGATCGTATCCGACGCGATCTTCCCAAGGAAGAACGAGAAGAACCCGCAGAACAGCAGCAGCGCGAACCCGAGCGTGGAGACCATCGCACCGAACACGAGCGTCGACGCACCCATGATCACCATCGCGGCGAGAAGCACGCGGATCGGCGGGATGCGGTCCTTGATCTTCTGCGCGACGATCAGACCCAGCGCCCCACCGAGCAACCCTCCGACACCGGAGATGACCTGCGACAGCGTGTCGGCGTTCCCGCCCTGCACGAGGTTCTTCGCATACAGCGCGAACGTCATCAGTGAGAAGCCCCAGAACTGGTAGCGGATCATCTGGAACGACGTGAGACCGATGGCCGCCGGCGGCCGCGCGGCAACCTCCTTCACGCCGTCGATCACCGTGCGCACGACGCGAGCCATCTCCTGCCCGAGCGTGGTGACGTGCTCCTTGAGCTCCGCGCGGCGCATGTTCAACGCCACGAACGCGCCGAGGACAAGCGTCGCGGCCCCGAAGATCACACCCAGCCACGGCGACGCCATGCCCGCGACGATCGTGCCGAAGCCGATGCCCACGATCTGGGCGAGGCCACCGCCGGCCTGCGAGAGCCCGTTGGCCTGCAGGAGGTCCTTGCCGGAGAGCACGTCGGGCAGGGCCGCCGACTTCACTGCCAACGCGACGCGGGCGACCGACTGGGCGATCAACAGGCCCACGATCAAGCCCGTCGTCGGGATCACCTTGCCCTCCGGCGAGCCACCGCCCAGAGGGATCATGACGACCACCACGACGAGCGCCAGGGCGCCGGCGCTGATGATGTCCGCCCACCAGGCGACCCGCTTGCGCTGGAAACGGTCGATGAACATACCGACGAACGGCGAGATGAACGTGTACGGGATGTACAGCGCGAGCACGACCTTGAGCAGATAGTCGGCGGACGGGACGACGCTCACGTCGAAGCCCTTCTGGCCGCCGAAGACGATCGTCTTGAAGATCGCGCCTTGCACGGCTCCCTGACCCGCCTGCGCCAGGAACTGGTAGCTGATCAGCACCGAGAAGTCGCGGTTCGAGAACGGCGAGAACAGCTTGTTGAAGAAGCCGGCGAAGTTGTCGAGCGGTCGCTTCAACCATGCGTCGCCGAACCGCAGCGCTCCGCCGAGGCCGATCGCCACGAGCGCGACGGCCCAGCCCTTGGTGGTGGTGAGCGAACCGCGCCACACGGCGAGCATCCCGATGCCCGAGAGCATCAGCAGCACGACCGACATCCCGGGGATGAGCGCCATGCGGTCGATCGTGCTGCGGAACCCGAACCAGGAGGACGCGAGCCAGCCCGGCAGGATCAAGATCAGCGCCAGGATCGCGATGACCAGCAGGTTGTGAGGAAGGTTCGCGAAGGCTCCGGGGTGGTTCTCGAGCTCCGCCTGCTTCGCGTTCGCGGCCGCCTCGGCCTGCGCAACCACGTCGGCGGGCGGCGTGTAGAGCGGCTTCCCGTTCTCCAGGCCACCCGAGAAGGTCCCGTTCAGCACCCAGACGTCCGGGCCGATCGGGGTCGCGTTCGCCGTGGCTTGCTTGAGGAGCGCATCGCGCTGTTCGGTCGTGCAGTCCGGCTGCTCATTGCAGATGCCTTGGACGTAGTACTGCCCGATCAGGAAGACCACGGGGGCAGCGGGGAACTGCTGGAACCTCGGGACGAAGTCATCCGGCTTCTTCTTGATATCGGGGAAGCAGTAGGCGTCGGTGCCGCCGAACGCCTCGCAGAAATGCTGACGCGCGATGTCGTCGTACCCCGCGCTGTCGGCGGTCGACGTCGTCGCCTGTCCCTTCAGGAAGTTGTCGATGGTCCCGAGGTACGTGACGGACCGCTCCGCCGCGTCGCCCGGAAGGCCCGTGCGGAACACGTTGGTCCAGGTCTTGGCCCAGCCGTACGCCGTGTTGGTTCCGGTTGAGTCGTTCGTATCGAGATAGTTCACGAGCAAGACGTTGGGATGCGAGCCGTCGGCGTCGGCTGCCGAGACCACCTCGTGGACGGCGGCGAGCGACGTGCGCACGTCCTGGTTGGCCCACTGGTTGCTGTCGGAGACCCACCGTCGCTGCAACCCGTCGTACAGGACGACGCCGAGCAACCCCACGATCAACACCGTGGCCAGGCCACCGGCGACCGCCTTCGGGATCACGTTGCCGCCGAATCCGCGGATCGCGACGAGCACACCGAGCAACAGGACGCCGACGATCACGACGAGGCGGATGTTCGGCAGGAACGCGACGGCCTCGTCCGTCGGCAGGTCGGTCAGCACCTTCGGGATCACGAAGCCGAGCGCACCCCACACGACGAGCCCGACGCCCGCCCAGCCGATCCACTTCGACGGCGCGCGGTCGCTGAAGAACCAGTGGATGGCCGCGAAGCTGCCCAATCCGACGAGCGCCAACGGCGCTGCCGACGCGTTCATGAAGCGGTAGTACGGGATCGCCTTGCCGGTGATCACGGTCAGTGCGCCGGCATACGCCAACAGCCACCAGATCGAGGCGAGGTCTTCGTTGCGCGCCGGCTTCGTGTACCGCTTCGCGCGCAGGATCGTCGAGCCGACCGCCACGATGATGAACGGGACGATGACGATAGGCTGCATCGACAGCGTCCATTCGCGCAGTCGTGCGGCGAAGAACGCGGCCGTGTACGGCGGTGGGAGCGCCGCCTCGGCCAAGCTGGCCGACGACCCCCAGATGCCGATCACCCAGCACGAGAGGCCAGCGATCATGCCGAACCCGACCGACATCAACATCGGACCGTCCGACTTCAGCGCCGCACCGAACGAGAACCGGCTGGTCAGGAAGTGCCAGCCGAAGACCGCCATGAGGATGCCGCCGAAGATCACGCACGTCGTCGGGTGTGTGAACGCGGCCGCGATGCCGATCAGAAACAAGGCGGTTCTCGCGCCCCACGACGTCCTCGCCTCGTTCAGGAACGGGATCGTGAGACACAACAGGAACAGCACCGTCGCGTTGTCCAGATAGCCGATGTACGGCGTCGACATGAACAGCGCGACCGCCGCGAGCATCGCCATGTGGATCACGACCGGGTCGCGGCGGCTGCGGTAGAACGCGGCGGCGAGCGCGAGCCCCGCGAACACAGGGATCCCGATCATGAACAGCGTCGAGAAGGTGTACCGGTCGATGCCGGCGACACGCTGCAGGAGCGCGCCCAGCACCGGGACGCTGACGCGGTAGCCGGCCGCGAACAGGCCCTGCGGGCCCCAGTCCTGGACCACCCGGTTCGGGTTGGCGTCCAAGATCACCTGGGCGCGCCACGTGTACCAAGCGGGGTCGCGCGTCGGCGCCGACAGGCTGGGGTCGGCCAGGAACCGCCACCCGAGGGACAGACCGAGCGCCACCGCGGTGAGCGCGATCGCCCACCAGGAACCGAGAAGGCTCGGACGCCCGCCCGAGTCGGTCTCGGCGGCCTCGGGGACCGTCACCATCTCATCGGTGGCCATGGGGGTGGGTGCTCCGTTCTGCCTGGTCGAACCGCAACCGGTCCGAGAACCACCGAAGGATACGAGACTGACCGGGCCGAACCGTGAACCTCACTACACGATGTTCTGCGTCTGCTTCGCGATGGACTGGATGCACGGCAGGTCGGGCAGGATCGAGGACGGGAACACCGCCTGGAACACCGGGTCGTTCTCCTGGCCCGGGTTGGGCGTCACGCCACCACCCGATGTTTCGGCCTGCGTCAACGTCTGCACGTACCGCGCGATGTCGGCGATCGTCGTGTTGTTGGCCGCGACCTCTTGCTCGTTCAGGAAGATCGACCCCGGCTGGACGTTGTCGACGATCGGCACCGTGGGTCCGTTCGTGTCGAACTTCGTCTCGATCGCCGACGACACCGCGCCGGTCGAGATCTCGAAGCCGCCCGAGTCGATGGGGTTCGGCATCGCCGCGTGGTCGGCCGTGATCACCATCGCCCAGTTGTCCTTGCCCACCTGCCTGTTGAGGTACGGGATGAACCGCTTGAGCGCCTCGTCCTGATACTTCACGGCGTCGGTCATCTCCGGGCTGTCCATCGACCACACATGGCCCACGTAGTCGATCTCCTTGAAGTTCAGATACAGCAGGTCGGGCATGGTGTCCGCGCCGAAGTGCTCGTTCTTGATCGTCTGTTCGACGATCTGCTCTTCGAAGACGGTCCGGGCCGGTGTGTCGAAGCTGTTCCCGAGCTGCGCCATGTCGTTGTTGCGCCACATCCCGTCGAGCTTGCCGTCGGCGCGGTCCACGCTAGCGATGATGCTCTGGGGGATGCTCTCGTCGTGCTGGAGGAACGACGGCACCGAGTAATACGGCGCATCAACCTTCGGCAGGTTCCAGACGTCGCCCTCGGCGGTCGACGTCCCGCCCGCCTGTGCCGGCGATCGCGTCATCGCGACGTCGCGGTCACCCCCGTTCCAGAAGCTGCCGTGGCCCATCATCCCGAGGTGGATGTCGGCGGTCGCGACCATCCCGACGATCGGCTGATTGTTCTCCGCCTGGTCGTAGATGTCGGCGAACGTCGGATCCACGAAGAAGTTCGGGCCGATCTGGTAGGGCGTCGTGTCCTGCCCGCCCAGCTGGAAGTGGTGCGCCACGATCCCGTGGTGGATCGGGAAAGCGCCGGTGCCGATCGTCGCGTGGTCCTGCGCCGTCGACGTGGGTGATGACCCGACGTAGGCGTCTTTGAACCATGTGCCCTGCGGGATCAACGAACGCAGGTACGGCCACTGGGCCGCGTGCTTCTGCAGCACGTTGATGCCGGCGGAGTCCCAGACGAGAACGATCACCAGCTTCGGCGGCTTCTGCCCCGGCTGGATGACGTTGGAAAGCGCTGTGCCGTCGGGCGCCGTGAACCCGTTGAAGTCGAGGATCTTGGCCTGCGTGGGCGCGATGTCGGCGAGGGTAACGTTGCCGCCGACCTGCCCCTGGGCCTTGATGTGGCCGGGCCCGTACCAGAACATCGGCACGTGCTGGATGTAGTCCCACGGCCCCACGTGCGGCAGGCCGGCGCCCATGAAGTTCGGCTCGGCCGGGATCGCGGTGAGCTCCGGGCCGCGATCCGGGCTGAAGCCGTTCCACGTGCGCACGAGGTAGCGGTGCGGGAGGCTGCACGCGAGCTTGACCAGGTCCTGATCGGACTGCACGGCGGGCGCCGGGGCGCTCATCACGAGCGGCACGAGAAGTGCGAACGCCGCGACCACGGGCACGACGACACGACGGGCGCGACGGGGCATGGCTCAGTAGGTAACCAGACGAACGGGCGTGCGACGACCAACCCGCGGGTACCGTGACGTGATGGGAACGGGCCGTCGCCTGACCATCCTTCTGCTGGCCCTGGCGCTGATCGGGATACCCGCGGTGGTGCTGCGTATCGGGTGTGTGGGGAACTCGTGTCGATCCGATGCCGCGGCGGTGGCGGCACCCACGCCGTTCTGCTCCTTGCCGGCGACCCTCCGCACGTTGATCACGGACGGGACGTACGACGGACGCTCGCCCGACGTGATCGGCGTCGGCGGGTCAACCCCGGTGGTCACGGACGGCGTCGCGTGGCCATCTGAAACCGCGACGGCGCGGTCGGGCTCGATCGCGCTGGACTTCGTCGGACGGGGGATCAAGAGCGGTCGGATCCCCGCGGAGGTTTCCCTTGATCAGGTGGCGCCGACATTGGAACCGCTGCTCGGATTGCACCGTCCACACCCCGAAGTTCGTGCCGGAACCGCGGTCCCGGGGGTGGTCGCGCAGGGCGCACACTCGCCACTCGTCGTGCTGGTCGCCGAGAAGGGGATCGGCTCGACGGGCGCGCGTCCACCGTTGCCGCCGCCGCCTGCCGGCGTCCACACGGCAGGAGGAACCGCTGAGACGGGATCCGTTCCGAACGACCCGACCGCGGTCGAGGCGACGATCGGGACGGGGGGACTGCCCTCGCAGCACGGGATCACCGGCGCCTGGATCCGGAACGAGAACGGCAACGTCGTGCGCGCGTTCGGCCGGGGCTCGCCGCAACCCGTGATCGCGACGCTGGGTGACGACCTGGACCGAGCGACGGGTGGTGCCACCAAGATCGGTCTCGTTGGGACCGCGGTGGGCGACGCAGGATTGACCGGCGACGCGTGGTACAGCACCGGGCCGGTGCGCGACCGGACGGTGTCGGGCGGCGCGAACCCGGCCGACGCGGTGCGCGGGTTCCTCTCGCGCGGCTGGGGCGCCGACGCGACGCCGGACCTGCTTGCGGTTGCGCTCGACGGATCGCAGCACGCCGATGCCACTGCCGTCTCTTCGATCCTCGATGAGGTGTTCCGTGCCGTGCCGGATGCGACCGCGGTCGTGACGGGAACCGGACTCGAGCAGACGGGGAAGATCGCGACGGTCCCGACGCCGCCCGGGAGCGACTCGGTGGTCGGCGGCGGCGTGTTCCTCGATCGGAGCGACGGTGCGACGACTTCGGCGGAGGACGTCGTGGCCTCCCTCAAGGCGGACAAAGCGCCCGACGGCTCGCCGCTGTTCGCGGACGCGTTCGCGAGCTACGCGGTGCGGTTCGGGAGGTACTGCTGATGGCGACCACCCGGACGGAGCCACAGGCCGCACCGCCGGCGCCACCTCGCGCGGCGCCCGAACGCACGTGGCTGTGGGTGACGTTGATGCTCGCGGCGGTCGGGCTCTTCGCACGGTTCGGCCACCCGATGCAGATCGCGTGGCTCCGCAACCTGCTCATCATCTTCGGCTCGTTGCTGATCGAGGCGATGCCGTTCGTCGCGCTCGGCGCGACGGTGTCCGCGTTGATCGAGGTGTTCGTGCCAGCGTCGTCGTTCGCGCGCATGGCCGCGCTGCCGCGCTCGTTGCAGATCCCCGCCGCCGCGCTCGCCGGCATGGCGTTCCCGGTCTGTGAGTGCGGGTCGGTACCCGTCGGGCGCCGGCTCGCGCGCAAAGGCCTCTCTCCGGCCGCGGCGGTGACGTTCATGCTTGCCGCGCCGATCGTGAACCCGGTGGTGATCGCGTCGACGTTCGTCGCGTATCGCGGGCGCGACTCGCAATGGCTGATGGTCGGCGGCCGCTTCGTGCTCGGGATGATCGTCGCGATGTGCGTCGGCTGGGTGATCGGCGCCCGCGCGCCAGGCGAGCTCCTCCGCGGTGCGACCGTCACCGACGAGCCGGACGACCACGACGAGTCGCGCGGGCGCCGGTTCATCACGCACCTGTCCGGCGACCTCGTGTTCATGGCGCGGTTCCTGATCGTCGGCGGGCTGGTCGCCGCGACGATCCAGACGTTCGTGCCGGCGTCGCTCGCGAACCACCTGGCGTCGCTGCCGGTTCTGAGCATCGTCGCGATGATGGGCCTCGCGTTCTTCTTGTCGTTGTGCTCGGAATCCGACGCGTTCGTCGCCGCGTCGTTCACCGCGTTCGGCCCGTCCGCGCAGCTCGCCTTCCTCGTCTTCGGACCGATGATGGACATGAAGCTCGGTGCCCTGTACGTCGGGACCTTCTCCAAGGGTTTCTTCCGAACCGTGTTGATCGTCGTCGCCGCAGTGACGCTGGTCGCGTGCTTATGGATGCAGGTGATCTGGGGATGAGCGCCGCCGTCACGGTCGAGGCGACACAGGCTCGCTGGAGCCCGATGCGCGTGGCGATCGGGCTCGTCCTGCTTGGGTGGGCCGTGATGTTCACCACGCTGTGGCTCACCGGCCGGACCTATCTCTATCTGTCGTCGCGAACCGCGTGGCTCGTCCCGATGGGCGCCGGCATCATGTCGGTCGCCGCGATCGGGCGGCTCGTGACGGCCCGCACCGAGAAGGAGGAACCGCTCGAGCCGCGGACGGCGTGGGCGCTCGGCGTGATCGCGGTGCCGGTCGTGCTCGTGCTTGCCCTGCCGCCCTCGGCGCTCGGCTCGTTCTCCGCCGGCAAGCGGTCGACCTACGCGGGGTCGGCGATCGGCGCGACGGCTCGCGACGTGACGGGGCCGCTGGACTTCGTCGACATCGGCGCGGCGCAGTCGTTCCCCACCGCGATGCAGGAACTGGAGGCACGCGCCGGCCAACCGATCACCCTCGAAGGGTTCGTCACGACGGACGCGAGCGCGCCGCCGGACGAGATCTTGCTGACGCGCTACATCGTCACTTGCTGTGTCGCCGACGCGACCGTCGCGCAAGTGCGGATCGTCGGGCTGCCGCCCGGCACCTATCCCAGCGACGAATGGCTGCAGGTCACCGGCGCCGTGTACCCGGTCGGACGCGAGGTGTTGGTCGCAGCCGACACCGTCCAGCAGATCCCCGTGCCGTCGGAGCCGTACCTCACCCCGTAGCGGCGCAGTCGGCGCAGAGGCCGACGAGCTCGAGCCGATGTTGCACACGCGCGAACCCCGCGCTCTTCGCGATCCGGTCGAGCGTTCGATCGAGCGTCGCCTCGAGGTCCGCCGGCACCTCGACGTCACGCATCGTGCCGCAGTTGGAGCACACGAGATGGTGGTGATGGCCGATCAGGTCCTCCGCCAGCTCGTAGCGCCCGTACTCCTCGTCGGTGGGAACCCGCCGCACAACGCCGGCGTGCTCAAGCTCGGCGAGGTTGCGGTACGCCGAGCTTTGCTTCATGTCGCGAGCTTCGGCGAGGATCTGCGGGATCGAGCGCGGGCTGTCGGCATCGGCGAGCAATCGCACCAGGTCTCGCCGTTGTCCGGTGTAGCGCTGGCCGGCGCCGCGGAGGCGCGCCTCGACCATCGTGTCGAGTTCCACGCTCATGCGGCGGCTCCCTTCACGACAGCAGGCAACGACCGTCGAGCCAGGCTTACGACCGTGAAGACGGCGGCCGCGACGAGCACGATCGAACCGCTGATCGACAGATGGAACACCTGCCCGACGACCACGCCGACGAACGCACTCGAGAGGCCGATCAGCGCGGCGAGCCAGACCGTCTGGCGGAACGACCGGGCGAGCAGCTGCGCGCTCGCGACCGGCAACACCATCAGCGCCGCCATCAACAGCAGGCCGACCACCTTCATGCCGGAGACGATCACCGCAGCGGTGAGCGCCGCGAGGCCGACGCCGAGCGTGTCGACCGGCAGGCCCTCGACGCGCGCCCAGCCCTCGTCGGACACGACGGCGAACAGCACGCGCCGGAGCGACCAGATCCCGACGGCCACGATCGCGCCGACGACCAGCACGGCCACGAGGCCACCCGTCGACATCCGCAGCGGGTCCCCGAACAGGTACGGCAGCGTCTCGAGGTCGAGGTCGCCCGCCTTCGCCGCGAACACCACGCCGAGGGCGATGCCCGCGTAGAAGAAGAGCGCCAGCGCAAGGTCGCCCGCGACCCGGCGCTTCGCCCGAAGCAGCTCGAGTCCGACGGCGCCGCCAACGGCGAACACCAGGGCGGTCCATACGGGCCAGATGTTGACGAGGAGGCCGAGCCCAACCCCCGCGAACGCGACGTGGCCCACGCCGTCGCCGATCAGCGACAGCCGTTTCTGCACGAGGAACGCGCCGATCGTCGGCGCGAACGCCCCGACGGCAACGCACGCGAGCAACGCGCGCTGGACGTCGGCCGTGTCGAGCGGCGCCGGCAGCGGCAGCGCGCCGATCACCGCAATCCCTCCAGCCAGAGCGGCAGGTCGTCCTGGTGGATCCCGAGCGAGACGCCCGAGGACGCGAGCTCAGCCGGCGATCCGTCGAACAAGACCCGGCGCTTCAACACGATGACCCGGTCGATCACGTCGCTCACGGCGGACAGTTCGTGCGAGACGAGGAGCACCCCTGCGCCGTGCTCGCGCTGCAGGTGGACGAGCGACTCTCGGAACCGCCGCTGCGACGCTCGGTCAACCCCCGCGATCGGTTCGTCGAGGACCAACAGGTCGGGTTCGCTCGCGAACGCGCGCGCGATGAAGGCGCGCTGCTGTTGGCCGACGGACAGCTCGTTCAACGGACGGTCGGCCACCTCGGCGAGCCCGACGGAGCTGATCGCGTGATCGATGGCCGTGCGGTCGGTCTCGCTCTGTCGGCGCCACCAGCCGCGCTGCCGAAGCCGCCCCGACGACACGATCTCCCGAACGGTTGCTGGCACCTCGCTCTCGAGCGTCGGCCGCTGCGGCACGAATCCAAGCCGCCATCGCGCGTGGAACCGGTCGGGCGCCTCGCCGAACAGCCGGACGGTGCCCGCCGCCGGTTCCATCGAGCCCAACAGGACGTGCAGGAGCGTGGACTTGCCCGACCCGTTCGGACCGACGAGCGCCACGAACTCCCCGGGCCGGATCTCGAGCGAGACGTCCTCGATCACGGGCTCGCGGCCGTACCCGGCCGAGATGCCCTTCGCGGACAGCAGCGACGTACCCGTCGCGATCGCGCGCTCAGCCATGCCGCTTGGCGAGAATGGGAATGGTTCTCATAGCCGAGGAGGCTACGGCGGTCTGCGCCCCAACGTCAAGGGAAGGCGCTTCAAGCGGGAAGGCGGTACGAACGTCCGGACCGTTCGACCACCCCGTCGCGGACGAGACCCTCGAGCGCCTCTCCCACCCTGCTCGGGTCGAACCCCGTCGCGTGGACAAGCGCCGCGGGCCCCGCGGAGGAGCGAGTCCGAAGGACGTCCACGACACGACCGCGCACCTCGCGCATCGACCCGGCGAAACGCCCCTGGCGGTTGGGGCGGCGCTCGACCGGCTCGCCGGGGGGGTGCGCCCGCCGCCATCGGCACGCACGGACCAACGGACAGCCGTCACACCGCGGCACCGCCCGGCAGTGCTCGCGCCCGATGTCCATCAAGGCTTGGTTCCATCCGCCGGGATCGCACCGGTCGACCCATCGCTGCGCGGCGGCGTCGACCGACGATCGCGCCGGTGACTCCTCACCGTCGAACCCGACGCGCTCGACGATCCGGCGGACGTTCACATCAGGCGCGGCGACCGCCACTCCGCCCGCGATCGACGCGACCGCCGCCGCGGTGTACGAACCGACGCCCGGCAGCGACCCCAGCGCCTCGACGTCGGTCGGCACGCGCCCGCCGTGATCTCGAACAACCGCCTGCGCCGCCGCGTGCAGGTGGACCGCCCGCCGGTTGTAGCCCAGTCCCGCCCACGCACGCAGGACGTCGGCTCGGCTCGCCGCAGCGAGCGACGCGACCGTCGGGAACCGCCGCAGGAACGCCCGGAACGCCGGATCGACACGAGACGCCTGCGTCTGCTGCAGCATCAACTCGGATACCAAGGTTCGGTACGCGCTCCGCCGTCCTCGGCGCCACGCGTACAGCCGAGCGCGCGGTGCGTACCAATCCCAGACGGCTACCCGCGCCGAGGAGGGAAGGCTAGGCTCAGCCGGCATGGAGACCTTGCGCGACGTGATGAGCACGCTGCTCGTGACGGTGGCCGAGGATGCGACCGTCTCTGAAGCAGCCCAGGTCATGAGCCTCCAACACGTCGGCGCCGCGCTGATCGTCGACGGCGATCAGCTGCGCGGCATCTTCACGGAGCGCGACATCGTCCGGGCGCTCGCCGCCGAGCACGACGCCGCGAGTCACGCCGTGGCCGGATGGATGACGCGCGACCCGATCACGCTGGGACCCGAGACGTCGGTCGCGGAGGCACGGGACCGGATGCTCGAGGAAGGGTTTCGGCACATCCCGGTGATCGAGGCGGATCGCCTCATCGGCATCGTCTCGCTGCGCGACGTGTCCGGCCGCTCGCCCTAGAACCCAGCCGGCGTGCCCGCGTCCATGGCGTTCGCCGCGTCACGGAGCGCGCCGAAGACCTCGCGGAAGATGTCGGCGAGCTGGGCGGCGCTGACCTCGTCGGCGGTCCCGCGGGCCGCCATCGCGGTGATCTCGCAGGCCTTGTCGAACACGTGCCAGTCGGTGTCTCGGGACATCTGGGTGGGCCTCCTCGTCCTCGGTGGGATAGCGTCCAAAGGCTAACGCGGATCTCCGCCACCCCGATGTCGAGATGCGAGCCGCCCGTTCGTCGATCCGGATGCAGGCGCCGTCCGCCCGGGCAGCGCCGCGCAGACCGAAGGAGGACTGGATGAAGTACCTGCTGCTGATCTACGCGGACGAGCACGGGTTCGAGGGGATGAGCGAAGAGGAGCGTCACGAGGTCTACGCCGCCTACGAGGTCCTGATGAAGGACCTTTCCGAGAAGGGGCAGTCCCTGGCCGGTGACGAGCTCCAACCGACCTCCACCGCTACCACGGTCCAGATTCGCAACGGCGAGCGCCTCGTCACCGACGGGCCGTATGCGGAGACCAAGGAACAGCTCGGCGGCTACTTCCTGATCGATGTGGACGACCTCGATGCCGCGATCGACATCGCCGCACGGATCCCGAGCGTCCATCAGGGTTCGATCGAGGTCCGGCCGATCGCCGACTGATGGCGACCGTCGCGGAGGTCGTCGACCGCGCGTACCGAGACGACACGGGTCGCGCCGTCGCCACGCTGATCCGCGTCACGCGCGATTTCGACCTCGCGGAAGAGGCCTGGCAGGACGCCTGCGAGCAAGCGCTCCGGACCTGGCCGCAGCGAGGCGTCCCGCGCGACCCGACGGCGTGGCTGTTCACCGCGGCCCGCAACCGCGCGATCGATCGCCTTCGGCGCGAGCGTGTCGGCCGGGAAAAGACCGCCGCGGCGATGCAGATCGCGGAGCTCGAGGCGATGGGAGACGACATGCACGAGATCCCGGACGATCGGCTGCGGCTGTTGTTCACGTGCTGCCATCCGTCGCTCGCGTTGGACGCGCGCGTCGCGCTCACCCTGCGGACGGTGGCCGGGCTCTCGACCAAAGAGATCGCACGCGCGTTCCTCGTGCCGGAGCCGACGCTCGGGCAGCGGCTCACACGTGCGAAGCGGAAGATCCGCGACGCCGGCATCCCGTACGTCGTTCCACCACGTGAGGCGCTCCCCGACCGACTCGACGGCGTCCGCGCGGTCGTCTACCTCGTGTTCAACGAGGGCTACGAGGCCACAGAGGGCGAGCTGATCCGCACCGATCTCTGCGCCGAGGCGATCCGGCTCGCGCGACTGCTCGATCATCTGATCCCGGACGAGCCCGAGAGCCGCGGGCTGCTCGCATTGCTCCTCCTGCAGCACGCCCGCCGGGCCGCGCGGACCGACGCCGCGGGCGACCTCGTGACGCTTGAGGACCAGGACCGGTCACGCTGGGACCACGAGCTGATCGACGAAGGCCTCGCGCTCGTCGACGAGTCGCCGCGAACCGGTTCGTACCAGCTGCAAGCCGCGATCGCCGCCTGCCACGACCGCGCTCCCAGGCCGGAGGACACCGACTGGGCGCAGATCGCTTCCCTGTACGACGAACTCGAGCGCGTCAGACCGTCACCCGTCGTCGCGCTCAATCGTGCGGTTGCGGTGGCGATGGCCGACGGACCCGACGCCGGTCTTCGGCTGCTCGATCCGCTGGCCGACGACCTCGACCGGTACCACCATTTCCACGCCGCCCGAGCGGATCTGCTCCGCAGGGCCGGCCGAGGAACCGAGGCCGCGGCCGCCTACGACCGGGCGCTGGCGCTCGTCGGCAACGACACCGAGCGGCGATACCTCGAGCGGCGCCGGGCGGCGCTCGCGTTGTAGCCCGATGCACCACGGGGCGGGCGTCGTGGCCTAGCATCTGTCCGGCCGATGCTCTTCCCTACCGTCGATTTCGCGCTCTTCTTCTGTCTGGTCTTCCTCGGGCACTGGGTTCTGAACCACAACGCCCGCGCATGGAAGGCCTTCATGATCGCGGCGAGCTACATCTTCTACGGGTGGTGGAACCCGCGGTACATCTTCTTGCTGGCGGGGGTCACCGTCGTCGCGCAATCGTCTGCGATCGTCGTCTCGCGCCAGGAGGACCAGCGCCGGCGGATGTCGGCGATGGCGATCGGTATCGCGGCCGTGATCGGACCGCTGCTGTTCTTCAAGTATTACGGGTTCTTCGCGGTCAACGTGACGAACGGCGCGACCGCCCTGCACGCCGCCCTCGCGCCGCCGCTGATCCAGGTGGCGCTCCCGGTCGGCGTGTCCTTCTACACGTTCATGGCGATCAGCTACGTCGTCGACGTGTACCGGCGTGAGTTCCCCGTGGCGTCGTGGGTCGACACGACGCTGTACCTGTCGTTCTTCCCGCACCTGGTGGCGGGACCGATCGTGCGGCCCGGCGAGCTGGTCCCTCAGCTCGACATCCAGCGCGATCCGCGGCATCTCGACATCGTCGGCGCGGGCTGGCTGATCCTCGGCGGTCTGTTCAAGAAGGTGGTGATCGCGAATTACCTGGCGGCCGCGATCGTCGATCCCGTCTTCGGCGAACCCGCGCGGCATGGGTCGCTCGAGATCCTCGTCGCGATCGTCGCCTACGCGGTCCAGATCTACTGCGATTTCTCGGGTTACACCGACATCGCGATCGGGGTCGCGAAGATGCTGGGCTTCCAGTTCCCGCAGAACTTCGACCGGCCTTACAGCGCTCAGTCGATCCAAAATTTCTGGCGCCGCTGGCACATGACGCTGTCGCGATGGCTGCGCGATTACCTCTACATCCCGCTCGGCGGCAACCGGAAAGGCACCGTCCGCACGTACGAGAACCTGATGATCACGATGCTCCTCGGCGGCCTGTGGCACGGCGCCGCGTGGCACTTCGTTGTGTGGGGCGGCCTCCACGGTCTCTACCTCGTGGTCGGCCACTGGAAGGCGGCGCTCCGCGCGCGCGGCGTGCTCGCGACGCCCCCCGACACTCCATGGGTGCATGCGCTGCAATGGCTATCGACGTTCGCGTTGGTGTGCGTCGGGTGGGTCTTCTTCCGGGCGGATTCCGTCGGAACTGCACTCTCGATGCTTGGCCGGCTCGTGACGTTCCAAAGCGGCCCGACTTCGCTCGTCACGGTCCCGGTGCTGCTGGCCATCGCGATCGGCATGACGGTGCAATTCGTGCCACGGAGCCCCGGCGCGGCCGTCCGCTCCGCGATCTCGCAACTGCACCCGGTGCCGATGGGGATCGCAGCGGGATTCGCGCTGTTCGCGATCACGACCTTGGGGCCACGCGGTGTGGCACCCTTCATCTACTTCCAGTTCTGATGCGGTTCCGATGAGTGACGAGTTCACGACCCCGCCACCGAAACGCCGCCGCCGCGTGATGCCGGCCGGCCGCGCGTTGGTCGTGATCCTCGTGACGCTTCTCGTCTGGGCGGTGCTGTACGCGCCGGAGCTGAAGCGCTCGTCCGAGGCGGCGCCGGTCGGCGCGCGCCGCACGGTGTCGCTCGCGATCTTGAACCCCCTGGTGTGGGTGACCGACCACACGGGCCTGACGGCCGCGGCCAACGCGGCGAGCCGCGCAGCGGGACGCGATCCCAACGCCGAGGTGGGCGGGGTGGACCTCGGGGTCGACGCCCTCCCCTCGCCTGTGCCGGGCGAGCAGCAGGAGCACCACCAGAAGATCGTGAAGGACACCGACATCCGAGAGCCCACGCCGGACAAGCAGCTCCGGATCGCAATCGTCGGCGACTCGCTCGCCCAAGGCGTCGGGTTCGCCGCCGACTCGGTCTTCAAGCCGTTCTGGGCCGAGGTGTTCAAGCAGGGACGGATCTCGACGGGACTCGCGCGGACCGACTACTTCAACTGGATGACGCAGATGCACACGATCGTCGATCGCGCCGACCCCGATCTGATCCTCGTGATGATCGGCGAGAACGACAACCAAGCCCTGATCAACCCGGACGGCACCGTCGAGCAGGACATCGGCACGTTCGACTGGGCCGAGCAGTACCAGCAGCGCGTGCAACGGTTCGCGAAGATCGCGACCAGCGAGGGCGGACACGTCGTGTGGATCGGATTGCCGAACGTGAGCGACAAGAGCCGCTGGGACTTCATCCAGAAGCAGAACGCGATCTTCCAGAGCGTCGCCGACGAGCTGCCGAACGTGTCGTACTTCGATTCTTGGAACACGTTCGCCGCGCCGGGTGGTGGGTACAGCGCGTTCTACCGTGACGGCACGCAGGTGAGCGAGATCCGGGCGCCCGACGGCGTGCACTTCAACACCGACGGCTACACGCTGCTGACCGAGAAGGCCGCGCAGCTCGCGACCAAGGACTTCAATCTCGACCCCAAGACCTACGCGCCGTAGCCGGACGTCGGCTCAGGCGATCGGCGGCACGTCGGGCAGCTGCGACAGGGCGTTCTCCTCGGCGGCGGGATCGAACTCGACCTCGGGGAGCCGTCCGTGGAGATAGTCGTCGTAGGCCTGCATGTCGAAGGCCCCGTGCCCCGACAGGTTGAACAGGATCACCCGCTCCTCGTTCGCATCGCGCGCCGCGATCGCCTCGTTGGTCGCGCCGCGGATCGCGTGCGCCGACTCCGGTGCCGCCACGATGCCCTCGGTCTTCGCGAACTGGATCGCCGCCTCGAACACGTCGTTCTGCGTGTAGGCGGCGGCCTCCATGTGCCCGCCGTGGACGAGTAGCGAGAGCGACGGCGCGTCGCCGTGGTAGCGCAGTCCGCCGGCGTGGACCGGCGCCGGCACGAACGAGTGCCCGAGGGTGTACATCGGCACGATCGGGGCCATCCCGGCCGTGTCACCGAAGTCGTAGGCGAAGGTGCCCTTCGTGAGCGTCGGGCACGCCGCCGGCTCGGTCGCGAGGAACCGCATCGCAGGCGTCGCGCCGGACAAGCGGTCGGCCATGAACGGATACGCGAGGCCGGCGTAGTTCGAGCCACCGCCCACGCATCCGATCACGACGTCGGGCGTGTCGCCGGCGAGTTCCATCTGCGCCTTGGCCTCCAGGCCGATCACCGTCTGGTGCAGCAGCACGTGGTTCAGCACCGACCCGAGGGCGTACTTGATCGAACCGCCGCTCGTGGCCGCCGTCTCGACCGCCTCGCTGATCGCGATGCCGAGCGAGCCGGTCGACTCCGGGTTGTCCTCGAGGATCTTCTTGCCGGCCTGTGTGGTCGGTGACGGCGACGCGACGACCTCGGCGCCGAACGTCTCCATGAAGACACGCCGGTACGGCTTCTGCTCGTAGGACGCCTTGACCATGAAGACCTGGCAGTCGATCCCGAAGAACGCGCACGCCATCGACAGCGCCGAGCCCCACTGTCCGGCGCCGGTCTCGGTCGCGATCCGCTTGGTGCCGGCCTCCTTGTTGTAGTACGCCTGCGCGATCGCGGTGTTTGGCTTGTGCGACCCGGCCGGCGAGACACCCTCGTGCTTGTAGTAGATCCGCGCCGGCGTCTGCAGCGCCTGTTCGAGACGCACCGCGCGCTGGAGCGGCGACGGCCTCCACAGGCGGTAGGCGTCCAGCACCGCACCGGGGATGTCGATCCATCCGTCAGTGCTGACCTCTTGCAGGATCAGCGACTCGGGGAACAGCGCGAGGAGGTCCGCCGGTCCGACGGGCTCCAGCGTCGCCGGGTGCAGCGGCGGCAGAGGCTGCATCCCCGCCTGGACGATCGACGGCATGATGTTGAACCACGACGTCGGCATCCGATCCTGCGGAAGGTCGAAGCGGGTCTGCTCGGTCATGGCGACGCCTCCTTCAGCCGGGAGGCGGAGCGTAGCCGCTCGGTCGCGGACCCGTCAGCGGCTACGCGACCGGGGCGGCCGACACCTCGATCCAGCCGTCGACCTCGCGCGCGCTGTACAGCGGCAACGGGTCGCGCGCCGGACCGTCGACCGGCTCGCCGGTCTCGAGGTCGAAGACGCTGTCGCACGCCACGCACGTGACCTGCACCGAGCGATCGTCGAACGAGCCCTCCGCGAGGGAGCACCCTTGCCCCGTGCATGTCTCCGCGAACGCGAACAGGCGTCGCTCGTCGTGCGCGACCGCCACGCGCCCTGCCGGCAGGTCGAACGCGCGGATCTCGCCTTCGGGGATCTCGGCGAGCGTGCCGACCCGGACGTGCTCGACGTCGCTCACGCGCCGCGTACCGCGAGGAACGATCGCTGCAGGACGGTCGCGGTCCCGAGTACCGCCAACAGCAGGAGCACCGGCACCATCATCCCGGGGATCAAGAGCCCGATGACCAACGCGATCACGCGCTCGAGCCTCTGGAACAAGCCCTCGGTCAGCACGACCTTCGCCGCCTCCGCCTCCGCGCGCACATGGCTCACCGCCACCGACACCACGAGCGTGATCAACGCGAGGATCGCCGCGGTCGTCTGGCCGTCGGCGGCGAGCCGCCAGAACAGGCACGCGAACACCACCATGTCGGCGATCCGATCCAAGACCGAGTCCATGAACGCGCCCGACCGTCGGGACTCGCCCCGCTGGCGCGCGACCGATCCGTCCATCACGTCGAAGATGCCGCCGAGGATCAACGCGACCGCCGCCCAGATCCAGTCCCCCATGACGATCAAGACGCCGGAGACGACGTTGGCGGCGAGCGCAAGCAGCGTCAGTTGGTTGGGGCTGACGCCCGTCCACAGCAGGAACGCGAGGACGCCGCGGTAGGGCCAGGCGAACACGCGCTGCGCGAGCCCGCCGGCAGCGCCTTCGCTCTTGCGCGGCGCCGGCATGTCGCGGACACGCGGGGCTTCCCTCGACCGACGGCGGTCGTCTTCGATCGTCATCGGGCGGGTCAGACCGCGAACGGCTCGAGCGACACGATCCGGTATCGGAACGTGCCGCCGGGAGCCTCGTACGCGATCTCGTCGCCGATCGCGGTCCCCACGAGCGCCGAGCCGAAGGGCGAGCCGGTGGTCACGGTGCGCGCGCCGGGCGCCTTCTCCTCTGCGTGCTCCGCGATCAGGTACGTCTCGTCGTCCTCGTCGTCGAAGTCCAGTGGCGTGACGGTGACGAGCATGCCGGGACCGACCGCGTCGGCCGCGGTCGGCGCCTCGACGATGTCGGGATCGCGGAGCATCTGCTGCACGTTGCGGATCCGCGCCTCCATCAAGCCCTGCTCGTCCTTGGCGGCGTGGTACTCGGCGTTCTCACGCAGGTCACCGTGTTCGCGCGCGACCTTGATCTTCTCGGTGATCTCAGCGCGCCGCGGCCCGGTAAGGTCCTCGAGCTCCGCCTTCAGCCGGTTGTAAGCGTCCAGCGTGAGGGTCGCTGTCGGCTCCTGCCCCTCGCGGCGGGGCGGTCGCGACCGGAGCTCCTCGGGAAGTTCAGGCATGGGCCGAGTCTAGCCGGGGCCATGCGCGGGACCCACGGCTACCGGTCGTCGGCCGGACGGAGGTCGTCGCCGACGAACACCGCCCCGTTCCAGAACGCCTTGAGGTGCTTCTTCGGGACGCGGGCGAGCGTCAGGTGCAGCTCCCGTGGGACGCCGTACTTGCCGAACGAACACAGCACCTCGAACCCGTCGGCCTCGTAGCTCGTGAACCGGTGCAGTAGCTTCGCGCTTCGCATCCGTTTGGTCGCGCGGCTAGCTCCTGGCGGCTCGACCGAGCCGATCAGGTACAGGTACGAGATCGCTCCGAACCCGACGTGAGGATCGATCCACACCCACGCGCGGCCGCCGTGCTCGGCGATGAACGCCTTCGCGGCGTCGCTCGCGATCACCTCCACGATCAGGCACCGTACCGTAGGCTGCGGCGGTCGGCTGACGGAGGTGCGCATGCGGTTGGACGGCAAGGTCGCCCTGATCACCGGTGGTGGCAGCGGGATGGGCAAGGTCGCGAGCGAGCTCTTCGCCGCCGAAGGCGCCAAGGTCGTCCTGACCGACGTCAACGACGAGCCTGGCGAGGCGACCGCGGCCGCGATCGGCGACGCGGCGCACTATGTGCACGCCGACGTGTCGAACGACGCCGAGGCGCAGGCCATGGTCGCCTCGACCGTCGAACGGTTCGGCCGGCTCGACGTCCTCTACAACAACGCCGGCATCATGCCGCTCGACGACGGCTCGATAACCGACATGGACGGCGGCATCTGGGATGCCGTCCTCGCGGTGAACGTCAAAGGCGTGGCCTTCGGGTGCAAGTACGGCATCCCAGCGATGCTGGATACGGGGGGTGGGTCGATCATCAACGTCGCGTCGTTCGTGGCGTGGCTCGGGGCGGCCACCAGCCAGACCGCTTACACGGCCTCGAAGGGAGCGGTGCTCGCGATGACGCGCGAGATCGCCGTGGAGTACGCGCGCAGGGGCATCCGGTGCAACGCGTTGTGCCCCGGCCCGATCGAGACGCCGCTGCTGCTCGCGCTCCTGTCGGATGAGGAGAAGAAGCAACGCCGGTTCGTGCACATCCCGATCGGCCGGCTCGGCAGAGCGGACGAGCTCGCGAAGGCGGCGTTGTTCCTCGCATCCGACGACGCGAGCTACATGACCGGCGCATCGCTGATCGTCGACGGTGGGATCACCGCCGCGTACGTCACCCCGGAGGACTAAGACATGACAGACACGTTCCCCGGTCGGGTGCACAACGCCACGCTCGGCTACTTCCAGATCCTGTCGATGTATCTCGGGCTGCGCCTCGGGCTGTACGAGGCGCTCGGGAGCAACGACCTGACGTCGGACGCGCTCGCCAAGCGCGCCGGCATCGACTCGCGGTATGCGCGCGAATGGTGCGAGCAGCAGGCGACGATCGGCGTGCTCGCCGCGGACACAACGCGGGAGCCGCCGGCGTTCCGGCTCCCCGGAGACGTCCAGGAGAGCCTGCTCGACCCGGATTCCATCTCGTATCTCGGAGCGACGATCCGCCAGCTGGCGAGCCTGCGGGCCATCGTCGATCCTGTCGTCGAGGCGTACCGCACGGGGACCGGCCTCGACCCTGAGCTGTTCGGCGCCGAAAGCGCCGACGGCCAGGGTGATTCGAACCGGCCGGTCTACCTGACGACGCTGCCCACCGACTGGCTCCCGAACATCGAGCCGTTCCGGTCGAAGCTCGAGGCAGGCGCCACGCGGGTGGTCGACATCGGCTGCGGCCACGGTTGGTCATCGATCTCGCTCGCGCTCGCGTATCCGAGCGCCTCGGTCAACGGCTTCGATCCGGATGCGTACTCGATCGAACAGGCCCGCGGGCACGCAGCTCGAGCCGGCGTCGCCGACCGTGTGCGGTTCCACGTCGCCGACGCCGCCACGATCGATGCAACGGCAGACCTCGTCATGGCGTTCGAGTGCATCCACGACATGCCCAACCCGGTCGAGGTGCTCGGCGCCGCCCGGGATGCGCTGACCGACGACGGCGCCATGCTCGTGGTCGACGAACGCGTCCGCGACCGGTTCGACGGCATGTTCGACGCGACCGATGCCTACTTCTACGGCTGGAGCATCTTCGACTGTTTGCCTGCCGGCCGCGCCGCCTCACCGTCCGCGGCCACCGGCACGGTGATGCGCCCCGACACGTTACGCAGCTACGCCGAAGCGGCCGGCTTCACCGGTTTCGAAGTGCTCCCGATCGACCACGACGCGTTCCGGCTCTACATGTTGCGCCCCTAGGTACCGCTCGGTCGGCGCGTCAGTTTGACAGCCCCGTGACCCGGGACTCTGATACGCCTAGCCACACACCGTCGCACCTCCCTGAAGACGGGGGAAGGGGGTCGCAGATGGATGATGCCGGAAACGGCACGCAGGCTTCCTCGCCGGCGTCGACCGACGTCGACAAGCTCCACGAGCTCGGCTACGCGCAGGAGCTCAAACGCGGGATGGGGGCGTTCTCCAACTTCGCGGTCTCGTTCACGATCATCTCTATCCTGTCGGGCTGCCTGACGCTGTTCGGGTACGGGATGTCCGTCGGCGGTCCTGCGAGCGCCGCGTACGGCTGGCCGCTGGTCGGGCTCCTGGTCACGTTCGTCGCGCTCGCGATGGCCGAGATCTGCTCGAGCTATCCGACGGCGGGGGGGCTCTACTACTGGTCCGCTAAGGTCGCACCGAAGCACGGTCCGGCCTGGTCCTGGTTCACGGGATGGTTCAACTTCCTCGGCCAGGTCGGCGTGACCGCGGGCATCGACTTCGGGTTCGCCGCCTTCTTCTGCGCGTTCCTCCAGATCGCGTTCAACGTCGACGTCACCAAGCTGATCCTGCTGGGTTCCTACACCGGGATCCTCGTCCTGCACGGGTTGATGAACACGTTCGGGATCAGGCTGGTCGCGCTCCTGAACGACGTCAGCGTCTGGTGGCACGTCGCCGGTGTGCTGATCATCTTCGCGATCCTGTTCCTCGTGCCGGACCAGCACACGAGCTTCGGCACCATCTACAG
>DATAPH010000043.1:0-40335 GCA_036265325.1 Actinomycetota bacterium | reverse complement strand
GGGCGTTCCCGTCGCCCTCGGGTGGCGGATGCGGCCCAACTGGTTCCCATGCACGCCGGCGGGATGCATGTGGGGCGACTACATCGCGGCCGCGTTCTTGCGCGATGGTCGGGTGGCAACCATGCTGCCCCTCGCCCGCCGCCCTGTTCACAGGCTCGATGTGGCGATGTATGCGCCAAGTGGTGGGCTCGCTATCCGACCGTAAGCGGGATCGCGGAGAGGGCCGAGTACGTTCCAGCCGACGCAACTGTTTGCGCCGCTGAGTCGGGACGTTGCGCCGTAGGGGAGCGACCCTCGAAACGACGTTGCACCTCACTAGGGGTTGGGCGTAGCGACGCGACGTCCCGCGTGCGACAAAAAGAGCGTTCACGGCGTTCTCAGAGTCACCGTCAAGCTTCCGCCTTGGACGAAGGACAACGAACCTGCGGAGAAGTTCGATCGTCGGCTAGGACGCTGAGATGGTTAGTCGCCTCGTCTGACAATCGTTGTCCGGATCACCGTCGGAGGTTCCCTGCCCGTTGGATGAACAGAACGTGATTCGGACATGCTGCCCGGGTCGTCCCACGGCATAGGCGAGGACGCGCACGATCGCGTAGTCGCCCTCAGGCACGTCAGTCCATTCGCATGACGGTGTGTCGGGGGAGACGTTGTTGAAGTCGCCGCTCTCGGAGGCTGGGATGGTGCACACCTCGCTCTTCACGTAGAGTCGCCGGGTGTTGCTGTACATGACGTACATGTCGCTCGAGCCTGGTCCAAGGTTCCTCGCGAAGGCTCGGAAGGTGACGGGGTACTGATCCTTGACGGTAGTCGCCGGCTGACGGTCGACGAGCGAGCGAACACGATAGACGGTCAGGTCCGGAGCGGACGCCTGCGCCGGAGGCAACGCGAGCCCGAGAGCGAGCATCGCGCCGACTGCGACTTTCCACGATGACTTCATGCGGCTCCGCCGATGCACCGCCGCCCCCAATCCGGTGACTCACTCACGGTAGACCTGGATGTCTGACGGGTCAACGCTGATCCGTCGACGGCCTTCGTTCGCGAAGGGGGCTGGTGAGCGCATTAGCTATTGACTCAAGGCGCGCCAACGCGACAGACCGCGTAACAGCGCAAGCACGGCACGCTCGTAGGTACTCAGGGAAACTCAGCGCTACATCGAATCTACGGCTCTCCGACCTGTGGGTTCGTCTTGCCTTGCAAAGCGAAGGTCGGGGGTTCGCCGCGCAGCTCCGACGGGTTCACTCCATCCGCTTGCGGCACGCCGATCAACATCCGCCGTCTTTCGCCCGCCATCCCACCTACACCGATTTGCGTAGAAGGACAGGTCGGGGTTGTGTCTTCCTCCATGTCGCTGACGAAGATCAGCGAGAGGGGAGGGCGCAATATGCGTCGAATGCTCGTCGTAGCCGCCGCCGTGGTCATGGTTTTGGCGATCGCCCCACTAGCTCACGCGGGTGAGGTCACCGGAAACGGCAAGCTGCTCTTTGCCGACGGCAAGTGGGGCACCGGCCTGTACGCACGATCCTTCTGCGCTTACTCGGGGCAGGAAGATCGTCAGTTCTTCACCGACGACTCCGACACGACCCGCGTCGATCAGGTCGTGAAGGGCGTGCCTGGACACGCGCAATCGTGGGGCCAGTTCCCGAAGTCGGTTCGTGACTCGTTGCCCGCCGAACTGCATCCGGGCATTTCGTGCAACCCGAACAAGAGCACGTTCACACCGCCGTAGTAGATCGGCGACAGAGATCGCGGGAGACGGGCCCTTCGGGGCCCTTTCCCACGCCCGTCGCTCTCTTTCAGGCGATCAGTGAGTCGGTACGCCGGGGTGCCGCCAGCCTAGATACGTGGGTTTGTCGATCTCGCGCGGTGGCCCCGATCCGTCGGCGTCGACCGCGTACCAGCCGAGACCGTCCGGGCCGCGGGTGGCGAACGCGATCGACTCCCCGTCAGGAGACCATGCGAACATCCTCTGCGGCTCGTAGTTGTGGAGGAGGACTCGGGCGCCAGAGCCATCGGCGTTCATGACGTAGAGGCGTCCGCCCCCCGGCTCCAGATCGTTCATAACGGCGATATGCGCGCCGTCCGGCGACCACTCGATCTCATCCACCGAGTCGAGGTTCGTGCCCGGCAAGTGCACGAGCACGGAAGCCTTCCTGCTCTGAACGTTCACCGAATAGATCGTGCCTCCTCGCGCCCCGAACACGATGCGCGACCCGTCTGGAGACCTCGCGGGTGCGGAGGTGACATCGCCGTTAACTCCACTGAGGTTCACCCCACTCAGGTCCGATGTCCCGAGGTCTAACCCACTCAGGTCGATCGGCCTCCCGGCCAAGGTGTCGGGCGGCTTGTGCAGGCTCGCCGTCGGTGGCACGAACTGCGGGGTCCCCGTCGGTGAAGCGTTCTGCGCTTGGAGGCGCTCGAACGGCCCACGCGTGGCGACGATCCACAACGACGCCACTACAAAGGCGCCGACGATCACCCTCGTGCGTCGGCTGACGGCTCGCAGCCCGGCCATTGGGACGTTGTCCTCTTCTTCAGGCGCCTCAACGGGCGAGCTGGATAGCGGGTCGGATGCCGAATCAGCCGGGCGGGAACTCGGAGTGACCTCGATCGGCTTCGTGGATCTTGGGAGTAGGTATAGGGGTGCCTGGCACCGAGGACATGCATCCGAGTGAGTCTTGCCGGTCCAATCACACCGAAGGCAGATGGCATCGTCGCCGACCCGCGACTCTTGAGGCGGCGGGTCGCTACCTGACACGGTCTCCGGCATCCGCGGATCTTGGCACGATCCCGTCTTCGAGCGCCTCGGCGCCTACCGCTCTATGCGCCATCAGGCGCGGTCCTTGCGGTCGTCCATGACGGCTGCCAGGTGAGGGAGACCGGTCGCGGTGTGTAACGCTGAAACCTCACGGGCAGGATCCAAGGTTGGTGCACCCGACGGACGGCGGTGATCTCTTGGGTGTCCCCGCGCTCGCGCGACGTGCGCGTCAATCATCGGCCGGGTGTTCCTCAGACGTTGCTGACTCGGATGCGTGCCCTTTCGTCCCGAACGTTCCCTCGAAGACCGCCCGGATCCCGCGAGCCTCGATCTTCTGCGCCCGGATCTCGGCGTCGGCCTCTCCGCGATGGTCGTCGCGCTCCGCCGCACGCGCTGCGTCGAGCTTCGCCTCTGCGACGGCGACGCCGCTTTCTATGGCGGCGATCTCACGCCGCAGGATCTTGCCGTCGTACGAACGGACATCGGAGATCGCGGTGAGCCGACTGTGCGCGTCGATCGCATCGGACTCGAGCGCCTCGAGATAGCGTTCCATGCGGAACTGCACGACGTTGCCGGACGCCTCCGACGCGGCGCGCACCTGCTCGATCCTTCGGGCCGCCGCCGCGAGTCGTGTGCCGATCTCGCGATGCGCCTCGTCTTGGGCGCCGGGCAGCGCCGCGTCGCGCTCCGCGATCTCGTCCACCGCCGATGACGTCGAGTACTCGACATCACTGGTGGGAACCTGGCCCGTCACCTCGATGTGGTTCTCCACGTCAACGACGCCAGGGACGACCTTCGCGATGAACGCGGCGGCGTCACGATGGTCCTGTCGATCGACGCGGCCGGTCAGCGTGACGGTTCCTTCGTTGACCTCGGCGCCGACGCTCGCGGGGATGTGGCCGATGGCGAGCTCTTCGACGACATCGGCTCGCAGATCGGCGTCGGTCCTGCCTCTGACTTCGATCTCATCCTTCACGGACGTCACGCCGGGTACGCGTCGGGCAGCCTCGGTCGCTTCGAGCTTGTCGCGCTGCGTCACGACGGTTCCGCGAAGCGTCACGTCCCCGTCGGCGACGGACACGGTGAGATCCGCATCGACGCTCAACCTCGGATCCGCAGAGAGCTCGTCGGTCACCGAGCGTCGAAGGTCTTCGTCCGCCACGCGTGCCTCTTTCTGCCGCCTGAATGCTTCACGACGCCAACACCGGTGGGCGACCCGTGCAGCCCCGCGGGACGATCTCGGGTCGAGCCCGAGCGGCTGCTTCACGGCCGACACTACGTTGCCGGGTTGAGGGTCGCAACGCGCGGCACGCTGCGAGGGGCCAGGATCACGGGGTCGTTCGACCCTACGCCATGCTCCCATCCCGCCGAAGACTGACCGAACGCGGACAAGGGAAGGGGGCGCTACCCATGGCGCTGTCAGACATGTTGGGCGAGCTTGCCCAACGCGCGAAGGAGGCCGAGGATCGAGCTCGGGCCGCGAGCGCAGAGGCGAAGGACAAGGTTCGGGTGCGTGCGGACGAGGCGTCGGATGCAGCGCGAACGAAGGCCGACGAGATGAAGCGGCGCTCGAACGCAACCCGGAACGAGGCGTCCGATCATTGGCGTCAGGTGCAAGCGGACTGGGCGAGGCACGTCGAGGTCGCGCAGTCGAAGTTCGCCGAGATGAAGGCGGAGCAAGACAAAGCCTGGTCGCAGATGGACGCAGACCTGGCCGCGGCCGACGCCGAGGATGCCGTTCGTTTCGCTCTCGCGGCTGTCGAGGAGGCTGAATCAGCGACGCTGGACGCGATCCTTGCGCAGATGGAGGCCGACGAGGTCTCCTCGAAGCGTTAGCTGTTCCGCGCGTGCGCGGTCTCGAGGGACCCTCGGGTGACTCGAGACCGCGTGGGCGTCTGCTGCGCGCAGCGGACCCAAGCGCCGGTCCATCGCCCCTGCAAGGCGCGGGTCTGCCGTTCGACCCGTCAGCGCCCACAGACTTCCCCAGGCCGTCGATGACCGCGTTCCCCTTCTGAGGGTTGCATCAAACGCCGGTCATCGAGGGAGCCGCAATCGTGTGTAGACCCATCTAGAGGGGGTACGGCAGGAACCATGTTCAAGTGGATCTTCCGAACGGTGTTGATCGCGGTTGCCGCGTGGGCATGGCGAACGTACCGCGAGCGCCGCGCCGAGGAACGACGGCTGGCCGGCTGACCGCCCCCTGGATGGGTACGGTCGCGGTTGACCGCCCGACCCGCATGCAACGCGACTGCGACGTCACCAGCTCCAAGGCACTTTCGGCCCGGGCGCGCAGGATCGAACGAGAAGCCTGCCCACGCGGTTTCCGGCTGACGGGGGCGGGTACCTCTGGGGCGGATCACGAGGAGGGACTTCTATAGTGACGCACCCGAAGCAGGAAGACGCCATGGTCGACTTGCGGTGTCCGACGTGCGGACGACGCTTCGATAGCCAAGAGGATCTGCGTGCCCACTTGGATCAGGAGCGGGACGACCACCCGCTCGCGTATCCGCCAGACGAATAGTCTCCCTCCACTGGATGATCGCTGAGCTTCGACGCTCGCGTCGGAAGCATGCGGCCGGCCATACGCGGCCCAGACGCAGACGAACGTCGATGCAAAGGGGAACGATGGACGACGTAGCGTTCGATAGCTTTCGGATGGAGCTGCTTGCGTTGCTGGAGCATCCGATGGAACTCGGAGATGGCGACCCCGGACCCGTCCGGCTGGCCGACGAGATCGTGGCCTTGCTTGCGCGATATGGCGTTGATCTGCGCGCTTAGACACGGGTTGCCGAGGTGCCTTCCTCGTCACCGAACATCGCGGCGATCAGCGCGATCGACGCGCTCGAGATGAGCAGGCTTCCTTAAGAGGCCGAGGGGCCCCATCACGCCGCGTCGCAAAGGCCGTGAGCGTCGGAGGGCGTCCGGTCGCTCCGTGCTTGTCCATGCGTGCTCATGCGTCAGGCGCCCTGGACGGGCGGTCCAGACTTTCCTCATCGCCTCTCTACCGCCGTTTGGCGTCGTCTCGGCTGGGCAAGACGCCCGACGACCCAGTTGTGACGATATCGGGGATGGGGGCGAGATCGAGCGGTGACCGTGATCCGGAGGGAACTACCCAACTCGATCGTCGCACCGTCACTGGCTCGCGAGACCCTGGACGGATGGCTGAGCGCCATGGAGGGCGAACAGAACGCCGATGACATCCGTGCTGCCGCGAGCGAGATCGTTGGAAACGCTGTTCGCCACGGGAACCTCAGGCAGGACGACGTGATCGTGTTGACCGGGACGGTCGGGGGCGTGATCCGGATCGAAGTCGAGCAACGGTCACCCCTATCCATGGCGGAGGTCGAACGCGAGACCGACCTGGCGGAGTCCGGGATCGGCCTTCGGATCGTGGACAAGATCGCCAGACGCTGGGGTACTGAAGAGGCGCCTCCCGGCGTAGTCTGGTTCGAGGTCGACTACTGGCCAGGGAGAGGTTGACGGCTGGTATGGGCATGTCTCACGATTTCCAGTTGCGTACCGATCCAGAGGGTGTCGTCTGGCTGTCCGGCGAACTCGATATGAGCAACACCGACTCGTTCCTGCAGCAGACGATGGGAAGCCTCGATGGGCAGCCCACGGCGGTGCTCGATCTGTCGGCATTGCAGTTCGTGGACTCGACGGCGATACGAGCGTTCCTCCGGCTCGCCAGTGATAGGGCAGAAGGGGTCGTCCTCCGTGATCCCCGGCCGAACGTCCGAAGGGTGCTTGAGGTCGCGGGCATCGACGAATCGATGGGCATCCGGATCGACTCGTCTTCCTGATCGGCTCTTGACGCGGAGCCCGATGTCGCTCTAGATTTATGGAGCTGAGCCGCTTGGGCCTTCGGGTTCGAGCGGCTCAGCGCTTTCTCGTCGAGTCCGGAACCCGTTCACCAGACGCAACACCACAGGTTCCGCGGCCTCGATCGAACTTCGGCTCCGGACGCGCCCGAGCATCGCCGGATGATTGGGGCCGGTCATCAATGAGCCGTCGGTCGGTAGACCAGCAGCTGTGAACGACCGTCGAAGGTGCGCGACTCGAGGAGATCCAGATCGAAGTCCCCCGCGCCTCCCAAGATCGGGCTCGTTCCCGTCGTGCCCGAGATGACCGGAAAGACAGTTACCTCGATCCGGTCAACCAGCCCGGCCGCCAGCAGCGACCAGTTGAGCGACAGGCTTCCCAGCGAGCGAAGTGGTACGTCCGACACCGCCTTGAGTCGCGACACGATCTCCACGCCGTCGCCGTTCTCGATCGTCGCGTCCGGCCAGCCGAGCGTATCCCGCAGGCTCGAGGAGATAACGATGGCGGGCATCTGAAGGGTCCGGCGGTTCCACTCGTCGTAGATATTCGGGTCGTCGGTGCGGAGCAAGATGTCAGCGTTCTCCCGGAAGGTTGTCGCCCCGAACACCATGCGCTGGTTGGTCTCGAACAGACCCGCCCGGTACGCAAGGAGTTCCGGCCCTTGCTTGCTCCAATAGCCACCCCAGTCGCCGTCTGGTCCGTAGGACCCGTAACCATCGAGGGTCGAGAAAACGTCCCAGGTGTATGTGGCGGTCACGTGCCGTCTCCTTGTAGATCAGCCATCAGTGGGGACCGTACATCCGCCAGAGGCCCGCGACGGCGTCATCGTCGCGAGTCACCTCCGGCCGCACATCTCGCTTCCGTTTCGACGTCGAGGTGGGAACAGGTTGCAGCGATGCGCGAAGGTGCTCGGTTCTTGAGGCCCGGCATTCAGGATGTCGCCGCGCGACTGCGTGGGAAGGTATCGATGAAAGCAGCGCCTTCGCATAGGAAGGCCTCGGCACTTGAGGGTCTGTCGCGGAGCAGTTGCGTCACAACCGAGCGGTAGTCCAGCGCGCTACAGATCGAGGGTCTCGAACACGACCACGTACTGAGAGTCCGGCTTGTCCCAGTCGAGGTGCACGTGCGGTTCGCCGACGACAGTCAACTTGCCTCGAGCCGCCAAGACGCGCGCTCGGCGTACGGCGTCCGTCCTGGTCATGCTCTTCGTCAGGCGTGGGATCTGGACGGTGAATTCAGCCATCACCTCATCGTGACCCTTTCGAGCCGTCTAGTCAAAGGTGAGCTCACTCGTTCAGTTGGAGTGAGTGACGACCGATGGACTAAGCATGGACGATGCGGCACTCACAGCAGCCTTTTGCAGGTGGGTGCGCAAAGGCATGCCTGACCCGGCCCCGTCCTTCGACGGACTCCGAGACAGCTTGTACTTCGTCCCAGGCGACGTCATCGAGATACTGGCCCGTGACCGCGGCTTGAAGCGCTTCCGGAACTTCGGACAAGCGATCAGGCAACTCGCGGGAGAACCGCCAGAGCCAGAGCCCCTCGACGCCAGCTCGCGTACCAACCGAGAGGTGCATCCGTACTGACAGGTACTGACGGTTAGTCAACGGCACACCGGATGAACAGGATCGTCGGCGTGGGATGCACCTCGAGACGTCGGTAGCATCGACGGATGACTTCTCGGATCTCGCACACGACGTTTGACTGCCGCGACGCCTTCGCTCTCTCCGAGTTCTGGAAGCAAGTGCTGGGCTATGGAGACGTGCCAGGAGATCCGAACGAGCCCGGCCACGAGGAATGCATGATCGTGGGGACGGGGCACGAGCCAACGCTGTTGTTCATCGAAGTGCCCGAGGGCAAGCAGGTGAAGAACCGCGTTCATCTCGACCTGCAACCGACCGACCGCACTCGCGACGATGAGATCGAACGCGTCAGAGCGCTCGGCGCGACGCCCTTGCATGACCTCCGCAAAGGCGACGGCAGTGGCTGGCTCGTTCTGGCAGATCCCGAGGGGAACGAGTTCTGCATCTTGCGGAGCCAGGCCGAGCGCGACACGACTGAGACCACACCGTGACGGTGCAGCGGATGGACAACGTCGGCATCGTGGTGCAGTCGCTCGACTCCGCCATCTCGTTCTTCACCGAGCTGGGGCTCGAACTCGAAGGTCGAAGCGTGATAGAAGGGGACTGGTCGGGGCGCGTCACTGGGCTGCGCGACCAGCGTGTCGAGATCGCCATGATGCGCACCCCGGACGGCCACAGCGCGATCGAACTCTCACACTTCCTCGCGCCGCCTGTGGTGGCCGATCACCTGAACGACCCGGTGAATGCTCTGGGATACCTCCGTGTCATGTTCGCCGTGGACGACCTCGATGAGACGCTTGGCCGTCTCCTCGAGCACGGCGCGCGGCTCGTCGGTGAGGTGGTCCAGTACGAGGACGTGTATCGGCTCTGTTACATCCGAGGCCCCGAGGGCATCCTGATCGGGTTGGCCGAGCAGATCGGCTGAGGCACCCCCACACTCCCTTCAGCCGAGGATCGACCCCGTTATCGCGTCCCTGGGCGAGGTTTGAATCGACGGACCTCTTGCGGCCAGCCACATGCTTCCGCAAGCTTGCCGGCCCAGATTTTCGCGGCGTCTTCGTTCGCGACGTCCACAACGGTGAAGCCACCCAGGAACTCCTTCGTTTCGGTGAACGGCCCGTCGGTGATCAACAGCTCCCCGCTGGTCGCATCGGCACTGAAGGCGTCTTCGATCTCCTCCTCCAACCCTCCGGCGAACACGAGGACGCCGGCGGCCTCCATCTCGTTCACGACCGCCATCGCGAGCGGCCCGCGGCCTCGGAACCATTCCTCCGTGTGGTCGCCGACCCACTGTTGGTTGAAGTAGATGAGGTACTCAGTCATCTCTGCTCCTTGCCTTGGCCGCGAGAGGCGCCGCCACCCACCTATTCGACAACCTATTCGACGAACGGAGTTCGCCGGATACGACACCCCCGCCGGAACAAGAGCCCTGTCACGGAGGGGGTTAGGATGCGCCGACGCCTTGGCTGCGGGCCGGATCGCCGGCTTGTGCCGGTCCGCCGGGCCGTAGAGAAGGAACGAGATGACCACGATCAGTGCCGAGACGCAGGTCCCGGACGCAGAGCCCGCGACCACGGACGATCGATCCCACGCACGCTTCCTGTGGATCGTGATGGTCGTCAGCGCGTCGATCATCTGGTTCATCCCGTTCAACTCGAGCCTCTGGCTCGACGAGCTCGTCACGTGGTGGGTCATCAAGGACTCGCTGGGGGACACCGTCCACCGGGCCGTTGCGTTCCAGGGCCAGACCGTCGTCTTCTACGTCCTCGAGTGGCTGGTCCGGCACATCGGCAGCCAAGAGTGGGTCCTGCGCGCCCCGTCGCTGATCGAGGTGATCGCGGCGGCGTTCATCTTCTACCGCCTCGCTGAGCGGGTACTCGACAAGGAGTTCGCACGGATCAGCGTGCTCCTGTTCGTCCTGTGGCCGTCGGTGTCGTTCGAGTCGTCCGACGCGCGACCGTACGCGCTCGCGCTTCTTCTCCTGCTCGGCGCCGTCCTGATGCTGATCAGATGGTTGGACGAACCGACCCTGGTCCGGGGCGCTGCGTTCGTGGTCTTGGCTGCACTTGCCGGTTACGCGCACCTGCTGTTCGTGCTCGCGATCCCGCCGATGGTGGTGTACGCCGCGTACCGATACCGAGAGCGATCGACGGAGGTTGGCTTCCGCGGCCTCGTCGGCGCCTTCGCGCTCGTCGGCGTGCTGTCCCTCGGGCTCATGGCCGAGGTGATCGCACTGTTCGAGCGCAGAGGCGTGCTGTCGCTGTTCGACATCGTCTCGTTCGACACCATCGCGCGGTACTCGATCCCAACGGCGATCTTCGTCGCGATCCTGGTTGGAAGCATCATCGCCTTATTCACGGTGGGGTGGCGATTCGCCATGCCGGCCTTCGAGCACTCGACCGCCATCCTGCTCGGGTGGTGGCTGCTCTTCCCGACGGCGGTGTTGATCGTGGTCGACCTGACGACGTCGATCCATCTGTTCGAGGCCCGATACACGTTGATGGCGGCGCCGGCCGCGATCCTGTTGTCGGCGGCGATCGTTCGATCGATCGAGCCGCGCATGGCACGGAGCATCCTCGTCGCCTGTGTGGGCGTGTTCTCGGTGGTCGCCTCGGTGCACCTCACGAAGGTGGGAGAAGACTGGCGATGGGGCGCGGCCGAGGTGAACGCGCGCGGCACGGACCACTCGGTGATCTTCTTGCAGGCGGGGCTGATCGAGTCGGAGCAACTGGACTGGTTCTCCGACCCTGAGCGGGTGAGCTATCTGGAGGCGCCGGCTTCCTACTACCACTTCAACGGTCCGATCTTGCCCGTTCCGTTCCTCTCGACACCCGCCGCGGATGCGTTCATGAGCGCGCAGGTCGATTCGCTGCCTCCGGACGTCGATCGCGTCTACTTCGTCTCCCGGTACCCGGGCGACCCGTTCGGGCACTACCTCGACGGGTTGATGTCCGCCCGCGGCTGGACGGAGAAGCAGGTCGCAACGCATGCCGGAACGAGCGTCGCCGAATACGACCGCGCGTCGCCCTGACACGGGCGCAACCGCGGTCGTCGTCCGCGGCCGCCTCGACGATCCACAGCTCGGGACATCGGTCGAGCTGGGAGGCGCATCAAGATGATCCGGTCGCGTCGGTTCGCCCGGGGTGGTTTCGTCGCACTATCTGGTTCTCGTTGCATGGGTGCCGGCCGAGTCGCACCTGGAAGTGGCCGATCTCGATCGGGGCCGCGGACCTGGACGGCGACGGGCGGTTCGACCTCATCGCCCCCGATGAGTTGAACAACACGGTCGGAGTGCTCATCAACCGTTCCTGACCTGTGCGGACGGGCCCTCGTGCGGCGATGGCGTGAGCTCGACACGCCGCGCGACCGGATCGACGGCTCGCACGATCACGCCGACCTGCGATCCAAGAGGTAGGTCAGCTGCAAGCGGTGCCACGACCGCCGGCTCGGTGATCTGCACGATGGCCCCGTGCTCGTTCTGATCGACGACCGTCGCGTCGAGGTGTTCCCCGACATGGCCGCTCAACACGGCGCACTCGACCGCATCGATCACGGCGTGCTCGATGCGCGCCTCACGGGTGGTCGACTCGTCCATGGTTTTCACGAGCTCCGGCAGGCGCGCTTCGGCCCAAGCCGGCGGCTTCGCGCCGCCGCAGTACGCAAGGACGATCTCGTTCGCGTACCGGTCCGCCAGCCGTCGCAGCGGCGCCGTGACGTGCGCGTACACCGACCCGATGCCCGCATGGACCGGCGGTCGTGCGCTCCCTGCCGTGCCGGCGTCGACGAGCGCGTAGCCCGAGCCGCGCAGCGCGTGGGCCGCTTGGATCAGGAACGCGGCCTGCTCGGGCTTCGCTCGATCGAGGCGCCTCACCACATCGGACCAACGAGCACCCTCCGGCCATGGCACGCGAAGGGCCTGCGCGGTGTGGCGGAGCCTGGCCAAGAACTCGGGCGACGGCTCAGGAACGGTTCGCAAGATCCCCACGCCGGCGTCGATCATGATCTTCGCGGCCTGGATGCCGGCCAGGATCGAGATCTGCGCGTTCCAACGCTCGACGGGCAACGGCGCCTCATAGCGCAGGTCGAAGCCTCCGGTTCCCGACCCGATGACGTCCTGGGTGGGAAGGTCGAGGCTGACACCGCCGCGCGTGGCCTCCAGCCCGAGCCGCAAGTCACCGATCTCGCGCAGCAACACGATGGCTTCATCGGCCCCGCCGCCATCGAGCTCGCGCTGCGCATCGACATAGGTCATGGCGCGGCGGCTCCGGATGGTGGCGCGTTCGAGGCGCGTAGCGACGGCGACCCCACGGTCGTCGAGATCGATCGTCCACAGCAACGCGGGTCGTTCCTCGCTGGGCAACAAGCTCGCAGCGCCCTCGCCGATGACGTTCGGAAGCTGTGGCGCTCGTCCGTCGGGGAGATACACGGTGACGCCTCGCCGGAACGATTCGGTCTCGACGGCGCCGCCGGGCGCGGCGAACGCCGCAACGTCGGCGATGGCGTACTCGACGCGGAATCCTCCCGCGTCGAGGCGCTGGGCGAAGTATGCCTGGTCGAGATCACGGCTCCCGGCGGGATCGATCGTCACGAACGGCACGTCTCGGGCGTCGCGTCGATCCTTCGATGCAGCGCCGTCGGGCATCGACGGTCCTGCGGCTGACGTCCGTTCCGCTTCATCTTGGACGACGTCCGGGAATCCAGTCGGGATGTCGAAGTCGGCTCGGATGCGTTGGAACGCCTCCCGGAACGGCGGCAACTCGGCCGGGGCGCGGAGGACGGTCTTGACCATCTCAGGTGCCCGCGTGCGTCCGATGACGCTCGACCGGCGCTCCGCCACCGGCGTCCGGATCGTGCGCGGTGATGAACGTGACGGCCGCGAGCGGATCGTCGCACGTGAAGACGAGGTCTTCCCAACCGAACGCGGCTGCTTGCTTGCGGACCGCGGCGATCAGCTCCGGGTGCTCGAACTCGTAGTGCTGGCGATCGAGGAAGACCACCGGGCTTCGAACCGCGTACAGCGTCAGGCTGTTCTGCGCGATATCGGTGAAGATCTCCTGCTCGGTTCCTGCTCCGCCGGGCGCATACACCACGCCCGATCGAGCGAGCGCCAGCAGTCCGTTCTCGCGGATGCTGTTCGTGAAGTACTTCGCGATGTGCGTCGCGAAACCGGTGGTGGGCTCGTCGAGGTAGACCCAGGTCGGCACGCCGAGGCTCTCGCCACCCCGTGGCCACCGCGCCCGGACTTCGAGAGCTCGCTCGACGTACCGTTCCTCGTCGTGCGCGTAATTCGGCGCATGCGCCAGGGAAGCGATCGCCGCCTCGAGCTGGTTTTCCCCGAACGGCGCGAACCACGCGCCGAGGTTCGCGGCCTCCATCACGCCGGGGCCGCCGCCTGTGGCGACGACGAAGCCCGCGCGTGTGAGCGCGCGGCCGAGCTCTGCCACGGTCCGGTAGAGGTCCGCATCTCGAGCCAGATCGTGGCCGCCCATGACGCCGACCATCCGGCGTCCCTCGACGAACCGCGCCACGGCCGCGTCGATGGTCGCGTCGTGAAGCGCTCGGACGGCCAGATCCGGCAAGGACGAGGGCAAGGATGATGCGAACCACGACGAGATGCGCATGTCGAGGGTTTGCGGAACGCCCTGCTCGTGGCCACTCGCGAGCTCCTCGTACCCGTAGAGGTCGGTGCGATACGGCTGGAAGGGGACCTCGCGCAGGAGTGAGAACTGCGCTGCGCCCCCGCCCGGGAGCCGATCGGCGATCCCCGGCGGGAACGTGCATCCGAAGAAGATTGCGCCGTCGAGCCGGGCCTCGGACCAGTCCAGTCGTTCGTCACGGAGGTCGAGCGCAACGACGGCGGTCGCCCGAAGATCGGGCCAGGTCGCCGCAAGATCCGCGCGCGAGACGATCAGACGGGGCGGTTGGTCCATCGAGGAGACGCTACCCGCTTCCGCAGCACGCGCCGGCCGGGCCGCTGCTTCCTCTGCCTTGCCTCTCTCAGGCGCGACGCCGCGCGTTAGGAGTCGTGCCGATCCCAGTGGGTCTCGTGAGCGAAGTGTCGCTCGCCGTCGTGCTCGTAGTCGAGATGGTCTCCGTGTTGTGTGGCGTTGTGACCACAGTCCGGTCCGTGCTCGTGGTCGCCATGACGTTCCACCTGCGTGTGGCCGACGATGTCGTCGATGACGCCCTCGTGCGGCTCCTTCTCTGCGGGAACCTCTTCGAACGCCTCCGGCTTCTCCCACATCTGCGGCGGGATCTTCGAACCCATCCTGTGCTCCTTCCGACCGTGACGGTCCCGACGTTCCCGGGCACAGCTCGTCTCAAACGGCGGCCGCCACACCCGTGGATCCGGCATCTTCCCCCTGCTCGGTGGCACGATGACGTGATGGCCGGACGCAGGACGAACCTCGCACTGCTCGCGCTGCTGGTGCTCGCGTTCGTGACCGGTCTGGCCTCGTGGATCGTGGGTCTAGGGCTCGTGCGGTGGATCGTCATCGCGCACGGCGTCGTCGGCCTGAGCATCGTGGCGCTGGCACCGTGGAAGAGCGTGATCGCGCGACGTGGTCTGCATCGTCGCCGACGAGGGCGGGGGACCGCCGTCGCGTTCGCCGTCCTGATCGTGACATCGATCGTGGCGGCCCTGGTGCACGTCACGGGCGTCGTCAGATCCGTCGGAACGTTCTCGCCATTGGGCATCCACGTCGCGACCGCGGTCGCGGCCATCGTCGTGGGCGTCGCACACGTCGTGCAACGACCCGTCCGCCCGCGTGTCACGGATCTCTCGCGGCGAAGCCTGCTTCGAAGCGGAGCCATCTTGGGCGTCGGGGCGGCCGGTCTGCTGGCGCTGGACGGCGCGCTTCGAGTCACGGGCGCCCGAGGCGCGTCTCGAAGCGTCACGGGTTCGCTCGAGATCGGGTCCGGCGTTCCGCCCGACATGCCGGTCACCGAGTGGCTCGACGATCAGGTGCAGGCGATCGACGCGGCGTCGTGGCGGCTCCGCACGATGGGCGGGACGCACACGTTGTCCGTCGATGAGCTCGCAGCGTTCGGGGACGAACTGCGAGCGACGCTCGACTGCACGGGGGGCTGGTACGCCGATCAGATCTGGAGTGGGGCTCGTCTGGACCGACTGCTGGACGGCACCGAAGGCGAGTCGATCGTGGTCCGGTCGGTCACCGGCTACTGGAGGCGATTCGCTCGCTCGGACGCTTCGGCGTTGCTGGTCGCGACGCACGCCGGAGGCGCACCGCTCTCGGCCGGCCACGGCGCCCCCGCGCGCTTGGTGGTCCCCGGGCGGCGTGGCTACTGGTGGGTGAAATGGATCTCGGCGATCGACGTCGATGACGAGCCGTGGTGGTGGCAACCGCCGTTGCCGACGTAGGTCGAAGCCGTCAGGGCTCGCGGGCGATCGCCCATGTCGAAACGTCGCGTCGTCCGGCCGGTTAGGGTCCGTCAGATGGCCGCAGGGCGCCGCGTGTCCCTCGTTCTGTGTGACGCCTCCGGTGAGCTGCTCGGCGCGTTGCCACCCGTCGACGTCGATGATCCGTGGTGGCCGGAGGCGCGTCCCGTGACCGGCGCCGCTCGCGAGCGCTTCGGGATCGACGTGGTGGTGCTTCGCATGCTCGAGGTCGTATCCGACTCGTTCAACGGAGGCGCCGTCGCCTATCTGGCGGAGCTCGTCGGCACGTTGCCGCCCGGTCTCCCGCTCGCGCCGTCGCCGACGATCGACCAGACGCCGGAGCCGCGGCGGATGGCGTGGGCTCGCCCCGGAGGCGTGCGCGCAACGCTCGCATGGGCGGACGACGCGCTCGCGGCGATCGGTCGTCCGCGGGTCGGGCCGGCCGAGCAGATCAAGACATGGAACCTTTCGTCGGTTCTGCGCCTGTCGACCGCCGACGGTGCCGTCTGGTGCAAGAGCGTCCCGCCCTTCCTGACAGACGAAGGCGTGATCATCAGGTTGGTCGGCGCGGACGAACCCACGCTCGTCCCGTCCGTGCTGGCGTCGGAGCCGACGTCCCGCACGGTGCTGCTCGACGACGTTCCGGGGGAGGACGACTGGGACGCGCCCGAGGATCGGCTCCTCGAGATGGTCCACTCGCTGGTGCGGCTCCAGGCTCGATGGATGGATCGTGTCGACGTTCTGCTCGATGCCGGACTGCCGGACTGGCGCGCTCCGTCGCTCGACCATCTCATCCGGGCGCTCGTGTCGCGCCCGGACGTTCGCACGCAGCTCACGGACGAGGAGCTCCGGGGACTCGACCGACTCGTCGGACGCCTCGCGGATCGCTTCGCGGCGCTGGATGCAGTCGGCCTGCCCGAGACCCTTGTGCACGGCGACTTCCACCCGGGCAATTGGCGGTTCGACGGACGATCGCTCGCGCTCCTCGATTGGGGAGACGTTGGCGTCGGCCATCCGATGCTCGACATGTCGTCGTTCGAGGCGTATGTGCCTGACGACGCCCGACCACGCGTCCGAGAGGCCTGGCTCGACGCGTGGAGCAGTGAGCGCCCCGGAGCCGACCCTCCTCGCGCCGACGAGTTGCTTGCGCCGATCGCAGCGCTGAGGCGGGCGGTGATCTATCAGGGGTTCCTCGACGGGATCGAGCCGAGCGAGCGGCCGTATCACGCATCCGACGTTCGAGATTGGCTGCGAACGGCCCTCGAGGTTGCCGACCATCGCGAGCGGAGGACGCCCACTTCGTAGGAACGAGAAGCGGACTGGCCGCCTTGGTTCGATCGCGACGACCGGGCGTGTCTTCCGCGGCGACTCCTGCTACACGTTGAGGACCAGCGTTTGGCGTGAGGGGAGTCGATCGTGTTGGAACGCATCAGTCACTGGATCGGTGGAAAGACCGTCGTCGGCGAGTCGGGCCGCACGGGACCCGTGTTCAACCCCGCGACGGGCGAGCAAACGCACGAGGTCGACTTCGCCTCGGTCCGGGAGCTGGACGCCGGCGTCGCAGCCGCGCGTGATGCCTTCCCGGCGTGGCGTTCCACGTCACTGTCGAAGCGCGCGGAGATCCTGTTCCGACTGCGAGAGCTCCTCGACCAACGGAAGCCCGAGCTCGCGCGGATCGTTTCATCCCAGCACGGCAAGGTCGTGTCCGACGCGATGGGGGAGGTCCAGCGGGGCATCGAGAACGTCGAGTACGCCACCGCGATCCCGAACCTGCTGAAGGGCGGCTTCTCCGAGCAGGTTTCGACCGGCGTCGATGTGTTCTCGATCCGGCAGCCGCTCGGCGTGGTCGCCGGCATCACGCCCTTCAACTTCCCGGCGATGGTCCCGATGTGGATGTTCGCGAACGCCATCGCGTGCGGGAACACCTTCATCCTGAAGCCGTCGGAGAAGGACCCGAGCGCGTCGCTGGTTGTCGCGGAGTTGCTGCAAGACGCCGGCGTGCCGGACGGCGTGTTCAACGTTGTGCAGGGCGACAAGGTCGCCGTCGACGCGATCCTCGAGCATCCGGACATCAAGGCCGTGTCGTTCGTCGGGTCCACCCCGATCGCGCGCTACATCTATACGACCGGGACGGCGAACGGGAAGCGCGTCCAGGCGCTCGGCGGCGCGAAGAACCACATGATCGTGCTGCCCGACGCCGACCTCGACATGGCGGCTGACGCCGCCGTGAGCGCGGGCTATGGCAGCGCGGGGGAGCGCTGCATGGCCGTGTCGGTCGTCGTGGCGGTCGGGTCGATCGGCGACGCGTTGGTCGAGAAGATCGGCGAGCGCCTGCCCACGATCGTGGTCGGGGCCGGCGACGAGCCCGACGCGGAGATGGGGCCGCTCGTGACGCAGGAGCACCGCGACAAGGTGGCGGGGTACCTCGATCGCAGCAAGGAGCAGGGAGCGACGGTCGTTCGCGACGGTCGGGAAGATGACGTCTACGGGCGCGACGGTTTCTTCCTCGGCGCGTCGCTGCTCGACAACGTCACGGTCGCGATGGACGCGTACACGGACGAGATCTTCGGTCCGGTCCTGTCGGTCGTGCGCGTCGACACGTATGAAGAAGCGGTCCGTCTGGTCGACGAGAACCCGTACGGCAACGGCGTCGCGCTGTTCACCCGTGACGGCGGCGCGGCGCGACGCTTCCAGTTCGACGTCGAGGCGGGGATGGTCGGGATCAACGTGCCGATCCCCGTGCCGGTCGCGTACTACTCGTTCGGTGGGTGGAAGGCCTCGCTGTTCGGGGACAACCACATGTACGGACCCGAGGGCATCACCTTCTATACGCGCGGGAAGGTTGTGACCGAGCGGTGGCCCGATCCGTCGACCTCGACGGTGGATCTCGGCTTCCCGCGGACACGTTGAGACCTGGAGGAACGTCATGAGCAGCACGGGCAAGGTCGTCGTGAACAGGGCTGTGTCGCTGGACGGCTACATCGCCGGTCCCGGCGACTCGGTGAGGTGGGCCGGTCGGCCAGTGGCGGAGTTCGTCGCGCCGGAGGACATGGCGGAGGTCGCTGGGAATACCGGGGCGATGCTTATCGGCCGACGTACGTGGGAAGTCGGCGACAAGATGGAGGAAGAGGAACCGGGCAGCGTCGACTACCCGTTCTCCGGGCCGATGTTCCTCCTCACCCATCGGCCGCTCGACCCACCGGACCCGGACGTCACCATCCTGTCCGGTGACATCGGCGAGGCGGTCGCAACGGCGCTCGCTGCGGCCGGTGGCAAGGACCTCGAGATCCTCGGCGCCGACGTGGCGGCGCAATGCCTCCGGGCGGGGCTCGTCGACGAGATCTTGATCTACCTGCTGCCCGTGCTCCTCGGCGACGGCGTCCGCTTCACACCACCTGGACTCGCCATGATCGAACTCGACCAGATCAGCAGCAAGCGCTCGGGCGACGCCACGATGACCCGGTACCGCGTCCGTCGCTGAACGACGAGGCGACGCCAGGTTCACTGGGACTGCAGCGGCACGGTCTCTTCTGGAGCCGGCGCTCGCCGGCGGCCGCGAACGAGGTTGACCGTGGACCCGAGCGCGAGTCCGAGCGCCGATCCGCCGACCAGATCGAGCGGCAGATGCGCGCCGACGTACATCCGCCCGAACGGGACCAGCCCCGTCAGCGCCGAAAGCGTGACGCGCATGCGCGGTGACGCCTCCGGCCACATGATGACCGTCATCGCGGTGGACACCGCGGCGTGCCCCGACGGGAACCCTTGATCGCCTTCCTCGACACCGCGCTGTTGAACGCCGCCGATGATGCTCGACGGACGGCCTCTCGCGACGATCTGTTTCGTGCCCTTCGCCGTGATCCACGCCGCGGTGCCGCCCAACGCGAGCGAAGCGGCAAGAGGGGGCTTCCGGGCGATGAGCGCGACGATCGCTGCGACGGGGACGACGCCGAACGTGCCGTACTGCATCGCGGTCCACACGGCGGGAAACGCCCCGTTGGGCAAGTCGTTGGCCGACCGGAAGATCTCGATCTCCGACTCGCCCCGCGGGCGCCGTGCCACCAGCGCCGAACCGACGAGGACGCCCAGGCCGATCCCGAGCCCGGCGACGTCGCGAGCGGATGATCGACCTCGGAGCGTCATGGCCCGGAGTGTAGGCAGCGAGATGGTCAGGCGCTCATCGCGCCCGAGCCGGAGCCCGTCCCCCGGTGCCTGCCGGCAGGTTCACTCGACGATGATGCCGGGCGCGTCGCTGATGCCGACGAGGTCGAACGTCCGCTTCACGTTGCCCGACGGATTCTTGATCACCAGCGTCCCGCCGTCCGGCCCTCGCACGAGGTTCACGATCGCCCACACGCCGATGCTGTCGATGAATGTGACGTCGGCGAAGTCCAGGATGATCGTTCCGTTCCTGCGCGTGGAGATCTCGGCGATCTGCGGGGCGGTGTGGAGGTCGATCTCGCCACGCAGGGTGAAGTTCCCGGGCGACTCGCCGGGGAGGATCTCGAGTTGGGCATCGGACATGCCTGCGGACTCGGGCTGGTCTCGGGGGGTGAGGTCGTTCAAGGCAGGATGAGACGCTCGTGCGCTACATCGCTCGGCAGGCGCTGTGACCGCAACCGCAGTCGCTGCCGCCCTCCATATCGCCGGATGGGTTCTTGCAGAAGTCGCTGCAGTATTCCTGCCCCTCGGCCGCCTGACAGCCGCACATCTCATGCGCGCAGTTCATATGCCCTCCTTCGGACCCGTTCCCTCCACGATTCCCGCAAACCTCCGCGCCGAAACGTGTTTGGGTCACGAGCCGAGTTGCTGTGCGAGCGCCGCAGCGAACCGGTCCGCGACTTCCGTCGACCAGGCCACGACCAGGAAGTTCGTCCCCTTTGGGCCGGTTTCGAACGCCGTGCCGTCGACCACGGTCCACCACCCGGGTGGGTCGTCGACGCCGATCGATCCTCGGGGAGCCGGGAACCCGATGCTGGCCAGATACACGTCCACGCCGCTGCCGTGGAAGTCGTACGTGAACTTCGTCGTCTTGAGGCCACCGAGGTCGATGTCACCGCTCTGCTGCAGCTGCGCGTTGATCGACGAGAGGTCCGGTGCCGGGCGGGTCGCAGGTGCGAGCGCCGGTGCGTTCGGCCCATACGCGGCGAGCGCCGACGTGATCGGCGGGGGCAGGTTCATGCGCCCGAAGACCTGGATGCCCACGATGATCAACACGAACAGCGCGATGATCGCCGCGAACGGCATCCACATCTGGAAGCGGATGTTGTGTTCGAGATGGCTCGCCACCTGGATGACCTTGATCAGCAGGCCGATCGCGACGAACACCGCGAGAACCCACCACGCCTTCCACGAGGCGTACGCCAACAGGGCCGCGACCAGGAAGGCGCCGACCCACCACGCGAGCAGCCGCAATAGCTCTCGCCGGCTCATGCCGACCCGCGGCTTGCGCGCCTCCGGCCGCGCCATCAGCGCCACCACCGCGAGCGCCGTCGCGAGGGCGAGCGCCGCGATGAGCCCACCAGGCTGCGCCCCGATCAGGATGGGGATGGGGTAGAACGCGCTCGCGATGGCGAGGCCGATCGCGACGATGGCGGCCGCGGCGATCGGCGCGATCCATCGGGCCGCGGACGAACGGGTTGCTCGCTCAGACACGTTGGCGAGCGTACGGGTTCGTTCCGCCGGCGGCCGTCAGCGCCGTATGCGGATCGGTCCGTGATCGACTGCGTGCCTCACCAGTCGAGGCTCGTGACGTGGCCCAGAACCCGATGCAGGCGTGACCCGTCCGGGCGCATCACCCACAACGAAGCGTGCCGACCCGTCGACGCAAGGACCGCGATCCGGCGCCCGCTCGGAGAGAATCGTGGTTCGTAGAGACCGAAGTACCCCTTGGGCGGCAGCGCGATCACGTGTGCGCCGGTCCCGTTCGTCGACATCCGCCAGATCTCGCCGCACGCGTGGCACGTCTTGGTCCAGCCTCGGTAGACGATCCGAGGGCCAGCCTGCGAAACGTCAAGGTCGCTCGCCGTCGTCTTGGACACCAGACGGAGATCTGCTCCGTCTGGCCTGAACGAGATCACGCCGAGGGGTGCGTGCGGGTGCCACAGCGTGACGCCGTTTGGCCACTCGGTGCTCGCGAAGACCGACACGCCATCCCGCGAGAAGCCCAGCCCCGTCAGCAGCCCCTGCCCGTTCACGATCTCGGTCAGTCCCGTGCCGTTCGGACGGACCGTCCACACGGTGCCGTTGAGCCGGTACTTCCCGTTGTGCCGGAAGTTGTTCATCGCCGAGAAGTCGATGCTGGTACCCGACGGCGACCACGTGACCGCGCCGATCTCGTCGAACCTGTCCGGCAGGGCGGCGATCACTCGGCGTCGGCCGCTGACGAGGTCGAGCACGCCCACCGCTCGGCGGCCGACCGCGAACGCGACCTGCCTGCGGTCAGGAGACCACGCCGGCCCGTGCTCCCGCGCACCGGTATCCGTCAGCCGAACCGAGTGATGCCCGAGACGCACCGCGTACAGGTCGCCCGCGCGTTCGAACACGATCCGGTTCGAACCCGTGGCCGCGGACGCGGCCGGGGCGATCGATACGAGCGCGATGAACGACAGGACGGCGAGACGAGCGAGACGCGTCAGATGCACCGGACCTCCAGACGTTGCTCGGACTTTAGGACGGTCCTCAGGAAAGGTGAAGACACCCATCCGGTCAACCCGTCGGGGCAGGCGTCGGGGCGGCCTACCCCTTCGGCTCGCCCTCCGGCCATCTCTCGAACACCCGGTCCACGGCGATCCCGTAGCTCATGACGTCGATCTTCGGCGGGTCGATCCCGAGGGTCGTCAGCGCCGTGCAGATCTGGCTCCGGTGGTCGGTGCCGTGGTTCAGGGTTCCCGCGAGCCGGAAGGCGATCGGTGCGTCCCGCTCATAGCCATCGCCTGGATCGACCTCTCGCACCATCTCGTCCGGGTCGATGGGATCGGCGAGGAAGGCGCCCCATGCCGCGCCGATGCGCGCCGTCGCATCCCGGAGCTCCGGGAGCGGCATCTGCTCGACGCTCATGGCCGGGACGCCGGTCAAGATCTCGAGATCGAACGCGTCGTCCTCGACGATGTGCCGAAGCGTGTCGAGGATGGGTCCGCGCGTGCCGGGGACGCTGGTGCCGAGCTGTTCCGCATGAAGATCGGTGCATGCGTCGATCACCTGCAGCGTTGCCCATGTGTTGTGTGCGAATGCCGCCTCGAACAGGGAACGGGTCATGACGGAGCTCCTTCCGATGGACGGTGTGGAACAGCGCTTCGCATCATCGAAGACGCCGGGCGCATCGCGCAGCGATGGTGCGGCCGTCGGGTCGCCGGCGTCTACGCCGGCGGCGGAGCGATCTCAGTCATCGGATCGATCATGTCGAAACGACCGTACTCCAGAACGCGATCGAGACTCGGATCACACCCAGCCGGGCGGGAGGTAGCGCGGCTCGGCGAACACCCGGCGCACCATCGGCTCGAACACGTCGATCGACCCGGTCGGGTAGTCGGGGTCGAACGAGGCTTGGTCGTACCGCTCGCAGAACTCGGCGGTGAGTTCGTAGTGTGGATCGTCCCGCCACCGGTCCCGGGTGTTCCGCTCGCCCTCACTCAGATAGCTGAAGTAGTGCAGCTGGAACACGGGATGGCGCTGCACCATCCAGCACAGCTCCTCGCGAACGAACGGCTTGAGCACCGACGCCACCATCTCGCCGTGCGTGAAGGGCGCGAGGTCGTCGCCGATGTCGTGGATCAGCGCGGCGACGAGGTATTCCTCATCCTTGCCGTCGCGCATCGCGCGCGTGGCGGCCTGCAGCGAGTGGGTGTACCGCGTGACGCGGTAGCCGCCGAACGAGCCTTTGAGCTTGTCGACGGCCGCCAAGATCCGGTCGGGAAGGCCAGCGTTGAATTCCTCTTCGAACCGGTCGAGCAGCGCCCATTCCTCGGGCGTGCCGTCTGCCATCTGCGTGAACGAGACCTGCTGCGCCATCGCTGCCTCCCGGCCGCTCGGATGTCGCCCGAGCGTAGGAGCGGCCGACGAACGGCGTCAAGGGCGAGGCGGATCCTCAGGCGCCCGTCGGGTTCGACCGCGCGACCGCCGCGATCGTCTCCTTGTGCGCGCGGAACCAGGCGCGTCGGATCTCATCGGGCATGGTCTCGCCGAAGACGTCGGGGACCCGAAGCACGAACTCCTCATACGTGAGGTCCAGCATCCACTGATCCCGCAGGAGGTCGCGTCGAACCGCCGCATTCGAGAGCACACGATCGCGTTCGGCAGCGCTGTCGTCGTCGTCGAGCCACTGGGCCGCGTAGTTCGGGTGCCGCGCGTGCAGGAGCTGGAGCGTCATCGTGCCGTCGGTGATCTGTTCGCGCCAGTACGCAAGGACCGGCCACGACAGCTCGGCCACGACGTATGGCTCGCCGCTCTGGTTGTACGTCGACACCTGGAAGAAGTGTGAGCCCGCCTCGCACCGCCACGCGTCGAGCGCCGCATCGCTCGGCTTCATGATCGTGCCGGGAACGGCGAGCTGTCCTTCGACCGCGTAGGACTCGAAGACAGACTCCAAGATGATGTCGCCGTCGTCGGCGACCAGGTAGTAGCGCATGTCCAACCCCCTCTGTGCAGGAGTGACGAGACCACGACCGGCGACGCCACCACAAGCGGAAATGCGAGCCAGGCCAGAAGGGGCACGTGCGACAGCGGCGGGACCCACCGTCGGGGGAGCGGCGTGTGGCAGACGTCTCGGGTGCCGTTACGACTTTCGGCCCCGGGCGCTAGGACCTCGTCGTCGTCGGGTGCGTCGGGATCGTGTGCGCGGTGACGGCTGCCGCGGCCGCGCGTGACACCGCGGTCGGCTTTTCCGCGCGATGCCGCCCCATCAGGAACGCGAACGCGACGCCGGCCGCGCAGATCAACGCCATCAACAGGGCCGACCTCGACAGGCCGGCGGCGAGCGCGTCTTGCGGCGACGCACCGGACGCCGTCTTGTTCTCGATGGCGGTCGAGGTCACCGTTGCCGCGGCCGCGACGAATAGCGACCCGCCGACGTACCGCGCCATGTTCGATATCCCGGACGCCTGCCCGACCTGGTTCTGCGGAACCGCGAGGAGTACCAGCGGCGGCTCGCCGAAGGGAAGATCAAAGAGCCGGAGCGCATCGACGACAAGGTGCTTCCGCCCAGCGCCAAGCTGAGCGCGATCATCTTCCTCGTCGGCGTGGCGTTCATCGTGTTGGCTGGATTGTTCCCTCAGCTCCGACCGGACGTGATCCCCACCGACCAGAAGAACGTCTTCGATCCGCTCGGGATGAACGAGACGATCCAACTCACGATGTTCGTGGTCGCGCTGATCATCGTGATGTGGACCAACGTGAAGCCGGGCGACGTCGCGAAGCAGCCCCTGATCTCCTCGGGCCTCGTCGCCGCGATCGCCCTGTTCGGCCTTGCGTGGATGACGGCGACCTACCTCGACAACAACCCGGTCGTGATCTCGTCGATCGGCGACATCGTCACGGCGCACCCGCTGTTCTTGGCCGTGGCCTTGTTCTTGGTCTGCGCGTTGACGACCAGCCAGTCGGCGACGACCAACGCGATCGTGCCGATCGGCCTGGCGGCGTTGACCGTCCCGACCGTGGTCGGGATGTGGCCTTCACTGGTCGGGTGTTTCCTGCTGCCGGCCAACGGCACGCAGCTCGCCGCGGTCGAGATCGACGAGACGGGGTCGACGCGCCTGACCAACAACCCGCTGGTCCACTCGTTCACGATTCCGGTGCTCACCGGGTGGGCGGGCGCGCTGGTCGTAGGCCTGCTCGTGTCGCGATTCGTGTAGCGGCGATACTGGACCGTCGCGATCTGTCGAACTGAGAAGGAGCGTTCGTCCATGGGTGACGTCGAGCAGGCCAAGTCGGCCGCAACGGCCATGATGCCGACCATCAAGGAAGAGCTCGACCAGATGGTTGGGGTGGCGTCGGTCGCGTTCCCCGGCTATCCGCCGGAGCCTGTGCATCAGATGGCCGACACCGTGCTGCGGCTGTTCAAGGACGTCGGCATCGAGAACGCCGCGCTCCAGGAGGTGCCCGAGGGGTACCCGCCGATCTACGGGACGCTCGACGGTCCGGAAGGCGCGCCCACGGTCGTGTTGTACGCCCACTACGACGTGCAGCCGGCGCCGCCGGAGCAAGGCTGGACGTCCGACCCGTGGACGGCGACCAAGAAGGACGACGGCCGCGTCTACGGGCGCGGCGCCGCCGACGACAAGGGCGGCCTCGCGATCCACCTCGGCACGCTTCGGTACTTCGACGGGTCGCCGCCGTGCACCGTCAAGCTGATCGTCGAGGGGATGGAAGAGACGAACTCCAACCTCGAGTCGTTCGTCGAGGCACACCCCGACCTGTTCGCGTGCGACCTGTTCGTCGTCTGCGACATGGGGAACCTCGCGGCGGGGGAGCCGACGCTGACGACGACGCTCCGCGGCGACGTTGCATGCATCGTGACCGTGAAGACGCTCGAGCACCCGCTGCACTCCGGCGTGTTCGGTGGCCCGGTTCCGGACGCGATGATGGCGCTTGCGCAGCTGCTCGCGACCCTGCACGACGAGAACGGCAACGTGACGGTCGAGGGCGTCAGCTCGTTCGAGTGGGACGGCATGGACTTCAGCGAAGACGACCTCCGAGCCGGCGCCGACATGCTCGACGGTGCCGAGGTGGTCGGGACGGGTTCCATCGGGTCACGCCTGTGGTCGCACCCGTCGATCTCAGCGATCGGGATCGACACGACGTCGATCGACGGCTCGTCGAACGTGCTGCTGCCGGTGGCCAAGGCGAAGCTGTCGATGCGCATCGTGCCGGGTTCGGAGCCCAAGAAGGAGCTGGACGCGCTGGTGCGGCACCTCGAGACGCACGCGCCCTGGGGCGCGACGGTCGAGGTGGAGCGCACGAAGGAAGCTCCGCCGTTCCGATGCGAGACGGGTGGCCCTGGCTACGCGGCAGCACGGATGGCCTTGGAAGAGGCGTACGGCTCGGCGCCGGGGGAAGCTGGATCCGGCGGATCGATCCCGCTGCTCCGGACGCTCCAGCAGGCGGCGCCGGGCGCGGAGTTCATCCTGTGGGGCCCGGAGGACGTCGCGAAGTCACGCATCCACGCGTCGGACGAGAGCGTCGACCCGACGGAGATCGAGAACATGATCGTGGCGCAGATCCGGCTGCTGGAGCATCTCGCCGAGAAGAGCTAGCTCTTGCCTGCGGGCTGACGCTCGCGACGACGGCGCACCACCGTCGCGATGACGAAGCCCAAGACGATCAGCGCGAGCAGCGCCAGACCGGCGTCCCTCGCCTCCGTCGCGACACGCTCCCACGCGTTCTTCGCGACGTAGCCGAGGATGGCGAACGTCGTTCCCCAGATCACGGCGCCGAGCACGTTGAAGAGAAGGAACGTCGGATACGGGAGCTCCGCCATCCCGGAAAGACCGGGCACGAGCACGCGGAGCGCGGCGGTGAACCTCCCGATGAACACCGCCTGCGGTCCGCGCTTCCGCACGAACGCCTTCGCCGACTCGAGATGTTTCGCGAGCTCGTGCCGAACGATCGGGAGCCGGCCGATCGAACCATCCAGCATCTGGTGGCCCCAGCGCTTGCCGACGGCGTAGCCGACGCTGTCGCCGATGACGGCCCCGAGGATGGCCGCGACGATCATCGCCGCCAGGGGCATCCGTCCCGCCGCGGCCGCCACCCCGCCCAAGATCACCGCGATCTCGCCGGGGAACACGAACCCGAGGAAGACTGACGACTCGAGGGCGGGCAGGAGGAAGACCGCAAGCAGCGCTGCCCATCCGGGCAGGCGCAGAAGGAGGTCCGGGATCGACGCCGTCATGTGCCCGCAGGGTATCTACCCGCGTTGCGGAGTTCGAGCCCTGCAGCCGAGGCAACCTGGGAACGTCACGAGGGCCTGGTTCGGGTCATCCGCGAGGCGAGTGGGGGATGCGTCATCACAGCCATGGGGATACAGGGCGAGGCCGATCGCCAGACCGAGTCCGATCACCAGACCGAGCCAGCTGTTCAACAGGAACCCGAGCCACGGGAGGACGAGCAGCGAAACGCCTGTGTACAGCGGGTGGCGGACCAGTCGGAACGGTCCGGTCGTGATGAGTTCACCGCGCGGGACATGCCGCAGGATCAACACGACCGACCAGATCCAGATCGTGACCCCGACGATCAGCATCACGATCGAGATCGCGCGGAGCGCGTCGGCAGGGCCGCCAACGGTGAAGAGCGCGGGGAAGGCGATGTTCAACACGAGCCCGGCGACGACCACCGGCAGCGCGAAGAGCCCGATCCGATCTCCGCGCCCGACGAGGCGTCCGAAGCCGCATGGTTGTCGCCACGACCTCAGTTCACGTCGTGACCCGTCCTATCGCACGGTGCGTCCGGCCTAGGATCGTCGGGACGGGTGGCCCCCCCTTCGTCGGCTCCCCGGTGCCACCTTCCGAGGTGAGGAGGCGGAACCCATGAGTGTGGACACCGAACTCCTGGAAGCCAGACCGGTTCCCACGCCGCGGAGCCGGCTCACGGCAGACGATGTGTGGCGCGCGATCGAGAAGCGCTCCTTCGGGATCGTCGGATACGAGACGCCGAAGGGCGACCCGCGCACCAGCGGGGTGGTGTACCAGGCCGCGCACCGGCGTCTTTACGTCGCGGTCGAACCCGATGGGTGGAAGGCCCGGCATATCGCCGCGAGTCGCCGCGTATCGGTGACCGTCCCGGTCCACCGGGCAGCCGTGCTGGCGCTCGTCGCGCCGATCCCACCGGCAACGATCAGTTTCCACGGTGAGGCGTTCGTGCACCCGGCGGGCACGTTGCAGACACGCACGCTGCTCGAGGGGCTCGGCTCTCTGCTGCCTCGCGAGCGGCTGGGAAGCGCCGCCGTGATCGAGATCGTGCCCGAAGGCGCGTTCGTCACGTACGGCGTCGGCGTTCCCGTTCGCGCGATGCGCGACACGGCCCGATCGCGGGCTCGCGTGCCGGTAAACTGACGCTCAGCGGTGCGGTCGCGGCGGGAGGATCAGCGGCGGCAGCGGCTTCTGCGTGAAGTTGAAGTCCGCGAGCAGGTCGCCGACCCCCGGCGTGTTCTCCGCCACGAAGGGTCGGCTGTCCGGCCTGCCGTCCGTTGACGGATCGATCCGCGACCCGCCCAGGAAGTCGTCCTCGATGAACTTCAGATAGGAGTCCGTCGAGAGCGTCTGGTGGTCGATCATCCCGCTCTGCGCGTAGGGGCTGATCACCAATCCGGGAACCCGCAAGCCGAGCCCCTGCGGGTTCAACCCGGGCGGGGCGACGTGGTCGTAGAACCCGCCCCAGTCGTCCCACGACAGGAAGATCGCGGTGCTCTTCCAGTCGGGGCTTCGCATCGCCGCGTCGATCACCTTCGTGACCCACGCCTGGCCGTTCGCGATCGAAGCCGGCGGGTGCTCGCTGTTGCGGCCGTTCGGCACGACCCAGGACACCGAAGGGAGCGAGCCCCGTCGCGCCATCCGGAAGTAATTGGCCGGCGAGGTGACATCTTTCAGCTGCCCGTCCTGTTGGACGTCCTGGAAGCCGGGAAGCGGGTTCCAGATATCCGGTGCGGCATGCGACTGCCAGCGAGGCACACACGCCATGCTCGCCGGGTCGCTGCAGTCCGGCTGCTGTCCGGCCTGGACGAAGTACCGCCAGCTCACGCCGGCGCGATCGAGCAGATAGGTCAGGTCGGTCCACGGATAGGGCGCCTGCCCGGAGGCGTCCATCTTCGGGTTCCGCGGGTGGCCGATGTCGGTCACGCAGCTCGTGGGGTGCGTGGGGTCGCTGCACGTCGCGCTCCAGCCAGACACCATGTCGAGGTGCGCGGGCAGGCTCCACGAGTTCACGCCTTCGAACATGTGATCCTGGAGTACGAAGTGGCGCGCGTACGCCCAGTAGTTGGGGATCTCGGCCGCCGTGTGATACCCGAGGGCGTCGGGGACCGTTCCAGGGGTCGTGTCGGCGGTGCATACGGGGTTGAAGGTCGCGTGCCTGCACGCCTTGGTGAGCCCGATCTCGGCCGAGGCCGCGAACCCGTCCATCGCACCGCCGTGGATGTCCCGCTCTGCCGCGGCGAGGCCGTGTGGCCCGCCCGCGTCGATCAAGGATGTGTCGTGATAGGGACGGACGCAGCCAGACACGTGGGGGACCGGCACGCACACCGTCGGGACGCCGTCGTGCATCGGGATGCCGTCCGCTCCGGGAAAGGTCCCGAAGTAGTTGTCGAACGAGCGATTCTCCTGCATCACGACGATGACGTGCTTGATCTTGGAGATGCCGTCGGTGCTGTACACAGCGGGCGCCGTCCCGCTCGGGAGGACGCCTTGCGGGTTGCCCCGAGCTCCGCCGCCGTGACCGCCGGAACAGCCCACCGCCGCCACCGTGAGCACCGACGCCAGGGCGATCGCGGTGCGAGGTGGGGCCCTCATGTGGGCGATGCGGCGCACGACGCGCCCCGGTTCGGGAACGTCACGCGATCGTCACGTTCCCGCGCCGGGCGCGAGGACTATCGAACGGTCAAGCCCGCTTGATCCGCAAGGAATACCGGCCGTGGGAGTACCAGCTGTTCACCTGGAAGTAGAACGTGCCGGTCTTTCGCGCTCGGAAGGTGGTGTGCTCGTCTGCGGTGGTGCCTGCCGACGCGCTCGCGACGGCGGGGCACGCGCTGCCTCGCTGGAAGCACCCCGCGGTGAACTGGAAGATGTCCTTCGTCCCGGGGTTCCAGATCCACAGGTCGAAGTCGCGGCCGCGCGGGCCGTCCAGCGTGACCGCGTACTTGTGGCCCTTCACGAGGCGCTTCTTGTAGACGTCGTTGTCGTCGGAAGGCCACGAGACGGTCCCGGTCCGACGGGTCACGATCTTGCGCGCGCCGTCGATGTTGCCGTCGGTCTTCGGCGTGGCGCTCGTGGTGTCGTTGTTCAGCGCGTTGAGTGCGTTCACGCGGCCTTGCGTACGCGTGAAGTGTCCGCTGAGGGCGGTCTTGCCAACGCCAGTCGCCTTGCCGGCCATCGTGTACAGCTTCAGCGACGTCGGGTGGTCGACGCCGTTCATGACCGCGTTCTTGACCTGGACGGGCGAGTCGCCCGGATCCTCGGAGAGCACCAGCCCGGCGATCCCTGCGACCATCGGTGAGGCCATCGATGTGCCGTCGAAGTACTCGTAGTTCGGGAACGACGTGCCCTGGCCGACCTTGACCGTGCTGAGGATGTCGACCCCCGGCGCTGCGACGTCGACCGAGTCATGACCGAAGCTCGAGAAGCCGCACTTCCACAACGGCAGGTGGGCGTTCGCGCACTGCGAGAAATAGGCGTACTGGTCGCGGTCGTTGCTCGCGGCGACCGACAGGATGTTCGACAGCGAGTAGCTCGCCGGGTAGGAGGGCGCCCACTCCTGGCGACTGAAGTTCCGGTAGAACTCGATGTCGTTGTCCTCACCCGCGTTGCCGGCGGCCGCGACAACCAGGACGCCGTGACGGCCGGCCTGCTGGATCGCCGCGCGCTCGGCGGGCGACCAGATCGGTGAACCGATCGAAAGGTTGATCACCTTGGCGCCCTTAGCGACGGCGTAGTGGATCGCGGCGATCTCCGCGCCGAGGCTTAGACCGGACGCCGACCCGAACCTGAGCGCCATGATTTGACAATCTGGGCAGACGCCGCTGACGCCCAGGCTGTTGTTCTGCTCTGCGGCGATGATCCCCGCGACATGCGTGCCGTGCGAGTTCTCGAGGCCGTTTCGCGGGCTCGGGTTCTTGTCGTGGCTGGCGAAGTCCCACCCGTGGACATCGTCGACGAACCCGTTGTGGTCATCGTCGGTCCCGTTCCCAGGGATCTCACCGGGATTCGTCCACAGGCTGTTCTGCAGGTCCGGATGCTTGATGTCGACACCGGTGTCGATTACGGCGACCACCGTCGGGTCGTGCAGGGTCTGCGCCGCCCAGGCGCTGACGGCGTGGACGTCTGCTCCCGACGTGCCATGACGCGTGAAACCGGTGCCGAGCCCCTGGTCCGTCTCCCCGTGCGCTTGTCCCGTGTTGTTGAGCGCCCATTGCTCGGAGAAGTTGGTGTCGTTCGGGAGCGCCATCAGCGAGGCGATGCGGTCGGGCTCGGCGGAGCGCACGAGCGGTGAGCGCTCGTACCGACGGATCGCGGCGGCCTCCGATGCACCGGCAGGAAGCTGTACGACGTTGATGTCCGTCGACGGAGCAGACGTGGTCTCCGCGCCGAGATCCGCCGACAAGGACCGGGTCGCGGCCTCAGGCGCGCCGTGGCGCCACACGACGACGAGCTTGCCCGGCACGACCGGCACGACCGGCACGCCGCCGGTGTTCCACGGGAGCTTCGCTGCCTCCGTGTTCTGCGCGGTTGGCTGCTTGGCAACCGAGAGGCCGCTTCTGGTCGCTGCGCGGGAGGAGGAGGCGGCGAGCGTCGTCGCGAGGAGCGTGGTCAAAGCGAGGCAGGCGGCGATGCGAGCGCGCAACGAAGTCTCCTTTCATGGGCCGGCCTGGGCGCGCCCGACCGAACGGCGAGTCGGGTTGGGCGGATCGGGCCGACGGTGCTCCGAGCCGGACAACTCTACGGGAGGGATGCGCCTCTCGGCATCAGCCGGCCTGCGGTATCTCGGTCTGCGGCCTAGCCTGCGCGGATGGCGTCCGACGGTTGGGAGGCTGTGCTTGACGGCGGCGCGTTGCCTGCGAACCGACTGACGCGCGTCGAGGTCGGCGGCCAGCCCGCGCTCGTCTACCGCCTGGGCGACGCGATATTCGCGATCTCGAACCGCTGCACCCACGCAGGGATGGTGCTCGATCGCGCGCAGGTGCAGGCGGCCGGATCCGACGCCATCCTCACCTGCCCGGCGCATGGCAGCCGGTTCGGCGTCAGCGACGGAAAGGTGCGGCGCGGGCCGGCCACCCAGCCGCTCACCTCGTACGACGCGCGGGAGGTCGACGGGCAGATCGAGCTCCGGCCACGGTCGCGGTAGCCCGTCGGCGTACAGCGCCTCCATCGCCGGTGGATGGTTCGCCTCAGCGCGATCGGCGAGCGGGGACGTGCCCGTCGAGAGCTGCCGAGCAGGTCGCATCGTGCACACATGAACCGGTGTGTCCCTTCGTTCGGAGACCGTTGCGCCTGATCGGTTTGCCCGATCTCCGCAACGGTGCTGATATGAGCGGTCGGTCGCGTCCAACGCGGCCACCCCTCAGAAGGGAGAGCTCTGCATGCTGCCGTCGTCCTTCGAGTACCACCGCGCCGACACCCTCGACGAGGCGCTGTCGCTCCTCGAGCAGCACGGCGATGACGCCAAGGTGCTCGCCGGTGGCCAGAGCCTGATCCCGATGATGAAGCTCCGGTTCGCATCGCCCGGGCACCTGGTCGACATCAACCGGATCGCCGGGCTCGACGGGATCGCGGAACGCGACGGGGAGCTGCGCCTCGGGACGCTGGTTCGGCACAAGGCTCTGGCTGCATCGGACATCGTGCGGAACGGATACCCGGCGATCGCGGACACCGCTCCGCAGATCGCCGACCCGATCGTTCGGAACCTCGGGAGCATCGGTGGCTCGCTCAGCCACGCCGACCCGGCCGGCGACCTCGCGTCGACGATGCTCGCGATGGGCGCTTCCGTGGTGCTCACGAGCACGCGGGGCGAACGTGTCGTCCCGATCGGGGAGTTCCTCGTCGACACGTTCACGACGAGCGCCGAGCCCGACGAGCTCGTCACCGAGATCCGCGTGCCGACGCCGCCGCCTCGCTCGGGCGGCACCTATCTGAAACTAGAACGCAAGGTGGGCGACTGGGCGACCGTCGGCGTCGCCGTCGCGCTCACGATGTCCAACGGGTCGATCGGGCGCGCCGGCATCGGCCTCACCGGCGTCGGCCTGAAGAACCTCCAAGCGACCGATGCCGAGCAGTCACTCGCCGGAGCCGAGCCGACCGACGAGGCGTTCGCGGAGGCCGGCCGCAAGGCCGCTGCCGTGGCGTCGCCGGTGAGCGACGTGCGCGGCCCCGAGGAGTACAAGCGCCACATGATCGAGGTCTACGTCCGCCGAGGGCTCGCGCAGGCGCGCGACGACGCGACCGCGGCATAGGGAAGAGGAGCGAAGGATGCAGATCACGGTCACGGTCAACGGCAGCGAGCACACACTCGACGTCGAGCCGCGCGAGCTCTTGGTCCACCTGATCCGCGAGGACCTGCGACTCACCGGCACACATATCGGCTGCGACACGTCCGGGTGCGGCGCGTGCACGGTCCTCGTCGAGGGACAACCGGTCAAGTCGTGCACGATGTTCGGTGTGCAAGCCGACGGCCGCTCGATCACGACGGTCGAAGGATTGATGGCCAACGGCGCGCTCAGCCCGATCCAAGCCGCCTTCAAGGAGGAACACGGGCTGCAATGCGGCTATTGCACGCCGGGCATGATGCTCGTCGGCTCCGCGCTGATCGAGCAGAACGACGACCCATCCGACGAGGACGTGCGCTGGGCGATCTCGGGCAACGTCTGCCGGTGCACCGGTTACATGAACATCGTCAAGGCGATCCAGGCGGCCGCCGCTGCCACGCGCGACGCCTCCGTTCCTGCGAACGCCTGAGGGAGACTGTGATGGCTCAAGCGACCGAAGAGATCCGCGGCATCGGGCACAGCGTCAAGCGGAAGGAAGACGACCGCTTCATCCGCGGCCGCGGGAACTTCATCGACGACATGCAGCTCCCCGGCATGCTGCACATGTCGATCCTCCGCAGCCCGTACGCGCACGCGACGATCAACAGCGTGGACACCGCCGCCGCGTCGGCGATGCCTGGCGTGATCGCGGTGGTGACCGGCGAGCTGATGGCTCAGCACAACCTGGCCTGGATGCCGACACTCTCGGGTGACACGCAAGCGGTGCTCGCCACCGACAAGGTGCGGTTCCAGGGCCAGGAGGTCGCGGCCGTGATCGCGACCGACCCCTACATCGCGCGCGACGCCGTGGACCTGATCCAGGTCGACTACGACCCGCTCGGCGTGGTGATCGACCCGCAGGGCGCGGCGGCCGACGGTGCACCCGTGATCCGCGACGAGAAGGAAGACCAGACCGACAACCACATCTATCACTGGGAATCCGGCGACAAGGACGCGACGGACGCCGCGTTCGCGCAGGCAGACAAAGTGGTGTCGCTCGACACCTTCTATCCCCGGTCACACCCCTCGCCGCTCGAAACGTGCGGGTGCATCGCCGACGTCGATCCGGCCACGGGGCAAGCGACGATCTATATGACCTCGCAGGCGCCGCATCTGATCCGTACGGTGTTCGCGCTGGTGGCGGGTCTTCCCGAGGAGAACATCCGAGTCATCTCGCCGGACCTCGGCGGCGGGTTCGGCAACAAGGTGCCGGTATACCCGGGGTACGTCGTCGCGACCGCGGCGTCGTTGTTGCTCGGTCACCCCGTGAAATGGGTCGAGGACCGCAGCGAGAACCTGATCTCGACCGGGTTCGCCCGCGACTACCACATGCACGGGGAGATCGCGCTCAAGAACGATGGCACGATGCTTGGCCTGCGGACGTCGCTGCTTGCCGACGAGGGTGCGTTCTACGCCGACGCGCAGCCGTCGAAGTTCAAGGTCGGGTTGTTCCACATCGTCACCGGTTCCTACACGTTCCCGACCGCGCACGTCGTTGCCGACGGGTACTACACGAACAAGGCGCCCGGCGGCGTTGCGTACCGGTGCTCGTTCCGTGTCACCGAGGCGTCGTACATGATCGAGCGGCTGGTCCAGAACGCGGCATACGAGCTCGGGATGGATCCGGTCGATATCCGGAAGAAGAACTTCATCCCCGAAGACGCCTTCCCGTATGAGTCGGCGACCGGGTTCGTCTACGACTCCGGCAATTACCAAGGGGCGATGGACAAGGCGCTCGAGATGATCGGCTACGACCAACTCCGCCGCGAACAGCAGGAGATGCGCGCCCAAGGGAAGTACTGGGGGATCGGCCTCGCCTCGTTCACCGAGGTCGTCGGCGCAGGGCCGCACAAGGACTACGACATCATCGGCGTCAAGATGAACGACGGCGCCGAGCTGCGGATCCACCCGACGGGCAAGGCGATCCTCAAGATCTCCTCGATCACTCAGGGTCAAGGCCACGAGACGACGTTCGCCCAGATCGTCGCCGAGGAGATCGGGATCCAGCCCGAGGACATCAAGGTCCAGCACGGCGACACGGACAACACGCCGTATGGCCTCGGGACATACGCGTCGCGGTCGACCCCGACGGTCGGCGCGGCGACGGCGATGGTGTCGCGCCGCGTGCTGGAGAAGGCGCGGAAGATCGCCGCGCACCTGCTGGAGGTAGACGAGGACGACGTGGAGTTCACCCGCCCGAACTTCACGGTGAAGGGCGCGCCCGAGAAGGCCGTCACGATCCAAGACGTCGCATTTGCCGCGTACACGAACTTCCCCGACGGGATGGAGTCCGGGCTCGAGGGGTCGTTCTACTACGACCCGCCCAACCTGACCTTCCCATTCGGCACGTACGCGGTCGCCGTCGAGGTCGACATCGAGACGGGCGTCTGGAAGGTCCAGCGGATGGTCGCTGTCGACGACTGCGGCGTGCGGATCAACCCGATGATCGTCGAGGGGCAGATCCACGGCGGGCTGACCGAGGGCTACGGCATCGCGGCGATGGAGCAGATCACGTTCGACGAGAACGGCAACTGCATCGGCTCGAACTTCACCGACTACCTGCTGCCGACATCGTGGGAGACGCCGAAGTTCGAGCTCGGCGAGACCGTGACGCCGTCGCCGCACCACCCGATCGGCGCCAAGGGCGTGGGGGAATCGGCCACGGTCGGCTCGCCTGCCGCGTACGTGAACGCCGTGATCGATGCCCTGCAGCCGTTCGGCGTCACGAACATCGACATGCCCCTCACCTCGGCGAAGGTGTGGCAGGCGATCCAGGACGGGCAGGCCGCCAAGGCGTGAAACCGGATCTGCTCGAGCTCGGCGCCACGCTGTCACGGCGGGGCGAGCGGTTCGTGCTCGCCACCGTCGTCTGGAGCCGGGCGCCGTCCTCGGGCAAGCCGGGCTCGACCGCGTTGATCACGCGCGAGGGCGCGATCCATGGCTGGCTCGGCGGGGCGTGCGCCGAGCCGACGGTGATCCGGGAGTCGTTGAAGGCGATGGGCGAGGGGTCGCCGCGGGTGCTGTTCCTCGGGACCCCGGAGGAGCTCGAGGCCGCCGAGGCGCGCGCGGGCATGATCCGCATCCCGATCGCCTGCCAGAGCGAGGGAGCGTTGGAGGTCTACGTGGAACCGGTCCTGCCGTCACCGCACCTCGTCGTGATCGGCCGCTCCCCGGCGGTCGACGCGCTCGCTCGGATGGCGCATGCGCTGGGCTGGCGCACGATGGTGGTCGACGACGGTGGTCGCGCGAACGAACACGACGCGCCGTCGGTCGTGACCTCGCTCGACCTCGAGGCCGCCAGCGTCGGCCCGGAGTCGTTCATCGTCGTGGCGACGCAGGGTCATTACGACGAGGACGCGTTGGCGCGCGCGCTCGAGACGGCTGCGGGCTACGTGGGACTGGTCGCCTCGCGAAAGCGTGCCGAGTCGGTGCTGGGCTACCTCCGCGATCGCGGTGTGGCGGAGGGGGCGTTGGCGCGCGTGCACGCTCCCGCCGGCCTCGACCTCGGGCATATCCCGAACCAGGAGATCGCGGTCGCGATCCTCGCCGAGCTCGTGCAGCTCCGTGCGGGTGGACAGCTCGAGCCGCCGCCGGTGGCGGAGCCGCGTCATGAGGCGGTCGACCCTGTGTGCGGCATGACGGTCGACGTGGCGACCGCACGCTACGCGACGACGCACGACGGTCGGACCTATTACTTCTGCTCCGCCGGCTGTCTCGAGCGGTTCAGCGCCGACCCGGCGGCGTTCCTGCCGGTTACGACCGAGGCCTAACGGATGCAGATCGAGAACGAGTTCACCGTCACGGCGCCCGCCGACGCCCTGTGGGCGTATCTCCTCGACGTCGAGAAGGTCGCGCCGTGCATGCCGGGCGCCGAGCTCACGGACACGATCGACGATCGCAACTGGAAGGGCACGGTCCACGCGAAGTTCGGCCCCGTCTCGATGTCGTTCGCCGGCACCGTCACGATGGAAGAGCGGGACGACACCGCGCATCGCGTCGTCCTCAAGGCCAAGGGCATGGAGCAGAAGGGCAAGGGCGCCGCGAACGCATCCGTTACGTCGTGGCTCGAGCCGACCGATGACCAGGCGACGACGACGGTCAAGATGCAGGCGGACATCACGCTGACGGGCGCGGCGGCTCAGATGTCCCGCGGCCTCCTGCCGGAGATCTCGAAGAAGCTGACCCAGCAGTTCGCGGACTGCTTGCAGGCGGGGATGGCGGCCGAAGCTGTCGCGCCAGCGGCCGGCGCTGGAGTGTCGACAGCGGCGTCGGATGCGGCCCCCGCCGCGCGGCCCGCGCCGCCCCACGCCGCCGCGAAGCCCGTCGGCGGGATCGGCCTGGGGCTCGGCGCGCTGTGGGCAAAGATCGTCGGGTTCTTCCGGCGCTTGTTCGGCGGCTCGAAGACGCCCTGACGCCGCGTCAGCCCGAGGCGTGCGCCTGCATCAGCTCGAGCAGCTTCTTCGTCGTCCGCAGGTTCCGGATCGTGAGCTCGCCGTAGTCCGCGTGCGCGCTCAGCTTGATCATCGCGGTCTTCGTGAGCGTCTCGAACGGGGCTGACCAATACACCGCGTAGGTGCCGGGCTTCACGGCCTCGATGTCCGGCTTCGGCTTGACGCGCTTCGCGAGCTCTTTGGGGGTGATCGCGGCCGTCGTGAAGATCACGTTGTAGCGCATCGAGACGTCGTCGACGTCCCAGTCCTTCGGGATCTGGCGCACGACCGTCTTCATCCCGGCGAGATCAAGGACCACGACCCTGGCCTTGTAGCCGAACGCATCCGAGAGCCCGCCCTCGATGGTGCGAACCAACGCCGGGCCGTTCGCCTTGCGCGTTCCTGCTATCACGTTGCCGCTCTGGATGAACGTGGTGGGCTCGACGAAGCCGAGGTCGGCGAACGTCTGCTGGAGGTCGCGCATCGCGATCTTGTTCCGGCCGCCGACGTTGATCCCGCGCAGGAGCACGACGATCGTCTGCATCCGCGCATCCTAAGGTGTGCCCGTGACCGACAACGGTGCGTTGGCGCTCGAAGAAGGGCCCGGCTTCCGGTCATGGCTGCGTGGAACGCCGGCCGCACGCTCGCCCCGTCCGATCGGCGGAGTGATGCTGGAGGGCGGCGCAGAAGATGTCGCGGATGCCTGGCGGTGGTTCCTGCAGCGCGCCGGCCTCGGCAACATCGTGGTGCTTCGCGCCACGCCCGATGAGGGGTACGACGCGTGGCTCCGCGAACTCGCGACCCTGCGCTCGTTCCAGACCTTGCAGCTCACCGAGTCGGTCGCGGCAGATGACCCCTTCGTCATGCGGTCCATCGAGCACGCAGATGGCCTCTTCATCGCGGGGGGCGACCAGTTCGATTACGTCCGGGTCTGGACCGGCACACCGATCCAGCGGGCGGTCAACGATGCGATCGCGGCGGGGGTTCCGGTCGGCGGCATCAGCGCAGGCCTTGCCGTGCTCGGCGGCGTCGCATTCACCGCTGAGCACGACACCGTCACCTCGGACGAAGCGCTCGCAGATCCCTTCGACGATCGGGTGCGCCTCGTCCGCGACTTCCTGACCGTTCCAGGTCTCGAGGCGACGATCACCGACTCGCACTTCTCCGAGCGGGAGCGGCTCGGCCGGCTCCTCGTCTTCATGGCGCGAACCATCGCCGACGGCTGGACCGACGAGGTCTGTGGCATCGGGATCGACGAGGAGACGGCTGTGCTTCTCGAGCCCAACGGCGTCGCGACGATCGTGGGGTCGGGCGCCGCCTGGTTCTTCAGGATGGCCCGCGACGACGTTGTGTCGTGCCGACGAGGCGAGCCGCTGACGACCGATCCCATCGAGGCGATCGCCGTCAGGACAGGCGAGACGTTCGATCAGCTGTCATGGGCCGGGAACGGAGACCGATCCAGCGTCGCAGCGTCGGACGGTTCGGTTCGAACGAACGCCTAGTTCCGCACGTACATGCCGCGCGACGCCCACATCGCGAGGGGTCGTTGTCGACGAGGTGGAGCGAGCCGCTCACGGGCAGCTGCGATCGACAGCCAGCGACCCAACCCGACGACTGACCCTCCGTACACTGCCCGTCGTGCAGGAGCAGACCGTGTACGAGGCCGCCGGCGGCATGCCGTTCTTCGAGGCACTTGTCGATCGCTTCTACGAGGGCGTCGCCTCGGACCCGGCCCTGCTTGCGCTGTATCCGGAGCCGGATGACCTGACCGGCGCGCGACATCGGCTGACCCTGTTCCTCGCGCAGTATTGGGGCGGCCCGGACGCCTACAGCCGCGAGCGGGGCCATCCACGCCTGCGCATGCGGCACGCGCCCTTCGCGGTTGGGCCGGACGCGCGAGACCGATGGCTCACGCACATGCGCGAGGCGCTCGACTGGCTCGATCCACCCGCGGAGCTGCGAGCGCGATTCGACGAGTACTTCGCGTTCGCCGCGGAGTCGATGCGCAACCAGGACTGATCTCAGGTGCGGCTGAGCTCGGGCGGGATCTCGCCCATGCGGCCGGCCTGGTAGTCCTCCACCGCCTGGACCAACTCGTCGCGCGAGTTCATCACGAACGGGCCGTA
>DATAPH010000042.1:0-13104 GCA_036265325.1 Actinomycetota bacterium | reverse complement strand
CCCGAGCATCCATGACGATTCAAGAGCCGACCGGCGACCCCACTTCCGAGAACGCCAAGGACGAACATCGTCCGACCGACGATCCGCAGCGTCGCCTTCCGCGGACGACGACCACCGGTGACCCCGAGAAGGACTACCGGCAGAAGGACGACGGCGCGAACAGCGAGTTTCGCGAGCATGGTCGTCGCGGTCCCTACAACGTCGACAGCGACGATGATGCGTGGGATCCGCCAGACGCGGACGACGACGCCTGAGAACCTCGCAGCGGTCTAGCAGACGCGCTCACGTCGCGTGGATACGGCGACAGTGTGTCCGGTGTTGCGCGACGGTGACGGCTCCATGACGCTCCGGTCGCTCCCGTTGCGCGTGAGCGCACGCTGCCCCGAGGCTGGTCCCATCAGTCGAAGAGAGGGGCCGATCGGTGGGCACGCGTGGCGTTGTGTCGCGCACCACGCGCCGGGCTATCAACCGCCCGCTGCGCGTGAAGATGATCCTGCCGGCGTTGATGGAAGCGAACGCGCCGGGCTATCGGCGCATCAAGTACGCGCTCTTCCCGCCGCTCGGGCTCGCGTCGCTCGCGAGCTACCTCGATCCATTCGACGAGGTGGAGCTGCTCGACGAGCACGTGCACGCGCCGCTCGATCTCGACGATCAGCCCGATCTGCTGGTGATGAGCGTCTACATCACGTCGGCCCGGCGCGCATGGGAGATCGCGGATGCCTATCGCGCGCGGGACACGTACGTGTGCGTGGGAGGCTTGCATCCGAGCTCGTTTCCCGATGAGGCGGCCCGCCACGCGGACACGGTGATCGTCGGTCCGGGCGAGGGCGCGTGGGAGGCCTTCCTCGGGGACTTCCGTGCCGGACGGCCGCTGTCGCGGTACGAAGCGTCGCCGACCATGCGAACGCTCGCCGGCGCGCCGCCGGTTCGACGTGACCTGATCGACCGTCACCGCTACCTGTGCCCGAACTCGCTCGTGGTTTCGCGCGGATGCCCTCATCATTGCGACTTCTGTTACAAGGACGCGTTCTACACGGGCGGCCGCTCGTTCTACACGCAACAGGTGGACGAAGCGCTGGCCGAGATCGACCGGCTACCGGGTCGGCATCTGTACTTCCTCGACGACCACCTCCTTGGGAACGAGCGCTTCGCCGCTGCGCTGTTCGACGGCATGCGTGGGATGGGCCGCTTGTTCCAAGGTGCGAGCACGGTGAAGGCGATCCTTCGCGGCGATCTGATCGAGCGCGCCGCCGAGGCCGGCATGCTCAGTGTGTTCGTCGGGTTCGAGACCCTCGGTCCCGATGATCTCCAGCTCGACGCGAAGCGTGGGCACCTCGGACGGGGCTACGACGAAGCGATCCGACGGGCGCACGACCTCGGGATCATGGTGAACGGCAGCTTCGTGTTCGGTCTGGACGGGGACGGTCCGGACGTCTTCGCGCGCACCGTCGACTGGGCGATCGCGCGCGGACTCGAAACCGCGACCTTCCACATCATGACGCCGTATCCGGGAACGGCCCTGCATCAGCGGCTCGCCGACGAGCTCGAAGCGGGCTACTGGCGTGCGTACCGCGAGTTCTATCGCTGGAGCTCGATCCGCCGCGGTTCGGCCGCGCAGGACACGCTTCGGGCCAGGGCGCGACATCTGGCGTACGCCGGCGGCTGGAAGAAGTTCGAGTCGCTCTGGGATCTGCTGATCCGGTCACGGCACGTCAACGCGATGCTGCCGGCGCTCGAGCGGACGCTGGACGCGTTCATCGGGGCGCGATCGAAGCAGGCAGGGGATCGCGATCCGGACCGGCAGCCCCAGGATGCGACGGACGCTCAGCCCGCGGCACCGCTCGAGTTCGAAGAAACGGCGTAGGTCAGGAACGCGAAGCCGCCGACGTTCTCGGCGCTCGTCAACGTCAAGCGTTGGGACGTGATCCGACGGGGGAGGAGCGGCGCGCCGGCGCCGAGCATCACCGGCGCGACATGGAGCTGTATCTCGTCGAGCAGCCCTTCGTCGGCGAACCTGCCGACGAGCTCGCCGCCGCCGACGATCCAGATGTTCTTACCGCCCGCAACCGCGGTCATCTCTTCGTGAACCGCCCGTTCGTCGCCCTGCGCGAATCGGATGTCGGCGTTCGGAACGGCCCGCAGCTCACGGTGCGTGAACACCCAACACGGGATGTCGCCGTAGTAGTCGTGCCACTTGCCGGGGTTCTCGAGCAGCTTGTCGTGCTCCAGCGCCCACTCGTAGGTCGTCGCCCCCATCGCCATCGCGCCGACCGCGCCGATGAAGGCCTCCCACTGACTCTCGTCGTGCTCTTGATGCGCCTGGAACAGCCAGTCGAGCGAGTTGTGCTCGTCCGCGATGAAGCCGTCGATGCTCGTCGCGGTGTAGTACTGCGTCTTCCCCGTCACGCTCATCGATCCGACTTCAGTACCAAGGGCCCGCGCTTGTCAACCGAGCCTCTCACCCGCCAGGCGTCGACGCTGGACCCGGCGCCGGATGCACGGGCAGAGGTATCGGCGGCAGCGGCCTCTGCGCGAAGTCGAACTCCTTACGGAGGTCGCCGAGGATCTTCACGTTCTCCCTGACCGTCGGCCGGGGGTCCGGTCGTCCGTCCGTGCGTGGATCGAGTCGCTGCCCACCGAGGAATCGGTCCTCGATGAACTTGAGGTACGCGTCGAACGAGAGCGTCTGATGATCGATCGTCCCGGGCTTCACCCACGGCGAGATGACGATCCCCGGAACGCGCAGGCCGTACCCGAGCTGGTCGACATGCGGCGGAACGACGTGATCGTAGAACCCGCCCCAATCGTCCCATGTGAGGAAGATCGCCGAGGAATCCCAGTACGGCGACCGCATGACGGCGTCCACCATCCTCGTCACGTACGCCTGGCCGTCCGTGAGCGGACCGTTCGAGCCCGGGTGCTCGCTGATGGGGCCGTTCCCCGGCACGAGCCACGAGACCGATGGCAGCTTCCCGTTCCGCACCGCGTCGAGGAAGTCTCGATGGGTGCCGATCCCACCGAGCTGTTTGTCCTGCCGCACGGTGGTGAACCACGGCAGTGGGTTCTGCAGAACGTTTGAGGCGCCGTCCTGCGGGCAGAAATGCACGCACGACGTCTTGCCCGAGTAGTACCCCCAGCTCACGCCCGCTTTGTGCAGCAGGTACGTGATGTCCGTCCAACCGTAGGTCGGTCCGGTGCCGCCCTGCCGCTGGTAGCGAACGGCGCCGGAGGCTGATCCCGTCGACCGACAGCTCATCGGCCGGAGTGGATCCGAGCAGACGGCCGACCAGGCCGACACCAGGTAGAGGTGTGAGGGGAGCGTCCACGAGTCGGTCGGCGCGAATAACTGGTCCTGCAGCATGTAGGTCGATGCCCAGGTCCAGTAGTTGGGGATCTCTCGGGCATCGTGGTACCCCATCACGTCAGGCTGTCCCAGCGGCCCGTTGTGGTGTTGGCAAAGCGACGACGACCGGTCCGCTGCGCACGAGTAGCCGGCGCCCACGACCGTTCGGATGAACCCGTCCATCTGGCCGTTGTTCTGGTCCTCGATGGATGAGGTCTGCTCGTGGGGACCGCCGTAGTCGAGCAGACTGCTGTCGTGATACGGACCTGCGCACGACCCTGTCACCGGATCCGGCACGCAGGTCGTGAAGTGTCCATCCTTGGTCGGGAACCCGTCGGCCCCGGGGAACGTGCCGAAATACTGATCGAACGAGCGGTTCTCTTGCACGATCACGATCACGTGCTTGATGGTGTTCAGGCCTGCGGCGCCGGCCGAAGCGGACCCCGTCGCAGATCCCGAACCGCTCGTCGATGTCGCGGTCGGCGATCCTTGACCGCCGCCACTGGTACACGCGACGAACACAGCCAACGTAATGATCGCAGCAGCAGCGGTTCGGCATCTGCCCGTACGAGAGCGGCGCACCATCGCCATCTTCATGCGGCTGGCCGGCGCTCCTAGCCGGCCTGTGCAGATCCCTCGGCAGGGTGCTGGTCTTCTGCGCGGCTCAATATCTGTTCGAGCCGCTTCGCCATCTTCGGCGAGGCGCCCTCGTCCTCGTGCTTGAAGTAACAGAAGATCGTGGCTCCGCCGCTCAGGGCGGGTTGGATCCGCCCGGCCCACTGGCGGAGCTCCTCATCGGTGTACTCGGTCTTCCGCAAACGGAGATAGCCGACCGGTTCCCACGACAGATCTTCGGGCTTCGGATCCTTCTCGTCGGTCTCGGCGACGCACCAGCCGACGCCTGCGCTGAGCAGTCGGTCGCGCGCCGCGGCCCACGAGTCGTGGCGGAACTCCATCGCGTAGGACGGGCCACCCATGGGCAGCACCGACAGGAATCCGTCGAGCAACGCCGCGTCGTACTTGAGGGACGGCGGGCACTGGAACAACACGCACCCGAACCGATCGCCGAGCAGCTTGCCGCGCGTGACGAAGTCCTTCACGTCCTCGCCGACGTCCTCAAGCTTCTTCCAGTGCGTGATGCGCTGGTTGGCCTTCAGCGTGAACACGAAGCCGGGCGCTGCCTTTCCCTTCCACTTCTCGACGGTTTTCTCCGTGGGGAAGCGGCGGAACGTGTAGTTGATCTCGACCGACGACAGCTGCGTCGAGTAGTAGTCGAGCATGTCGTCCTTCTTCAGGTCCTCGGGGTAGAAGACGCCCTTGCGCCACTCGTCGTAGGCGAACCCCGACGTGCCGAGGTAGAAGCGGCCGCTCACGCTGGCATCATGGCAGGAGATGAGCGAAGCCTTCAGCCTCGAGACGCTCAAAGGCGACGTGTCCGCCGCGTGGCACGACGGCGGCAAGAACGCATCGGCGCTGGTCGTCGCGCACGGCGCGGGCGCGGGCATGGATCACCCCTTCATGAAAGGCTTCTGTGAGGAGCTCGCGGCGCAGGGCGTTTCGGCGCTCCGGTTCAATTTCCCCTACCTGGAGGCGGGCCGGAAGAGCCCGGGTTCGCCGAAGGACGCGACCGCCGCGGTGGTCGTCGCCGTGGACGCGGCCACAACCCGCACCGGCGGCCGGCCGGTGTTCGCCGGCGGCAAGAGCTACGGCGGTCGGATGGCCTCGATGGCCGCCGCCGACGGCATGCCGGCCGCCGGCCTCGTGTTCCTCGGCTACCCGCTGCACGCGCCCGGCCGATCGGACCAACCACGCGACGAGCACCTCTACGGACTGAAGATCCCCATGCTGTTCGTGCAGGGGACCAAGGATCCGTTCGCCGACCCCGACGTGCTCGCCGGCGTCCTTCGCAAGCTCGGCACGCGGGCCACGTACGTGCCGTTCGAGGACGCCGGCCACTCGTTCGAGCGGTCGCGCAAAGACAAGCCGCGCGACAACGCCGCGCAACTCGTCCCGTTCGTCGTCGACTTCGTGAAGGCCAACAGCTGATGCCGCGGAAGAACAAGCGCGCGCCGGTCGCGTACCTGCCGTCGCCCGCGCCGGTCGGCGGCCCGCGCGCGCCGGCCTGGGCGATCGTCGACGGCTACGAGGTGCGAGAGGTCGCGAGCGACAAGGAGTACCGCTGCCCCGGCTGCGACCACGTCATCAGGCCCGCGCTGCGGCACCTCGTCGTCGTGCCGAACGGCGCCGCCGACGACCGCCGGCATTGGCACACCGAATGCTGGCGCAAGGAGCTTCGGCGCCAGGGGATCCTTCGAGGCTGATCGTTCGGCGCCACGTCGGTGACCGGGTGTATGGTCGCGACGATGGCCGACACGTTCACCGCGGCGCCCGACTGTCTGCCCGTCGACGCGTCCAAGCGGTTGCCCTGTGACCTGTGTGGTCACCCGATGGAACCGGAGCACGCCCATTACAGATGCCCTGCGTGCGGCTATATCCTTCCGTGCTGCGGGTGGTAGGGCTGGCTTCTCCGGGAACCGATCCGCGTCGCTGAGCGTCACCGTCTAGGAACAGGCGCATCCGTGCGCGACCCGACGATCCGGGAGGGACCCGTGAACCGAAGCCTCCGCAGCCTGCTGACCGTCCTTGCCTCGCTCTCGTTCATCGCGGCCCTGCTCGCGTCTGGCCCGGCCCAGGCAACGCCGCAGGGACCGGAGCTCCGGGTGTTCAGCCCAACGTCGAGCATCACGGAGTACCGCTACCGCTCGAGGGAACAGATCTCCGTCGACAGCGGCCTGTGGGTGTCGGCGAACGGATCCACGTTCGAGGTCATCGCACACCGCGATTCGTACACGACGCCCATCGTCGCGACCCAGATCATCGACCCAGACACGTCCGCCCGCCAGGTCGTGTTGCCGGACAAGGTTGTCGCTCCTCGCTGGTCCGGGCTCCGCCACTTCTTCAACGTCACGGTGACCGGCCCGGCGGGCGACGTCGCCTACAAGGGGTCGGTTCCTTTCTGTCCCGACAGTTGGAACGTGCAGCGCGTGGACGCGAGCGGGCCGACGGACTCCACGTTCCCGCAAGGGTGCTACACGAACCCCTTCACCACCGGCGTGGTGTGGGGGATCGACCAAGGGTGGGCGGTCGGCGCGCTCGACATGTCGCGCATCCGCTTCGCCGGGCCGGACGGCCACTACTCGGTGCACGTCCAGATCACGTCGCTCTATCAGCGGCTGCTCTCGATCGCTCCAGCCGATGCGTCGGCGACGCTCGGGCTCGTCGTGACGACGAGCCCGACGGGGTGCCCTCCGTACTGTCCGCCGGCGTCAACCGCCGCCACCAGCACGTCGAACGGCAGCACGCTTCCGACGAAGACCAACCCGCGGCCGAGCACCCTCCCGGACCTCGTCGCACTGCCCGCGTGGGGGATCTCCACCGATGCGTACAGCGCGGCCGGGCGAGACTTCCTCGACTTCGGTGCGACGGTTTGGGACGCCGGTCCTGCACCGATGGTCGTCGAGGGGTTCCGTCGCACCGGCACGAACATCATGGACGCGTGGCAGACCTTCTACCGTGGGGACAAGCCCGTTGCGCGAGCCCCCGTCGGCACGCTCCAGTACGACTCCGCTCCGGGACATGAGCACTGGCACTTCGAGCAGTTCGCTGCGTACCGGCTCCTCGGTGCCGACAAGCACAACATCGTTCGCAGCCAGAAGACGGGGTTCTGCCTCGCGCCAACCGATGCGATCGATCTCACCGTTCCGGGCGCCATCTGGAACCCGGGCACCCTCGGGTTGTACTCGGCGTGCGGCGACGCATCGGCGATCTGGACGCGAGAGACGCTCCCGACGGGGTGGGGTGACACCTACTTCCAGTCGTTGCCGGGGCAGTCGTTCGACATCACGAACCTGCCCAACGGCACCTACTACATCCAGATCCAGGCCGATCCCACCGGCGAGATCTACGAGCGCTCCAGCAAGAACGACACGCAGTTGCGCGAGGTGATCCTCGGCGGCGTTCCGGGCGCGCGCACCGTCACGGTGCCGCCCTGGAACGGCATCGACACCGGGTGAGGCCATCGGCGCCCATTGTGCGTCTGAAGGCCTTGTGCGCCTGAAGGACGCTGTCATACGCTCCGCCGGTGGCGGACCCGGTGCGCGCGCGGCTATGGCGATCCGGTGGGCGATGGTACGCGCGTGTCCTGGACGCCCCGATGTACGTCGAAGTGACCGGCACCTCACGGATCGGCTGCCTGGATGAGCTGCGGAACGCGATCGGCGACGATGTCGTCCTGACCGTCGAGGTCGTCCCCGAGCTCGTAGGCGTTGCGGAGGCCGCGGACATCATGGGCTGGGACAAGCGGCGCGTGATCACATACATCGACCGAGGCCACTTCCCCGAGCCGATCGCGTCCCTCGCCGGCGGCCGCATCTGGCTACGTGAAGAGGTCGAGGCCTACGCCCAAGATTGGCGCGTGCGACACCCGGACGCGGTCGCCCCGTGACGGAGCGCCGTGTCTACCTGATCCGCCACGGCAAGGCGGACCACCGCTCGAGCGCGCTCACGCCGACGCCGCGCGGCGAGGCGGCCGACCCGCCGCTCGATGCGACAGGTCGCGAGCAGGCCGTCGCGCTCACTCGCCGCCTGCGGATGATGCCCGAGCCCGCGGCGATCTACTGCTCCACGCTGACCCGCGCGCGCGAGACGATCGCGCCGTACCTCGAGGCGAGCGGCCAGACCGCGACCTATCTCGACGACCTCGCCGAGTGGCACCTCGGCGACTGGGAGCTGAAGGAGTTCGAGGAGCTCCTCACCGAGCACTTCGAGATGCCCGAGCGCGTGCTGTTCCAGAACCCCGTGTTCGTGCTCGCTCCCAACTCCGAACCCGTGGATGTGTTCCGCCGTCGCGTGGTGGACGCGGTCGAGGGCGCGGTCGCGGCCCACCCCGACGGCGATGTGTGGATCGTGTGCCACGGCGGCGTGATCAACGCGTACATCGGGCACGTGCTCGGGGTCGAGGACCAGGAGATGTTCTTCCTTCCGCCGAACACGAGCATCAACACGGTGAAGGTGGAGGGCGACCGGCGCACGATGTGGTTCCTCGGCGACGACACGCACTACACGTCACCAGAGCTGTTCCCGGATCAGCGGTAGGCTGACCGCTTCCATCGAGAAGGGCGACATCGTGAGCATCCCGTTCCTGTCCGACGAGTGGGCGAGTGCGGTCATGGAGGCCGTGAACGCGGGCAACGACTTCGCTCAGGCGGCCGGCACGCAGTCGGCACGGATCCAGCAGGTGATCACGCGTGACGGCGCCGAGCCGGCCCACTATTGGACGATCGTGCACGACGGCAAGATCGAGCTCGGCACCGGCGATATCGACAACGTCGACGCGACCATCACGCAGAGCTACGCGACCTCCGTCGCGCTCGCCAAGCGAGAGATCAACCCGGTGACCGCGTTCATGATGGGCAAGATCAAGGTCGACGGGAACATGGGGATGCTGATGGGCTTGGCGGGCGCGCTCGGCAAACTCGCCGACGCGATGGGGACGCTCGACGTCGCTTACTGAGGCGGCGGCGACGTGACGCTGTAGGTGCCGCTCGCGCGGGCGAGATCCGTCCCTCGCTCGTCGGTGATCGCCGCCTCCGCGTAGGCCACGTCTCGGCCGACCCGGACCGCCCGCCCTGTGGCGGTCACCGTTCCTGTGCGGATCGGTCGCAGGTAGTGCACGCCGAGCTCGATCGTCACGTGACGCCGGCCGGCCTCCATGGCGCTACGCACGCTGAGGCCCATCGCGGCGTCCGCGAGGGTCGCCAGCACGCCACCGTGGGCGAAGCCTTGGAGATTGGCGTGGTGCTCCCCGAGCTCGAGCGAGACGCTCACCGAGCCGGGTTCCACGTGCGTGACCCGCATCCCGCTCCACCGGTAGAAGGGCGAGCTCCCGACCAGCGAGGCGAGGTCGTCGGTCGCATCCGGCATCGCCGGAGTGTCTCACGGGGACCTTCCAGGCTCGCGCTACGATGGATGACAGGGACGCACATGGCACACGAACACGAAGACTTGGCTCGGATCGCCCTGGCGGAAGACGCGCCGGGCGGCGACATCACGTCGCGCTCGACGATCCCGGTGGGCACGTCGTGCGAGGCCGAGCTCGTGATCAAGCACGACGGCGTGCTTTCGGGCCTCGCGGCGGCGATCGCGGTGTTCGATGTCGCTGCCGTCGACGACGGCACCACCGTCGACATCGACCGCAAGGCGAGCGACGGCGACCGTGTCCGCGTCGGGGACCGTGCGGCGCTGATCCGTGGCGACGCGCGGACGGTGCTCCGTGCAGAGCGGCCGGCGCTGAACGTGCTCGGGCACCTCTCGGGCATCGCGACCCTGACCCGCACCTACGTCGATGCGGCCTCGCCGGCGGCGATCCTGTGCACCCGCAAGACGCTCCCCGGTCTCCGGGCGGTGGAGCGGGAAGCCGTCGAGGCGGGAGGCGGTACCTTGCATCGCGCGTCGCTGTCCGACGCGATCTTGATCAAGGACACGCACGTCCGGATCGCGGGGAGCGTGACCGAAGCGGTGCGTCGCGCTCGCACCGACGGTCGTCCCATCGAGGTGGAGGTCGAGACGCTCGAGCAGCTGGACGAGGCCCTCGCCGCCGACGCCGATCGCATCCTCCTCGACAACCCCACGCCCGAGCTGGTGCAGCAGGCGATCGACAAGGTCGGCGACCCGCAGCGGCTCGAGATCTCCGGTGGGGTCGACCTCGACAACGTTCGTGCGTTCGTCGACGCGGGCGCACGGGTGCTGTCCGTCGGGAGGCTCACGCATTCGGCGCCCGCGCTGGACGTCTCGCTGGAAGTGATCGGGATCGATGGCTGAGACGCATCCGACGATGACGTTCGACGAGTGGTCGGCCGAGGTCCGTCGCCTCGCCGAGGAGCGCGACGCGGTGATCCTCGCGCACAACTACCAAGTGCCGTGGATCCAGGACGTGGCGCACCACGTCGGTGACTCCCTCGCCCTGTCACGGATCGCGGCCGACACCGCCGCGTCGACCATCGTGTTCTGCGGCGTCCACTTCATGGCCGAGACGGCCAAGCTGTTGTCACCCGAGAAGACGGTGCTGCTCCCGAGCCTGGAAGCCGGTTGTTCCCTCGCCGCCTCGATCGACGCGGACCAGCTGCGCGCGTGGAAGGCGGAATACCCGGGCGCCACTGTGGTCGCGTACGTGAACACGAGCGCCGAGGTGAAGGCGGAGTCCGATGTCTGCTGCACGTCTTCCAACGCCGCCGACGTCGTCGCCTCGATCCCCCAGGACCAAGAGATCTTGTTCCTGCCGGACCAGTTCCTCGGCGCCCACGTCGAGCGCCAGACCGGTCGGAAGATGCACATCTGGATGGGGGAGTGCCATGTGCACGCCGGCATCCAGCCCGGCGATCTGAAGGCGAAGCTCGCCGCCGAGCCGGACGCAGAGCTGCTGGTTCACCCCGAGTGCGGCTGCACGACGAACGTGATGTGGCTCCTCGGTGAGGGCGAGCTGCCCGCCGACCGCACGAAGGTGCTCTCGACGGGAGGCATGGTGACCGAGGCAGAAGCATCCCCGCATCACCGGTTCCTCGTGGCCACCGAGACGGGGATCTTGCACCAGCTGCGCCGCGCCCGACCGGACAAAGAGTTCGTGCCGATCGACCGCAAGGCCGAGTGCAAGTACATGAAGATGATCACGCCGGAGAACCTGTTGACGTCGCTCCGCGATGGTGTCTTCGAGATCGACGTGCCGCCGGACATCGCGGTGCGTGCGCGCGCGGCGGTCGAGCGGATGATCGCCATCGGTCCGACGGCGGGCCGCACGGTGCCGGCCGGTCCGGTGTTCAGCGAGTGAGCGCGCGCACGGTCGTGATCGGCGCGGGCGCCGCCGGCCTGTGGTGCGCGCTGCATGCGTCGGAGCGCGGCGCGGTCACGGTGATCGCACCCGGCGCCGCCGAGTTGACGGCGACGGCCTGGGCGCAGGGCGGTGTCGCCGCCGTCGCGGCGGCGGATGACTCGCCTGAACAGCACGCGGCCGACACCATCGCTGCGGGCGCCGGGCTGTGCGATCCGGCAGCTGTCGATGTGCTCGTGCGCGAGGCGCCCCAAGCGGTGGCCGAACTGCGCACGATGGGCATGCGCTTCGATGAGAGCGACTCCGCATTGGAGGGGGGACATTCACGCAGACGCGTCCACCATGCGGGCGGTGACCGGTCGGGCCGCGCGCTCCACCGCTTCCTCGAGGAGGAGGTGGAGCGGCACACCGGCATCGTCCGCGTGGACGCGCGGGCCGTCGGGATCGAAACCGGCGACGGCGGTGCGGCAACGGGCGTGCGGATCGAGGGCGGCGCGCTCGTGACCGCCGACCGCGTCGTGCTCGCGACGGGCGGCGCCTGCGGCATCTTCGGCCGGCGCACCGGTCCCGACACATCGGTCGGCGAAGGGATGGCGCTCGCCTGGCACGCGGGGGCCGCGCTCGCCGACCTCGAGTTCGTGCAGTTCCATCCCACCGCGCTCGACGTGCCGGGACGCCCGGCCCGGCTTTTGACCGAGGCGTTGCGTGGTGAGGGCGCCGTGCTGCGCGACGCCGACGGCGAGCGGTTCATGGATCGGTTCCATCCGCTCGGCGACCTCGCGCCGCGTGACGTCGTCGCGCGCGCCGTGCTCAAGGTACGCGAGGAGACCGGTGCCCCGGTGTACCTCGACGCGACGGCGGTTCCGAACGTGGCGAAGCGGTTCCCGACGGCCGACGAGCAATGCCGTGAGGTGGGGCTCGACATCGCAACCGAGCCCGTGCCGGTCGCACCGGCCGCGCACTATTGCATGGGCGGCGTGCTCACCGACCTCTGGGGGCGAACCAGTGTCCCGGCGCTGTTCGCAGCCGGAGAGGTTGCGAACACCGGCGTCCACGGCGCGAACCGGCTCGCCTCGAACTCGCTGGCCGAGGCGCTGGTCTTCGGCAAGCGCGCCGCGACCGCGGACGGCGGCGTGCTTCGGACGCCACAGCCCGTGGACGCGCCGGACGCCGAGCCCACCGGCGCGATGGCGCTGCCCGCCATCCGGGAGCGCGCCGACCGGTTCCTCGGGGTTCGGCGCGACGGACCCGAGCTCGACAAGCTCGCCGCGGAGCTGGCGTCGGCGGCGGACCCGGGTGGCGGTCGCGCGGCCACGCTCGTGGCATGGCTCATGAGCGAGGCCGCGTTCCGGCGGACGGAGAGCCGTGGTGGCCACTTCCGCGTCGACCATCCCGCCCCCGATCCGGCCTGGGCGGTACGTCAGGTGGTGGACCATCGGGGCTGGTCAACGCTTGCCAGCCCTGCACCCGTCTGACACCATTGCCGCGATGCAGCACATCATCGGTTCGTGGTTCTTCTACGTCGGGTCCGCCCCGGCGTAGTCGCCAGCCGCACCGAGCAGCCAGCGACCCCGGGCCGAACCGCCCGGGGTTTCGACTTCCCGGGCTGTGCGACCCGGCCCGAACGTGGAGGTTCGACCACATGGTCATCGTGATGGAGCACAGCGCCAGCGACGGCGATATCGACGCCGTCGCCGAACGCGTCCGCGCCAACGGCGGCGAGGCGTTCGTCTCCCGCGGCACGGTGCACACGATCATCGGGCTCGTCGGCGACACCGAGCGGTTCAAGTCGATCGACTGGCGGCAGATGGCCGGCGTCGACCACGTCATCCAGATCGGCAAGCCGTACAAGATGGTGTCCCGGGACCTCCACCCCGAG
>DATAPH010000041.1:0-15296 GCA_036265325.1 Actinomycetota bacterium | reverse complement strand
GGCGTCAAGCGAGACAGCGAGCAGCACCATCATGATCGCCATCAGGAGCATCGAGATGACGAGCGAGTAGCCCTCCTCTCGATGCATCGCGCGCAGCAGTGCGTTCCTCATCGTCGCTCTCCTAGCTATCCGAGCTGTCTGCGTTGCGCAGCTGCACGTCCGATACGAGATCGACCGTCGACGTGCTCGTCTCGAACGTGAGATCGATCGTCACTTGATCGACGATGCCGGCGTGCTGCACGTACGTGAAAGGGGGCGTCGAACAGCCGGGATCGGTTGCGTTCTTGCATAGGATCGGTGACACGAGCGGTGCGAAATGCGCCCCGCCGTCGCGCGACTGCTCGAGCGTGTACGGCGCGTTGGTGCCTGTAACCCGCCACTCGATGGTGGCCTGGGTGCCGTCGATATAGCCACTGAACTTGAGCGTGTACGCATTGCTCGTCGTGGTATCGACCGATTCGCCTTGCCGCAGCTGCTTCGTCATCTGATCGATCGCGATGCGGCCGTCGGTGAGCACGTCCCGACGGTTCGTGATCGTGTTCGTCGTTGTGAACGACCGCATCGCCACGGCCATCATCGCGGTCGCGACGATGCTCATCACGGCCATCGTGACCACGAGCTCAACGAGGGTGAACCCCGTCTCGCCGTTAGCCCGTTGGATTCGGCGTCGCAGAATTCGCGCTGACATTGGTCGCAAGGTCATAGGCCACCACGTAGAACTCGTACGTGTCCGTCTTCTTGTGCTTGTAGGAACAGCTCGTGGCAGATGTGTCACAGATCAGCGTCCAAGCACCGGTCGACGTGATGAGACGCGCATACATCCGGTAGCCGCCGAGATCAGAGACGCCAACCGGGGCGGTCCACCCTAGGGTCACCGTCGTGAACGTTCCGCTGGTGACCGAGCTGATCTTGTGGAATGCCGTCGGGGCGCCAGGCGGCGTCGTGTCCAGCACGATCGTGTCATTAACGACATTCCCGTACAGGCCACTGGAGTCGTAGAACCGGGCATAGACAGTCTTCGTGCCGTCCCCCGTTGTCAGGGTCCACGGATACGAAGTTGCATAGGTGTAGGGGCCCAGCCAGGTCGAGCCGTCGTTCGAGAACTTCATGGTGGCCGGGTTCGGGCCACCTCCACTCTTCGCAAGCGTCAAGGTCACGCTCGTGGAGTTGACGTACGTGGCGCCTGCGTTGACCACGATCGTGCCGTTCGGACCGCCGTTTCCTGACGTTGGATTATTCGTCGTCACGTGGCACGTCGACGCGGTGTTGTTTGCCGACGACCCACCATTGTCGACGACGGTATTCGCGACGGTGTACGTGGCGTAACCGGGGTATGTGTGTGTGACTGTCGTTCCAGTTCCCGTCGTCCCGTCGCCGAAGTCCCAGGAGACGCTCGCGATCGTGCCGTCCGAGTCCGATGCCACGGCGGTGAACGTGACGGTCTTGTCGTTGATCGAACTGGTCGGGCACCCAACGGTCGGCGCGGTGTTGTGCGCCGGCGCCTTGTAGTTGATCTGTCCATCAGAGAACAGGGACGACTCGCTAAGTGTCGACTTCTGACTCGTGACGTTGTTGCTCCAGACCACGACGACCGTGACGCGCTTGGCGTCGTGGCCGTTCGCGTCGCTCACGCCGTTGCCGTTCCCGTCCGCCGCGTCGGCGGCACCAAGGCCGTCCTGCGGCGAGTCGTACCACGTGACGTATCGGTATACCTCGTAGGTCGTGCCACCGTTCGAATACGGGTTCTGGTAATGCGACAGCGCCGGCGATGCGCCTGCGACGCGGACGATCGGCTCGGCGCTCAACGGACCGGACCCGTCGGGGTCGTAGGTCTGCGCCGTCTGGTTGATCCAGTAATCGGGGTTGCTGGCATTCGTCGAGTGAGGCAGCGGCGACGCGTCGGACAAGACGAGGTTGTCGTAGTTCAGCGCCCGGGCCTCTTCCATCTGCTGGTCGAGGGCGGCGCGCGAGGCGAGGCGCTGGCGAGACAGGCCGGTGCTGCCAAGGCCGAAGATCATTGCCTGGGCGATGGTGAACGCGCCGACGGCCAGGATGGTGATCGACACCATCGCCTCGACCAGCGTGAAGCCCTCGTCGCCGTTCAGGCGACGCCGGACCTTCTCCAAGATCTGCATCATCGACGAACCTCCAGCCCTACCCCATAGGTGTCGGCCTGGCGGGGGACACGCTTGAGCCCCCGAACGTCGGAAGGGCGGCCCTTGCGGGCCGCCCTTTCCGATCTGGACAGTGGTGCGTGTCGCGACTACCAGCCGCCGCTCGCGCCAGCAGCGTCGCCGCCCGCGCATGCGGTCGACGGGCCACTACCGAACGTCGTGCCGCTACCCGAGACGTCCTCGAGGTAGAAGCAGGTGCCCGACTTGGAGAGCGACGCCATGTCGACGGTGTCGTCGGTCGTGGACGTCGTCGCAACCGCCACCGACACGTCGGTCGGTCCCGCAGCAGCGGTCGGGTCGTCGAGGAAGTTCAACGACGGCTCCGTCGCCTTCAACGTCGCCGCGGTCACGGTCGAGTAGTCGTCCGTGTCCGTGAAGATCGTCTTCGCGGCCGCGATGCCGTTGCGGAGGCTCGACTCCGCCGCCTTGTCATTGGCCCGGTTTCGGGCCCCGAGGAACGTTGGCAGAGCGATGGCGACCAGGATGCCGATGATCAGAACGACCACCATCAGCTCGATGAGGGTGAAGCCCGCGTCGTCTTCACGAACGCGCTTCAAGAGTCCCTTGAGCATCTGCCTTCGCCTCCTTTCCGTGAGCAAGCACACCCCACCGGTGTGCGTTCTCCGAAGGTGTCGGTCATGCGTCCACAGCGCTGAAGCGCAAGCGAGCGGGTTGCCCACAAATCACTCGCATTGGGTAGATACCCGATTGTGGGTACGCAGCGGGCCCTCGCGTGTTCGCGCAAGGGGCCCGTCGGTTGCTCGGCGACCGCGCCTCGATCAGCTCGAGGGGATCAGCTTGATGATGTTGAACATCGGCATGTAGAGGGCGACAACGGCCGCGCCGACACAACCGCCGATGACTGCGATCAAGAGCGGTTCGATCAACGACGTCAGCGCGTCGACCTGCGCCTCGACCTCGGCGTCGTAGAACTGCGCCACCTTCGAGAGCATCGTGTCGACCTGTCCGGTCTCTTCACCCACGGCCAGCATCTGCACGACCATCGGTGGGAAGACGGCGTGGTTCATCAACGGCTTCGCCATCGACTCACCTTCGCGAACCGACCGTTGCACGTCCTCGATCGCGATCGCGACGACTCGGTTGTTCACCGTCTCGCTGACGATGTCGAGCGCCTGCAAGATCGGAACGCCGGACTTCAGCAACATCGCCGTCGTGGATGCGAAGCGCGAGAGCGCCACCTTCTGGAACAACACGCCGAAGATCGGCACGCGTAGCTTCATGCGATCGACGGCCGCGCGCCCGGCTGCGGTCTTCTTCCACCGACGGAAGAAGATCCGGCCAACGATGCTGCCGACCAGCACCAGGTACCAGAGCTTCTTGAAGATGTTCGAGACCGTCAGCAGGACCCGCGTCGGCAACGGCAGCGAGCCGCCCAGGCCGGCGTAGATCGATTGAAACTGCGGGACGACGAACAACAACATCGCCGACATGATGAGGACGACCAACGCCACGACCGCGACCGGGTACGTCATCGCCGACTTGATCTTGCCTCGGAGCTTGACCTCGTTCTCGATCATGTCCGCCAGGCTCAGGAGCACGTCGTCGAGCGACCCGCCCATCTCACCGGACTTGACCATCGCGACGAACAGATCGTTGAAGACCTTCGGGTGCTTCACCATCGCGCCCGAAAGCGAGGCGCCCTGTTCGACGTCGGTGCGGATGACACCGAGCACGCGGGCGAGCTCGGCGTTCTCGGTCTGGTCGGAGAGGATCGCGAGTGCGCGCAGGATCGGCAGGCCGGAGTTAACCATCGTGGCGAACTGCCGGGAGAAGACGGCGAGCTCCTTGAGCTTGACCTTCTTCGCACTCAGCTCGATGTTCATGCTGCGGCCTTGCTTGCCGACCTCGAGCGGGATGAACCCTTGCTCGCGCAGGCGCGCGAGGACCAACGCCTCGTTGTCCGCGACGATCGTGCCGTTCAGGACGTTCCCGCCCTTGTCGCGCGCCTTGTAGGTGTAGGTATCAGGCATCGATCCTCACCGCCTCACATGCCGCCGCTGGAGGCCCAGCCGCCGGAACCCGAGCCCTGCCCGAAGTCGCTGCTGAAGTCGCTGCTATCGGAGTAACTTCCGCCGTCCGAGTACGCGGACAGTCCGCCCGTCGACCCGATCAGCCGTTGGAGCTCCTCGGGGTCGTGGCACCGCTCGAACGCCATCTGCTGGTTGATGCGCCCGGCCTTGACGTGCGACGCGAGCGACATATCCATCGTCTGCATCCCGTAGCGCCCGCCGGCCTGCATCGCTGAGTAGATCTGGTGGACCTTGCCCTCGCGGATCAGGTTGCGGATACCCGGGGTCGCGACCATGACCTCGGCCGCCACGACGCGTCCGCCGCCGTCCACCGTCGGCACGAGCTGCTGGGTGATCACGCCCTGCAGGGTCGTGGAGAGCTGCACCCTCGTCTGCTGCTGCTGGTGCGGCGGGAACACGTCGATGATGCGGTCGATCGTCTGCGGCGCGTCCTGCGTGTGCAGCGTCGCGAAGACCAAGTGACCCGTCTCGGCGGCAGTGATCGCCGTCGAGATCGTCTCGAGGTCACGCATCTCGCCGACGAGGATGACGTCGGGGTCCTGACGCAAGACGTGCTTGAGGGCCGATGCGAACGAATGCGTGTCGGCCCCGATCTCGCGCTGGTTGACCACGCAGGTCTTGTGCTTGTGCAAGAACTCGATCGGGTCCTCGACCGTCATGATGTGCCCTGCCCGCTCCGTGTTCACGACGTCGACCATGCCGGCCAGCGTCGTTGACTTGCCGGACCCAGTCGGGCCGGTGACGACGACGAACCCACGCGGGAACCGCGCGAGGTCGGCGCACACCGGCGGCAACCCGAGCTCGTCGAGGTTCTTGATCTCGAACGGGATGACGCGGAAGACGGCGCCGACGGCGTCGCGCTGCATGTAGACGTTCACACGGAACCGAGCGCGGCCGGGCAGCGAGTACGACATGTCGAGCTCGAGCTCCTGCTCGAACCGTTCGCGCATCTTCTGGGGCAAGATCGCGTAGATCATGCCCTGCAGGGCACGCGGGGTCAGGTTCGGATAATCCTGCAGCCGTTCGAGCTCACCATGGACCCGCACCGTCGGCGGCGTGCCCGCGGTGAGGTGCAGGTCGGACCCGTTCATCTCGAGGAGCTTCCCGAGCAGTTCCGGGATCGGTACCTGGAGATCGTCCTCGGGAGGAGCGACCGTGCTCATCTCACTTCACCACCCTTGCAACCTCTTCCAGCGACGTGAGGCCCATCCGGGCCTTCTCCAACCCGTCGTCGCGGAGCGTCATCATCCCCTGCTGCACCGCGACGGCTTTGATGGCATCGGCAGACGCACGCTCGACCGTTAGCCGTTCGATCTCTTCGGTCATCTGCATCACTTCGTACAGGCCGATCCGGCCTCGGAACCCCGTGTTGGCGCAGGCGGGGCAGCCCCCGGCCTTATGCAGCTCCTGGATCTCGGGCCAGAGCCAGTCGGGGTAGCCGGCCGCGTAGAGCTCGTTCTCGTCGGGACGGAAAGGCGTCTTGCAGCGGTCACAGAGCTTGCGCGCCAAGCGTTGTCCGACCACGCAGTCGATCGCCGATGCGACGAGGAAGGTCTCGACCTCCATCTCGACGAGCCGCGTGATCGCGCTCGGAGCGTCGTTCGTGTGCAGCGAGGACAGGACGAGGTGGCCCGTCAGCGCGGCCTCGATCGCGATCGTGGCCGTCTCCTTGTCGCGGATCTCACCGATCAACACGATGTCGGGGTCGGCGCGCAGGATCGATCGGAGCGCCGCCGAGAACGTCAGCCCGGCCTTCGGGTTGACCTGGATCTGATTCACCCCCGGGAGCCGGTACTCGACCGGGTCCTCGACCGTGATGATGTTCTTATCGATGTTGTTGAGGATGTTGAGCGTGCCGTACATGGTGGTGGACTTCCCCGAACCGGTCGGGCCGGTCACGAGCAGCGCTCCGTACGGCTTCTGGAACGAGGCGGAGTACCGCTCGTACGAGCCTTGGAGGAACCCGAGGTCCTCCAGCCGCAACAGTGCGTGTGAGGTATCGAGGATCCGGAGCACGACCTTCTCTCCGTAAACCGTGGGCAGGGTCGCCATACGGAGGTCGAGCTGCTTGCCACCGACCTTCATACCGATGCGGCCGTCCTGCGGGACGCGCTTCTCGGCGATGTTCAGATCGGCCATGACCTTCATGCGGCTGATCAGACCGTTCTGGATGTTCTTGGGCGCGGGCGGCATCGGCTCCATCAAGACGCCGTCGACGCGGAACCGGATCCGCACGTCGTGCTCGCGCGGCTCGATATGCACGTCGGAGGCACGATCGGCGACAGCCTGCGTCATGATGGCGTTGACGAGCTTGACGATCGGCGCGTCCTCAACCGCAGCGTCGAGGTCCGCGTCCTCGTCCTCGTCCCCCACAGCGTCGACGATGTTGGCCATGGCCTCGACCCCGGAGTCGAACCCCGCGAACTTCTGGATCGCGCTTTCGACATCGGCGGCTGTCGCAACGACCGGCAATACGTCACGGCCGGTGATCGTGCGGATGTCGTCCAGCGCGTAGACGTTGGCCGGATCGGACATCGCCACGATCAGGCGCCCATCCCGTTCCCCGATCGGCAGCGCGCGGTACCGGCGTGCGAGCGCCTCGGGCAGAAGTCCCGTCGCGATCGTGTCGATCGGGAAATCGCCGAGGTCGACGAACTCGAGCCCGACCTGTTCGGCGAGCGCCCGGACGAGGTCGGACTCCTTGATCATCCCGAGATCGATCAGGACGCGGCCGAGCGACTTCGGGGTTGCGCGATGCTCCTCGAGGGCGGTTTCCAGCTGGGCAGGCGTGATGTAGCCGAGCTCGATCAAGATCTGGCCGAGCTGCTTCGACTTCCGTTTGACCTGCGACATCGCGTCCCCGGGTCCGTTCGGGCTAGGTCACCCAGGTATCAGTCTTCGTCGCCGTCTCCATCGAGCTGAAGCAGGCCCGAGAACTCCTTCGCGAGCATCACGCGGTCGACTTCCCCCGGCTCCTCTTGCTCCTCGGATGCCGGCGGTGCCGGGTCGGGAGACACCAGCCGCTGCGGCTCGGTGCGGAAGGTGCTCGCGTCCGGGTCGGCCCGACCCTCGCTGGACGGCGACTCGATCCGCTCCGCAGCGGCCTGGGCCTGTTCCGCCTCGAGCCGCGCGAACGGCGAGCTCTCCGCGCCGAACGGCGCGGGCTGCTCGTCGGACAGCACCGACTCGTATGGCGATCCTTCGATCGACGGGCGCGCGCCCCCGAGCTCGGCCCGAGGCTGCTCGATCGGCGGCGGCTCGGACGACAGCGGCTCGGACGGCGACGGCTCGCTCGGCGCCGGCTCGGCGGCTGGTGGCGGCGTCGCGGATCCGGGACGGCGATACCCACTGAGCGGCTGCGTCGCGGCCGCCGGCTGTGCGGCGGGAGGCTGGGTGGCCGGCGATCGCACGGGCGCTGACTCGGTTGGCGCAGGGGCGACCGGCGTCTGTTGCAGCGCCTGGGCTTGCTGCAGCTGCGCCTGCATCGCGGCCATCTGTTCCTGCATGGCTTGCATCTGCTGCAGCTGGTCGGGTTCGACGCCACTCAAATCAGGCGCCGCGCCGCCGTCCTCACCAGGTCCGGTCGGGGCCGCGAACGACGGCATCTCCTCGGCGGCCGCGTTCACGCCGACCGGCGCGGTCGCGGGCCGATCGGCCGGCGGGTGCAGCGAGGTGCGCGGGCGCCCGGACGGTGCGCTCGCAGCGTCCGGCACCTTGAGGGTGACCTCCTTCTGCTTGGCGCGCGTCTCCTCGGCGGCGATGACCGCTTGTTCCAGCTGGTCGAGCATCACGCCCGGACGGACGCTCGTGCCGGTGACGACGAAGGCGGCGTACGGACCGCGGTGGACGAACGCCCATAACTGGTCGGAGAACTCGACGAAGCCCTTCCGCGCCTCTCCGACATGGACGAAGCGCAACCAGGCCGGCTTCAGCTCCGCCTCTTGATCCTCCGGGAACGCGCCGAGGACCAAGCCGTCGCGAGACAGCACCAGACAGCCTCGCACGTCGTCCATGGTCAAGACGACGCGCTGCGCGAGCGCGGCGAATTCATCCATCCGGGGATTCCTCTCGCTCACGCATCGTCGGAAGGACGGAGGCCCTTGAGGAACCCGGCTCGATCGGGCGAACTAGGCCGGTTCGGCGAGCGCCGCGACGGCGGCGGCCGACATCACCTCGAGCGGCGCGGGGCGGCCGGTCCACAGCTCGAAGGACAGGGCGGCCTGGTGGAGCAACAGCCCGAGGCCCCCGAAGGCCCGAGCCCCCGCGGCGCGCGCCGCCTGCTGCGCGGGGGTCACGGCGGGCCGGTACAGCAGATCGACCAGCACTCCATCGGCACCAAGCTTCGGGAGCGGGAGGTCTTCGCCGTGCGCGCCGAGCGGCGTGGCGTTCACGATGAGGTCGACGGTCGCATCGCCCGCGTCGTCGAACCCGATGACCTCGACCTGTGTGGGAAAGGTGCCGAGCGCAGCGGCGAGCGGCGCAGCGCGCGCCGGCTCGCGGAGGGCGACCACGATCCGGGTCAGGCCGGCGCGCGCGACCGCCAAGGCGCACGCCCGCGCCGCCCCACCCGCGCCGAACAGCAGCGCGGTCTTGCCTGCAGCATCGAACCCGGCGTCGCGCTCGAGGAACCGTGCGAACCCGGGCGCGTCCGTGTTGTGGCCGACGAGTCGATCGCCGCGCACCTCGATCGTGTTGACCGCCCGGAGACGCCCTGCGTCCTCGGTCAACTCGTCCATCGCGTCGGCGACGGCTTCCTTGTGCGGCATCGTTACGTTCGCGCCGGCGAAGCCGAGGGCGCGTACCCCGGCGACCGCCTCCGGCACGGCGCCGGGTTCGACCGGCAGCGCCACGTACGTCCAGTCCATCTCCAGCGCCGCGAACGCGGCGTTGTGGATCACCGGAGACAGACTGTGTGCGACCGGCCAGCCAACGACGGCGACGACGCGCGTGGCGCCGCCGATCCGCGGCTCAGCCACCGAGGCACTCCTGCACGTTCTTCAGGTGCTCCCGGTACGTCACGGCGAACCGTTGGACGCCGGGCCCGTCTGGCGGGCACAGCACGTAATAGAAGTACTTGGTGTCGGCCGGATGTAGCGCCGCCTCCAGCGACTTCGCGCCCGGATTCGCGATGGGCGTCGGCGGGAGTCCGGCGTTGATCCGCGTGTTGTATGGCGTGTCGGTTTGCAGATCGGAGGTGGACAAGGACCCGTCCGGTGTCGGATCGTCGTACAGGAGCGTCGCGTCGATCCCGAGCGTGTTGTTCGCCGCGAGCCGGTTATAGATCACACTTGCGATCAGCGGCCGCTCGCTGTCGAGCTGCGCCTCGCGCTCGATCATCGACGCGATGACCACGATCTGATACGGCGTGTAGCCGAGCGCCTTGGCGCCGGCGATGAGGTCTAGCGACTTCGCTTCCGTGTCGAACTGGTCGAGCATCGTGTGGATGATCGACTTCGCGTCGAGGGTTTTCCTCACCAGCTGGTAGGTGTCGGGGAAGAGGAAGCCTTCGGCGCCGGGTCCGGCGGGCAGATACGGCGGCAAGGCGAGCTTGGGATCCTCCGCGGCCTTCGCGAAGGCGTCCGCGCCGACCCCGGTCTCCTGCTGCACGACGCTGGAGATGCTCCGCTCCCCCGGATACGTCGACGCGATCCGGAGGCCCTCGGGGACCGTGAGCTCAACGGTCGCGACCTGCTTCGGCGGCGTCGTGACGATCGTCAGGATCTGCTCCAGCGTCGACCCGACCGGGATCTTGTAGGTCCCGGCGAGGATCCCGTTGGGGTCGCCGGCGCTCCGCAGCATCATGTTGCCGACGAACCCGCCGCACCGGATCAAGCCTTGATCGGCCAGGTCCCCGATCACGTCTCTCCCCGTGGCCCCGTCGGGCACCTGGAACGAGACGGTCCGGCCGTCGGCGGCCGGGGGCTGCTTGCATCGGTCGTACGAGGTGTTCGCGAAGGCGACGCCGACCACCAGCACCGACAGTATCGCCAGCACGACGACAAGGGCGACGCGGCGGCGGCGGCGATCGTGCTCGGGGTCGGATTCGGCGAGGTACGAAGGCCGAGGCTCGTCCATCGAGGATGCCATCGGGGGTGGAGGATACCTGCGCCGGGCCTCAGCCCCGGGGACGCTGGGCGTCGAGCCATGCCTGCAAGATCACCTGGGCGGCGGCCGCGTCGACGACGCTTCGGCGACGCTTCCCGGTGACGCCCGCCTCCCGGAGCGACCGCTCGGCCTCGGCCGTCGACAAGCGCTCGTCGTGGAGGGCGACCGGCACGGGAAGCATCGCGCGGAGCGCCTGGGCGAAGTTCGCCGCGTGGGTCGCCCGTTCGCGCCGTACGCCGTCCAGGGAGACGGGCTCGCCGATCACGACGAGCGTGACGTCGTACGCTCGCACGAGGTCGGCGACCGCCCGCATCTCACCGGGCGGCCGGCCCACCTGTACGGTCCCCAGCGGCACGGCGAGGCGCCGATCAGGATCGCTGATCGCGACGCCGATCCGGACGTCCCCGAGATCGAGCCCGAGAACGCGCCCGGCGCTCGCTCGCTCAGGCACCGGCGAGCAGCGTGCGAGCTCGGTCGGGGATCGTGGCGAGCGCCGCCCGCAATCCGGCCGCACGCGGGCCGCCGGCGTTCGCGAGGTCGTCCTTGCCCCCTGCGCCGCCGCCGATCACGGAGGCCGCGTCGGCGAGCAACGCCGGCGCCGTCACGCCGCGCCCGATCGCCGCCGGGGTGGCGGCGGCGACCAAGAGTGCCTTGCCGTCGGCGTTGCCGACGACGACGGCCGCGGGACCCTCTTGCAACCGGTCGCGGACCTTGATCGCGAGCTCCCGCAGCTCACCAGGATCGAGCGACGGCACATCGCGCACGACGAGCGCCAGCCCATCGACGTCGCTCGCCTGGGTCACGAGGTCGTCGATCATCGCGGCTCGATCGCCGGCGCGCAGCTTGCCCAGCTCGTTCCGCAGTCGCTTGTTCTCCTCGACGACACGGCGCGCCCGTTCGACGGCCGCGCGGGGGTCCTTCGCGTCGAGCGCACCGACGAGGTCGCGCAGCAGCGCGCGCTCGACGTTGATCTCGCGCAATGCGTCGGGACCGACGAGCGCCTCGATCCGCCGGAGCCCGGCCCCGATCGATCCTTCGCGCAGCAGCCGGATCACCGCCACGCGCCCGGTCCGGTCGACGTGCGTGCCACCGCAGAGCTCTCGTGAGTAGTCGCCGATCTCGACAACGCGGACGACGTCGCCGTACTTCTCGTCGAACAGCGCCGTCGCGCCGAGCGCCTGCGCCTCGTCCATCGACATATGCGAGACCAGCACGCTGTCGTCGGCGGCCAGATGCCGGTTCGACTCGAGCTCGGCCTCCTCGAGCACCTCGATCGGGACCGCGCTCGGATGCGTGAAGTCGAACCGAAGCCGCCCGGGCTCGATCAACGAACCCGCCTGCCGCGCGTGCTCGCCCAAGATCCGCCGGAGCGCGGCGTGGATCACATGGGTCGAGGTGTGCGCCCGGGCGGTGCCCTCGCGGAACAGCCGATCGATCTCGGCGACGGCGTCCTGACCCGCGCGCACCTCGCCGGACTCGACGACGCCCTCGTGCACGATCGACAGGTCGCCCGCCTTCTGCGTATCCGTCACGCGGATCGTGCCGGTCCCGGTGCGGATCAGCCCCCGGTCTCCGACCTGGCCGCCGCCCTCGGCATAGAACGGCGTCCGTTCGAGGAACAGACGGACCGCTTGGCCTTCCTCCGCGACCTCGAGCTGTGCGTTGTCGTCGGCCAGGAGCAACCCGATCGACGACTCCACATCGGGCTGCTCGTACCCGACGAACGTCGTCGGCGGGACGGCACCGGTGTCGAGGCCGACCTCCACCTTCTTCGCGGCCGCACGTGCGCGATCCCGCTGCTCCTGCAGAAGCTCGCGGAACCGGTCCTCGTCGACGGACAGACCAGCGTCGGAGGCGAGCTCGATCGTCAGCTCGACGGGGAACCCGAACGTGTCCGAGAGCTTGAACGCGTCCTCGCCGCGCACGACACCATCGACCGCCTGCCCACGGGCGTCGTCGAACAACACCATCCCTTGGCGAAGCGTCGCCGCGAACCGTTCCTCCTCGGATGCGACGACCTCGCGGATGAACGCCGCGTTCTCACGCAGCTCCGGGTACGCGTCGCCGAACCCTTCGATCACGCTCGAGACGACCGGGGGCAGAACCTCGTTCTCGATGCCGAGCCGGCGCGCGTGTGCGACCGCGCGACGGAGCATCCGCCGCAGGATGTAGCCGCGGCCGTTGTTGGCGGGGAGCACCCCGTCGGCGATCAGGAACGTCGTCGCACGCCCGTGCTCGGCGATCACCTTGAGCGAAACGTCGCTGCGGGGATCGGACCCGTGGCGCACCCCTGACAGGCTCTCGGCGACCTCCAGCGTCGGGAGGAACAGGTCGGTCTGGAAGACATCGTCGGCGTCCTGAAGGACCGTTGCGACCCGTTCGAGCGACGAGCCGGTGTCGACGTTGCGGCCGGGCAACGGCGCGACGATCCTTCGCTCGCCGTCGACTTGATCCTGCATGAACACCAGGTTCCAGATCTCCATGAATCGTTCTTCGTCGACGTCGGGTCCGCCCTCGGGCCCGTACTGGGCGCCGCGGTCGACGAAGATCTCGCTGCACGGTCCCGCCGGGCCCGCCGCGTGCGTCCACCAGTAGTTGGCGGGCTCGCCCTCGGCGTCGACGGCACCGCGGCGCACGATCCGCTCGGGCGCCAGGTGCGCGATGTCGAGCCAGGCCGCCGGCGTCTCGTCGTCGTCTTCGAACACCGTGACCCACAACCGGTCCGGATCGATCCCGTACACCTCGGTAACGAGCTCGAACGCCCAGCGGACCGCGTCTTCCTTGAAGTAGTCCGCGAACGAGAAGTTGCCGAGCATCTCGAAACAGGTCAGGTGGCGCGCGTCGTGGCCCACGTTCTCGATGTCGTTGGTCCGCATGACCTTCTGTGCGGAGACCGCCCGCGGGTAGGGCGGTTCAAGCTGCCCGAGGAAATACGGGATGAACTGCGTCATCCCTGCGCTCGTCAACAGCAGGCCGGACTCAGGAGATGCCACGAGCGACGACGAGCGCACACGGGTGTGATCGCGCTCCTCGAAGAAGCGAAGGAAGGTCTCACGGATCTCGGCGCCTTGCACGCCGGGCAGTCTAGCGGTGGGGTTCGTCGGCCCTGTAGCGATCGCGGAGCTCGAGCTCGCGCTCGTCCCTGGCGCGGCGGCCCTCCTCCATCGAGGCGGCGACGAGCTTGCTCAGGTCGAGCAGACTCCCTCGCGCCTCACGCGCGAGCGTCGCGGGCGCGGCGCGGCGCGCCTGGCGTCGGGTCCATCGTGTCGTGACGATCGCGGTCGCCGCGCCGAGCCCGATGCCGAACGAGACCCAGAACAGCCGGCGGATCACGCTCTCGGGCCTTTGCCGCCCTTGCCCGCCGCCTTCGAGAACCCCTTGCGGACCCCGGCGCCGAAGCTGATCAGCTTCACCAGCGGGCTGCTCGCTGCCTCCTCCATCAACCCGGAGAGGCGTTCCACACGGCCGACGATCTGGTTGGCGTTGTCGAGCATGATGTCGACCCGGTCGATCTCGCGATTGGTCTTCTCGACCGAGGTCTTGACCTCGCGCAGCAGCGGGATCGTCTCCTCCCGCATCGCGTCGATCGTCATCTTCGTGCTCTCGAGCACGCGGAACGTGTTCAGCAACACGAAGCACAGGAACAGAACCAGCAACACCCAGCCCACGGCCAGCACGATCAGGGCGATGTCGCCGCCCGTGAGGGCTAGAACCGTCATCCGTGGGCTCCTTGGTGTGCGATGGAGGGGCTAGCCTACTCGACTCCCTCGCCGGGCTCATCCGGCGACGGACCCGCGCCGGGGGTCCAATCGCGCACGTCCTTGCCCATGTCGGAGGGCTCGTAGTACCGGTGGTCCTCGTAGCCGTCGGGCCGGTACGCCTGCTCCACCCAATGCCCTGGCTGATCGTGTGGATAGACGTATCCCTTCCCGTGGCCGAGCACGCGGGCGCCGCCGTACGACGCGTCACGGAGGTGCGCGGGAACCGGCTCGGCGCCGAGCGCGTCCTGCTGCGCCGCCGACAGCGCCGCGTAGACGCTGTTCGACTTCGGCGCACGCGCGAGGTAGATGGTCGCTTGCGCGAGGTTCAGCCGCGCCTCCGGCAGTCCCACATGCTCAACGGCGTGCGCGGCGGCGGTCGCCTGCACGAGCGCCATCGGATCCGCGAGCCCGATGTCCTCGCTCGCGTGCACGATCAGCCGGCGCACGATGTAGCGGGGGTCCTCGCCTGCTTCGAGCATCCGCGCAAGCCAGAACAACGCGGCGTCTGGGTCGGAGCCGCGGATCGACTTGATGAACGCGCTGACGACGTCGTAGTGCGCGTCGCCCTGGCGGTCGTAGACGATCGCCTTCCGCTGGACGGCGTCGGCCATCAGGTCCAGCGAGATCGTTGCGACGCCGTCTTCTTGGGCCGCAAGGGCGGCCGCCTCGAGTCCCGTCAGCGCCATCCGCGCGTCGCCCCCGCTGATCGCGATGAGATGCGCGAGCGCGTCGTCGTCGATAGACAGGTGCAGGTCGCCCAGACCTCGCTCGTCGTCGTGCAACGCCCGGTCGACGAGGGCGGCGACGTCGTCGGCCGACAACGGCTCGAGCCGCAGCAGCAGGCACCGCGACAGCAGCGGCGTATTCAGTGAGAAATAGGGGTTCTCCGTCGTCGCGCCGATCAGCGTGACGGTCCCCTGCTCGACGGCAGGCAACAGCACGTCCTGTTGCGCCTTCGACCACCGGTGCACCTCGTCGACGAACAGCACCGTCTTGAACATCCCGCCCTGTGCGCCGGCCATGACTTTCCGTGCGTCGGCGACGCCCGATGAGACCGCGGACAGCGTCACGATCTCGGCGCCGACCGCGTCGGCGAGCAGATACGCAAGCGTCGTCTTCCCCGTGCCCGCCGGGCCCCACAAGATGATGGACGGGAGGGCTTTGCGGTCCAGGAGCTTCTGGAGCGCGCGGCCCGGGCCGACGAG
>DATAPH010000040.1:0-2167 GCA_036265325.1 Actinomycetota bacterium | reverse complement strand
AGGCCCAAGAGACCCTCGGGCAGCGCGAACACCGCCGACGACGACGCGACCAAGACGTCGCAGCACAGGGCGATCTCGAACCCGCCACCGAACGCGTAGCCGTTGATCGCACCGACCACCGGCGTGCCGAACGCGTCGATCCGGCTGAACAGCTCGCGGCTGCGGCGCTCGTAGGCGACGAATCCATCGTGATCGAGCTGCGCGTACTCGCCGATGTCGGCGCCGGCGACGAACGCGCGCTCACCTGCGCCGTTCACGACGACGACGCGAACGCCGTGGTCGCCCTCCGCCTCGTCGAACGCCGCGTCCAGCTCCTCGAGCATCGCGGTGCTCAACGCGTTCAACTTCTCGGGACGGTTGAGCGTGAGGACCAGCGTGGCGTTGCGCCGCTCGCGGAGCACCAGGTCGTCGCTCACACCGCACCCTCCTCGCGCATCGAGGCGATCTCGTCGTCGGAGAAGCCGATCGACGAGAGGACCTCGTCGGTGTGCTGCCCGACCGACGGGGGCCCGGAGCGGACCATCCCCGGGGTGCCCGAGAAACGGACGGGCATGCCGACGACCCGCATCGGTTCGCCGTCGGGACGGTCGACGGTGGTCAGCAGTTCGTTATGGACGACCTGCGGATCGTTCACCACGTCCTCGAACGTCGACACTGGTGCGCACCAGACGTCTCGCGTCGCGAGGAGCGACAGCCAGTGTTCGGCATCGTGTTCGAGCAGGCGCTCCTGGATCATGCGATATACGTCGTCCCGCTCGCGATACGCGCGCTCCTCGTCGTCGTAGGCCGCGAGGCCCGGCAGCTCGAGCAGCTCGGCCAACACGCTGAGCGACGCCATCGCGATCGCGATGTTGCGGTCGGCGGTCCGGTAGACGCCGAACGGCGCGGAGAGCCACGCCCCCCCGATCCCGGCCTCGCTCCGCTCCCAGCGGTCGGGCAGATTGAGGAACGCCGCCAGTTCCTGACACTGCAGCGCGATCGCGGTGTTGAACAGGTTCACGTCGATCCGTTGCCCCTCGCCGGTTCGCGCCCGATGGAACAGTCCGACCATCGCCGAGAAGGCGAGGAGCAGCGCCGTGCTCGCATCGACGATCGAGCTCCCCGCGGGCGTCGGCGGGTCATCGCGCCGACCGCCGTATGCGGCTAGGCCCGACATCGACTGGATGAGCAGGTCCTGGCCCGGCCGGTCCACGTAGGGCCCATCGGGCCCGAACCCCGAGCCCGTGACGTACACGATCGACGGGTTGATCGCGCGAAGGTCGTCGTAGCCAAGCCCGAGGCGGTCCATCACGCCCGGGCGGAAGTTCTCGACGAGCAGGTCGGCGGTTGCGGCCAGGCGCTTGACGGCATCCTGCGCTCGTGGGTCCTTCAGGTTGAGCGTCAAACTCTTCTTGTTCCTGTTCATCGCGAGGAAGAACGGGCTGTCGTCGCCGAGCAGCTTGCCCATCGCGCGCAGACCGCGCTCCCACTCACCCGTCCGCGGCCTCTCGATCTTGATCACGTCCGCGCCGAGGTCCCCGAGGAACTGCGTCGCCCACGGACCCATCATCATCTGCGTGAAGTCGAGGACCCGAACGCCGTCGAGCGCGGCGGTCATGCTTCAACCTCCTGGGCGTGCGCCTCTCGGAAGAGCTGATCGATCCGATCGAGCGCTGGATCGGGATCGCTTCCACTGCGGATGAACTCGTGGATGACGTCGCCGGCGGCGTCCTGGAACGACAGGAACCCGTCGAACCGCGGACGCAGGTATGCGCGATCGAGCGCCTCGAGCGTCGAGGAGAAGAACCCGTTCGTGGCCGCGTCGACCTCGGCATCGGTCCACGCGTCTCGATGTCCGGGCTGCCCGCCGCCATCGACGTAGGCGCCGCGTTGCACGTCCGCGGAGCACACGAACGTCGCGAAGGCGGCGGCTTCCTCGATCTGCGACGACGCGGCGGACACGGCGATGCCTGCGCCGCCGAGCGTCCCCGACCATTCCGGACCCGGCGCGAAGCGCAGGGCGTGGGCGTCGGCGTCGGCGTCGGCCGGGTCGCGCGCGAAGGTCACATATCCGAACGCGAGCGGGCAGTAGGCGACGTCGTCGTTCGTCGCCATGTGCGTGAGCACCGTCGGCGGGTTGGACTCCAGGCTCATCGGGTGCGCGACGTCGAGCACATCCCGGAGGATA
>DATAPH010000039.1:0-8741 GCA_036265325.1 Actinomycetota bacterium | reverse complement strand
CCGTCGAAGACACGAAGCTGCTCTTGGCCGTCGGAGCCGCGGCGGGCGTCGCCGCGATCTTCAAGACGCCGCTGACCGGCGCCCTCTTCGCGATCGAGGTGCCGTATCAACAGGACCAAGCCCGGCGCGTCGCGTTGCCCGCGCTGATCGGTGCCAGCACGTCGTACGTCACGTTCGTGCTGCTCCGGGGCGCCGCCCCGCTGATCCCGGTCTCGGGATCGCCCGGTTTCGACGTCCCCGATCTGCTCGGTGCCCTTGCGGTGGGGATGCTGTGCGGTGCCGGCGCTCGTGCGTTCGTGTGGCTGGTCGGGCGGGCGAAGGACCTGCAGAGCCGGCTGCCGTGGTGGGCCACGATCGTCTCTGCGGCCGTGGTCCTGGCGGCGCTTGTGCCGATCACCGTCTCCCTGTACGACACGCCGCTGTCGATCGGTCCCGGGTACGGCGTGATCGCGTGGGTCGAGCAACCGTCACTCGGCGTGGGCCTGCTCGCGGCCCTGTTCGTGTTCCGGGCGCTCGCGACGACGACCACGATCGCGGGCGGCGGCGCCGGCGGCACGTTCATCCCGTTGGTGGTGCAGGGGTCGATCCTCGGACGGCTGGTCGCCGCCATGGCAGGGATCACCCAGGTGACGTTGCTGCCGCTCGTCGGCGCAGCCGCATTCCTCGGGGCCGGCTATCGCGTGCCGATCGCGGCCGTCGTCTTCGTCGCCGAATCAACGGGACGGCCCGGGTTCATCGTGCCCGGGGTGATCGCCACGGTCGTCGCACAGCTGTTCATGGGGAACGCCTCGATCACGCCGTACCAAGTTCGGATGCGAGGAGGCCACATCGAACAACGGCTGCGGCTGCCGGTCTCCTCGGCCGTTCGCACCGACTGGCATCCCCTCGACGCCGACGCCGCGCTCGATGCATCGGTCGATGCAGCGTTCGTCCGGGCGAGGACGTTGTCCTTGCCGGTTCTCGATGATGGCCGGTATGTCGGCATCGTGCGTCTGGCGGATGTCGCGGCCGCGCATACCGGCGAGCCAGGAGGGCGTGTCCGGGACCTCGCCGTCGACGCTCCGATCACGAAGCCCTCGATGACCCTCCTGGACGCGGTCACAGAGATGGACACGTACGAGGTCGACATGTTGGCCGTCGCCGATGGCGAACGCATCATCGGCGTCGTGACTCGAGACGATGCGCTGCGCCTGCACGAGATCGTCGCGAGACGCGACGAGCGAGACGACGACACGCATCCGTAGACCGACGCCCGATGGCACCGTGGCCGGTCTTCGTGCTCGCGGGCGTCGTGGTCGGTGCGCTCACCGGCGTCTTGGTGTCCGGGGATCTTCGATCGCGACGCCGATGCCGGCGGACTGCTAGTCCATCCCCGACTGCATCTGGGACATCATCTTCTGCACGACGTCGGAGAACAGATCGAAGCCGGCTTTGCCGTCCCACACAACGTCGACGGTCACGTTGCTGAACGGGATGAACGGCATCTCCCAGATCGCGCGCCAAAGCTGTTCCTCCGAGTCCGCATCGAAGATCCCGTAGCCACCGCCGCCGGCGAAGTTGCCGAACGAGACGAGCTTGCTCTGGTACTGATCGAACCACTGCTTCGACGCCTCGGCGAGCATCGCCACCTGCTCGGGTGGTATCTGATCACGGGGACGAGCGACGACTAGGAATCGCACGGAGCAGCCTCCTTCACGGATCGGGCACTCCTGTGATACGACCGTCCGGTCGGAACCGTCAAGAGCGGCCAACGGTCCGATGTGTATCGACCGCTCGACCTGGAGAAGGGTGGGGCATGGCTGTTCGCCCCGCGAGGGCGCCGAGGGTCACGAAGCGGTACCTGTCCGACGCGTGGGTCGCCGCGATCGCGCTCGGCCTCGCCATCGCAGCCTCGAGGTTCCGCGCATCGACGCTGACGGATGCGGAGCGCGACGTCTTCGAGTCGATCAACCATCTGTCCAGCGTCATATCGAGACCGGTGCAAGCGGTGATGCTGTTCGGCGTCTTCGCGGCGATCCCGGTGACAGCGATCGTTGCGATGATCTTCCGTCGCTTCCGCCTCGCGACGGTGCTCCTCGCGGCCGGGTGCCTGGCGTACGCACTCGCCAAGGTTGCAAAGCCGATCGTCGACGCGGGCCGCCCGCTCGCGGTCTTGCCGAACACCGACGTGATCATCCGCGGGGCGGTCGCTCAGGGCCTCGGCTACCCGTCGGGCCATTCCGCCGTCTCGGCCGCCCTCGCGCTCGCCGCGTTGCCGTACCTGAACGGCCGATATCGGTGGCTCATACTGCTGGTCCCACTCGTCGTCGGCTTCGCGCGAATCTACGTCGGCGCGCACCTCCCGTTGGACGTCGTCGGCGGGTGGGCGATCGGCGTCGGGTCGGCGTTCGTCGTGCACCTGATCGCGGGCCGGCCGCCGTTGACCCGAGCCGTCGACCCGGCGCAGGTCGAGGCGGAGCAAGATCCGCTTCCCGCGTCGAGCTGAAGGACGAACCTACCGATCCGGTGAGCGCGTCACGGCGTGAGGATGTGGGCGTCGTAGATCGACGGGAATCCCTTGTGAAGCGTCAAGGTTCCGTACGCGCCCTCGAACATCCGCGAGCCACCCGTGATCGGGATCGTGCCTGCTTTCGCCGATGTCGCGGGCAGGACGCCCTGGACGGTGATCGATCCCTTCCCGGAGAAGACGATCTGGTAGTGGCAGTACGAGGACGCAGTCCTCGGAGGCAGGCTGACGCATTCCCCGGTCTCCCGCCCGATCTTCGAGCCGCCGGAGGAGATCGGGATGATGAAGTCGAGGCGCGAGCCAAAGCCGAACTGACGCTTGCCCGCCTTGATGCTCTTGCACGCGGCACCCTTGGAGCTGCAGACGCCTTCCTTGAACGTGATGTCCGTCGTTGTCGCGAGGGTGCTCCGTCCTGGCGACGCGTTCCCCACCGACACGGCGAGCACCCACATCGCCGCAGCTCCGATGGCGACGGCCGAGACGATCGACACGATGCGCTTCATATCCGCGCTCCTCTCCCCTGGACCTCGTGCTTGCCTTCCATGCCACACCCGGCGCCGGCCACGCGTCAAGGGAAGCGCGACCGGCGCGTCCCGTACGGCATACCGGCGACGCGCGCTCTTGGGTCAGGCCTCGAAGCGGAACGGGTCGAACGCCGCTGCGTCGAACGGAAGCGGCTCATCGAGCACCATCGAGGCCGCCAGCTGAGCCGTCCCGCCCGCCAGCAGCACACCCTCAGGGCCGTGGCCCGTGGCCGCGAGTAAGCCGTCGCGTAACCAGCCGACGAGCGGGCGGTCATCCGGTGACATCGGACGGATCCCCCATCGGATCCCACGCACCGTCAGCCTCGCGAGCGCCGGCACGACGCGTGCGGCGCGGCGCGCGATCCGTGCGGGTGCGTCGGTGTCCTCCGCCTCGGGCCGCAGCGCGAGATGGTGCGACGCCCCGCATACGATCGCGTCGTCGTGGGACTGGTGCAGGAGCGCGGACACCCCTGGCTCGCGCGGCGACCCCTCGCCGAGCTCAGCAGCGGTCGGCACGGTCTCGCGCTCAGCCCAGTCGCCGTCCTCTTCTTCGATCAGCCGGCGCAGCAGGCCGGGCGTGCCATCGAGCTCGACGATCCAGCCTCGCGCCCCGGCAACGGGGAGAACGATGCCGCGCTTGCGCGCAAGAGGCGTCGACCACGGACCTGCTGCGAGCACGACTGCGTCGGCGTGTAGGACGCCCTCGTCGGTGACGACGCCCGTCACACGAGAACCGTCCTCAACGACGTCGCGCACCGTGCAGTGCGTTCGCACGTCGGCGCCGTTCGCCCCGGCGGCGAGCGCGAGCGCGACCGTGAGGGCGCCGGGGTCGATCCGTCGCCCCTGGTCCAGCAGCCACACCTCCGCGATGTCGGGTGCAAGCGCCGGCTCGACGTCGCGGATGGCCGCGTCGTCGAGTTGCTCGGCGTGAGTCCCAGCCGCCTTCCGCTCAGCGACCCGCGACCGAACGGCCTCGACGCCGTCCGTCGTCGTTGCCACCATCAGGTGCCCGACCGGGTCGCGGTCGAACCTCACGGCCACGTCCGAGCCCTCGATCACCTCCCGGTACATCGCAAGGCTTCCGCCGCTCATCGGCCGCAGCGGTGGATCGTCGGACAGGACGAACCATCCCTGGTTGCGACCCGAGGCGCCGGCGGCGAGCTCGTCGCGCTCGACCAGGACCACGCTCGAACCCCGCCGCGAGAGCTCGTAGGCGCACGCCACGCCCACGACCCCTCCACCGATCACCACCACGTCCGGCATGGCCGCAGCGTATCCGCGAGGGGCTGCTCACCGCCGGGCTGGCGCGTTAGTGCCCACCGAAGATCGCGGCGATAAGCGCGACCGAGACCAGGACGGTTCCGAGGAGACCGACACCCCACAGCGCCTCGGCCCAAAGGGCCCGTGTATCGGACGGATCGCCTCCGCCGCCAGTTCGTAGCGTGCTCATGGGCCAGCCGTACCCAGGGACGATCGACGCGAGACGCGACTTTGGTCTATTTCGCTCGCCGAACGTGCCTATGCCATTCCGACTCGCCAACCGAACCGTTGCGCGACGGAGGGCCTGAGGACTAGATTCCGCTTCGCCGTCACCCTGGCGCGAAGAGGTGGCCGATGAGCGTCGGCGAAGACGAGCGTTTGATCCGCACCGTGTTCGAGCGTGCGGCTGAGGGCCGCGCGATGCTCTCGACGGACATGGTCCACGAAGAGGCCGTCGTCATCCCACACGCCGACCCACCGGTCGCGCTCACGGGGAACGCGATCATCAGCTTCATCGAGGCACATCGGCATGAGCTGCCGATGTACGAGGCGCACGCGCAGGAGATCCGGCAGGTTGGTCCGAGCCGGTTCGTCGTCGTGGGCAGGATCCGGATGTCGCGCGGCGCCGGCTTCGCCGATACGCCCGCGGCGTGGGCGATCGTGATCAAAGACGGCAAGCTCTTCCGGGTCAAAGGGACATCGACTGCCGAAGAGGCGATCGACGTTCTGCGGACAGGCGACTGGCCGCCCGTTCCCTGCTGAGCGCAACACGAGCAGAGATCGGTGTTTGCGGTCATGCGCTTCGGGGCAGGTCGTTACAGCCATCGTCCGCGACCATCTCGAAGGGGACACTCCACCTTTGACGGATATCCGGAAGGAGCTTCCCGCCGACCCGTCCGCAGCTGCGCTGGCCCGAGAGATGCTGGACGGGTGGCTCACCGCCGACGTGGGCGAACGCGCCGCGAACGACGTCCGGCTCGCGACCACCGAACTCATCAGTAACGCGCTTCGACATGGTGGACTCGGCCCCGATGACCTGATCGTGCTATCCGGTTCCATCGACGACGTCGCGGATGTGGTGACGATCTTCGTCGAGCAGCGAACGGCGATCACACGCGCCACCGTCCAGCCTATGCGGCCGGCGACCGAGAGCGGTATGGGACTTCGGATCGTAGAATCTGTCGCCAACCGTTGGGGCGTACACCAAGGGCCTCCAGGGGTCGTATGGTTCGAGGTCGACAGATGACGCTTCGAACGGAGGTGTCTATGGACGCGGGTCAACCCTTCGAGATCCGGATCGATGCCGAGGGCGTCGCGTGGCTCTCCGGAGAGCTCGATATGGCGAGCGCCGACTCCCTCGTTGACGAAGTGTCGATGCGCCTCGGCGGCCACCCGGCGGTGCTCGACATGTCGGAGCTCACGTTCCTCGACTCTTCAGGCGTCCGAGCGATCGTCCAGTTGGCGGCGAAGTCCGAGCAGCCGGTGTTCATCCGGCAACCGCCCGACAATATCCGCAAGGTCCTCGCCATCGCCGGCATCGACGGATCGCTGGGCGTGCGGATCGATCCGCCTTCGTAGCTGGCGCCCTAGATGGCTTGTTCGTGCGAGGCGTCGGTCCGCCCCTGCAGCAACTCTTCGACGATCCCGACGAGCATGTCGGCGTCGAACGGCTTGCAGATGTAGGCCGCCGCGCCCATCGAATAACAGCGCTGCTCCACCTGCTCTTGGTGCATGGCGGTCACGACCAGCACGGGGATGGTGCTCGTCCGAGGCGTCTGACCGAGGGCTTCCAACGTTGCGAACCCGTCCATAACCGGCATCATCAGGTCGAGCACGATCACGGTGGGTTGCTGACGCTGGGCAAGCGCAAGGCCTCGAGAGCCATCCTCGGCGACGATCACTTCGTGGCCGCGCCCCTCAAGCAACGGTCGCAAGACGTGCGCGACACCCGTGTCGTCTTCGATGACAAGCACCCGGCTCATCCAAGGGGTGTCCGCCGACGGCGGGACGAGGTTGAGGCACCAGTTGTCGACGCATCTGGGCGCGTGGCGAAGGCTGATCTGCCCTCCCCGGATCGTGAACCCCCAAGAGGATCCGGCACGCGCGGAGCCTCCGAGGCCATGCGATCGGGCGCTACCCGTCCGAAGGTCGCGCGAGCCGTGCGTCTTCTCGCGCCGTGATGTCTTTGTCCACGGCGGCGAGCAGCTCGAAGGCGAGATGCTCGGGACTCGGAACCGTGCGGGCAAGGTCGCTCGCCTTGACGATGTCGGCCGCCTTGCGCACGACCTCATGGCTTCCAGCCGAGGCGTCGAGCACGCGCGCCGTCATCTCCGCGAGTTCGTGACGCGCGATCGTGAGCGACAGGTTCGCCAGTTCCTCCGGGCTCGCCATACGCCCTCCGTACCCACCTCGACCCGAAGGAATCCCGAGTGCTCCCGGCTCGTTTGTGACTCGCTTCGATGGGTACCGCGTCCCCATGGCACTCGTGTCTGGCTCCACCTCATCGGTGTTGGCAGTTGCCGGTGTGGAGTGCATCGCGTGTCGCGACGTCGCGATCCTGGCGAATGGCAACGAGTTCACGTGTCGGTGCGGCCGATCTCGAGCTTGGTGCACGGACGACGAGGTCGAACTCCTTGGCCCGTGCTTCGCCTGGATGCGTTCGGCTCACGGCACCATCCGGCGCCGGCCGGTGCAGCCGCTTCTCTGACCCATTTAGCCGGGGTCTCTGGTGATCGACATGGCCGAGGTAGGTCACCTTGGAGCGTCACTGGGTGATGTTCGTCATGACCTTCCATGCCGCTTCGTATAGGGGAACGAGCACAGGCGGCATCTCGCACACGTCGTAGACGGCGCGTGAGCGGTCCTCGAAGTTGAAGATGAGGCGATAGTCACCGGCACACCCCGGGGCAACCGTCATTGGCTCCGGTGGTAACACGTCGGGGACGAGAGCGCCGACACGGTCGAGCGGCTGACAGATGAAGCCGCCGCCAAGGACCTCTTCGGGATGCGGGCAGAACAGCACGTTCTGTCCGGTCGGACCGACGAGCCACATGTTGGCAAGGTGCGCCGTGGAGGGACCCGGCTGAGGGCCCACACCACCGACAGGCTCAACCGCCATCCGTCCTGCCACCACGCCTGCGACCGCAGCGGCAACCACCGCGATGATGACCGGCACCTTCCAGCGCATAGCTGCCTCCATCATGCCCTTCATAGCGGTCGTTGTGACCTCAGTCTCGGCCAATGTTCCGGGCGGGGAGCGGAAATGGGAGTGGAACGGACACCCGCCGTCGGGTATCGCCTGTTAGATGAAGGAGCCGGAGAGGGAATCGAACCCCTGACGTCCTCCTTACCATGCATCCCGAACCGCATCCGCTACCTGCGCGTTTCGCTCGATCTCGCTGGTCACCGCCCACATTCCTTTGACGGGAGTCCTATCTATTCGGTCTGTTCTCGTGCCTTCTGTGACTCACTTCGTGACACCAAAGTCGATCACGCTCACGACGGACACATACGAGCACCGAACGCGCGGCGAGAGCCACTACCGCCACGAACGCAGCTAGAACGCACGATTCCTCATCAATCTCAGGAGACCTAGGCGTGCAGGAGCAACCCCAGAAACTCGGCCGACGAAACTGAGCCTTGAATCGCCCCTCTGAAGTCGCGGCCGTCAACGCCCAGTTGCCGAGCGGATGCTCCTGCGGAAGGTCAGAGCTGCGAGCGGACGCCCGGTTCGTGCGTGACGTCCACCACTTGATCACCGAAGTCGCCTTCGACAGCGGTTCTACCGGTGTCGCGCCGGCCCAGCGGGAGAACGGTGTGGCCCTGCACGCTCTCGAGCAGTGCGGCGAGCGCCGCGTACACGGCGAGCACGCCGAGGACGATGCCGATCCAGCCGGTGATCCGCTCCCACGTCACCGCAGAGGTCATCTGATAGATGCCGCTGGTCGCGAGGCGAAGTGCAGCCATCGTGAACACGATCGCGGGCACGACCTTCGACAGCGAAGCGCCGATCGCCGGCAACAGCATCGCCACGGCGGATACGAGGAAGAAGATGCCAAGCGCGTCGCTTGTTGATCCGGGCGGCGAGCTCAGCATCCCAAGCCCGACGGTCAGCCACGTCCCGGCGAGGACGGCCATCGCAGTCGCTACGACGCCGTCGCGCGATAGGAATCCGAATATCGACGCAGTCCCTTGGAGCGGGAACACGAACGCGATCAGAACGAGCGCGACCGTATGGGCCTCCCCGCTCGAGATCCATCCGAGGTTCATAGAGGCGAGGACGGTCGTGGCGACCGCGAGACCGAGGAACCCTGTCGGTGTCGCCGGAGCGATCGGTCGTAGCGTCACCCCGGTCACGCGTTCGGCAACGTCGGGACGATGCTGCGACGTCCTGACCGGACCCATCGGCTCTTCCACGGCGCGTCCATACCCGCTGGGGCCAGGGGGAAACG
>DATAPH010000038.1:0-10721 GCA_036265325.1 Actinomycetota bacterium | reverse complement strand
TCGGTGAGCGTCGAGATCCACATGCCGACCGCGACGATGCCCGAGGCCGCGAGCAGGATGAAAGCGCCCGACGCGACGATCCGCACGAGTGCATCGATCACCGACAGCGACGTGCCGGACAGCGTCGGCATCGGGTGGATCCCGAACACAACCCCTCCCGCCAGCAAGCCCGAGAGGATCACGATCACCAGCAACGCGCCGGTGAACGTCATCGCCGCGCCGTACTTCGACGCGATCAGCCGAGCGCGCCGCACCGGGCGGATCAACAGGTAGCGGAGCGTGCCGGTCTGCGCCTCCCCCGCGATCGCGTCGCCGGCGAACAACCCGATCGCAACCGACATGAAGAACGGCTGAACCAACGCCAGACCGGTGAGCGGCGCGAACAACCCGTTCCGCACGATCTGCAGCAGGAACGGCGGGGCGTCCTGCGAGTTCTGCGGCTCGGGCGGCGAGAGCCGGACGGCGATCACGACCAGGACCGGGATACCGGCGAGGGCGGCCGCGAGCAGCCAGGTCCTCCAGCGCCGGACCTGTTTCGACAGCTCAACGCGGTACATCGATGCCCTCCACGAGATGCAGGAAGACGTCCTCGAGCGTGTCGCGCTGCGGTTCAAGCGCGTGGACGCGGATCCCGCCTCGCACCAGCGCGTCGTTCACGTCGGCGGCTCCCGATCCGTCCGTGAGCGTGACGTCGAGGATCCCCCGGCCGAGCGTGGTCGGCGCCACCGAGACGTCCGGTCGCTCAGCGAGGAGCGCGCGAGCCGCCTCCGCGTCGTCCACCGTGATGCGGATCCGATCGGTCGCGCCGCGGAGTGTGCCGGGTGGTCCCTCGGCGACGAGGCGCCCGCGCGCCATCACGCCCACGCGGTCGCACATCGCTTCGACCTCCGCCAGCAGATGGCTGGAGATGAAGATCGTCTTGCCGCGGTCGGCGAGTCCGCGCAACAGCTCTCGGATCTCACGCATCCCCGACGGATCGAGCCCGTTCGTCGGCTCATCGAGCGTGAGCAATTCGGGGTCGCCGAGCAGGGCGAGCGCGATCCCGAGTCGCTGTCGCATCCCCTGTGAGTACTGCTTGACTCGCTTGTCGGCGGCCGCAGTCAGGTCGACCGTGTCCAGGACCTCGTCGATCCGATCGAGTCGCGCGTGGACGTCGGCGCGACCGCCTCCAGCGCGCGCGAACGCCTCGAGGTTGCGCCGCCCGGAGAGATACGGCCAGAACGCCGGTTCCTCGACGAGCGCGCCGACCCGTTCCAGCGGCCCACCGCCTGCGCTCACCGACGATCCGAGCACCTCGATTTCACCGCCCGTCGGGTGGATGAGGCCGAGAAGCATCCGGATCGTCGTGGTCTTGCCGGCGCCGTTCGGGCCTAAGAAGCCGTAGAGCTCGCCGCGTTCGACCGTGAGATCCAGGCCGTCGACCGCGGCGAGGTCGCGGTACCGCTTGGTCAGACCAACCGCTCGGATCGCTGCCGTCACGGCAGCGCGGCGGCGCGGGCCTGCAAGGTCGCGACGTCCACCGGCCCGACGAGAAGCCAGGTCTTGCCCGCGTGCTCGGTCTCGACCGCGGACCAGAGCGGACCGCTGAACGGAAGCAGCTGCGCGACCTGCGCAGAAAGCGGCTGTTGCAGCGGAACCGCAACCGACGTATCGAAGCACGTCCCGGCGATGACCGGCAGCTCACTCGATGGAACGTCGGCGTGATGGGCTTTCGCCGCGGCGATGGCGTCGGAGACTTGGCCCGTGAGGTCGCGTACGGTGGCGTCGGCCGGGGGCGTGAACGTGAACATCGACGGGTCGATCGGGTCGAACGAGACCGATGTGAAACCGGCCTCGACCGAGGGAGCGGACGCGCCCGCCGCTGTGATCGACACGTCGAGCGGTAAACGCGTTTGCGCGTCGATCGCGATCGCGATATCGCCGACAAGCGTCCGATCCGATGCGGGCGCGTAGTGAAGGACATACGCGTCACGGCCGGCGACAACCTCCGGCACGCCGACGCTGACGGTTCCGCACGTCGACGCCTTCGATAGCAGGTGCTTGGCGAGCATCACCGGGTCGACGTTCTTCATCTGGTCCTGCGGTGTCGACGGTGGTGTCGGCAGCGCGGTGAGCCCGGAGGCGCGCAGCTTGGTTGCCGTCGCGGTCGCCGAGTCCCAGAACCACGCCTGCGACAGGTTCGCCACTAGGTCCTGCTCTTGCAGGTCCATCACGTGCTGGACGCGGACGCCGTCCTGCGAGCTCCACACTCGGAACCGCTGGACGCCGATCATCGAGCTGAGCGCGCTGGTGATTCCGACACCGCTCGCCGCGCCACTCAACGACGCCGGGATCTCGGGGAGCCCGATGTCGAGTCGCGTCCGGACGTCGCCGGAGACGGCGCCGGGTCCGTTCATCGCCGTGATGCTCGACGCAAGAAGTTGATCGGCCGTGACCGCGGGGAGGTTCGGCGTCGGCTCGGCCCGGGCCTTGGAGGCACCGATCGCCGCACCGGCGACCACAAGCAGGACCACGACGATGACGGCAACGGCGACGCCCGGGGACCGGCGGAGGCGGATCACGCCTTCCTTGCTATCACGCGAGGGCGCGAGCGGCCACAGCTCCCCGGTAATCGCGCAGGTTCATCACAGTGTTCTGCATCGTGATAACGCCATGGGCCCGCCTGGAAGACGAGCCCATGGCTGATGGGAAGACGCTGCGCGGGCCACGTTGGAAACCCACGCTCCCCCTGGAGAGGAGAGGGGACGACTTCCCGCACGCATGATTGAGCATCGAGCCCCGGGAAACAGTCCGTCGTTTCAGTGTCCCCCGACGGACGGACGAATGTCGGTCAGGTGCGGCCGAGTGCGCTCTTGATCTGATCGAGCATCGCCTGCTCGCCGGCGCTGACCCGTTCTGCGCCGAAGCCCATGAACCCGCCTTCCTTCGCCGCGTCGGCGGCGGCTTGCGCGGTGACGATCATCCAGGTGCGGAACGCTTCGGTTTCTTCCGATGTCGCCTTTGCGGCGACGATGCCGTCCACGGCGCGAAGCTCGTCGAGGATCTCAGCCGCGGCGGTCGGCGCAGCCGTCGGCTTGAAGTCTTTCGCAGGGTTGTGCTTCGCCTGCACCTGCGCCTGGATGTCGAGCGCGACTGCGGCGAGCAGCTCCTCCTGACTCGGCGGGACGGTGGCCGAGCGGATCGTCGCCATCCCTTCCTTGGAGATCTCGATCGGACCGCCCGGGTCGGCGATCGTGAGCGCCATCCCCACCACGAACGGCGCCCGACACAACCGGACCCATTCCTCATCGCTGAAAGCCGCTTTGCCAGTCATGTGCTCCCCCATCCGTTCGAGCCCGCCACACTAATAAGGAGTGTCAGAACTGCCCACTACGCTTCCGCAGTGAGCACGCCTGTCGCGGAACAGATGCTGGCGGAGTACCGCGATCAGGAGTTCGAAGCTCGTGAGGCGCTCGCGACCGGCGACCCGCTGGCGATCTGACGGCTCAACGCGCGCTGAAGGCACGCGGTTGGGAGAGCGGGTCTTCCCGAAGCGACCGGGCGGTCGTAGGGTCCTTGTGTCGGGGACCGAGCAGGGTCCGATCGCTCAGGTGAGGGAGATGAGATGAGCAAGTTCCTCGTCACGTATCACGGGTCGGGGATGCCCGACGATCCCGCGATGATGGAGCAGGCGAAGGCGGCGTTCGAAAGCTGGGTCGCCGGCGCAGGTGACGCCATCGTTGACCCGGGCGCGCCCGTGCAGATGGTGACGCAGGTTGCGAGCGGGAGCGCGACCGACGCCGCGCAGATCGGCGGCTACTCGATCATCCAGGCGGACGACGCCGAGGCAGCCGCGGCGGTGCTGGCCTCGCACCCGTACGTCGCTCGCGGAGGCACGCTTCAGATCAATCAGATCCTCGCCGTCTGAACGCACACTGCGACGTCAATCGGTGCTGATCGTGAGCGAACGGAACATCGCGGCGACCGTGACCTCGTGATCGGGGCGGTGCGAGACGACGATCTCGTCGCCGGCAGAGACGGTGCCAGGAACAACGACGCGGAGATACGCGCCCGGCATCGAAGCTGCGGTGAACGTCTTGAGCCACCCTGGGATGCCCATCCAGCCGCGGAACGTCGCACACGGGACTCGAGGAGAGGTGATCTCTAGGACGAGGTCATCGCCGATCGTCCATCGTTCTCCGATCAGCGCGCCGTTGACGTCGACCGCCTGAGTCGTGAGGTTCTCGCCGAACGACCCAGGGGACACGGTGCGGCCCAGCTCCCCCTCCCAGCGATCGAGGTCCTCTCGCGCGTACGCATAGACGGCCTGGTCGTCGCCGCCATGGCTCTCGTGATCGCCGATGGTGTCTCCGGCGAGGCCGCTGCCGGCGCCACCGTCCTTCATGCCGGGCGCGCGCACCTCGATCGGACCCGAGGCCGGTCGCTTGTCGATGCCCGTGAAGTCGAATGACTTGTACGGGTTGGGTCGAACGTGCGCGACGTTCACGCTGAGAACCCGGCCGGGCGGTTGCATGGTCCGACAGTAACTCGCCGCAAGATTCGTGGCCCGGATGCCGATACAGCCCTCATGCGCGATGAGGGGGATCGCTTCGTCGCATGGCGTCTCGATGACGCCTCTGCGAGGCTCACAGCCGACCCGGAAGACGAGCGGATGGAGCGCGCGCTCCTTGCCTACGCCCATCGATCCGCCGCCCGTGTCGGGGCGGAATGGTTCGCAGCCGAGTTCGCCCGCCGCGACGAAGAAGAGCGTCTGCAGCAAGACCGCGCAGGTGAGGGACCCGAGACGTTAGCGGTGGCCGTACGCCCTCCGGCGCCGGAGGTCACCTTGGTAGACGCGTCCGTCGAAGGCGACGTCGTCGGTGGTCCGCCCTTGGGTCTCGGTCTCGAGCCCTCAGTTGTCGAACTCGAGCGCGCGCCCGCCGCGGATCGGCTCGACCGCGAACCGATGCCAGCGCCAGCCCTTCCCAAACCTGCGCAACCGGTTGTGGTTCCCGAGGTCGACCCGACGCCCCAGCCGCCCGTGGTCCGCCATCCGCACGTTCCGCGGCCGCCGGCGCCCGAACCGGCACCGGAGCCGAAGCGACGACGACGTCACCGCAAGCAGTCGGTTGCGGCAACACCCTCGATCGTGATCAGCGCGCCGGAGTGGGCACGGATGTCGCCCGGCGCTCGCAGGCTCTACGGACTGGACGCATCACCGCCCGCCGCGTGAACAAGCCAAGTCCGAGACCGCCTCTATCCTCGGTGAGTGCCGTCGAAGCCCACCGTGACCCCGGTCCTCGTCGCCGAGTTGCTCGTCGAGGGCGAACGCATGCCGGTCTACGTGCACGTCATCGACTCTCCCGATGGGCGCGTGCTGGTCGACACCGGCATGACGGAGACGCACCCGGCGGTCGCCGACATGGATCCCCGCGTCATCCCGCTCAACACGCAGGATGTCGACCTGGACGACATCGACATCGTCGTCAACACGCACCTGCACTTCGATCACTGCGGCGGCAACCGGCTCTTCGCAGGCAAACCGATCTTCGTCCAGCGTCGGGAGCTCGACGACGCGCGGAGCCAGGACGACTACACGATCCCCGAATGGGTTGACGCGCCCGGCGTGACGTACGTCGAGGTCGATGGCGAGCTCGAGCTGGCGCCCGGGGTACGACTGTTCGCGGCGCCCGGACACACGCCCGGCTCGCAGGTCGTCGTCGTCGAGACGGGCGACCATCCGACCGTCATCGTCGGCGATACGGCGGTGACGTCGAGCGATCTCGACGACCCGAGCACCGAAGGCCAGCGGCTGGTGCGGTCGTTCGATCCCGAACAGGTCTGGCTCTCGCACGCGCATGTGCCGTGGCGTCGCGGCACCCCATAAAGCGCACCGGAAAGAACAACACCTGTTGTCGTCCCGTCGTTCTCGATCCCTACCCGCCGGCGTTCGCTTGCGATTCGGCGAAGTCGAATAGATCGAGCTCGCCGGGCGATCGGCCAGCGCCGGTGAGCAGCGCTGCCGCCTCCGATCGATGCTGCGTTCCGTGATTCACCACATGCACGAGCAGCTGCCAGGCCGGCACGCCTTCGTCGAGCGCCGCGACGGCGTCGTTCGTCAGGGTCCGCAGCCATGCATCTTGGGCAACCCATTCGTCCTGCCAGCGCGCACGGAGCTCCTGGACCGTCGGTAGCGGCTGCCGCTCCAGCTTGTCGCCTTCGTCGATGGGCACGTCCTCGAAAAGCTTGCGCCAGCGAAGGGAGGAGCCAAGGTGATGCACCAGGATGGTGCCAAGTCCGCGATCGCCTACGACGCCGGTCTGGCCCCACACGGCCGATCCGACACCGTCGAGCGCGTCAAGGAGCGTCTGCGTCGCCCATCGGTCGTATCCGAACAAGAAGCGGATCTCATCTGCCTGCATCGGCACCCCCAGCGTGGTGACAGTTTTCCGGTCCGAGGGGAACCGTACGGGTTGTCCGGCGAGAACGCTTGCGCCGTCCCTCACACACTGTTCGATCCTTATGCGCACCCCAGCCCGAGGAGGTTGGAACCGCCGTCGGTGCGGTACGACTACTGGATCTGCTCTGCGAGCTGCCAAGGGGGAAATCGCATGACGAACGTGGTCGCGTCGATCACGATCTCGCTGGATGGGTACGTCACCGGTCCGAACGACGGACCTGGCCAGGGCCTCGGCGCCGGAGGTGAGCGACTGCATTATTGGGTCTTCGGAGGACCTTGGAGCTACGACGACGGGCCGAGGGGCGAACCGGTCGGCGCCGACAAGCAGTACCTCGACGAGGCGTTCGGTCGTGGGGGCGCCGTCGTCGTCGGCCGCAACATGTTCGAGGCTGCCGAGGCGTGGGGCGGCCGCAACCCCTTCGGCGTGCCCCTCTTCGTCGTGACGCACCGGCCCGAAGACGAGCCCGATGAGGGCGGATTCACCTTCGTGAACGGTCTCGACGAGGCGCTCGCACGGGCACGAGAAGCCGCGGATGGCAAGGATCTCTCGCTCGGTGGCGGAGCGGACGTCATCCGGCAAGCCCTCCGAGCGGGCCACGTCGATGAACTGTCGATCACGATCGCCCCCGTCATCCTCGGCGATGGGAAGCGACTGTTCGACGGATCCGAGGGGACGATAAAGCTGGAGCAAGAAGGCTTACTTCAGTCGCCGTTCGCCACACACATCACGTACCGCGTCACTGGATGACCGACGCCGCCGGCACGGCCTCCGCGCAGCGCGTCGAGAGGGGCCTCTGATATGTCTGTTCGCCGCATCCCACCGGACGAAGTTCCGCGCGATCGGTCGGCGATCGAAGGAGACGGATTCACCGCGACGTTCGCCTCGTTCGACGCCCCGCCGCGACAGGACACGTGGCATCACCACGGCGAGCACGACATCGTCGCCTACCTGCTCGCCGGGTCGATCGACATCGACACGCCCGAGGACGGCGTCATCGAGATGCGGCCAGGCGACCTCGTGCATATCGAGCGGGGCACCGTCCATCGAGAGGTCTACCGCGGCCACATCGAGATGGTCGGCTTCGACGTCGGAACGGGCCCGGGACGGGTGGAAGCGCCTACCTGATCCAGCCTTCTCAGAGCTCGATCTCGGGCGCGACCTCCTGCAGGCCTTCGATCGAAACCGTGATGAACTCGTCCAACGGCAGGCCGATGTTCGCTTCCACATCGGTGACCTCATCGCGGTTCACGCCGGGCGCGAACGACTTCTCCTTGAGCTTCTTCTTCACGCTCGACACCTTCATACCGGCCGACTTCTCCGGGCGGACGAGCGCGGACGCCACGAGGAGACCGGCGACCGCGTCGGCGTTCACGACGGCCTTGGACATCAGATCGGTGCGGTACTCCTCGTACGCGTGCGCGAGTACGCCGTTCACCACGCGCTCGTCGACGTTCGACTCGCGGAGCCACTCGGCCGCGAGCCGAGCGTGTTGAGCGCCGTCATCGCCGGTGTGGTCCTGGTCGAGATCGTGGAACAGCCCCGTGAGGCCCCACAGCTCCTGATCCTCGTCGAACCTACGCGCGAGCGCGCGCATCACGCCCTCGACCGAGATCAGATGACGGAAGGTCGTCTCCTTGAGGCAGTGTTCGTGCGCGAACGCGTGCGCGGTTTCGCGATCCATGAGGCCGGCCATGCGCCGGATGATAGGCCGCCAGCCACAAGGTGATCCGTGGGGCTGGCCCGAAGCCGGCTCAACCCTTCGTGGGCTAGTGCTCGTCGACACCCGCTGCCCGAGCGGCTGCGAGGAACCGCTCCGCGTCGGTTCGGTCGAGGAAGCCGATGAGCTCGCCCTTCGGTGTCGTGACGAGGATCGTCTTCACGCCTTTGTCGCGCATCCGCTCGACGAGGCCGCTCAGTTCCTCGCGCCGCTGGACCGTGGACGGGCCCAGGCGCATGAAGTCGGCGACGCGTGCGTCGTCGCCGTCAGGCAGATCCTTCTGTCGGACCCGTCCGAGCACGACGCCGTGCTCGTTCACCACGACGCAGACGGGATCCGAACGGAGCTGCTCGCGGATGTCGCCGGCCGATGCGTTGGGCGAGCAGGTGAACGTCACCGGCTTGAGCACCTGACCTGCGACGTATCGGAACGGTCCGGTTCCTTCCGTCGGAAGGCCCTGCTCTCGCCACTCCGACTTGCCACCGGCGAGATCGAAGACGCGGGTGAATCCGAACGATTCGAGCCGCCACGCGGCCCGCGGGCTGAGATCTCAGAGGTCGTCGTCGCAGTACACGATGACCGGACGAGCGCGGTCGATGTGCCGGATCGCGTCCGGCGTCAGGTCCTTCAGCGGGATGCTCTCGGCGCCGGCGATGTGCTCCTCCTCGTACTCGTCGTGCGGAAGGACCTCGAGGAGGAACGCGTCCTCGTCGCGGAGGAGCCGTTGTGCTTCATCCGTACCGATATCGGTTGGCATCTGTGCGTGGTTCCCTTCGATCGCCGTTCGAACGATGCTCCTCGCTCGCGGACCTCCTCTTCGCGATGGACGGGAAGGACGACGCTGGACCCTGTTTCGGCCACGGCGGTCCCTGCTCGGCCATGCCGGGATGATAGGCGCGCGCTCGGTCCGACCCGCCGTGGCACACTGCTCACGTGGACGACACCGGCCTCCTCAAGCGAGCGGAGCAGGCGTTGACCGAGATCAAGGTCAACCAAGGGCTGAGCGAGGAGCACGCCGCGGTGCTTGCCGCGCTGCGGATCCGGCTCACCGGAGCCGCCGACAAGTCGCTCGAGGAGATGCTCGCAGCGAGCGAGGATCGGCCCGACGACCTCACAGCGAAGATGGCCGAGGCCGAGAGCGCGCCAAAGCCGTCGCTCGATGACCTCTTGAGCCAACCCGAGTCCAAGCCGGAGTGGCCCGACTAGGGGTCTCTCCCGGCCCCGAGATGTGGAAGGGTGACGCGATGCAGACACGTCGGCTCGGCCGTCTCGGCCACATGAGCAGCGTCCTCATCTACGGCGGCGCTGCGCTCGCCGACGTACGCCAGGACGAGGCCGATGGGTCGATCGCCTTGGCGCTGGACGCGGGCATCAACCACTTCGACACGGCGGCTGACTACGGCGAGTCCGAGCTTCGCCTCGGTGCGCGGATGGCGGAGATGCGCAACCGGATCTTCCTCGCCACCAAGACCGGGGATCGCGAAGCCGGTGCGGCGTACGACAGCCTGCGTCGCTCGCTCGACCGGCTGCAGACCGATCGCGTCGACCTGATCCAGCTGCACGCGGTGGGGAGCATGGATGAACTCGACAGCGTGACGCGTTCTGGGGGCGCGCTGGACGGAGCCGTCCGCGCGCGGGACGAAGGCCTCGCGGGTGGGATCGGGATCACAGGCCACGGGCCGGGCGTCGCGACGGTTCATCTCGAGGCGCTGCGACGCTTCCGGTTCGACACCGTCTTGACGCCGTACAACTTCGTCCTTGCGCGTGACGAGGGATTCCGGCGCGGGTTCGACGCGCTCGTCGAGCAGGCATCGGCCGACGACGTCGGCATGATGGTGATCAAGGCGATCGCACGGAACAACTGGCGCGCGGGTGAAGGTGAGCGCTACGCCACGTGGTACGAGCCGCTTGACGACCAAGCCTCCGTCGACGCTGCAGTCGCGGTCGTGCTGGATCGACCGGAGGTCGTGGGGCTCGCTACAGCAGGCGACGTGCGGCTCCTTCCGCTGTTGATCGAAGCCGAGCGACGGGCGCACGCGGGAGGTCGCGCCCCCGATGAGTTGGCTCTCGACGCCATCCCGGATACCGGCTCGTTGTTCGCACCGATCGAAGGCCGTGTCGTTCCGGACTGGCTGCAGCACCTGATCCCGACCGAGTAGCCGGACCGATGGAGTTTGCGCTAGACGTCCTCGCCGTCGCCGCCGGCGTCGCCATCGTCGTCTCGACGTTGGGCTCAGCGATCAAGACCGTGATCCTTCCCCGCGCCTCCGCATCCTCCATCACGAGGTGGGTCTTCCTCACCATGCGACGGATCTACCTCCTGCTCGCGCCGCGTGGCCTGGCGTACGAGCACCGCGACCGTCGGCTGGCCACCTACGCCCCGGTCAGTCTGACGGTGACGCTCGCCGTCTGGCTCTTCCTCGTGTTCGCCGGATACCTGCTGATGTTCATCGGCGTCGCCGATCAGTCCTTCCGTGACGCGTTCACACTGTCCGGATCGTCGCTCTTCACGCTCGGCTTCTCCCATCCGGTCGGCCTCCCGGCAACGGCGTTGGCGTTCAGAG
>DATAPH010000037.1:0-22114 GCA_036265325.1 Actinomycetota bacterium | reverse complement strand
CGGTGCTCATGGGCTACCCCGACCGCGTGACCGTGTGCATCTCGTCGCAGGCGGGCTGCGCGATGGGCTGCACGTTCTGCGCGACCGGCCAGATGGGATTGCAGAACAACCTGACCGCCGGCGAGATCAGCGCCCAGGCCGTGTGGGCGCGCCGCGAAGCGGCGCGCCTCCCCGCGCACACGCCGCAGCGACTCACCAACGTCGTGTTCATGGGGCTGGGGGAGCCGTTCGCGAATCAGCGCCACCTGTTCGCGTCACTGGCGCAGCTCACCGACCCAGCCGCGTTCGGCCTCGGCGCGAGGCATATCACCGTGTCGACGGTCGGGATCGTCCCTGGCATCGAGCGGCTCGCCGAGCGCGCGCCGCAGGTCGGGCTCGCGGTCAGCTTCCACGCCGCGAGCGACGAGCTTCGCGACCAGCTCGTCCCACCGAACACGAGGTACCCGCTTCACACGCTCGAGCGCGCGATCGCCGACTGGCGTTCGAAGACCCGTCGTCGCCCCTCGATCGAGTGGGCGCTGATCGATCACGTCAACGACACCGCCGAGCAGGCCGAGCTGCTCGCACCGATCGCGCGCCGGCTCAGCGCGCACGTCAACCTCATCCCGCTCAACCCCACGCCGGGCTACCCGGTACTGGGCTCGCCACCGAAGCGGATCCGGACCTTCGTCGACGCGCTGGAGCGCTTGCACGTCAACGTCACGGTTCGCGACACGCGGGGTCGTTCGATCGATGCGGCCTGTGGCCAGCTCGCGCTGGTGAACGCCTAGCGCTTCTTCTGCTGCTTCGCCTTCAGCTCGGTTACGCGCGTCTTCACGATCTTCTTCACGAGTCCGACAGGCAGTCGCTCGTCGTAGCGGAACTGGATCGTGCCCTTGCCGGTCACGCGCTCGCCGAGCTCGGCGGCGTGTTGCTCGACGACGGCCCCACTCATCGGGAACAGGCTGTAGTGGTCCTTGAACGCCGCGTAGCACACGAGTCCCTTCCCACCGAGCAGGAAGGCCGGCATCGAGTAGCTGATCCCCTCGGTCGCGTCGGGCGCCGCGGCGGCGATCACCTCGCGGAGCCGATCGAGGGAGGCTCGCTGCTCGGCGTTCTGCCAGCCGAGGTATTGCTTCACGCTCGTTGGTTTCTGCATCAGTCCTCGTCGATCGGCGGGGGCTCGGCCTTCCGCCGGTCCATGAACGCGATCAGCTCGGCATCGACGTCGGGGTCGATGCCCGGATTCTCGTACGTTTCGAGCAGCTTCTTCCATCGGCGGTTCGCGCGCGCCGCGGTCTCCTCGCCGCCGGCGGCCGACCACGTCGTGAAGTCCTGCGTGATGAACAGCGGCGAGATGTACTGCCACTCGCGGAAGTGATCCATCGTGTGCTGCGCCGCGAGCCACAGCCCGCCGGGCCCCAGCTCCTTCAGCGCGTCGAACGCGAACTCCTCCTCGCTGAACCCGACCCCTCGCTGTTGCACCTGGAGCTGCTCGAGCAGTTCGACATCGAGCGCGAACTTCTCGAGCGAGGCGGTCAGACCGCCCTCGAGCCAGCCCGCGGCGTGCAGCACCACGTCCGTGCCGGCAAGCATCGTGGCCCACAGCATGAACGACGACTCCGCCGCGGCTTGCGCGTCGACCGCATTGGACGAGCAGAGGCCGCCGCCTCCGCGGAACGGCAACCCGTAGCGACGCGCGAGCTGCGCTCCGGCGAACACGCCGAAGATCGACTCCGGCGTTCCGAGCGCCGGCGCGCCCGACCGCATGTCGGTCGCCTGGAAGAACGACCCGTACAAGCACGGCGACCCCGGACGGATCGTCTGTGCGATCGCGACGCCGCTCAGCGCCTCGGCCACCTGCTGCGCCAACCCCCCGGCGACGCTGACGGCGGCCGTTGCCCCACCGAGCAGGAACGGCGTCACCACCGTCGCCTGGTTCGACTCGGCCCACGCGATCATCGCGTCGACCATCCGGAAGTCCCAGATCAGCGGGCTCACCGAGTTTACGACGCCCATCAGCGCCGTGCGGTCCCCAAGGTCGCCACCGTGCACGATCCGCGCCATCTCGATCCCGTCGCGCGCCTTCGGGCCGCTCGTCCCGTATGTCGTGTACGGCAGGTCCGACCACCGGAGGGTCGAGTACTCCATGTCGAGGTGCCGTGTGTTGACGTCCATCTTGGTGGGTTCGCACGCGCCGGTCTGTGCGCAGTTGAGCGGCGACGCGGCCTGCGTCAGCTTGATGATCGTGTCGTGCCCCTCGAGCGTGCCCGCACGACGCCCCTCATCGAGGTCGCTCAAGAATGGCGGGCCCCCGACACCCATCCACAACGTGGTGCCCCCACCGACCTCGACCGTGTTCTCCGGGTTCCGCGCGTGCAACGTAAAGGTGTGCGGCGCCTTCGCGAGCTGCTCCATCACGAAGCCGCGGTCGAAGTAGACACGGTCGCCGTCGACCTTCTGCCCGGCTTCCTCCAAGAGCTTCCGCGCATCCTGATGCAAGACGTCGAGGCCGATCTCCTCGCATATCCGCATCGCGTACTCGTGGACCTGTGCTTCCTGCTCCTCGGTGAGCAGACGCGGTGCGTGTTCAGGCGTGTACAGCATCGGCGCTTCCCTCATCCCTTGGCTCGGTCGTTTCCTCGATCAGCGGGGCCAGCAGCTCGTCGAGCGGTTCGATCCCTAGGTCGTGGATCTCGAGCGGCTTCTCCATGTACTCGGCGATCTCGCGGGCCTTCGCTTCGCGCGCGGGGTCTGGGTGTTGGCGGACGAACAACACGCGTGTGAGGTTGCCGAAGTACGTCTCCTTCAGCCACGGGAACCGGTCGAGCCCGAGCCCCTTGAGCACCGCGCGGTCCCAGTTCGTGACGAGCCAGTCCGTGAGGAAGTAGATCCCGTAGTCCTCGTCGAACCGCTTGAACAGGTCGCCCGCGTACCACTGGAAGCAGTGCACGCCGGCGGGACGCACCGCGGGATACCGTTCGAGCACCTTGTCGAGGCGTCCGCCGGTGCCGCAGTCGCCGTACACGACGATCACTCGGTCGTAATCCGGCAGCAGCTTCTGGATCTTCTCCTCGACGGCGGGCCCGATCTCGACCGGCGTCATGTGGAGGTCGCTCGTGATGCCGTGCACGTCGGCGTCCCAGCCGTGCCGGTCCACCAGCGTCGCCGTGTCCTTGGCGACAGCGCCGCACGCGATGAGGGCGATGCGCGCGCCGGTGCGGGTCACCCTGCGGCCTCTCTGACCGGTTCGTCCGCGTCCAGGTCTGGGAGCGTGTCGAGCGGCGGCAGTCCGAGGTTGCCGATGAACCGGTCGTTGAAGTCCTCGACGCCCGACAGCTCGATGTATTCGACGAAGTTCGGGATCTCCCAGGCGACCTCCCGCTCGCGGAACGACATCAGCGCCATCTTCGCGCCCTCGCTCGCCGTGTTGCCGACCGCCTTGATCTTGTCGACGGTCACCGCTGGCACGAGGCCGATGACCTGCGCGCTCCGCGGGTTGATGTAGGAGCCGAACGAGCCGGCGAGCATGACCTCGTCGAGGTCTTCGGCGGCGAGGTCCAGCGCGCGCATCGCGGTCTCGATCCCCGTCGAGATGGCGCCCTTGGCGAACTGCAGGGCGCGCACGTCGGATTGCGTCAATACGATCTCGCCCGCGAGCTGGAAGGCCCGCACCTCTTCACGCGTCACGATGTGGTCTGCGAGCGGATGGCCGTCGGCCTCCGCATCCTCACGCGTCGTCATCTTGCCGCCGTCGTCGATGAGGCCCGCCAAGCGCAGCTGCGCGACGATGTCGATCAGGCCCGATCCGCAGATGCCCTTCGGCTCGACGTCGCCGCCGATGACCTGCAGCTCCACCTCGCCGTTGGTCAGCACGACGCCTTCGATCGCGCCCTCGGTCGCGCGCATGCCGTACAGGATCTCGCCGCCCTCGAACGCCGGACCTGCGGGCGCCGCCGTGGCGACCGAACGCTCCGCGTTGCCGCATGCGATCTCGCCGTTGGTGCCGACGTCGACGAGCAGCCGTGTCTGCGGGTCACGGACCAGGCCGGTGGCCACGATGTCCGCGACGATGTCGGCGCCGACATACGCGCCGATCGACGGGTAGATCGCGACCCATGCCAACGGATGGATCTGCATGCCGAGTTGGTCGGCGCGCACGTCCTGGGTTTCGGTGAACGTTGCGACGTAGGGCGCGAGCGCGATCGATTCGGGGTTCACGCCCAGAAGCAGCGACATCATCGTCGCGTTGCCGGCGACGACCGCTTCGTAGATCTCCTCCGGCCTGACCTCCGCTTCTTCTTGGACGCGCTGAAGCAGCTCGTTCACCGTTTCAAGCGCCGCGGCCTTGAGCTGGTCGATGTTCTCCTGGCCGTGCATCGCCTTGGCCATCCGCGCGATCACGTCGGCGCCGTAGGACGCCTGGTGGTTGATCGTGCTCGCGATGGCGACCGTCGCGCCGTTGCGGAGGTCCACCAATGTGCAGACGCAGGTGGTGGTGCCGATGTCGAAGCTCGCGCCGAACATCCGCTCGCGCGTGTCGCCCTCCTCGCAGTCGACGAGGTACTCGCCGACGAGCGTCACGGTCACGTTCGAGCCGTTCCTGAACGCTTCCGCCACCTTGGGCAGGACCTCCCAATCGTGGTTCCGTGTGTAGCCGGCCTCTTCCACCGCATCCATGACGCGGCGGAGATGGGACCGGTGGTCCTCGAGCGACGGCGGCGGCAGCTCGAGGTAGAGCTTAACGACGTTCGGCTCCAGCAGGACGAACCGGCCCACGCCCATCGTCGCCGCCTTCGGCATCTTCATCAGCCGAGGAACATCGACCGTCATCGGACCGTTGATCGGGCACTGGCACGACAGCCGCCAGCCGTCGTCGAGCTTGTCGGCAAGGTGTCGGTAGTCGGCCAGCGAGAGCTCGGCCTCACCCTCCAAGACCTGGACGCCGCACTTCCCGCAGGTGCCCCGGCCGCCGCAGGTGGACTCGATCGGCAGCCCGGCCCAGTGCGCCGCGTTGAACAGCGTGGTGCCGGCGGGAACGCGGGCGGTCTTACCGCTCGGGAGGTACGTGACGTCGATCTTGCCGCCGGACCCGGTGCTGCTCATCAGGCGTTCGCCGCCTCCAGCTTCGCCGCCTCCAGCTCCGCACGGTGGTCCTTGATCCACTCGGACCCGAAGTCGTCGTGGCCGAGCAGCAGGTCCGCCGCGAGGATCGCCTTCTTCACCGGACGGTGCAGCGGGTTCGTGATGGCCGTGTTCATGCCGTTGGCGATCATGATCGTGAGGAACGCGGCGTCGATCTCGTGACGCCCGGGCATCCCGAACGAGATGTTCGAGGCGCCGCACGACAGGTTCACGCCGAGCTCGTCGCGGATGCGGGCGATCGTGCGGACCATCGCGGTGCCGGCGTCCGGCGCGGCGCCGATCGGCATCGCGAGCGGATCGATGATCACATCCGCGCGCGGGATGCCGTGCTTCTCGGCGTTCTGGACGACCTTCGCGGCGCAGGCGAAGCGCACGTCGGGGTCCATCGAGATGCCGTCCTCATCGTTCGCCATCCCGATCACGGCGGCGCCGTGCGCGGCGACGAGCGGCAGCAGACGATCCATCGAGTGCTGCTCGGCGGTGACCGAGTTGATCAGCACCTTGCCCCCGGCGAGCGGCACGGCGGCCTCGAGCGCTTCGGGCGTGGACGAGTCGATGCAGATCGGGACGTCCACCAGGTCGTTCACGATCCGCACCATTTCCGAGAGCATCGCGACCTCGTCGAACCCCGGGATGCCGGCGTTCAGGTCGAGCACGCGAGCGCCGGAAGCGACCTGCGCGACGGCGTCGGACCGTACGGTGTCGTAGTTCCCCTGCTTCAATTCCTCGGCGAACTTCTTGCGACCGGTCGGATTGATCCGCTCGCCGACGATCACGAACGGATGCGCGTCACCGATCACGGTGTCGTGGCCCGCGTGGGAGCGCAGGACGGTTTCGGCTACTTCGGTCGGCACGGGCTTGCTCCTGCTGTCGGTGGTCGCGTCACCTTGCCAGAGTCCTCGGCGCGAACGGTAACAAGGCTGACTCGCGGTCAGTCACCGGGTCGGCGACGGGTCGCGTTCGAGGATAGGGCCGCAGGAAGCCGCGGGGAACGGGCGATGCGACGCCGAACGTGACTTTCGGTCAGTGCCGGCGTCAGCGCGGGTGCACGAGACTGACGGGCCCGAGGGCGCCCCGCGGCCGGTCCGCGTCTTCCTCGGATCCCGGCACGATCGCGTGCGTCTCCGGCAGTTCGATGTGCTTGGGCATCGCGGGGCCGGCCTCGAACCTGTCGCCGAAGCGCGGCTCGGGCGTCTCGGCGTCGAGCGGCGTGCCGCGGTACAAGCGGCGGATCAGGTCGGCGGCGATCCAGACGCACACGGCGATCGCGACGGGGTGCCCGAACGGCAGACGCACCGAACGGATCAGCTCGGGCAGGTGTGAGTTCTCGGTGACGAGCTCCGTCACGGTGAACGCCAGACACAGAAGCACGAGCGTGCGGCGCGCCACGCGCGGCAGCGCCCACGCGACCGGCAGCACCCACACGAGGTACCAGGCGCCGAGCATCGGGGCGAGCAAGATCGTGGCGATCAATGCCCAGCCCCATGCGGCGGCCAGGGCCGTCGGCTGCCGTGCCGCGGGGTCGGTCCAGATGCGTCGTGCGATCAGGAACACGACGACGAACGACGCGCCGAACAACAGCACGTGCGACGCGATCATCGCCGGTGTCTCGAAGGCCGGACCGCCGATCGTCTTGCCGGCCCACGTCAGGCCAGTGACGATCAGCTGCCCCGGCGCCTTGCCGGAGTCATGCCCCGACAGCTCGAACATGCCGAGCGTCGGGTTGGACGACTGCAGGAACGGCGCCGCGAGGACCAGCCACACGCCCCCGACCACCACGGCATACTTCGCGAGGACGCGTGCGCGTCGGTCTGGGTCGGCGTTGGCGGCGATCGCGACGATCAGCAGGATCAACGGGACCACGGCGCTCGCCTTCACCGACATGCCGAGTCCGAGGCAGAGCGCGGCCGCGAGGTCGCGCTTCGCGAACACGCACGAGATCGCGCACGCGACGAAGAAGGCCACCAGCATGTCGTTGTGCCCGCCGCCGACCACGTGGAACACCACGATCGGGTTGAGGCCGATCACGGCGACGGCGAACACCGCGCGCTCCGGCCGAACCCGCTTGACCAAGCGCCACACCACGAACAGCGTGCCGAGGCTCGCCATCGCGGCGAGGATCTGGAACCCGCGGATCTGGCTCGTGACGCTCCGCAGCACGCCCGTCGTGATCACCGAGACCCAGGTGAACAGCGGCCCGTAGACCGAGGGCGTGGCGCGCCAGCCCGGCCACGTCAGGTTGAACAGCGCGTTGTTCGGGAAGGCGCTCGGCGTCGTGACGTAGGGGTTCGCGCCGTACGAGTTCCAGATCCTGCCGTAGTACGCGTAGCTGTAGACGTCGCGCGAGAACAACAACGGCAGCGTGAGCACGATCAGGTGGAACGCGACCGCGAGCACCACCACCATCCGGACCGAGACGCGCTGATGCCACGCTTCGCGCAGGATCAAGATGAAGCCGATCGCCGCCGCGACGACCGCGACGAGCCCGACGAGCATCAGCCCGGCGTCGTCGAGCCGCTGCAGCTGGAGGAGGTTCGCGATCCACCGGAGCGGGCCCTCGGCCTGGACGCCGTCGGGGAGGATCGGGTAGTAGGGCGAGTTCGGCGTCGAGGAGACGATCGCGACCAGCAGCATGCCGGCGACGGAGGCGGCCGTCGCCCGAACCGCGCTCGGAGGCAACGCTGACCGCGTGGTCGTACGCATGGGTTACCCGAGCGTACCTGACCTGCTTCGAGCGAGGGAGGGGGGGCCTTCGCTCGGCGAGCGGCGTAACCGTATCTCCATGGTCCGGCCCTCCCGGCCCGTCTACCGTATCGCCGGGTCGTGCTTACTCGCAACACGCCTGGCGACATCCGTATCCTGCAGCGATGGGGTTCCTGGAGCTGACCGACGTCGCCTACCGGCTGCCCGGCGGGTGGACCCTGTTCGAGGGTGTGACCTTCCGGGTCCCCGAAGGCGCCCATTCCGCCCTGGTGGGCGCCAATGGGATCGGCAAGACGACGTTGCTGCGCCTGATCGCGGGCGAGGACCAGCCGAGCGCAGGCTCGATCCGCGTGGACGGGCGCGCGGGCCTGATGCGCCAGTTCATCGGGTCGAACGAGCAGCCGACGACCGTCCGCGCGTTCCTGCTCGCCTACAGCGACCCCGCGGTGCGCGAGGCCGCCGCGCGGCTGGAGCGTGCCGAGGAACGCCTGGCCGCCGACCCCAACGAGCGCGCTCAGTTGGCATACGCGGCGGCGCTCGAGGCGTGGGAATCGGCCGGCGGCTACCGCGCCGAGGTCTTGTGGGACCAGTGCGCGGCTCAGGCGTTCGGCGGGGGCTACCCCGAGTCGGCGACGCGGCCGATCGAGACGTTGTCCGGAGGCGAGCGCAAGCGCCTTGCGCTCGAGATCGTGCTGCGATCGCCGTTCGACGTTGTCGTGCTCGACGAGCCCGACAACACGCTCGACATCGCTGGGAAAGAGTGGCTCGAGTCGCAGATCGGTGACGACCCGCGGACGATGTTGTTCGTCTCGCACGACCGAACGGTGCTGGAGCGCACGGCGACCCAGGTCGTGACCCTCGAAGGACGGGCGACGTGGACGCATCCCGGTGGGTTCGCGACGTACGCCGAGGCGCGCGACGCCCGCGTCGAGCGCTTGGACGAGGAGCATCGCCGGTACGACGACGAACGCCAGCGCCTGGCCGACATGGTCAAGGAGATGAAGCGCAAGGCCGCGTACAACGACAAGTGGGCGGCGAAGGCGCGCAACGCCGAGCACCGCCTCGAGCGGTTCGTCGAGCGCGAGGAGCCGCCCGAGAAGGCGGAGGTGCAGAACGTGAAGATGCGCGTCGACGGTGGACGGACCGGCAAGGTCGCGTTCCGCGCGCGCAGGTTGGCGATCGCAGGCATCGTCGCGCCGTTCGACGCGGAGGTCCGGTTCGGCGAGCGGATCGGCGTGATCGGGCCGAACGGCAGCGGCAAGTCCCACTTCCTTCGGCTCCTCGCCGGCGAGCCGATCGCGCACGAGGGCGAGTGGATGCTCGGGGCCCGCGTCGAGCCGGCGTTGTTCGCGCAACTGCACGAGCGACCCGACATCGGCGACCGCCCGATCCTCGATGTCCTGTTGAAGCGCGGGCTCGAGCGCTCTCGCGCGCATTCGTCGCTCCGTCGGTACGAGCTCGACCGCGCCGCGCAGATCCCGTTCGAACTGCTGTCGGGCGGCCAGCAGGCCCGGTTCCAGATCCTGTTGATGGAGCTCGACTCGCCGACGATGTTGCTGCTCGACGAGCCGACGGACAACCTCGACGTCGCATCGGCCGATGCGCTCGAGTCGGCGCTCGCACGGTACGAAGGCACGGTGCTCGCGGTGACGCACGACCGATGGTTCATGCGGATCCTCGACCGGTTCCTGTTCTTCGACGAAGACGGGACCGTGGAGGAGCTGCTCGCGTCGCCCTACGACCTGGCGGTGCGGTGAGCGACGCGGTCGCGATGGCGGGCGCCGAGGTTCTGATCGGCGGCTGGCGGACCGCCGGGCCGCTCGACCTCGTGATCGGCGCGGGCGAGCGCTGGACGCTGCTCGGGCCGAACGGCAGCGGCAAGACCACGGCGCTCAGCTTGATGGGCGCGCGGCGGCAGCCCTCCGCCGGAACCGTCGATGTGCTCGGCGAGCGACTCGGGCGAACCGATGTGCGGCAGCTGCGGCCGCGGATCGGCCACGTGTCGCATCGGGTGGCCGACGCGCTGCGCGGCGATGCGACGGTGCTCGACACGGTCTTGAGCGGGCGCGATGCGACCCTCGTCACATGGTGGCAGCGGTTCGACGACGAGGACGTTGCGCGTGCGTACCGCCTGTTGGCCTCGATCGGATGCGACGCGCTTGCCGCGCGACCGCTCGGATCGTGCTCGCTCGGCGAGCGCCAGCGTGTGCTGATCGCAAGGGCGCTGTTCGGCGAGCACGAGCTCTTGCTGTTCGACGAGCCCGCCGCGGGCCTCGATCTGCCGGCGCGCGAACGTCTGCTCGCGGCGATGACGGCGGTCACCGAGACGACGACGGTCCTGGCCACGCACCATCTCGAGGAGATCCCACCGACCGCGACGCACGCGGCGCTGCTCCGTGACGGTCGGGTGGTCGCGGCCGGTCTGATCGGCGACGTGCTGGTCGACCGGAGGCTCTCCGATTGCTTCGCGATGCCGATCGTGGTCGACCACGACGCCGGCAGGTGGCGCGCTCGCGCCGCTCGCTAGTCGGCCGTCGCGTCGGGGATCGGCAGCGAGAGCTGCTCGGCGTCCTTCTTACCGCGCCTGCGCGCGTAGTGCATCGGCTTGGAGACGAGATAGATCGCGATCGCGAGCAGGAGCGGGACGAAGGTGACGACCCCGATCAGCATCACCAGGAGACTGGTCGCACTCGCGTGGTCCTGCGGCGCGCCGATCCACTTCACGATCGCGTAGATCGTCACGCCGGTCCACAGCATGACGGCGACCACCGCCGCCCAGATCACGTACGTGAAGGCCACGATCGCCGCGATCGCCACCGCGATCCCGGTGTTCTCTCGCATGGGCGTCAGCCTAGCGCGGCATGGATCGCTGGGAACATGGCCGGATGACCCAGGACCGCCTTCACCGCCGCGGTGTGAGCGCCGTGTGGCTCGCCACGTTCATCTGGGCGTGGGGGCCGGTGCTGGTCAAGTGGAGCGACCTGTCGGGGCCGACGTTCGCGATGTGCCGGCTGTGGACGGGCGTCGGCGTTTCGGCGATCGCGCTGCTCGTCACGAGGCGTCGGATCACGTGGTCGGCGTTCCGCGCATGCGCGTTCGGCGGCGTGCTGTTCGCCGCCGACATCGGTCTCGGGTTCACCGCGATCAAGGCGACGACGGTGGCCGACGTCGCGCTGATCGGCGCGCTGGCGCCGGTGGTGATCGTGCTGGTCTCGGGGTACCGGCTGCATGAGCGCGTGACCCTTCGGTCGTGGCTGCTCGTCGGCGCTTCGTTCATCGGCGTCGTGATCGTCGCCGTCGCGTCGGCCGGCGCGCCGAGCTGGACGCTTCGCGGCGACCTGCTCGCCGTGCTCTCGATCGGCACATGGTCCACGTACTGGTTCTTCTCGCGGCACGTACGCGAGCGGTTCGACCCGATCGTCTACTTCGGGTGCGTCATGCTCGCCGGCGCGTTGACGATGACACCGTTCGCGCTGTTGATCGACGGCGTTCCGTCCGGGCTCGCCGGCCGCGACGTGTTCGCGGTGGTGACCGTGGCGATCTTCCCGGGGTTCGTCGGGCACACGCTCGTGATCTGGTCGCACAAACACGTGGCGTCGTGGCTCTCCGCGCTGATCACGCAGGTGTCGCCGGTGATCACGGCGGTGCTCGCGTGGATCGTGCTCGGTGAGGCGATCCCGCCGGTGGCGGCGCTCGGCGGCGCGATCACCGTCGGCGCGACGATGGCCGTGATCGCGCTGGACGCCGGCGAGGCCCAGGAACAACACCTCGAAGAGGCGGCCGAAAAGGTCAGCTGATCGGTGTGCGAGCCGCTCGCACGATGATCCAGGCGCCCGCGCCCAGAACGGCGATCGCGATCCCCAGCACCACGAAGCCGAGCGGGCCGAGGAGCGGCAGCGTGACCGAACCGGTGGCCGTGACGTCGATCGGTCGATGCGGTTGGGCCGCCATCACGACGAGCGTCCATTCGCCGGGCTGCGCCTTCCACGAGATCGACGGCGCGTCTCCGGTCGCGGTGATCACCCAGAACGGCTGCGACGCCGGTGCTGAGGGCTGCGCGTCGCCGGTGACGCTGGACGTTCGGGCGGCGCCGGGCTGGTCGAGCTGCTCGATCACGTCGATCGGCACATCGCGCAAGTAGGCGTCCACGTCCGGCGAGGGAGCGATCCCGAGGAACATCGGACGATCCGACTGCTGGAGCGAGACGTCGAGCGTGACGTGTTGCCCGGCGGGAAGGCTCGGCACGTCGAGCTGCGGCAACGTGATCGCGTAGCCGCTGCCGATCAGCTGCGTCGACGTGATCCCGACCGACCCGTCCGCGCCGACGAGGACGACGAGCGCGACGCCCGCGACCGTCGCGAAGAGGCCGAGGACGACCAGCGCCACGCCGATCGCGATGCGCACGCGCTTGCCCACGGTGCACATCCTCGCAGCCGGTCGTTTGACCCAGCGGTCCGCCGGGCGAAGATGGCCGCGTGGCGAACATGCTGGACGCGATGGTCGACGCGACGCCGGCCGACCGCGATCGGGTCGTCGATCTCCTGCGCGGAGCGAGCATCTGCGCCGTCGTGATCGGGCACTGGTCGATCGCCATCGTGTGGTGGGACCACGGCGTCTTGCGCGTCACGAGCGCGATCGGCGTGACGTCGTGGCTGTGGCTCGCGACGTGGGTGCTGCAGGTGATGCCGATCTTCTTCTTCGTCGGCGGGTTCTCGAACCTCGTCTCGTTCGACGCCGCCCGCCGGCGCGGCGAGACGACCGGTTCGTTCGTCCGCAGCAGGGTCGGTCGATTGCTTCGTCCATCGCTCGTGTTCTTCGCGGTGTGGGGATCGATCGAGCTCGCGATGCATCTGTTCGACATCGGCGCGCCGACCGGGCCCCACCTGTGGGGAAGCACGACGCTGCTCCGTGGGTTCTTCCCGCCGGGCGCCACGCTGCCGTTCGGGCCGCTGTGGTTCCTGGCGGCCTACCTCGTCGTGGTCGCGCTGGCGCCGTGGATGATCGCGCTCCATCGGCGCTTCCGGTGGTGGATGCCGGCGATCATGGTCGTCGGCGCGATCGCCTCGGACTGGATGGGGTTCATCGGCGGGTTCCACCTCGTGCGGTGGTGCAACGTCGCGTTCGTGCTGTTGTTGCCGCACCAGTTGGGGTTCTTCTACGCCGACGGGACCTTCGCCCGCGTCTCCAAGGCGGTGTGGTGGGCGATGGTCGCGGTCGGCCTCGGGCTTCTCACGATGCTGACGACGGCGCCCTTCTGGTCGCTGTTCGGCGACGCGCGATTCACCTGGTTCCCGGGGATCGGCTACTACCCGAAGAGCCTGCTCGGCACGGATGTCGAACGGGTGTCCAACGCGTATCCGCCGACGGTGTGCTTCCTGCTCGGCGGCATCTGGACGATCGGCGCCGTGATGCTGTTGCGGCCGGCGTTGCAACGCTGGCTCCAGGGGCGCCGGCCCTGGAAGGCGACGATCGCCGTGAACGGCGTGATCATGACGCTGTTCCTGTGGCACATGACCGCGTTCCTCTGCGCGATGCTCGTGCTGTGGCCGCTCGGCCTTGCGCGCGAACACGACAGCACCGCTGCGTGGTGGCTCCAACGGCCGGTGATCATCGGGGTCTCGGCGGCGTTCCTCGTCGGGTTGATCGCGGTGTTCGGGCGCTTCGAACGGCCACGCGCGCAGCACCCTTGAACCTGCCGAGACGGGTTCCGGTGGTGGTGTTACCGTCGTTGAACCGTGCGACAAACGCAGCAGATGCGCAGCACCACCGCTGATGGATGGCGCGCGCTCGCGCTGGCGGCGGCCGGCCTGCTCGCGATGGCGGTCGTCGGGGCGGCGCCCGGCTCGCCGTACCAACCGTTGCTCACACCCAACGGGCAGCCGACCGGTCCGCTGACGTTCATCGCCGAGCGACTCGGGCTCTCGAGCATCCCGGGCGACCCGATCCTGTTGGTTGCCGTCGTCGTGTCGACGTTCGCGGTCATCGGCTTCCTGGTGTTGCTGCGCGCGGCGTTCCGCGGCGGCGTCGGGCTCGGCCCCGCCGCGGGGCTCGTCATCGGCGCGCACGCGCTCTTGCTCGAGTTGCCGCTCCTGTATTCGCGCGACGTCTATTCCTATGCGTACTACGGGCGCATCGCCGGCGTGTACGGCGGCAACCCGTACGTGCAGACGCCGCTGGACTACCCGACCGATGCGTTATGGCGGTTCGTCGGGCCCATCTGGGTGAACACGCGCGCGGTGTACGGACCGGCGTGGTCGGCGCTGTCGGCCGGGCTGTCGAACTGGTTCGCCGCGCGTCCGTCGTCGCAGGTCGACGCGTATCGCATGCTCGCCCTGATCGCGAGCCTCGCGACCTGCGCGCTGATCGTCTGGACCGTGCGGCGCCTGTGGCCCGAGCGCACGGCGTTCGCGTTGGTCGCGTTCGGGGCGAACCCGGTCGTCGTCTATTACTCGGTCGCGAGTGGGCACAACGACGTGCTGGTCGCGCTGACGATCGCGGCCGCGTTCGCGTGCGTCGTGTCGCACCGCGAGATGCCGGCCGTTGCCCTCCTCACCGTCGGCGCCCTGATCAAGGCCACCGCCGGATTGCCGCTGATCCTGTTGCTCGTCTGGTGTATCGCGCGGCGCCCTCCGGAGCAGCGGTGGCGCCCTGCGATCACGCATGTCGGCCTCGCGGTCGCGATCTGCGTCGCGTTCTCGCTGCCGTTCTTCCAGCTCCAGGATCCGACCCTCGGCATGCTCGACCTCGCGGGCCATTCGGGGTGGCTGTCGCCGGCGGCGGTCGGCTCGCACCTCGTCGACATCCTCACGTTCCACACGCTCGGATGGGTGGTGCGTGTCGTGATCGGGATCGTGCTCCTCCGCTGGATCTGGCGGCTGTCCGTCGCGGTCTGGCGACGAACGACCGGCACCGACGTCGCCGGGGCGCCGGTGATGAGCCCGCGCGAGCAGGCGGCGACGTGGGGGTGGGTGCTGATGCTGTTGATGCTGCTCGGGCCCGTGTTGATGCCCTGGTACGTGACGTGGGCCCTCCCGCTCGCCTGGGTGTTGCCGCGCGCCGCCCGCACGACGCTGCTCGCGGTCAGCGCGATCCTCGGCGTCACGCTGTGGTCGACCGAAGCGATGCGCTACCCCGGCGCGTTCCGGTTGAACGTGTTCGTCGGCAACTGGATCGCGGTGCCGATCATCGTCGGGCTGTTGATCTGGCTCCTTCGCGACATGCGTTCACGCATCGAGGGCGGGGGCTTGTTCGAGGACGAGGTCGCGCTGACGATGCCGACGTTGTTCGAGGAGCCGCCGGGCGAGGAGCGCGTAGCCCAGCCCGCCACTCAGGGCGCAGGCTAGAACCGACCAGCCCGGCGAGCCGAGCGGCGCGCCGAGGCGCTCGAGCGCGAACGCGGTGAGCGCGAGCAGCGGCGCGGCGAAGGCGGGCGCGGCCGCCACGCCCGACACGAGGTCGCCGAGGGCGAACCACGCCCACCCGAGTCCGAGCACCATCAGCAGGAGGAACGTTCGCCACGTGCCTGCGAGGATCTTCCGCGGTTCGACGGGGGCGAGCTCGTTGGGCAGCGGCGCCAGCGCCGTCGGCGAGCCCTCGCTGCTCGCGACGTTGGGGTCCCACAGCGTGAGGCCCGATGTCGCGAGCTCCGTCGGGTCGCGGATCTCTTCCCCGATCACGAACGTGAGGTGCGGCCCGGGCGGGATCTGCGCGAACGACCACGACGAGGCGGTGTCGTACGTCGAGTCGCCGGTCACGCTCGCGTGGCCGGCCGCGAGATCGCTCGGCGATCCGAGGAACACGTGAACGTCGTTCACTCGATCGGGCGGCACGGTCGCACGGGCGACGTTCGCGGCGTGCGTCAATAGGAACAGTGCCTCGTTCGGATCGTGCGAGTCTGCGATGTAGACCAGCGGCGTCCCGGGCGCGGAGCGGTCGACGGCGATGCGCGCCGCGAGGTTCATGTGGGTGACCTCGTCGGAGGACATGTAGGGGAAGCTGTCGCGCCAGTCGCGCACGGCCGGCGCGACGATCAACGCGACCAGCACGATCCCGACGGGCCACGCGAGCCACCAGCGGCCGAGCGTCTCGCCGAGCAGCACCAGCCCGAAGGCGGCGAGCAACGGCAAGCAGAAGGCGAACATCAGCACCCGGTCGGGCGGGTACCAGCCCGTCGCCGCCCCGAACGCGAGCCCGGCCGCGCTCACGACCACCCACGACAACAGGAACCGCCGCGCGAACCCGTGGGCGCGGAACGCGCCCGCGAACGCGAGCGCGCTCGTCATGAACGGCGAGTACCGCCGCCAATTGTCGAGATACCGGTCCAGATAGGAACGACGGAGCGACTCGAGCTGCCCGGTGTGCCGCATGAACGCGTCGCCGGACGTCTCGCCCGTCACGCGCGGCGGTCCGATCTGCGCGGCCGCGAGGCCGATACCGAATATCGCGAGCGCGCCGCCGAGCGCGGTCGCCACACGGCCGGCGTCGGTGCGCCACCCGAAACGTCCCTCGTGCCAGGCGGCCCAGAGCCCGGTGACGCCGAGCACGACCGCTCCGACGACGAAGAACCCTGGGTGGGTGAGCGCCCCACCGCCGAGCACGATCGCGGCGACGAACGCGCCGCGCCGCGTGCGCGCCGCGAGGGACGCGGCGGCGGCGAGGAACGCAGCGGCGAACACGAGGTTCGATACGTAGCCGCCTCCGAGGAACGTCGCCCACGCGCCGGCGAGCACGCCCGCGGCCAGCCAGCCGCCGCGCGGCAGCGTGCGTCCGCGACCCCGCGCGAGCGCCGCCGCGGCGAGACCGATCGTCGGCCCGAGGGCGTATTGGAGCCCTGCGAGTGCGCCGACGACGCCTTGTCCGAGCACGCCTTGCAGCGTTCCGATCAACGCCGGCGCGCCCGGCCGTTCGCTCGCCATCGAGATCCCGCCGTACTCGGCCACCCGCGTCCACCACAGATACACCGGCACGTCGGGACCGACGGGGAACGGGTATGCGTGCCGCAGCGTCGGCCATAGGAACACGCGGATCAGCAGGGCGCCGAGGACGCCGGTCAGCAGCAGGTCGACGCCGGTGCGAACGCCGCGCGATCGCGCGCGTTGCTGGGCGATCGACGCGGTGGCCACGGTCGGCGACCGTACCACCCCTCCTATGGCCGTCCTTTCGCCGTTCGCCGCGCTCGCGCGCTGCGTGCGCGGTCCTGTGGCGTCTCGCAACCGACCTTCCGCAGACCCGTTGGTACCATCGCGCCCATGCTCGATCGCGACCTCGTGTCGGAGGTGCTCGTCGCCGCACGGCGCAAGGGCGGCGACGTCGCGGAGGTCTTCGTCGAGGAACGGTCCTCCACGTCGGTCCGGCTCGACGACGGTCGTGTCGAGGAGCTCACGACCGGGCTCGATCGCGGTGCGGGCGTCCGGGTCTTCCAGGGAACGACCTATGGCTACGCGTACGCCAACCGCTTGGATCGCGACTCGCTGCTCGAAGCCGCGGCGGCAGCGAGCGCGGCGCTCGCGGGTGACGCGCCGGGCGCGGTCGTCGATCTCACCGAGCGGACCGGGCCGGGAACGAATCGCGCCGAGCGCGCGGCGAGCGGGGTCGACGCGGCGACCAAGGTCGGATGGCTGCGCACGGTCGACGAGGCCGCGCGGGCGGTCAGCTCCGAGGTGGCGCAGGTCACGGGGATCTACTTCGACTCGATGCAACGCCGGCTGATCGCGACCAGCGACGGCCGATGGGTGCGCGAAGACCGCCCGCGGATCCGCTTGGTCGCGCAGGTCGTCGCCAAGCGCGGCGACGTGATCCAGACCGGCTGGCAGGGACCGGCAGCCTGCGCCGGCGTCGAGTTCCTCGACGTGCATCCGCCTGAGGAAACCGGGCGGCGCGGCGCCGAGCGTGCGGTCGCGATGCTGGATTCGATCCCGGCGCCGGCGGGCGAGATGGCCGTCGTGGTCGCGAATGGCTGCGGCGGGGTGTTGTTCCACGAGGCGGTCGGGCATCCGCTGGAAGCCGACGCCGTCGACAAGGAAGCCTCCGTCTATCGCGGCCTCGTCGGGGAGCGGTGCTCGAGCGAGCTCATCAACGGCGTGGACGACGCGACGATCTCCAACGGCTGGGGCTCCTTCGACTTCGACGACGAGGGCACGCCCGCCGAACGAACGGTGCTGTTCACCGACGGCGTGCTGCAAGGCTTCCTCCAAGACCGGATGCGTGCCGCGCGGATGGGTGCCGCGCCGACGGGCAACGCGCGCCGCGAGTCCTACGCGCACCCGCCGATCGTGCGGATGACCAACACGAACATCCTGCCGGGGGAGGCGGATCCCGACGCGATCGTGCGCGACACGGCTGCCGGCATCTACGTGACGGGGCTCGGCGGCGGGCAGACCAACCCGGCGAGCGGCGACTTCGTGTTCGGCGTGTCGGAGGGCTATCTGATCGAGCACGGCGAGGTCACGACGCCGGTCCGCGGCGCGAACCTGATCGGCCGCGCGATCGACGTGATGAGCTCGGTCGACGCCGTCGGGTCGGACTTCGAGACCTGGGAGGGCGTCTGCGGCAAGGACGGACAGGGCGCGCCCGTCGGCAGCGGCTCGCCGACGCTTCGCATCGGGAAGATCACCGTGGGGGGCACCGGTGTCTGAGCTGCGCGATCTCGTCCAAGCCGCGCTCGGCGCCGCGACCGACGGCGAGCAGGTCGAGGCCTACGCAGAGGAAGAACGCCGGACCGAGGTGAGCGCCCTGCGGGGCGAGGTCGAAGGCATGACCTTCGCGGAGTCGCGCGGCGTCGGCGTTCGCGTGATCCGGGACGAGCGGCTCGGGTACGCCTGGGCGGCGGACCCGACCGAGGACGAGGTTCGCGCGGCGGTCGCGGCCGCCCGCGAGAACGCCGCCCTCGCGGAGCCCGACGCGTCCAACGTGCTGCCCGAGCCCGCGGCGGTCGAGCCGATGCCGGAGCTCTATCGGGCCGAGAGCGCGTCGATCGCCGCCGACGACAAGGTGCGGATGGCGCTCGACCTCGAGCGGTACACCGTCTCGCGCGATCCGCGCGTGACGAAGGTTGACGCCGCGCAGGTCGGGGACGAGGTCTCGCGGGTGGCGCTAGCGTCGACCACGGGCATCGACCTCTCGTACGAACGGACCGATGCGTTCGTCGTTGCGGTCACGCTGGCGGTCGAGGGCGACGAGACCCAGGTTGGGTTCTCGTTCACGATCTCGCGGGGGCTCGACGAGCTCGCCTGGGAGCCGATCGCCGACGAGGCCGTCGACCGCGCCGTGCAGATGCTCGGCGCCGCGAAGCCGGAGACGGCGAAGGTGCCGGTGATCCTCGACCCGTTCGCGGCATCGAGCTTCCTCGGCGTGCTCGCCGGAGCGCTCAACGCGGACAACGTTCTGAAGGGACGGTCGTTGTTCGCCGACATGGTCGGCCAGGACGTTGGGGCGCCGGCGTTCACGTTGATCGACGACGGACGCCGCGCCGACGGACCGGGCGCCTGCCCGTTCGACGGCGAAGGCGTGCCCAGCGGCCGGACGGAGCTGTTCACCGACGGCGTGCTCAACGGGTTCTTGCACTCCACCTATACGGCCCGTCGCGCCGGTGGCGGCCAGCGGTCGACGGGCAACGCGAAGCGAGGCGGATACAAGAGCGCGCCCGGCGTGGGCACGTCGAACTTCTTCGTCGAGGCGGGGGAGCGTTCCTTCGACGCGCTCCGCGCCGACGCGGGTGGCGGCGTGCTCATCATGGACGTGAGCGGCGTGCATTCGGGCGCGAACCCGATCAGCGGCGAGTTCAGTGTCGGCGCGACCGGCCGGCGGATCGACGCCGACGGAACGCTCGGCGAGCCGCTCCGCGAGATGACGATCGCCTCGACGCTGCCCGAGATGCTGCAGGGCGTCCGCGCGGTCGGCAGCGATCTCCGGTTCTTTTCCAGCGTGGGCACGCCGTCGATCCTGATCGGCGAGATGACGCTCGCCGGCGTCTAGATGGGCGAGGCGCGGATCGCGCTCGCCGGCGTCGACGCGCTTCCGAGCATCGAGCCGCTCACCCGCTCGCTCCACGAGCACCACCGAACCGTGGATCCCGCGATCCCCGGCGTGCCGCTTCGCGACACCGACGCGTGGTGGGCGGTGCGATCCGAGCGCTACCGGGCCTGGCTCGCCGAGCCCGACACGTTCCTGCTCGTCGCGGAGGACGACGGCGTCGCGGCCGGGTACGCCTTGGTGACGTTCCGCGAACGGGACGACTCGAACGCGACGGGAGATCGGTTCGCCGAGCTGCAGTCGTTGGCCGTGACACCGGACCGGCGTGGCGAGGGCCTCGGCACCGCGCTGCTGCACGAGGTGTATCGAGAAGTTCGGCGCCGGGGCGCCGAGGAGATGGTGATCGGCGTGTTGGCGACGAACGAAGCGGCGATGCGGCTCTACGAACGCGAGGGCTTCCGGCCTTGGGTGGTGCTCACGCTCGGGAAGCTGTCCGATCCCGACGCTACGTGACGGTCACGTCGATCTGATGGAGCCCCGTCGCGCCGCTCGGGAACGGCGGCGCCAAGGCGGTCGTCTGCACGGCACCGTTGCCGTCGGTCGCGCGCACCGTGATCGTGTGCGGGCCAGCCGGGGCCTGCCACTCGTATCGCCACTGTCGCCACGTGTCGACCGTGTCCTGTGCGCCGAGCTTGGCGGGCGACCATGGTCCATCGTCGATCTGGATGTCGACCGCGGAGATGCCGCGGTGCTGTGCCCACGCGATGCCGGCGACCGTGACGGGCCCGGCGGCCACGCTCGCCCCGCGCTTCGGCACGTCGATCCGTGACTCCGTCTTGATGAGCACGCGCTCGGCCCAGCCGCGCTGAACCCAGTACGCCGAGTACGCCTCGTAGGTCGTCGCCTCGATGTCGGTGATCCATTTGCACGCCGACTCATAGCCGTAGAGCCCCGGGATCACCATCCGGACCGGGAACCCGTGCTGCAGCGGCAGCGGTTCGCCGTTCATCGCGACGACGAGCATCGCGTCGCGCCCGTCGAGCGCCACAGAGGCCGGCGTCCCGGTCGTGAACCCATCGGTCGAGCGCGACACGAGCTGCGTGACGCCCGGCTGGATCCCCGCCTCCTGCAGCAGCGGGGCGAGCAGCGTGCCCGTCCAACGCGCGTTGCCGATGTAGTGCCCGCCGACCTCGTTGGAGACGCAACAAAGCGTCACGTCACGTTCGATCAACGGCCGCGAGATCAGCTGATCGAAGTCGAGGGTGAGCGGCGTGTCGACCATCCCGTGCACGGTCAGCGTCCACCCGTCGGTCTGGACCGCGGGCACGAACAACGCGGTGTCTACCCGGTAGAACGCGTCGTTCGGCGTGATGAACGGGAGCTCGCCGGGAACGTGGAGGTCGGCGCCGGCCGGCGTCGGCGCACCCGTGTCGGCGATCGACGGCAGACGAACCGCCGAGCGTGACGCCGACGCCTCCGAACGCCGGACGAGGTACTCGCCGACGAACCCCGGCGCGAGCGCCAGGCCGGCGACGACGACGCCCCCGAACAGGAACCGCCTGCGGTCGAGCCCCGCGGGCACGGCCGCCGGCTCGTCCTCGCTGGTTCGCTCGACGATGGGAGGAAGCCCCGCACGTCCGCGCAGCCAGACGTAGGCCCACAACCCTGCGGCCGTTCCCGCAACCGACGGGATGGCAGCGAGCAGCCCGTTCGCCGGTCGGGTCACGGCCGCGACCGCGCCGATCGTTCCGAGCATGATGAGCCCGATGACGCCGGCGCGCGGGCGCCGCAGCGACACGATCCCCAGGACGATCGCGGCAACCGTGAGCACGATCCCGATGCCGAGCAAGAGCGCCGTCTTGTCATCGGTGCCGAACGTGTCGATCGCGAAGCGCTTCAGCCACTCGGGCGAGGCGTCGACGGCGGCGGCCCCGACGGCGAGCACCGGCGCCGTTCCGGTCCCGATCAGGCCGGCGGCGAGCGTTGCGGTACCGATGGCGACGGCGCCCGACAGAACGCCGATCGCGGCGCCGACCGGCCGACGCACCACGGGCGAGTCGCCCTGTGCCGATCCCATAGCTCTCCTGTGTTTCGAGGCTCCTCAGGCATTACGGCGCGGACACCGCGAGGTTTCGCCTCTTCAGATGGTGGCGGAGCGCGCACCGGTCGCGATCAGGAGGAACACGAGCCCCGCGACCGCGAGCCGGTAGATCATGAAGATCAGGAAGTCGTGCGTACGGAGGTACCGGAGCAGGAACCAGATCACGAGGAATCCGCTCACTCCGGCCGCGAGGAACCCCGCCAGGAATTGCGGGCC
>DATAPH010000036.1:0-36619 GCA_036265325.1 Actinomycetota bacterium | reverse complement strand
CTTCTTCGCTTTTCGGCGGATCTCGTGGCGAAGCTTCGCCGGCAGCCCCTCGAGGTAGCGATCCCACGTCGGCGACAGCTGCAGATATGGCGCGATCCCGTCGTGGTCGGGCGCCTCCTCGACCGACATGCCGCGCGACGTCGCGGCGTCGCCGATCAGCTCGTACCAGCCGCTATCTTCGGCGATCCCCCACAGGTCGGCCGTCTCCCAATCCTCGCGCGCGAGCAACGCGTCCCACAACGCCGCGACGAACGCCTCCTTCACGTCGGGTCGGGCGACGGGGCCGAGGTAGTCGGTGATCTCGACGCCGCCGAGGAACCGGAGCTCGGTGCCGCTCCGCTCGAAGCCGACCGCGGCGAGCTGCGCGCCGGCGTCGTCCTCACCGAAAGCCAGCAACAGCTCGTCGGCGTCCTCCCCGAACTCTTCCCAATACAGCTTCAGGAACGACGGCTGCTGGAAGAACGTGCCGGCGGGGTCCCCGTGGACAAGCCCGGACCAGTTGCGGCGCTGGAAATCCTGAGCATCCTGGGAGAAGACGATCCGCATGGAGTCCACATGCTACGGAGCGAGCGCGATCACCACGACCCGCCGCCACCGCCGCCGAAGCCCCCGCCGGAGAACCCGCCGCCGCCGAAGCCGCTCGACCCGGACCCTGCGGGCGTCGCGGTCATCGTGCCGCTGGTCGCCACCGTGAACCCGTCGATCGCGTGCGCGAATCCGTCCGCCGAGAACGCACCGGTCGGCACGTACCAAGGGACGATGGGCGCGATGCCGCCGGGCGCCTGCGCGGCGAGCGCCTGGAACGTGTGCGCCCACTTGTCGGTGAGCCCGAACACGATGGCGTATGGCAGCATCTTCGGGAACTCGTTCTCCTGCTCGGCCCATCGCGCCATGTAGCGGTCGGCGGTGTCGATGACCCGGCGGTAGCCGCGAACGCGCCGAAGCATCGCCGTTCCCTTCGCCGTTCGCGATGGCATGCGCCCGGCACCGAACCAGAAGACGAGCCCGACGATCAGGACGGCCACGCCGATCAGCCCGAGGTGAGTGGTCGCCGCGAGCGCGACCGTGACGATGATTCCGAGCAGCGTGAGGCCGAGGCCGAGCAGTCGCCACCGCAGGCGGACACGGTCGGGTCGCATCGTGTACCAGCCCTGCTCGCGCGCGTCTGTATAGAGACTGTCCTCGACCTTCGAGAGACGGTCCGCGAACGTCGTCCGCAACGCCGACAGTGTCGTCTCCCGGCCGTCGCGGAACAGGCCCTCGAGCAGCATCCGCTCGTACGGAAGCAGCGCTGCGTCGTCGGCATCCGTGCGCGCGAGCCGCCAGTCTGGCTTGCCGAAGAACCCCTCCTTCGGGATCTCGTGTATCTGCAGGAACCCGCGCACGGCGAGGTCCACGATCGTCGCGCTGACATCGACGGTGTTCGCGTGCTCGTCGATCAGCGTGCCGATCTGACCGGGCCGGATCCCCTCGGGCGGCGCGAACTCCACCGGCCCTTCGGCGTCGGCGTCGCCCATCGGCACCCGCTCCGACCCCCCGCCGGTGTTCCCCATCACCTGATCCACCTGCGAGCCTTGGTATCGCCGGTCGCGCCCGCGCGTCCAGGAGAAGAAGCCGAAGCCTGCGATCCCAACGATCGCGAGCGCGCCGGCGGCCGATCCCGTCACCGGCGTGACCGAGAACGCGCGCGCGGCGTTCCAGCGCTCCTGGAGGATCGGCGGCTGGACCGCCACCGCACCCTTCTCGATCCCCACGACGACGGTGAGGCCTTGCGACGGGAAGATCTGCGTCTCGCCGAAGCGCGCCGCGTCGCCTTGGAAGCCCGACACTGCGCACCGATCGCTCGAGCCCTGCTGGCCCTGGAAGCAGCCGACACCCGTGATCGCGCCCGGGGTCGCGACGCGCACTGTGGCCTTTTCGATCGTGACGTCCCACTCGTCGCCGATCGCGTTCCAATAGAGCTCGTCGCGGTTCGGGAAGCTGTTCAACGCGCCTTGCACCGTGTACGTGATCACGTACTGATGCACGCCGGTGATGAGCTGGTCGGGATCACCGATCTTGATCTGGGTCTTGCCGTCGCCGGCGTCACCGATCGAGTACCCGACCGGCGTGCCGGGGGAGCCCGTGACGCTCACCACGTGCAGCGGCGTCAATCGGTCGTACGTGTCGTCCTGATGCAGGCGTGTCGGGAGGTCGCGGAAGATGCCGTGGTGCTCGGTCGATCCGAAGTCATAGACGATCGTCTCGACGATCGAGAGATCGCCGTTCGGTTGCACCGCGATGTCGACGTCGTAGCTACGGATGGTCTCGACGGCGCCGGCCTCGGCAGGTCCAGCGCTGCCGAGCGCCAGGACCGACGTGACGGCGACGCCGAGGACGACGGATGCGAGGGCGCGGCGCACGCCCGAAGCCTATGCGACCGGTCCGTCCGCAGCGGGAACCAGCGCCGTCAGTGCTCGTGCGCGCCGGACGCGGCGCCGTCACCTTGCAGGGCGTCCTGCAGAACGTCCCATGCGAGGACCGCGCACTTGATGCGGATCGGGTACTTCACGACGCCCTTCAACGCGACGAGGTCACCGAACGTGTCCTCATCCGGCTCGACCTCCCCGGCCATCATCCCGCGGAACGAGGCGGCCAGCCCGAGCGCGTCGTCGACCTTCCTGTTGGTGACGGCCTGGGTCATCATCGAGGCAGAGCTCTGCGAGATCGAGCACCCGGCGCCCTGGAACGTCGCCGCGGTCACGATGCCGTCGTCGACGGTCACCGCGACCTCGATCTCGTCGCCGCACAGCGGGTTGTTCCGGTGGCACGTCGCCGTCGCGCCGGGGAGCTCGCGCTTGTTGCGCGGACTCTTGTAGTGATCCAGGATCACTTCCTTGTAGATGTCGTCCAGCGCCACCGCGTGCCCTTCCCTCGTGTGCCGTTCAACCTAGAGGGCGAAGATCGCCCCCGCCTTCTCGAGCCCGTCGAGCAAGGCGTCCACGTCATGCTTGGTGTTGTACAGGTACAGCGATGCTCGGGTCGTTGCGGGCACCTCGAACCGTCGCATCACGAGCTGCGCGCAGTGGTGGCCGGCACGGACGGCGACGCCTTCTTCCGACAGGATCGTCGCGACGTCGTGCGGATGCACGTCGCGATACCAGAACGAGATCTCGCCGCCGCGGACCGACGTGTCCTTCGGCCCGATGATGCGGGCGCCCGCCTCGAGCAGCCCATCGATCGCGTAGGCCGTGAGTTCTTCCTCGTGCCGGCGGACCGCGTCCATCCCGACGCTCTCGAGATAGCGCACAGCCGCCCCGAGCCCCACCTGTTGCGCCAGGTTCATCGTGCCCGCCTCGAACTTGTACGGCGGCTCCTTGAACGTCGAGCTGTCCCGGAAGACCTCGAGGATCATCTCGCCGCCGCCGAGGAACGGATCCATCGCCTCGAGCAGTTCCGGGCGTCCGTACAAGCCGCCGGAGGCCGTCGGACCGAGCATCTTGTGTCCCGAGAACGTGAGGAAGTCGCAGCCGAGGTCCTGCACGTCGACGGCGTGATGCGGCACGAACTGCGCGCCGTCGACCACAACGATCGCCCCGACGGCGTGCGCCGCGTCGATCAACTCACGGAGCGGCGGGAACGTGCCGAGCGCGTTCGACATCCCCGTGACCGCGAGGATCTTGGTCCGCTCGGTCAACAGCGACCCGAGGTCGGAGAGGTCGAGCAGCCCGTCGTCGGTGAGCGGGATGTAGCGGAGCGTCGCGCCGGTCGCCTGTGCCGTGAACTGCCACGGCACGATGTTCGAATGGTGCTCCATATCGGTGAGGAGCACCTCGTCGCCCGGCTTCAGGAACTTCCGGCCCCAGCCGTGCGCAAGCAGGTTGAGGGATTCGGTCGTCCCGCGCGTATAGACGATCGTGTCTGGGGACGGCGCGCCCAGGAAGTTCGCGATCGTCGCACGGGCGCCCTCGAAGAGCTCGGTCGCCTCCTCCGCGAGCGTGTAGATGCCGCGGTGCGCGTTGGCGTTGTGCAGCCGGTAGAAGTCGAGTTCGGCGTCGATCACCGTCTGCGGCTTGTGCGAGGTGGCCGCCGAGTCGAGGTACACCAACGGCCGGCCGCCGATCTGTCGCGAGAGGATCGGGAAGTCCCGGCGGATGGCCTCGACATCGAACGTCATGCGGGCGCGTGCTCCTCGTCGTGCGCGGCCGTCTCGTCCAACCCGAGCTCTCTCCGGATGCCCTCGTACCCGGTGTCTTCCAACCGATGGGCGAGCTCGGGGCCACCGGCCTTCACGATCTGGCCCTGCATCATCACGTGCACGTACTGCGGCGTGATGTAGTTCAGCATCCGCTGGTAGTGCGTGATGATCAGCACGCCGAGCTTCGGGCCGGCCAGCTCGTTCACCGACTCCGCAACCAGTTTCAGTGAGTCGATGTCCAGGCCCGAGTCGGTCTCGTCGAGTAGCGCGATCTGCGGCTCAAGCACGGCGAGCTGCAGCACCTCGTTCCGCTTCTTCTCGCCGCCGGAGAAGCCCTGATTCACGTACCGCTGGACCATCGAGTCCTCGACGCCGAGCCGCTCCATCTGGGTCTTCATGTGCTTGCGGAACTCCAGGGCGCTGACTTGGTTGCCCTTGGTGGATTGATACGCCGTCCGCAGGAAGTTGACCACCGAAACGCCGGGGATCTCGGTGGGGTACTGCATCGCGAGGAACAGCCCGCGCTTGGCCCGTTCGTCCGCGGTGATGCCCGTGATGTCCTCGCCGTTCAGCACGACGGAGCCTTGCGTCACGACATAGCCGGGGCGGCCCATGATCACGTTCGAAAGGGTCGACTTGCCGGAGCCGTTCGGTCCCATCAGCGCGTGGATCTCGCCCTGGCGCACCGTCAGGTCGATCCCGCGCAAGATCTCCTTGCCCTCCACGGTCGCGTGCAGCCCGCGCACCTCCAAGGTCGCTGGCGTCGTCATCTCGTCCTCACACCTCGATCCACACGTCGTTATCGGTCACGGTCACCGGGAACGTGGCGACCGGTTTTATCGCCGGCAGCCCCATCGGCTTGCCGGTGTTCAGGTCGAACAACGATCCGTGCTTCGGACACTCGATCGTGCCCTCGTCCGGGTCGACCTCCCCCTCGTCGAGGAAGAAGTGCTCGTGCGAACAGATCGCGTCGAGGGCCCGGAAGCCGTCCTCGCCGAGGTTCACCACGGCGACCTCGCGACCGTCTACGCCGAATCGGCGGGCCTCGCCGGCCGGGACGTCCTGCGTGGCACACACCTTCTGCCCGCCCATCAGATCGCCTTCCGGAGCTCTTCTTGGATGGCGAGCTCCGCGCCCGTGCGGACCTCCTCGAGCCCGACCCGGTCGAGCACCTCCTGGAAGAATCCGGTGACGACCAGACGCTCGGCCTCGTCGCGCGGGATCCCCCGGCTCTGTAGGTAGAACAGCGTCTCCTCCTCGACCGGGCCGACGCTCGCCGCGTGGCCGCAGCGCACGTCGTTGGCCTCGATCTCGAGGTTGGGGATCGCGTCGGCCTTGGCCGACTCAGACAGCACCATGTTGCGCGACGTCTGCATCGCGTTGGTCTTCTGCGCGCCGGGCCGCACGTGGACCCAGCCGCTGTACACCGCCCGGCTGTGGTCGCGGAGCGCGCCCTTGTAGAGCAGGTCGCTCGTGCAGTTGGGCGCCGCGTGGTCCTGCACCGACCGGTGGTCGAAGTGCTGGGTCTCGTCGGCGAAGAACACGCCGAGCATCTCGCTGAACCCGCCGGGCTCGGCTAGGACGGTTTCGGCCTCGGCCCGGGCGAGCGAGGCACCGAAGCCGACCGCCAGCGACCGGAAGTCGGCATCGCGACCGAGGCGCGCCCGCTGCACGCCGAGGTGGGTCACGCCGGTTCCCCACTCCTGGATCGACGCATACCGCACGTGGGCGCCGTCGCCCACCACGATCTCGGCGATCGCATCGGAAAGGCCGCGCGTCAGGTCGGGCGACGCGTACCTGTCGATGAACGTGACCTCCGACCCGCGGTCGGCGATGAGCAAGGTATGGGGGAAGACCGCCGCGCCGTCCGCGTCGAGGTACGTCAGCGTCTGCAACGGCATCTCGACGGAGACGTCGGGCGGCACGTACAGGAACGTCCCGCCGGTTCGGAAGGCGCCGTGCAGCGCGGTGAACAACGTCCGGTCGGTCGGCACGAGCCCATGGAGATGCTCGTCGACGAGGTCGGCGTACTTCTCGGCGGCCAGGTCGAGGTCGCAGAACGCCACGCCCTTGGTCTCGAGATCCTGTCCCGACGTCGTCATCACGACGCTTGAGTTGTGCTGCAGCAGCGACGCGGCGAGTCCCTGGATCCTCGGCTCGGGCGCGCCCTCGCCGTGGCCTGGGGTGTGCGCGACGAAGTCGAGGTCGAACTCGGACAGGTCGGTGTAGCGCCACTCCTCGGTTTCCTGGGACGGGAGCGGCAGTGCTTCGAACTGCGAGAAGGCGCGCTCGCGGATCGCGCCGGTGGACCCGGGTGCGATCGGCAGCGCATCGAGCGCGGCCCGATCGAAGGTCATCCGACGGAGCCCTCCATCTGCAGCTCCACCAGCCGGTTCAGCTCGACCGCGTATTCCATCGGCAGCTCACGGGTGATCGGCTCGATGAACCCGTTGACGATCATCGCGGTCGCCTCGACCTCGGACAGGCCCCGGCTCATCAGGTAGAAGAGCTGGTCCTCGCCGACCTTCGACACCGTCGCCTCGTGGCCGAGCGAGGCCGTCTCGTCCTCGACCTCGATGTACGGGTACGTGTCGGATCGCGAGTCCTCGTCGAGGATCAGCGCGTCGCAGCGCACGTTCGACTTCGCGTGGTGCGCGTCGGGCTCGACCCGGACGAGGCCGCGGTAGCCGGTGCGGCCGCCGTCCTTCGACACGGACTTCGACGTGATCACGCTGGTCGTGTGTGGCGCGGCGTGGATCGCCTTGCCGCCGGCGTCGGTGTGCATGCCCTTGCCCGCGTATGCGACAGACAGCACCTCGCCGCGCGCACCCTGACCGAGCAAGTAGATCGACGGGTACTTCATCGTGACCTTGGATCCGATGTTGCCGTCGACCCACTCCATCACGGCGTCCTCGTAGGCGGCCGCGCGCTTCGTCACGAGGTTGTAGACGTTGGTGGACCAGTTCTGGATCGTCGTGTAGCGCACGCGCGCGCCCTTCATCGCTTTGATCTCGACGACGGCGGAGTGCAGCGAATCGCTCGAGTAGATCGGCGCGGAGCAGCCCTCGACGTAGTGCACGTAACTGCCCTCGTCGGCGATGATCAACGTGCGCTCGAACTGGCCCATGTTCTCGGCATTGATCCGGAAGTAGGCCTGCAGCGGGATGTCGACCTGCACACCCGGCGGCACGTAGATGAACGACCCGCCCGACCAGACGGCTGTGTTGAGCGCTGCGAACTTGTTGTCATTGGACGGGATCAGCGTGCCGAAGTGCTCCTTCACGAGATCCGGGTACTCGCGCAGCGCGCTGTCCATGTCGGTGAACAACACGCCGATGTCGTCCAGTTCCTTCTTGATCTTGTGGTACACGACCTCGGACTCGTACTGGGCGCTCACGCCGCCGAGGTACTTCTTCTCTGCCTCGGGGATCCCGAGCTTGTCCCACGTGCCGCGGATGTCCTCGGGAAGGTCGTCCCAGTTTCCGGCCTGCTTCTCGGTCGAACGGATGAAGTAGAAGATGTTCTCGAAGTCGATGTCTGACAGGTCGGCGCCCCACCAGGGCATCGGACGGGCCTCGAAGTGCTCCAGCGCCTTCAACCGGCGCTTGCGCATCCAGTCCGGTTCGGATTTGAGGCTCGAGATCTCCTCGACCACGGCCGGCGACAAGCCACGCTTGGGCTCGAAGACGGCATGCGACGGATCCTTCCAGTCGAACCGATAGCCCTTATCGAGTTCCTTGAGGTGTTCTTCCTGGCTGATGACCACTGCGGACTCCCCCTTCACACCGCGGCCGCGGGTGGTAGCTACGCTCGAAAGTCTATCGGAAGGGTCGGATTCGCCGCCGGCGCAGGTCCGGCGGCGTGTTGTGCTCCGAAAAGGCTGGGGCTCAGCCCATCTCGACGGGCGCGCCGACGAGCGACCCGTACTCCGTCCACGACCCGTCGTAGTTCTTGACGTTGTCGTAGCCGAGAAGCTCCTGCAGGGCGAACCACGTGTGCGAGGAACGCTCGCCGATCCGGCAGTACGCGATCACCTCGCGATCGCCCGTGATGCCTTCGGCGTCGTACAGCGCCTTGAGCTCGTCGGCCGACTTGAAGGTGCCGTCATCGTTCGCGGCCTTCACCCACGGGACGTTCGCGGCGCCGGCGATGTGACCGGGGACCTGCGCCTGCTCCTGCGGCAGGTGGTCCGGCGCCAGCTTCTCACCGCGGAACTCTTCGGGCGAGCGAACGTCGACGAACCCGGCCGAGCCGATCTTCGAGATGACCTCGTCGCGCATCGCGCGGATCTCCGGACGCTCCTCACCGAGGAACACATGCTCGGACCGCTCGTAGGTCGGCACGTCGCTCACCAGCTCGCGGCTCTCGAGCTCCCACTTCTTGCGGCCGCCGTTGAGCAGCTTCACTTCGTCGAACCCGCGGAGCTTCAGCAGCCAATACGCGTAGGCGGCGAACCAGTTGTTGTTGCCCCCGTAGAGCACAACCGTCGCCGTGTCGCCGACGCCGGCGTCCGCGAGCAGCTCGGCGAAGCCGTCCTGGTCCTTGTAGTCGCGGCCCACCGACGTGTGCAGGTCGGTGTTCCAGTTCCAGCCGACCGCTCCGCGGATGTGACCCTTCTCGTAGGCCGTGGTGTCCTCGTCGACCTCGATCACACGAACGTCGGGATCGTCGAGATGGTCCTCGAGCCAGTCGGTCGACACGAGTGCGTCGGGGTTGGCGTAGTCGGTCATGTCGTGCTCCTTCTCGGAAGGGTGAACGATGTGGGCGGTCCGGCGCGTTCAGGCCGGAACCGGACAACACAAGCGGGATGGGATCATCGCGGCCACGAGCCCGCGGCAGCGCGTTCGGATCACCGCTCCCCCTCGCGTCTAGAAGATCCCCAGTGCGGCCTTGGCTTCGTCCGACATCATCTCGGGGCTCCACGCCGGACGGAACACGAGCTCCGGCCGAACCTCGCCGAGACCGTCGATGGGCGCGAGGAACGCGCGGATCTGGTCCTCGATCAGCGGACCGATCGGGCACCCCATCGTCGTCAGGCTGTACTGGATGTCGACGTCGCCGTTGTCCTGGAGGTCGACCTCGTAGACGAGGCCGAGATCGACGATGTTGATGCCAAGTTCCGGGTCGTAGACCTGCATGAGCGCCTGCCTGATGCGCTCCTCCGTGATCGGCGCCGCGCTGCTCTGCGCTGCCGCATCGGGTGTTTGCGTCTGGATGTCGTCGGTCATGCGGCCTCGCGCCGTCCTTCCGGCATATGCTTGGTACCCAGCCTACGCCAACAGGAGGGAACGGACGACGTGGTTTCCATCCGCGCGCTCATCGTGGACGACCACCCGGTCACCCGGGAGGGTCTGCGGACCGCGCTCGAGCTCTCCGACGACGTGATCGTCGTGGTCGGCGAGGCGGCGACCGGCGAAGAGGCCGTTGACCAGGCGCGTTCGCTCTCGCCCGACGTCGTGTTCATGGACGTCCGGATGCCCGGGATGGACGGCATCGAGGCCACACGGCGGATCAAGGACGCCGCGCCCGACACGAAAGTGATCTTGATCACGGTCGACGAGTCGCGCGGGGCGGTGTCTGAGGCGATCCAGGCGGGGGTGTCCGGCTATCTCCTGAAGGATGCGACGCCCGACGCCCTCGTCGACGCCGCGCGCAACGCCGTCGAAGGCAACGCCGTGATCCATCCGCACCTGACCAAGACGTTCATCGAAGAGGCCAGCACTGCCGGCGACGAGCCGCGCGCGACCCCGCTGTCTAAGCGCGAGCGCGAGATCCTGCAGAAGGTCGCCGACGGCGCCACCACGCGGCAGGTGGCCTCAGACCTCGGGATCTCGCCCCATACGGTGAAGACCCACCTCGAACGGATCTTCGAGAAGCTCGGCGCCAACGACCGCGCCCAAGCGGTCGCGATCGCGATCCGAACCGGGATCGTGCACTAGGTCGACGGGCCGCGCGTCCCCCGACCGGCCCAATCTCAACCGCAGCCGGGCAGGGCCGATACCCCGACAGAGATGGCATCCACCGTGCTCGTGTGCGACGCCGAAGACGAGATCGCCTACCTGCAGTACCACCTGCTGCGGGAAGCCCCCGATCTGGTCGTCGACGTGACCTCGGACCCATTCCAGGCTGTGGAGTCCGCTGCGCGGTCGCGTCCGGACGTGGTCACGGTCGACCTCGGCTTGGAGGGACTCGGCGGTGCCGAGCTGGTCCGGCGGGTATGCGCGTCGACCCCCGGTACACGGGTGATCGCGCGGTCCTCGTCTCGGGACGCCACCGTCGTCGCCGAGGTGCTCGCCGCCGGCGCGGCCGGCTATGTCCTGCGGAGCGACGGACCCGATGCGCTCGTCGCGGCGATCCGCGCTGCGCTGACCGGCGCCGTCGTGTTGTCGCCGGTCGTGGCGAGCGGCTTCGGCGCAGAAGTGGGGCGCGCGGTGACCGAGGCGCATCGTCTCCGCGCCGAGCTCGACGAGCTCGCGTCCTCCGTGACCCAGGGCACGTCGGCGAAGGCCGACTTCCTCGCGAACATCTCGCATGAACTGCGTACGCCCGTCACGGTCGCGAAGGGCATCGCCTACGTCTTGCGCAACCCGTCGGTACCGGAGGACGAACGCGAGCAGTTCCTCGGACAGCTGCAGGCGTCGCTGGACAAGCTGATGGGGATCGTCGACGAGATCATCACGATCGCCGAACTCGAGCGCGGGACGTTCGAGCTCGACGTCACCGCGATGGACCTCGCGCCGTTGATCCGCCACGCCGTCGACGAGGTTGCGCGCGAGTATCGGCAGACCCCGATCGCCGCGGTGGTCCCCGACGAGCTCCGCGCTGTCGCGGACGGGCCCCGCATCGGCGGCGTCGTGCGCGAGCTGCTCGACAACGCCTGCCGCTATTCGCCCGCCGGCCGAGGCGTCGAACTCGCCGCACGGATGCTCGACGAGGGCGTCGTCCTCTCGGTGACCGACCACGGCGACGGCCTGGACCGCGCGCTCGTGATGAAAGCCTTCGAACAACCGTTCTCGACCGGGGAGGCGACGCTGCGCAAGGAAAAGGCCGGCGTTGGCGTCGGCCTGCACCTCGCGCGTCAGATCATCTGGGAGCACGGCGGTGTGATGTGGTCGGACCCGTTGCCCGGAGGCGGGACGCGCATCTCGTTCTGCGTCCCGATCAACGAGGGCGAGCGCCTGGCGGTCCCCCCCGTCGACGCGGCCTGAAACGAAGCCCTTCCGTTTGAACGACCGTTCGAGCATCCATCCGTCCCCGGGCGTATCCTGCGCTCGGAGGTTCGCCCGTGGCTCGATCGTTCGCCCTGCTCGTCGCGCTCGCGCTCGGCGCCATCAGCTGCAGCGGCGACCCGTCAGCAACCGCGACCGGGCGACCGGTCAGCGTCAACGACCCGAGGTTCACCCACGTGTCGGCCTACGGCGTCTCAGCCGAGGTGCCCGGCGACTGGGTCGCCACGCCGGCCAACGACGCCGAGTTCGCGACCGGCGTGAGCGCATCGCCGGGGCCGGGACGGCTCATCCCGGGCGAGCAGGGCTTGCTCGCCACGCGCGTGGACGCCACCGAGGTCGGCGCGCCGAGCGACCTGTACTACCTGGCCGCGAAGGGGCCGATGATGGCGCAGATCCGCGCGAACAGCCGATGCACCATCACCGGCCACCACGTCTACGCCGACCACGCCCCCGAGGCGATCACGGGACGCCCACATTCCCCGGGCGACTTCGTCGCCTCCGCCCAAGGCACGTGCTCGATGCACCACCAGAAGACGCGGTGGTCCTACTTCGTCGCAGCGCCCGGATTCGGTCCGGCGCAGGCGCGCGGGATCCCGGGCTCGGGGCTCTACATGATCATGGCCGCGACCGCGGCCGCGCCCGGCTCGGGCCGGGTCCTGCAGCGGCTGGTGCAACACGTCAGGTTCGGGCAGGACGGGGCCGCAGACTTCGTCAGCGCGGTCGCCAAACAGCCGGTCTAGCGGGGGCTCCGGTCGACGAACGGCGGCCGGACGACGGTTGCCGCGCCCCGGCGCCCGCGGATGTCGACGACCACCTCATCGCCTACATCCACGACGTCGCCCGGCCACAGGTACGCGAGCCCGATCCCGGTCTGCAACAACGGTGAGAAGCTGCCGCTGGTGACCTCGCCGACCACGCGGTCCCCGATGAACACCGGGTAATGGGCGCGCGGGATGTGGCGACGTTCGTGCATCCGCAGCCCGCGGAGCCGGCTCGGCAGCCCCTCCTCGCGTTGGCGGAGCAATGCGTCGCGCCCCCGGAACGGGCCTTTCTCCAACGCGACCGCCCATGAAAGCCCGGCTTCGAGCGCGGTGGAGGACTCGAACAGATCCTGTCCGTAGAGCGGGTAGCCCATCTCCAGCCGGAGGATGTCGCGCGCCGCGAGGCCGCACGCCGCGCCGCCCATCGGTTCCACCTCCTCGAGCAACGTGCGCCACAGCTCGAGCGCGATGTCTTGATACGTGAAGAACTCGAACCCGATCTCGCCGGTGTAGCCCGAGCGCGTCACGATCACCGGGCGTCGCCGGAACGCCGACTCGGCACATCGCATGAATTTCAGCCCCGCAGCCTCCGGGAACATCGCCTCGACGATCGCGGGCGATCGCGGGCCCTGTACCGCGAGGAAGCACCAGTCCTGGTGGTACATGAGGTGAACCTGCTCGGGACTCTCTGCGTCGGCCAGGATCTGCAGGACGCGGTTCGTGTTCGAGGCGTTCGGCACGACGAAGTATCGCGCGGCTTCGAGCCGGTAGACGATCAGATCCTCGATCACGCCGCCGCCCTCGTTGAGCACCAGGTTGTACTGGGCTTCCCCGACCTCGATCGCCGCGACGTCGTTCGACACGACCCCTTGAAGCAGGCTGAGCGCGCCCGGACCGACGATCTCGACCTTGCCGAGGTGGGTGAGGTCGAACAGGCCGACCCGTTCGCGGACGGCCTGGTGCTCGGCGAGGGCACCGGCGTACTCGATCGGCATGTTCCACCCGGCGAACGGGCCGAGCTTCGCGCCCAGCGCACGATGCTCTGCTTCCAGCGGAGAGCGCTTCAGCTCGATGTCGTCGGTCACGCGGCGATGCTACGCCGGAGACGACGCGCTCGCGCCTGCCGGTCCAGACAACGACGGTAGACTGGTTCTCCGCATGGGCGACCCGTACGACGTAGTCGTGATCGGCGCCGGCACCGGCGGATATTCAGCCGCCCTGCGTGCCGCGCAACTGGGCAAGCATGTCGCGTTGGTTGAACGCGACGACCGGTTGGGCGGAACCTGCTTGTTGCGGGGATGCATCCCGACGAAGGCGTTGCTCCAGTCCGCAGCCGTCATGGATACGGTGGAGCGCTCCTCAGAATGGGGGATCAAGGCAGCGGGCGAGCCCGACTGGTCGGCGATCCAAGCGTTCGAGGACGCCTCGATCGACAAACTCGTCAAAGGCGTGACGGGCCTCGTCAACCAGCGCGGGATCGAGGTCCTGACCGGCACGGCCGCGCTCGGCCGCGAGCGCGCGCTCACCGTGAACCGCACACCCGTGATCGCGACCGACATCGTCCTTGCGACGGGCTCGCGGCCGCGCCTCCTGCCCGGCCTCCAGGTCGGTGGTCGCATCATGACGAGCGACGAGGCCCTCCGCGCAGACCGCATCCCGGCGTCGGCGATCGTGATCGGGGCAGGCGCCGTCGGCCTGGAGTTCGCCTCGATGTACCGCTCGTTCGGCGCCGAGGTGACGATGATCGAGGCGCTTCCCCGGCTCGCGCCGCTCGAGGACGAGGATCTGTCGAAGGCCGTGGCACGGGCATTCCGGAAGCGCGGAATCACGACGGCCGCCGGCGCCAGCGTGACGTCGATCGTGTCAACGGACGCGGAGGCCATCGTGACCTACGAGGCCGACGGCGTGAGCCAGACCGTCAGCGCCGACATCTGTTTGGTCGCGATCGGACGCGGCCCGCTGACCGATGGCCTCGGCGCCGCCGAGGCGGGCGTCGCACTCGACCCGCGGGGGTACGTCCAGGTCGATGACCAACTGCACACCACCGTGCCCGGGATCTGGGCGGTCGGCGACGTCGCCGCGACGCCGTTGCAACTCGCGCACGTCGCGTTCACCGAAGGCATGGCGGTCGCCGAGCGGATCGCCGGCGTCGAGGTGCCGCCGATCGACTACCACGGGATCCCGCGCGTGACGTACAGCTCACCTGAGCTCGCGAGCGTGGGGCTCACCGAGGCCGAGGCGCGCGAGGCCGGGCACGAGATCGTGGTCGAGAAGCTCGACTTCCGCGCGATCGGCAAGGCGAACATCGTGGGCGAGGGCGGCATCGTAAAGGTCGTCGCCGACGCGAACGACGGTCCCGTGCTCGGCGTGCACATGATCGGCCCACACGTCACCGACCTGATCGCCGAAGGCATGCTGATCACCGCGTGGGAGGCGTCGCCCAGCGACGTCGCCGCGCACATCCACCCGCACCCGACCCTGTCCGAGGGCGTCGGCGAGGCGATGCTCGCGCTCGCCGGCCGCGCCCTTCACACGCCGTAGGAGGACGACCTGGCGACCACCGTGCGATCGGACGCGCCCGCGAACGACCTGCCGCTGCCCGACGAGCAGCTGCGCGACATGCTGTACCTGCTCAAGCTCGCGCGCTACGTCGACGAGCGCCTCGAGGCCCTCTACCGGCAGGGACGTCTGCCCGGCGCGATCTACTCGGGGCGCGGCCAGGAGGGCACGCACGTCGGAACCGTGTTCGCGCTCGAGCCGCGCGACTCGTTGTTCCCGACGCACCGGGATCTCACCGCGCAGCTTGCGAAGGGACTCGACCTGAACCGCGTGCTCGCCCAGTTCTGGGGCCGGATCGACGGCTACCTGCGCGGGCGTGACGGCAACAGTCACATCGGCGACTGGGACGGGAACCGCACGTACGCGGTCATGTCGCACCTCCCGATCGCGTACCCGGTCGCCGTCGGCGCCGCCTGGGCGTACCAGCGGGCCGGCGACGGCCGCGTCGCCATGGCGATCTGCGGTGATGGCGCCACGTCCAACGGCCGCTGGCACGAGGCCATCAACTGGTCCGCCGTCCAGCGACTGCCGGTGATCTGGGTCGTGAACAACAACCAGTTCGCGTACTCGACCCCGAACGAGAAGGAGTTCGCGGTGCCGACGATCGCCGAGCGCGCCGTGGCCTACGGCATCCCGGGTGTGCGGGTCGACGGCGCCGACGTCCTTGCGGTCTTCGAGGCCGCCCGCGACGCGGTGGAACGCGCGCGCGGTGGCGGTGGTCCGACGCTGATCGAATCCGTGTCGCTTCGCTGGCGCGGCCACGCGGGTCACGACCCGGCGAAGTACGTGCCGCGCGAGCTCCTCGAGCACTACATGCTCTCCAAGGACCCCGTGAAGAACTTCGAGGACCGGCTGCGCGAGGCCGACATCGTCGACGACGCCGCGATCACCGACATGCAGGCGCGCGTCGAGCAGGCCTTCGAAGAGGCGCACGCCTACGCCCTCGCGTCGCCGTTCCCCGAGCCCGGAGACGTGGACAAAGGTGTCTGGGTCGAGGACGGCTACTGGACGGCCGAGCCGGGACGTGGCGGCGGAACGGAGGCCGGGTGATGGCGAGCACGACGGTCGAGTCGGGCGCGGCCGGCCACGGCGCCGAACCCCGCGGCAAGCGCGCCGAGGACGGACAGGCGACCTATCTGATCGCCGTCGCCGAGGCCCTGTGGGAGGAGATGGAGCGCGACGAGCGCGTCATCATGCTCGGCGAGGACATCGGCGTCTACGGCGGCGCCTTCAAGGTCACCGAGGGGTTCCTCGAACGGTTCGGCCCCGACCGCGTGATGGATACGCCGATCGCCGAGGAGACCATCGTGGGGTTCGCGGTCGGCGCCGCGATGGAGGGGTGGCGGCCCGTCGCCGAGTTCCAGTACTCCGACTTCATGACGAGCGGCTTCGACGAGATCACCACGGTGTTGTCGCGCTACCACTACCGCTCGGGCGTGAAGACGCCGGTGGTGTTACGCGCGCCCAGCGGCGGCGGTGTTCGCGCCTCCAACTTCCACTCGGTGAATCCCGAGCCGTGGTTCGCCTACGCCGGCGGCATGAAGATCATGTGCCCCGCGTTCCCGTCGGACGCCAAGGGCTTGCTGAAGTCGGCCGTGCGTGACGACAACCCGAGCCTGTTCCTGGAGCACAAAGCGCTGTACCGGCGGATCAAAGAACATGTGTCGGAGGATGCCGAGGCGTTGATCCCGATCAGCTCGGCGGCGGTCAAACGTGCGGGCGACGATGTCACGATCGTCACGTACGGCGCGATGGTCCACAAGGCGTTGGAAGCCGCCGACACCCTCGCCGGCCGTGGCGTTTCGGTCGAGGTCGTGGACCTGCGAACCGTCTACCCGATGGACGAGGAGACGGTGATCCGGTCGATCGAGAAGACGTCGCGGGCGCTGGTTCTCTACGAGTCGTTCCATTTCCTCGGGATCGGGGCGGAGGTGGCGTCGGTGATCGCGGAGAAGGCCTTCGAACACCTCGACGCACCGGTGATGCGGCTCGCGCCGCCTAACCATCCGGTACCGTTCTCGCCTCCGCTCGAGGACGCGTTCCTGCCGCAGGTCGCCGATATCGAGGCGGCGGTCGACCGTCTGTCCGCGTGGTGAGGAGGCAGTCGTGACGTCGATCCAGATGCCGCAGCTCGGCGAGACGATCGTCGAGGGCACCATCCTGAAATGGCTCAAGAACGAGGGCGACGAGGTCAAGGCCGACGAGCCGTTGTTCGAGATCTCGACCGACAAGGTCGACACCGAGGTCCCGTCACCCGTCGCCGGAACCGTCACGAAGCTGCTGGTCGCCGAAGGCACGACGGTGCCCGTCGGCACCGCCGTGATGGAGATCGACGATGGCTCGGGTGCGAGCGGCAACGGCTCATCCGCGCCGGAACCGGCCGCTGCGGTGCCGGCCGCTGAAACTCCGGCAGCGGCTCCTGCGCAACCGCCGGCAATGGGTGCGTCGGCGGCGCCACCGTCGCCGGCCCCACAGGTGCAACCTTCCGGTCAGCCGGCCCCTGCGCCGTCGGTGACGATGCCCGACCGCGGACCCCGCTCGAACATCCTGTCGCCCATCGTGCGCAAGCTCGCGCACGACCGAGGCATCGACCTCACAACGATCGCGGGAACAGGCGAAGGCGGCCGCATCACGAAGGCCGACGTGCTGGCCGCAACCGCTGCTCCCGCCGCCTCGAGCGGGACGGTCACGCCCCTGCCCTCCGCCGGCCCGGCGGCCGCAGCCGTCATGGTGGCGCCGCCGTCGATGCCCGCAGGCCAGGGCGAAGACGCGCAGCCGATGTCGCACGTCCGCAAGGCGATCGCGGGCCACATGCTCGCGTCGGCCCAGCAGACCGCGCGCGCCTGGACGATGGTCGAGGTCAACGTCGATCGGCTCGTGCGCCTGCGCGCCGAGATCAAGGAGAAGTTCCAGGCGAACTTCGGCGTCAAGCTCACGTACCTCCCGATGGTGACGCGCGCGACGATCGACGCGCTCCAGCAGTTCCCGCTCGTGAACTCACGGCTCGACGGCGAGAACATCGTCACCCCGCGATTCGTGAACATGGGCATCGCCGTGTCCTACGACGCGGGACTGATCGTGCCGGTCGTCAAGGGCGCGGACGGCATGAACACCGTCGGTATCGCGCGGGCGATCGCGGACCTCGCCGCGCGGGCCCGGTCGCATCAGCTGCAACCCGACGAGGTGCAGGGCGCCACGTTCACGATCACGAACCCCGGCCCGTACGGCTCGCTGGTGTCGGTGCCGATCATCAACCAACCGAACGCGGGCATCCTGTCGCTCGACGCGATCCAGAAGCGGCCCGTCGTCGTCGAGGATGACGCGATCGCGGTGCGCTCGATGGTCTACATCTCGATGTCGTGGGACCACCGGCTTATCGACGGCGAGCTCGCCACCCGGTTCCTCGCGCGCGTGAAGCACAACCTCGAGACCTGGGACTTCGCCGAAGACCTGGGGCTGTGACGCAGTGGCCGAGGGGCGAGCGGCGTGGTTGCTCCGCCCTGAAGGGCTGGTCGACTATGACGTCGCGAATGAGGCGATGCACGACCTCGCGCGCCGCCGGCTCGCCGACGAGATCCCCGACGCGGTGATCGTGCTGCAACATCCACCCGTGTTCACCGCCGGACGGCGCGCCACTGCGGATGAGCTGCTGTGGGACGAGGTCACCGTCGCCGCGCGTGGCGGCGCGGTTCGCCGGATCGATCGCGGTGGCTCGTTCACGTTCCACGGGCCCGGCCAGCTGGTCGCCTACCCGATCGTCGGCCTCGGGAGCCGGCCCGACGCCGCGGCGCATCTGCGCCGGTTGGAGGAGGTCGCGATCCGCACCTGCGCCGACGTCGGCGTCGCAGCCGATCGGCGCGCCGACGTGCAGACCGGCGTGTGGGTCGGCGACGACAAGATCTGCGCGATCGGCGTGCGCCTGCTCCGGACGCGCGTGACGCTGCACGGGATGGCGCTCAACTGCGACACCGACCTCGCGTGGTTCGACGGGATCGTTGCGTGCGGCTTGCCGGACCGCGGCGTGACGTCGCTCGCCAGGGTGCTCGGCCGCGACGTCCCCGTCGCCGAGGTGGCGCCGACAGCCGTCGGGCACATCGCCGATGTCTTCGGGCTGACGTTCATCGACCCACCGGACGACGTCGTTCGGCCGTTCGTCGCGGCCGCGGTCGCCTGAGCTACGCCGGCGCGTCGGCGATGATCGCGAAGCGCGGCCGATGCGTGAGCGTGCCGAGCGGCCACGGCTGCCGATGCTCGATCGCCCACTCGACGTCGCGCAAGCGGCCCAGCCGGAGCCGTTCCCAGCCGGCGTCGGCGACGGCCTCGACGAAGGGCATCGGTGACGAAACGTTCTGGAGCGGCAACGAGAGGCCGCTCGGGTACGCCTCGTGGTGGTGCCCCCCGATCCCGTAGAGCCGCTCGAATGCCTGTGCCGCGAGATCGGCGACGGCGACGAACGGACCATCGCCGCCCCAGGAACCCTCCAGGAGCACCAGCCGTCCGCCGGGCCGCGTGACCGAACGCCACGCACGGAGCGTCGTGACGGGGTCGGGCAGCGTCCACAGGACGTGCCGCTCGACGACGGCGTCGAACGGACCCGCAGGTGGTTCCTCGGCGCGGCCGTGGACGAACACGATCGACGCACCGGCCTCGTCGGCCTTCACGCGTGCCCGCGCCAACATCCCCTCAGACAGATCGAGACCGGTGACCGCGTGCCCGAGTTCGGCGATCAGCAACGCGAGCGAGCCGGTTCCGGTGCCGATATCGAGCACCCGCGCGACCGGGTCGGGCAAGATGACCTCGAGCGCGTGACGCCATGCGGCCGCCTCGACCGGATCGGAGATCGCGTGGCCGACGCTGTCGTCGTAGACCGAGGCGTCTTCGTCCCACCACCGCTGGATCGTTTCGTGCGGCTCCATGGCGTCAGAACAGCGCGGCTGCCAGCCGGCGACGGTACTCGGGCACGAGCGGGTCCTCGTCACCCAGCGCCGCGAACGAGGTGACGAGCGCCTGCCGGGCGTCGTCGCGCTGGTCGCTGAGCGCCTCGACCATGCCCTCGAGTGCGTCGCGCCAGTCGCCGCGCGCGGCCGCCTGTCGCGCCTGACCCAGCCGGCCGTCGGCGGGCATCGTGGCCCACTCGGCCACCTCGATCCGCGCGTGCAGATGCTCAGCCTCGGGATCGGGCAGGTGCGGCATGATCAGCGGGCGAGCCTCGTCGATCGCCCCGCGCTCGAGCAAGATCTTCGCCAAACCGAGCGCTGCGTCCTTGTTGTTCGGCTCCTTCTCCAACGCCTCACGGAAGCCTTGTTCCGCTTCGCCGACGTCGCCGGCCTCGAGCTCCTCGGCGGCCTCCTTCGCGTCGACCTCTGCCTCGCTCGGCAGGATCGAGTCGAGGAACCGGTCGATCTCGGCCTGCGGGATCGCGCCGATGAACATGCTCACCGGCTCGCCGTCGCGGAACGCGACGACCGTCGGGATGCTCTGCGAGCGCACGGCCTGCAGGAGCGCGTTGCCGACGCCCTGCGCGTCCACGTCGATCTTCGCGAGGGTGAAGGCGCCGTCGCGGCTTGTCGCCGCCTCCTCGAGCATGGGGCCGAGCGTCCGACACGGGCCGCACCACGATGCCCACAGGTCGACGACGACGGGCGCGGTCTTGGACCCCTCGACGACGACCTGCTCGAAGGTCTCATCGGTGACGTCGATGACGTGTTCCATCACGTCCATGCTACGGGACCTCTCGCGGTACGAACCGCCGGAGCCGCAGGGCATTGGCCACGACGGAGACGCTCGAGGCCGCCATCGCCGCTGCGGCCCACATCGGCTCGATCAGGCCGACCACCGCGAGCGGGATCATCACGACGTTATAGGCGAAGGCCCAGAACAGGTTCTGCTGGATCGTCCTGTAGGTCCGCCTCGAGAGCTCGATGGCGAGCGGGACCCCGGTCAGCGAGGAGCCGAGCAGGTTCACGTCCGCCGCGGCGAGGGCGACATCGGTGCCCGAACCCATCGCGATCCCGACCGACGCCGCGGCCAGCGCGGGCGCGTCGTTCAGGCCATCGCCCACGAACGCTACGCCGCGGCCCCCAGCAGACGCGCGGGCGACCGCCGCTACCTTCTCGACCGGGTCGACCTCCGCGGTCACGTCGTCGATGCCGACGGTTCGCGCGACCGCGCGGGCGGTGGCCGCGCGATCCCCGGTGACCATCGCGATCCGGATGCCCAAGGCGTGTAGCTGATCGATCGCAGACCGCGCCTCGGGCTTGATCCGATCGACGACGCCGATGACGCCGACCGGTTCTCCGTTGCGTCCGACGACGAACGGCGTCGCGCCGCGGGCGGCGAGGTGGTCGACGACCGCGTCGGCGGCCGCATCCAGGCCGTTCGGGCGGCCGACCTCGATCGCGTCTGCGCCGATGCGCGCGCGGGCGCCAGCGCCCGGCGTGACGCGATGGTCGCTCGCGAAGGGGATCGAGATGCCTCGCTCGCGCGCCGCGATGACCACCGCGCGGGCGATCGGGTGTTCGGAGCCGGTCTCGACGGCCGCCGCGAGCGCGAGCACGTCGTCGGCCGGGAGCGCGGCGAGCGGCCGTACGTCGGCCAGCGTCATCGCGCCCTGCGTGATCGTCCCGGTCTTGTCCAGCACGACCGTGTCGACGCGGCTCGCCGCTTCCACCGTTGCGCCACCCTTCAGCAACACGCCCAGTTCGGCGCCTCTCCCGGCGCCGGTCACGATGGCCGCGGGTGTCGCCAGCCCGAGCGCGCACGGGCACGCGATCAAGATGACGGCGGTCGCATGCACCAGCGCCGTCCCGCCCGATACATCCGCCACGACGAGCCAGCCGACGAACGTTGCGGCCGCGAGCCCGAGCACCAGCGGCACGAAGACCGACGAGATCCGGTCGGCGAGACGCTGCACCGGAGCCTTCGTCGCCTGCGCCGCCTGCAAGGCCCGCACGATCGCGCCGAACCGGGTCTGCCCCCCAACGGTCGACACGAACATCAGCAACCGCCCGTGGCCGTTGATCGAGGCGCCGACCACCTGGCTGCCTGGACCGACGTCCACGGGCAGCGACTCCCCGGTCAGCAGCGACAGGTCGACCGACGACGTTCCGTCGAGCACGACGCCGTCGGCCGGCACCGTCCCGCCGGGATAGACGACGACATGCATCCCCGGCCGGAGCTCGCCCAACGGGATCCGACGCTCGCCGTCGTCTTCGGATATCACGGCCTCCGCGGGCATCCGCGCGAGCAGCGCACGAGAGGCGTCGCCCGCGCTTGCGCGCGCCCGCGCTTCGACCGTCTTGCCTACCAGGATGAACGTGACGATCACGGCCGCCGTGTCGAAGTACGCCATCGGCGCGGTCCCTGCCGGGGCGGAGAGCACCTGCCATATCGAGTAGCCGTATGCGGCCGACGCGCCGAGCGCGATCAACGTGTCCATCGACGTCGTCCGGTGCCGCGCCGCCCGGAACGCGTGCACGAAGAACGGCGCGCCCGCCCAGAACACGACCGGCGTTGCGAAGACCCACGCCGCGATGGGGGCCCATGTTGAGCCGGCGAACCCGAAGGCACACACGAGCGTCGCCACGGTGCACGGGACGGCGACGAGCAACCGGCGACGCCACGACCGCTCCTCGTCGGCGGGATCTCGCTGGGCGTCGTGCGGGCGCGCGCCGTACCCGGCGCCGATCACCGCGCCGACGAGCGGCGCCGTGTCGTCGACCTGGCCGTGGACGGTCGCGGTCCGCGTCGCGAGATTCACCGCCACCGCGTCGACACCGGGCACGTGGTCGAGGGCGCGCTCGACCTTCGACACGCACGAGGCGCACGTCATCCCCTCGATGTCGAGGACGAGCTCCGCCGTGTCGGTCACCGGCCCGCGAACCGTCCCACGGCCGCCATCAGCTCTTCGATCTTCTCGTCGCCCTCGCCGGTCGCGATGCTGTCGGCGACGCAGTGCCGAACGTGATCGTCGAGGAGCCCCATCCCGACCGCACGCAGGGCCGCCGTGACAGAGTTGACCTGCGTCAGGATGTCGATGCAGTACTTGTCTTCGTCGACCATCCGTTGCAGGCCGCGCACCTGACCCTCGATCTTGCGGAGCCGGGACTGCAGGTCGTCCTTCTTCGATGCGTATCCGTACATGGTCAGCCTCCCTCGCCGGGGTCCATCGACCGATCGCTGGGCGCGACCGCGAGCACGCCGGCGGGGTCCGCCTTGAACCGCTCGAGGCACCCGACCGAGCAGAAGTAGTACGTGATGCCCTCGTACGGCCACGCGCCCGCCGCTGTCGCGGGATCGATCTCCATGCCGCAGACCGGATCCGTCTGCACGTTCGTGTCCATGGCCGCGAGTATACCCCTAGGGGGTACGGGTTGCCATCGATGTTCGCTTCGCGAGGGATGGGTACACTCGCGACAGGTGCGAGGAAGGTGGTCGTGTCCACGCAGGTGACCCAGGCGCCCCACGAAACACTCGGGCTCACGCCCGACCACCTTCTCCGGATGCATCGTTGGATGCTCACCGCGCGTCTGATCGACGAGGCGTCGTTCCGGCAGAACCGCATGGGCCGCGCGCCGTTCGTGGTTCCCGTGTCTGGCCATGAGGGCTGTCAGATCGGAACCGCCGCCGCGCTCACCCCCGGGGTCGACGTCTGGGTGCCCTACTACCGCGACCTCGGCGTCGTCCTTGTCGCCGGGCTCACCCCGTACGAGGTCTTCCTCGGTGTCTTCTCGAAGGCCGACGATCCGTCGTCCGGCGGCCGCCAGATGCCGAGCCACTGGGGAGCGCGCCGATTGCAGATCGTCAGTCACTCCTCCCCGATCGCGACGCAGGTTCCGCACGCCGCCGGCATCGCCTATGCGATGCGGTACCGCGGCGAGGAGGCCGCGGTCGGGTGTTGGTTCGGCGAGGGTGCGACGAGCGAGGGCGACTGGCACGAAGGGCTCAACTTCGCGGCGATCCACAAGCTCCCCGTGCTCTTCGTGTGCGAGAACAACGAGTACGCGATCAGTGTGCGACAGGACAAGCAGATGGCGGTGCGCGACGTCGCCAGCCGTGCCGAAGGGTACGGGATGCCGGGTGTCGTCGTCGACGGGAGCGACGTGCTGGCGTGCTACGGAGCGATGCGGACCGCGCGTGAGCGCGCGATCGCCGGCGAGGGGCCAACGCTGATCGAATGCAAGACGTACCGGTACCTCCCGCACACCTCGGACGATGACGACAAGACCTATCGGCCGCGGAGCGAGGTCGAGGAGCACAAGCACAAGGACCCGATCGACCGGTCGGCCGCCTATCTGCTCGAGCATCAGTTCGTGGACGATGCCGCGCTCGAGGACATGCGCGCCGACGTGATCGCTGAGGTGGAGGCGGCGATCACCGCGGCGTGGGATGCCCCAGACCCCGATCCCGCGACGGCGATGCGGAACGTGTTCGCCGACGACCCCGATCCGGCGGCCTGATGACCGAGACGAACCTCGTCACCGCCATCCGCGACACCTTGCACGACGAGATGGCCGCCGACGACCGTCTCGTCCTGCTCGGCGAGGACGTGGGGGCGCGCGGCGGGGTGTTCAAGGTATCCCAGGGCTTCCTCGACGAGTTCGGGGAGGAGCGTGTGATCGATACTCCCCTGGCGGAATCCGGCCTCGTCGGCGTCGCGATCGGGATGGCGATGCACGGCATGCTCCCGATCGCGGAGATCGAGTTCGCGGACTTCATCCATCCGGCGTTCGATCAGATCGTGTCCGAGGCCGCGCGGATGCGCTATCGCACGAACGCGGACTGGACGTGTCCGATGGTGATCCGCGCGCCCTGTGGCGGCGGGATCCACGGCGCCCTGTACCACTCGCAATCGATCGAGGCGTTCTACGCGCACATCCCGGGGGTGAAGGTCGTGATGCCCTCGACGCCCGCCGACGCGGCCGGTCTTCTGCGGGCCTCGATCCGCGATCCCGACCCGGTGCTGTTCCTCGAGCACAAGCGGTGCTACCGCGCGATCACCGGGGACGTACCGGCGGGCGATCATGTCGAGCCGATCGGCGTCGCGACGGTCGCGCGGCCGGGCACCGACCTCACGGTCGTCACGTACGGCTACGAACGGCACCGGTGCGTCGAGGCGGCGGACCGGCTCGCCGAGGACGAGGGCGTCGAGGCCGAAGTGGTCGACGTTCGCTCGCTCGCGCCGCTCGACATGGGCACCGTCCTCGCTTCGGTCCGCAAGACCTCGCGCGCGATGGTCGTCTACGAGGACAACCGCACCTACGGCGCCGGGGCGGAGATCGCCGCCCAGATCGCCGAGGAGGCGATGTTCGACCTCGACGCACCCTTGATCCGGATCGGCGGCCCCGATATCCCGGCGATGCCGTATGCCGCTGCGCTGGAGCACTTCTACACAGAGCCCGAGCCCGACCACATCTACCGAGCGATGGCGGACCTCGCCCGGTTCTGACCCGCGATTCACGCGGTAGCTGGAGCCGCCGTCCCAGCAGCGTCCGCTGCGGATGGCCGGATACAGGCGGCCGACCCGCATGTCGATGAACGACACACGTGGGGGAACCGGCAGACACCCGCAGGCCGTCGAGCCGACCGGGCCGCCGCGACGCGCTCGTCGTCGCCGTGGCCTGCGTCGGCCTGTTCCTGCTTGGCGCGTTCACCGGCGCGTTCGATCGCTTGGAGCCGATCGTTGCGCAGGCCGACGTCGGCGACGACCTGGTTGGGGGCTTCCTGTTGGTGGCGGTCGGTGTCGCGGTGCTCGCGGTACGGAGTGCACGCCGCGAAGCGCGCGAGGCGGCGCTTCGCGCCGACGCGGACGACCAGATCCGCGCGCTGATCGCTGGCTCGCCGGTCGTGTCGTTCACATGGCTGCCGCAGGAGCACCGCTATCGGTACGTGAGCCCGCAGATCGAAACGCTGTTCGGCGTCACGGCCGACAACCACGAGCGGGACTGGTCGGGGCAGATCCACCCGGACGACCGCGAGCGGGTTGCCGAACTCTCCCGCGTCGCCGACCGCGACGGCTCGACGTATCTGGCCGAGTATCGGATCGTCCGGCCCGACGGCGAGATCCGGTGGATCCACGACGAGTCCGAGTACTACGAGCGCGACGCCGACGGTCGGCCGCAGCTGGCGCAGGGCGTGATGTTCGACATCACCGAGCGCAAGGAGGCCGAAGATCGTGCGGCGGCCGCTGAGGAGCGCTACCGCACGCTCGTCGAGAAGGTGCCGGCGATCTCGTACGTGTGGGATTCGTCGTTCGCGCAGGGAACCGTTCCCGCGCTGTACATCAGCCCGCAGATCGAGCAGGTGCTCGGCGTCGCCCCGCAGGCATGGCTCGACGACCCGATGGCGTGGTCCGTGCACGCCCACCCTGATGACGAGGCTACGGTCAGCGCCGCGTGGCGCGAGGCGACCGAGACCGGCGGCCCTTTCTCGGCGGAGTACCGGCTCCGCACCATGGCCGGCGCGTGGCTCTGGGTCCGCGACGAAGCGAACCCGGTGGGCCAAGGGTCCGACGGCGGCCACCTCTACCAAGGCGTGATCGTCGACATCACCGAGCGCCACAACGCAGAGGAAGCGGCGCGCAGCGCGGAGGAGCGATGGCGTCTGCTTCTGGAGCACCTCCCGCTCGTCGCGTACCAGATCTCCGTGGACGACGCCGAGGCGGTCACCGATCGCTGGGTCGCGGCGGGCGTCGAGCAGCTCTTCGGCATCACGGTCGACGAGTGGCTCGCCGACATCGACGCGTGGAACGATGCGATCCATCCCGACGACCGGGCCGACGTCCTCGCCGCCTGGGACCGGATGCAAGCCGATGCCGAGCCGTTCGACCAGCAATATCGGATCGTCCATCGCGACGGGCGCGTCCTGTGGGTGCACGACCGCGCGACATGCACGCGCCGGGATGACATCCGCGTGGTCGAAGGCGCCTTCGTCGACGTCACCGGCTGGCGGGCCGCCGAGGCCGCCCTGCTCGAGGCCGAGGGCCGGTTCCGCACGCTCGTCGAGCAGCTGCCCGCCATCGTGTTCATCGAAGATGCCGCGACCGGCGACGACATCTACGTCAGTCCGCAGCTCGAGACGATGTACGGCTATACAGCCGAGGAGTGGTCGGCCGACCACGAGCTCTGGCAGGACCGCCTGCACCCCGACGATCGGGACCGGGTGATCGCCTCGAACACCGCAGACGACGGCGACGACACATGGGGCATCGACTACCGAACGTTCACGCGCGACGATCGGATGCTTTGGGTGCACAACGAGTCACGCCTGATCCGCGACGCGGACGGGACGCCGCTGTACTGGCTCGGCGCCGTGTACGACATCACTGAGCGGAAGGCCGCCGAGGAGCGGCTCCGCGATGCGGAGGAGCGCTATCGAACCCTCGTGGAACAGCTGCCGGTCGCCATCTACACCGATGCCGTCGACGAGATCGCCACCGCGCTGTACATCAGCCCGCAGTACGAGGCACTCACCGGCTACACCCCGGAGCAGCGGATGCTGAACCCCGAGCTCTGGGTGCAGATGCTGCACCCCGACGATCGCGCACGCGTGCTTGCGGAGTCCAACGCGACGAACGACACCGGAGAGCCGTTCGACGTCGAGTACCGGATCGTCGCGGCGGACGGACGCACGGTATGGCTGCACGACCACGCGGTGCAGGTCACCGACGCGCACGGCCGCGGGCGGTGGCACGGGGTCTTGCAAGATGTCACGGACGCGCACCTGGCCGCCGACGCGGTCGCCCGGCGGGATGCGATCTTGGAAGCAACGAGCGTCGCCGCGGCACGGTTCCTGCGCTCGGCCGAGTGGGAGGCGCATCTGCCCGAGGTGCTCGAGCGGCTCGGCCGCGCGGGCGAGGCGCAACGTTGCAGCGTCTACCGGAACATCGCGATGCCCGACGGCGGCCCCGGCGTCCAGCTCGTGCAAGCGTGGGCCGTCGGCGGGATCGTCGCAGACGACGAACCGTTCCCCTGGGAGGGCGCTGGCTTCGAGCGCTGGGCAGTTGAGCTCGCGGCCGGGCGGCCGATCCATGGGAACGTCGACGCGTTCCCCGTCTCGGAGCAGGGCATCCTCGGCTCGCAGCCGTTCCCGATCCGGTCGTTGATCGTCGTCCCGATCTTCGTCGACGGCGCCTGGTGGGGGTACGTGGCGTTCGACCACACCGATGCGCACGAACGGTTCGACACCGAGATCGAGGCGCTGACCGTCACGGCGAGCACGCTCGGCGCGGCGATCGAGCGCGAGCTCGCCGTCGGACGCCTCGACGAGGCCGAGACGCTGTACCGCTCGCTGATCGAGCACCTTCCGGCGGTCACGTACATCGAGGACCCCGTCACCGGCGACAACCTCTACATGAGCCCGCAGGTGCACTCGTTCCTCGGGTACAGCGACGACGAATGGGGCACGTTCGCGCAGTGGCTCGACACCGTGCACCCCGACGACCGCGACCGGGCCCTCGCGCGCGACGACGAATCCACGGGAGACGGGACGCCGTTCCGCTGTGAGTACCGCCTTCGGCGCAAGTCCGGCGACACCGTGTGGGTGCGCGACGAGGCGTACCTGGTACGCAACCTCGACGGCAGCGAGCGCTACTGGCAGGGCGTCCTGTTCGACATCACAGCTGAGAAGGAAGCCGAGCAACAGATCCGCCAGGCCGAGGAACGCTATCGCCTGCTCGTCGAGGAGATGCCGGCGATCAGCTACCTCTCGGAATGCGCACCGGCAGGCGAAGGATGGCCCACGCGGTACATCAGCCCGCAGATCGAGAGGCTCTTGGGCTTCACGCCCGAGGACTGGCTCGCCGATCCGACCCGTTGGTCGCGGCTGCTGCACCCCGACGACCGCGAGCGCGCCGCGGCGGCCGACGCCGCGCACTACGAGACCGGCGAACCGCTGGACATCGAGTTACGCGTGTTCGACAAGGACGGCAACGTCGTGTGGCTCCGCGACCAGGCGGTGATCATCCGCGACGACGACGGCGCGCCGCTGTTCAGTCAAGGGATCATGTTCGACGTCACGGAACGCAAGCTTGCCGAGGAACGGCTCGCCGACGCCGAGCAGCGATACCGCGCGATCGTCGAGCACGTGCCGGCGGCGATCTACCTCCACCGCCCCACCGACTCGATGGACACCGTCTACATGAGCCCGCAGGTCGCCGACATCGTGGGCGTCCCGCCCGAAGCATGGATCGCCGACCCCGACCTGTGGTACCGCCTCGTGCTTCCCGAGGACCGGGACGTCGCCCTGACCTCGTTCTTCGACGCGGTCGAGCGCGGGGACAACTGGCGCGCCGAGTATCGGATGCGCACGCCCGACGGCCGCATCGTGTGGATCCATGACGAAACGACGTTCCTCACCGACGAGCACGGCGAGCCGATGCTCGTGCAGGGCGTGATGTTCGACGTGACGGAGCGTAAGCTCGCCGAACAGGCGCTGCGTGAGAGCGAGCAGCGCGAGCGCGAAGCGGCCGAGCGCCTGCGCGCGCTGGACGAGATGAAGAACACCTTCCTCGCCGCCGTGTCGCACGAGCTTCGTAGCCCGCTGACGTCGATCCTCGGACTGGCGTTGACGCTCGAACGCGCGCCGGACATCAAGGGCCAGGATCGGGACGATCTCCTGTCTCGCCTCGCGGCCAACGCGAAGAAGCTCGATCGTCTGCTGAAGGACCTGCTCGACATCGACCGCCTGAATCGCGGGATCGTCGAGCCGCAGTACCGGGTGACCGACGTCTCCGCGATCGCACGGCGAACGGTCGAGCATCTCGACGCGCTCGCCGGCCGCGAGATCATCGTGCAGACCGACCCCGTGGTGATCCCCGTCGACCCGCCGAAGATCGAGCGCATCGTTGAGAACCTCCTGATGAACGCGGCGCGGCACACCGACGCCGACACGCGGATCTGGCTGATCGTCACCCCGTACGAGGGCGGCGTTCGCATCACGGTCGAAGACGATGGGTCCGGCGTGCCGCCGGAGCTTCGCGCCGCGATCTTCGAGCCGTTCCGGCAGGGACCGACGCGGTCTCCGCACGCCCCCGGCACCGGCATCGGCCTCTCACTCGTCGCCCGGTTCGCGGAGCTGCACGGCGGCCGAGCGTGGGCGGATGAGCGCGACGGCGGCGGCGCGGCGTTCCATGTCGTGATCCCCGGCAAGGTTCCGGACCACGCGCAGATCCTGCGCGACGTCGCGCTACCAGGAAGCGCCGCGCACGCGGACGCCGGTTGACGCGCTACCGGGGCTCGAGGTTGGTCGGGCACGCCAGCCGCAGCCGGACCACCTCGTAGTCGTGGAGCAGCGCCTGCCCGATGGCCGACGTCGCTTGCAACGTCGGCGCGAACGGCGTGTCGTCCCCCATGTTCGCGATCTGATCGCGGTACGCCTGCTGGGCGTCGAGCAACGCCTTGTCCTCGGCGTCCGGCACGTTGTCGTCGTTGTGCACAGCCTGGAACGTTGGGTCAAGCTTGTCGAGGGCGCCCCGCACCTGGCCCACCGTCGTGGACGGATCCGGCGCGGCGAGGAACGCCACCGTTGCCTGCAGGTTCACCAGGTCCTGGCAGAGTTGGGTGTTGTCCGCGGCGGACGACCGGCCGCACGCGACGAGCACGAGACAGCCGATGACGAGCGGGGCGGGTCCACGCATCGGCCGAGCGTACACTCGACGCACATGCCCGAACGCGCGCATAACCCTTCCGGCCGAAGACTCCACCTGCCCATCGTCGGTGTCACGAACGGGCCGGGCGTGAACCAGCCAGGCGTGCGCAAACCTCCGTGGCTCAAGGTCAAGCTGCCGAGCGGGCCGGTGTATCGCGAGCTGCAGCACCTCATGCGAGACGCGGACCTGCACACGGTTTGCGAAGAGGCGATGTGCCCGAACATCGGCGAATGTTGGGAGGCGCGCGAGGCGACCTTCCTGCTGCTCGGGATGAAGTGCACCCGACGATGCGGGTTCTGCGACGTGATGACGGCGAAGCCCGACGCCGTCGATGCACACGAACCGGTGCGGATCGCCGAGGCCGTCGCGCGGATGGGTCTCCGGTATGTCGTGATCACCGGCGTCGCGCGCGACGATCTCGCCGACGGCGGCGCGCAGGTGTGGGCGGAGACGATCAGGGCGTGTGCTGCAGCGGTGCCCGGGATCGACGTCGAGGTCCTGCCGAGCGACTTCAAGGGCGGCGAGCGAGACATCGCGACCGTGCTCGACGCCGGCCCAACGGTGTTCGCGCACAACCTGGAGACGGTCCCACGCCTGCACGCCCGGATCCGGCCGGCGTTCGGCTACGAGCGTTCGCTCGATGTCCTTCGCTTCGCGAAGCGTCATCGGCCGGGTGCGATCACGAAGTCGAACCTGATCCTCGGGATGGGCGAACGGCCCGATGAGGTGGTCCCCGCGCTCGCCGACCTGCACGCCGCGGGCGTCGACATCGTAACGATGGGCCAGTACCTGCAGCCGACGCCCGAGCACCTGCCGGTCGATCGGTGGGTCACGCCGGAGGAGTTCGCCGAGCACGCCGCTGCCGGCGAAGCGCTCGGCCTCGCGCACGTCGAGGCCGGTCCGTTGGTGCGGTCGAGCTACCACGCCGGCGAACAGCTCCGCAGGGCGATCGAGGGTCGCCTGGCGAACGCCGGCGCGTAGCGTCTTTAGCGCGGAAGGAGGAGCCGGCCTGTAAGCCGGATCCTGTGCGCGGGTTCCCCCGCCGGCGACCATCTGTCTCACCGACGCATCGCGTCGGCGGCGGCCCGTTCGCCGGGCCACTGCGGTCCACCCGGAAGCTCGGGCGGGCCACCCTCGAACGCTTCCTGCTCGACCTTGCTCCGGACGGGGGTTGCCGAGCCGCGGCGGTCGTCCGCCGCGCTGGTGGGCTCTTACCCCACCGTTGCACCCTTACCGCGCGCGTCGCCGCGCGAGGCGGTGTCCTTTCTGTTGCCCCTTCGCGAGGTCGCCCCCGCCTGGCTCTCGCCAGCGTCCTGCCCTGTGGAGTCCGGACTTTCCTCGAGCGCCGAAACGCCCGCGGCCGCCCGGCCGGCTCCTCCGGCGCGCAACGCTACCGGCTGCGGCCCTGCTCGGCCAGCCAGGTGTCAACGCCGAGGTTCGCGAGCCGGTCGGCTTCGGCGTTGCGCGCCCGCGGGACGTGCTCGTAGATCACGCGGTCGAAGTGGGTGGCCAGCTGACGCACCTGGCGGTGGAGCGGTTGCAGGTGCGCCGTCTTCACACGGTATCGGCCGGTCAGCTGCTGAACGAGCAGCAGGCTGTCGGAGCGAAGGACGACCTCGCGCGCGCCGACCGCTTCCGCGGCCTCGAGCCCGCGGATCGCGGCCGTGTACTCGGCCACGTTGTTGGTCGTCTCGCCGAGCCCCTCGGCGACCTCGGCGAGCACCTCGCCGTCCGGGTCGACGACGATCGCGCCTGCCCCCGCGGGGCCGGGATTGCCGCGCGCGGCGCCGTCGGTATTCACGATGACGCGAACCGGCGCGTCGGTCACAGGACCAAGATCCTGCGGCAGTGCTCGCAGCGCGGGATCCCGTCGGTCGATCTGACCCGCGACAGCTCGACGGCCGACAGCTGCTCGTGGCATCCCTGGCACACGCCGTCGACCAACGCCGCGGCGCCGACGCCCTTCTTCTGCGGCCGCAGCTCTTCGTAGAGCTCGAGCACGTCGGGATCGACGGTCGCCACGGCCGCCGGGCGTTCGGACGCTCGCGCGGCCAGATCGGCTTCTGCCGCGGTCAGCTCGTCGCCCGCGGCCGCCCGAAGCGTGTCCGCGGCGTCGCGAAGGTTCGTCGCCGTTTCCGCCGCATCCTTCTCGGCCGCGGCGAGCGTCTCGCGCCGCTCCATGATCGCGAGCTCTTCGTCCTCACGGTCGGCGATCCGTCGGCGAAGGTTCGTGATCTCGTGCCCGATCGCCTCAAGCTCACGAGCGTTCGCGACCGCGCCGCTCGCCATGCGTTGCTCCTCGGCCGACGCCTTCTGGCGGAGCGAATCGACGTCGTGCTCGAGCCTGCCGGTATCCCGGTCGAGCGCGTCGAGTTGCAGCTTGATCTCGCCAAGGCGCGCCTCTGCGGCGTCGGCGTCGCGGACGGCGGCGGCGAGCTCGGACCCGGCGGTGAGCGTCGCGATGCGGGCCTTCAGGCGGTCGATCGCGCTGTCGAGCTTTTGCAGCTCGAGGAGATGTGCCGTCGCCCCCATCGGCGGGCAAGGCTAGCCGATGGGGGCGGCGACAGAGAGCGTTACGACGTGATCGGCGGCGCTGGCGGCGGCGGCGCGACCATCCCCGCGGCGTTCGGGGCCGACGGGCCTCGATACGTCGAGCTGCCCCACGCCAAGATCGCAAGGAAGATCCAGCTGAGGAAGATGAGCCCCAGCGTGAAGCCGACACCGTGACCGAAGCTCTTCGACAGATCGTTGTAGACGATGATGATCACGATGAGGCTGGCGATCGGGATGAAGATCCAGATCAGCCACCACGCCGGCCGGCCGACGACCTTCAACAAGATGTAGAAGCCGTAGATCGGGACGAACGCGCCCCAAGCGGGATCGCCGTTCGGGCCAGCCTTCTTGAAGATGAAGTACGTCGGCAGGCCGATGATGACCCACAGCACGACGAAATAGATCAACGTCAGGCCGAGGCTTCCGCCGCCACCTGCGCTCGTCGTGGTCGTCTGTTGGGCTAGGAGCATCCTCGTTCCCCCTCTCGAGCAGGTCCGAGGCAAACCCTGGCATGCGGCCGAGGCCGTCGCAACGACCTACGGCGAGAACGACATGCTGTTGAACGCGTTGCTCGTGGATTGCCCTAAGAACTGCACCGCAACGAACACCACCATCGCGATCAATGCAAGCATCAACGCGTACTCGATGGCCGTGGCCCCACGTTCATCACCCAGAAGGGCCAGCACGTCGCGGATGCGCGTGCGAACACGCTGCATCACCATCACCTCCATCCCCCGAGCCGGCCTGGGGGATCGCCCGTCTCACCGGGCGAGCGACCCCACCGCGCCGTCTTACCATGAACATCGGTTCCCGGCGTCATCCGGCTTGAGCGCACCGATAGGCTGCGGCGCATGCGCGGTGAGGCGACCGGCCGGGTCGCATTGGTGACCGGAGCGGGCTCGACTTCCGGTATCGGCTTCGCCACAGCGCGTCTGCTCGGCCGCGAGGGCGCCATCCTTGCGATCGGATCGACCACGGATCGGATCCACGATCGGGCGCGGGAACTGGAGGAAAGCGGGTACGTCGCCGCTGGCTTCCCCGCAGATCTCACCGACCGCGGCGCCGTCGACGACATGGTCGCGCGCGTGCTCGACCGGTTCGGCCGCATCGACATCCTGGTCAACAACGCGGGGATGGTCGCCGTCGGCGACGAGCAGGACGAGGTGCCGTTCCTCGAGCTCGACGCGGAAGGGTGGGACGCGCAGCTCGATCAGACGCTCGGCACGGCGTTCAACGTGACTCGGACGGTCGCGCCGGCGATGGTCGAACGCGGCTGGGGGCGCATCGTGATGGTGTCGTCGGTCACGGGCCCGCTCGTCAGCGCACCGGGGGCTCCGGCATACAGCGCCGCGAAGGCCGGCATGGACGGCCTGATGCGCGCGGTCGCGATCGAGGTGGGCGCACGCGGCGTCACCGTGAACTCCGTGCAGCCCGGTTGGATCGCGACGGGATCGCAGCTCCCCGACGAAGCGGAGGCCGGTCTTCACACGCCGCTCGGCCGATCGGGAACCCCCGACGAGGTCGCCGAGGTGATCGCGTTCGTCGCCGGCGAACGTGCGAGCTACCTCACCGGCGCGACGATCGTCGTCGACGGCGGCAACACGATCCAGGAGATCAAGGGATAGCGGCGAACGCCCGGCTGAGGGACGCGATCTGCGCCGGCGCGACGACGCGCCAGGATCCTCAGTTGTGGCACCCGCGGAACCACGAGCCCTCCGGAGGGCTCGGCAGCGCGGCGACGAACGCGGGGTCGTTGTCGTAGAACGGATCGGCGGTCCCGCAGTCGACGCGGACGGGCGTGATCGCGAGGGTCCCGGCGCCGGTGATCACGTCGTGTGCCGCGAAGTCCTCCGCCGAATCGAACGCATCGCCCGGCCCCGCGCGCATCTCGTCGTAGCTCTGGAAGATCGCGGGCCTCGCCGCCGCGACCGCCGTGAACGTCGTCGGATCCTCTTCCGCCTCGAGGAGCGCGCCATAGCCGCCCATCGGGGATCGGACGTGCCATCGGCCGCGACCGTATCCCCCGTGGCTATCCTCCGACCGTGTCCGTGCGGAAGCGTCACATCATCCTCATCGCCATCGCGGCGATCGTGGCGTTCACGTGCGTTCGGCTGGGGTTGTGGCAGCTCAACCGGCTGCACGGGCGCCGCGACGTCAACGCGATGCTCGAGGCGCGCGGCGCCGAAGCGCCGGCGCCGATCACGTCGTTGCCGTCCGACGCGATGCCGTACCGACATGTGACGGTCACGGGCACCTACGACCCCGCGCACGAACAGATCCTTTCCGGGCGGACGAGCGACCAGGGCGATCCCGGCAATCACGTGCTGACGCCCCTCGTCCTGGACAACGGCAGCGCGGTCATCGTCGACCGCGGATGGGTCCCGCTCGAGGCGCAAACGCCACCGATCGGCGGCGCGGCCGCGGCGCCGACCGGCACGGTGACGGTGACGGGGCTTGCGCTCCCGCCCGACCAAGTTTCGGATCCACCGGTGGATCCGTCGCCACCGCTCGTAACCCGGATCGACCTGGGGCGCGGGGACCTCCCGTACAAGCTCCTTCCGGTGTACATCCTGCTGCAGGGTCAGCAGCCGGCGCAGGCACAACCCGAAACGGTCGCGCCGCCCGGGTTCGACGATGGGCCGCACCTCTCGTATGCGATCCAGTGGTTCTCGTTCGCAACGATCGCCGTCGTGGGCTGCGTGGTGCTGCTCGTCCGCGACCGTCGCGGGAATAGCGACGAGCCGACCGCCGTTCCCTGACCCATGCCCGCGATCACGCCCGCAGATGCGACCATCCTTCGCCGGCTCGACGCCGCCGAAGACGCGCCGACCCGCGCCGTCGTCGAGATCGTCGACGCCCCGTCGTTCCTCGAAGGCGAGGGGTTCAAGGTTCGCCGCGCGACGGCGGGACTCGACCTCTCGTGGGCCGACCCGTTCTTGTTGTTGGATCACATGGGCGCGGTGGAATACGCGCCGGGTGAAGCCAAGGGCGCGCCGGACCACCCGCACCGCGGCTTCGAGACCGTGACGTACATGCTCGACGGGCGGCTGCGGCACCTCGACTCACATGGCGGCGGCGGCGTCATCACCGACGGCGCGACACAGTGGATGACGGCCGGCTCCGGCGTCGTGCACTCCGAGATGCCGACACAGGACCTTCTCGACGGCGGCGGCCTGTTCCACGGATTCCAGCTGTGGGTGAACCTACCCGCGAAACAGAAGTGGCTCGATCCGCGCTACCAAGACCTCGAGGCGAACGATCTCGGCCTCGTCACGTCGCACGACGCCGGTGCGGTTGTGCGGCTCATCGCCGGCTCACTCGGTGGGGTCAGCGGACCGGGCGAGACACGGACACCGATCACGTACGCGCACGCGACCCTCGCGCCGGGCGCGCGTCTGCGGACCGCCTGGCGTCCGGAGTTCAACGCGCTCGTGTATGCGGTGTCCGGGCGTGGCGCCGTCGGCGAAGGTCGACCGATCCACGAAGGGCAGATCGCCGTCCTCGGCCCGGGCGAGGCGATCGAGCTCGGGGCCGACCACACGCAGGACGCGCCGAACGCGGCGGGGATGGATGTGCTGCTGCTCGGTGGCCTTCCGATCCGCGAACAGATCGCGTGGTACGGCCCGTTCGTGATGAACTCGCGCGACGAGTTGGTCCAGGCGGTGGAGGACTACCAGGCCGGCCGCATGGGCGA
>DATAPH010000035.1:0-27187 GCA_036265325.1 Actinomycetota bacterium | reverse complement strand
GTTGATGAACACGTTCGGGATCAGGCTGGTCGCGCTCCTGAACGACGTCAGCGTCTGGTGGCACGTCGCCGGTGTGCTGATCATCTTCGCGATCCTGTTCCTCGTGCCGGACCAGCACACGAGCTTCGGCACCATCTACAGCTTCAAGGCGGCCGCGCCCGACGCGCCGATCTTCCCCGCGGGGTTCATCAACGGGACCGGCTTCTCGACCGGCTTCTTCGGGTCGACGCTCTACATCTTCTTGATCGGGATGCTGCTCGCGCAGTACACGCTGACGGGCTACGACGCCTCGGCGCACATGACCGAGGAGACCCACGCCGCCGACGTGTCGGGACCGAACGGCATCTGGAAGTCGGTCGTCGTGTCGGTGATCTTCGGCTACATCCTGTTGCTCGGTGTCTGGTACGCCGTTCAAGGCACGACCGGATATGACAACGCGGTCGCCGGCTTCCAGGCGGCGACGGGCACCGTGGCAGCGCCGGCGCAGATCTTTCTGGACGCGACAGGCAAGAGCTGGACTGTGTTCATGCTGCTGATCGTCCTGGGTGCACAGTTCTTCTGCGGGATGTCGTCCGTGACGGCGAACTCGCGGATGATCTACGCGTTCAGCCGCGACGGGGCGGTCCCCGGGCACCGGGCGTGGCACAAGATCAACAAGCGCACCCGGACGCCGACCAACAGCATCTGGCTCGCGGTCGCGCTCGCGTGGCTGCTCGTCGCGCCCGCCTACTGGAAGGGCAGCGTCGTCGCGTATTTCGCGGTGACCTCGATCGCGGTGATCGGGCTCTATATCGCGTACGTGATCCCGACGTTCCTCCGGCTGCGTGCGGGGCGTTCGTTCCGCCCCGGCCCGTGGAACCTCGGCAAGTGGAGCGTCGTGGTGGGCTATGTCGCGGTGATCTGGGTCGTCTTCATCTGCATCGTCCTGATGATGCCGCAGTTCAGCCCCGGCGGTCTCGGTATCTCCGTGGCGAACGCGCTGAACTACGCGGGGATCGCTGTGGCGATCGTGATCGGCTTCGCGGCGATCTACTGGCTGGTCTCGGCTCGCAAGTGGTTCAAGGGGCCGGTCGTCCAGGGAAGTGCGGACGAGCTCAAGGCTATCGAGCGCGATCTGGAATCCGTCTAGGCATAACTCGGCGCTTGTGGGCGCGGCCGCTTCGCGGCCGCGCCCCACGCGTCTGTTGAGGAGGGTCGATGCAGACGCAGGGCATGCTGTCGGTCGAGGAGCTCGCCGAGCTGGCGCACACCGGCCAGGTCGACACCGTCCTTTGTCAGTTCACCGACCTGCAGGGACGGTTCATGGGCAAGCGGGTCCTGCCGGACTTCTTCCTCGAAGAGGTGCTCGGTTCCGAGGGACTGCACGCCTGCCTGTACCTGCTGGCGATCGACATGGAGATGGAGCCGCTCCCGGGGTACAACTACGCGAGCTGGGACACCGGCTACGGCGACTTCCGGATGATCCCCGACCTCGCGACGCTCCGCCTGTGTCCCTGGCTCGACAAGACGGCGATGGTGATCTGCGACATCGCTGACGAGGAGACGAGCGAGCCCACCGCGGTCGCCCCGAGGGCGATCCTGCGCGCGCAGATCGCGGCGGCCGCCGGGATGGGCTATCTGATCAAGACGGGCTCGGAGCTCGAGTTCTATCTGTTCAAGGACTCGTTCGACGAGATGGCCGACCGCGGCTACCGCGAGGCGCGCCCGAGCTCGAGCTACATCATGGACTACCACATGTTGCAGACCACCAAGGATGAGTGGTTCATCCGCCAGGTCCGCAACGGGATGCGGGGCGCCGGGATCCCGGTCGAGTTCAGCAAGGGCGAGTTCGGCAAGGGCCAGCACGAAATCAACATCACGTACTCCGACGCCCTGTCGAACGCCGATCATCACGCGCTGTACAAGCACGGCGCCAAGGAGATCGCCGCGCTGAACGATGTCGCGATCACGTTCATGGCGAAGTGGACGATGGCCGAGGCGGGGTCGAGCTGCCACCTGCATTCCAGCGTGTGGAGCAGCGACGGCGCGAGCAGCCTGATGTGGTCCGACGACGGCGAGCGCAACATGTCCGACACGTACCGTTGGTACCTCGGCGGCCTGATGGCGACCGCGCGCGAGATGGCGTGGATGTACGCGCCGTTCGTGAACTCCTTCAAGCGCTACCAGCTCGGGTCGTGGGCCCCGACCGCGATCGTCTGGAGCCGCGACAACCGCACGGCGGGCTACCGCACCGTCGGCGAGCACAGGGGCGCGCGGGTCGAGTGCCGGCTGCCGGGCGCCGACGCGAACCCGTACCTGGCGTTCGCCGCGACGATCGCGAGCGGGCTGTGGGGCATCCGCAACCAGGTCGAGCCACCTGCGATGTTCGTCGGGAACGCCTACGAGGCGAAGGACGTGCCGCGCGTGCCGACGAGCCTGCACGAGGCGATCGACGCGTTCCGGGGCTCCGCCGTCGCGCGCGAGGCGTTCGGCGACTTCGTGTTCGAGCATCTCCTGAACACCGCCGAGCAGGAGCAGACCATCTTCGACAACCAGGTCGTCACCGACTGGGAGCTCGCGCGTTACTTCGAGCGCGGCTAGATGTTCGACGACGCCCGTCTGGGCGATCGCGCGATCGGTCCCCGGCTGGTCGACGGGCGACCCGGATATCGCACCGCTCGACGGCGGCGTCTCACGCTGATGCGCTTGATGTCGGACTTCCGCGAAGGGATGTGCGGCGTCGTCCAGCAGGCGATCTCGACCGTGGACGAGGACGTCGAGACCTACGTGGCCACGCCCATCGACCGGTGGCTGTTCAGGGTTCCCGCGGGAACATCGAGCGCGCGATGATCAGCCGCTGGATGTCGCTCGTTCCCTCGTAGATCTCCTCGAGCTTCGCGTCGCGCAACCACTTCTCGACCGGGTACTCACGCGAGTAGCCGTAGCTGCCGAGCGTCATCACCGCCGTGTTGGCGGCCTTCCAGGCGGCGTCCGACGCAGCCAGCTTCGCCATCGACGCCTCAGTCCCGAACGGCTCACCCTCGTCCGCGAGGTCCGCCGCATGCAACGTCATCAGTCGCGCTTGGTCGAGCGCCATCTTCGCGTCGACCAGCCGGAAGCTCACGGCCTGGAACTCGTGGATCTTCTTGCCGAACGCCTCGCGCCGCTTCGCGTAGTCGACGGCATACTCGAGCGCCGCGCGGCCGATCCCGATCGAATTGGCCGCGAGCGTCACGCGCGACCGGTCGAACGACCGCATCACACCGTAGAAGCCCTGCCCCTCGTCGCCGATCCGCCGGTCGTCGGCCACGAAGCAGTCGGCGAAGAAGAGCTCGCCCGTCGGGTAGCAGCGTGATCCGAGCTTCGGGAGCTTCGCGCCGAGCGTGAATCCCTCGTCGCCCTGCTCGACGACGAACGACGTGATCCCTTTCGCGCGAGTGCCCGGCGCAACCGTCGCGTACACGAGGTAGTACCGGCCGACCGGCGCACCGCTCACCCACGTCTTCTGACCGTTCAAGCGGTACCCACCGTCGACCTTGGTCGCCGTGGTCGTGATCGCCGCGGCGTCCGACCCGACGCCCGGCTCCGTGATCGCGAGGCCGGTCATCGGCGGGTCGTCGCCGCACAGCGGCGAGATCCACCGCTCGCGCTGTTCGTCCGTGCCGAGCGCCGTGAGCGGGTCGGCGAAGAACGAGGCGCTGCCGACCATCGACCCGATCGGCGCGTCGCCCCAAGCCAGCTCCGCCCCGATCAGGCACGAGGTCCGGAGGGAATCCACACCGCCGCCGCCGTACGCCGCCGGCAGGTCGAAGCTCGTGAGCCCGATCGCCGCCGCCTTCCGCACGACCCCCGCCGGGAACTCCTCGCTCACGTCGAACGCCGCCGCGACCGGCCGGATCTCGTTGGCGGCGAAGTCGTGCGCGAGCCCGACCAGTTGCTTCTCGACGTAGGCGTCGGTCACGAGCCGCCCCGAGCGCCGACCATGATCACGTCGGCGCCCTCGAGCACGATCTCGTCGCGCTGGTTCCGCGTCTCGACACGGAGGGTGACGATCCCGCGATCGGGTTTCGAGCGCGACCGCCGCACCTCGATCACCTCCGACACCGAGTGGACCTCGTCGCCCGGGAGCACGGGCCCGACGAAGCGGCGGGTCTCCTCCAGATACGTCCCGATCGCCCAATCGTCGGCATCGGACGCGAGGCCACTCTCGACCGACAACACGAGCAGGCCGTGTGCGATGCGTCCGGCGAACCCGGCATCCCGCGCGTATGCATCGTCGGTGTGAAGCGGGTTGCGATCGCCCGAAAGCTCGACGAAGGCGTCGATGTCGGCGGCGGTGATCACGCGCCGATCGCTCTCGATCCGCAGACCTTCGGGCACGTCCTCGAGATATGTCGTCACGTCGCCACCTCTCCCAGGCTGCGGATGGTATCCGGGTCCTTCGTCATCGCGAGCACGGATGTCGCGCCGGCATCGGCGTACGCCTGCAACCGGTCGCGAACCGCGTCGACCGAGCCCACGAGCGCGAGCGCGGTAACCATCTCATCGGTCACGGCGGCCGTCGCATCGCCCATCCGGCCTTCGAGCGCCGCGGCCTGGATCGCGTCGACCTCCGCCTCGAACCCGTACCGCCGAACGAGGTCGGCGTAGAAGTTCCGCGTCTTCGGACCGTACGCGCCGACGTACAGGGCGATGTCTGGACGCACCACGTTCCGCGCGGCGGCCACGTCGTCACCGATCGACGTCAGCACCATCGGCGCCACGTCGAAGCCCGGCCGAACCTCCGACAGTTCAAACAGGCCGGCATGTTCTGGACTGAACAACAGGGGTAGCCAGCCATCCGCGATCTCCTTCGTGACGGCGACGTTCTTTGGACCCATCGCCGCCAGGTAGATCGGGATGTCCTTCCGGAGCGGCACGACGTTCATCTTGAGCGATCGTCCCTCGCCGCCTGGGACAGGCACGGTGTAGATCTCGCCCTCGTACACCAGTGGCTCCTCGCGTGCGAGCGCGGCTCGAACGATCGCCAAGTAGTCGCGGGTGCGGGCGAGCGGTGACCCATACGGAAGACCGTGCCAACCCTCCACCACGCGTGGGCCGCTGACGCCGAGACCGAGCCGGAATCGTCCATCGGACAGGTGGTCGATGGTAGCGGCGGCCATCGCGGTCTCCGCCGGCGTCCGCGCCGGCATCTGCAGGATGCCGGTGCCGATCGCGATCCGGGACGTATGGGCGGCGATCCACGTTGCGAGCACGGCCGCATCAGACCCCCATGTCTCCGAGACCCAGACCGACTCGAGCCCCACGTCTTCCGCGAGCTTCGCGAGCGCGGCAACGTCGTGTGGCGTTCGATCCCAATGCCGCAGGTGAACCCCGATCCGCATGCGCGAAGGCTAGTCCGTACGGTCGTCGCGTGAGGCGTTCGTCGGACGTAGCATCCGTGCCATGCCGAACGACGAACGGGGCCACAACTTCCGCAACCAGCAGGAAGGGCTTCGCGATCAGGGTCGTGGCGGCTCTGCGAACGATTCCATGAGCGCACGAACCTTGACGATCGCGCTTGCGGTGGTCATCGGGCTGTTCATCGCCCTGATGTTCGCGCTGGTCTTCCGGTAGTCCTCAGGTTCGCTCGTCATCGTCGCGGTTGTCGAGGGCAAGATGGAACCGCGTATACGTCCCCATGTCGGCCACTCTTCGAACCCGTTCGGCGTATCGCTCGAGATACTCGACGCCCAAGGAGCGCAGTATCAAGCCTTCGACGTCGGCGCTGAGAACCACGTGGCTATGTGAAGGCGCGGAGCCCCGTGAGGGCCTCGCCGATCACGAGGGTGTGCACCTCTTCTGTGCCCTCGTACGTGATCACCGACTCGAGGTTGGTCATGTGCCGCATGATCGGGTACTCGAGCGTGATGCCGTTGGCGCCGTGGATGCCGCGTGCCGTCCGCGCGATCTTGAGCGCCGCGCGCGTGTTGTTGAGCTTGCCGACGCTGACGTGTTGCGGCAGCAACCGCCCTTGTTCCTTCATCCGGCCGAAGTGATACGCGAGCAGCGTCCCCTTGTTCAGCTCGAGCGCCATGTCGGTGAGCTTCTTCTGCGTTAACTGGAACGACCCGATCGGCCGGTCGAACTGGATCCGCGTCTTCGCGTACTCCAGCGACGACGCGAAGCACGAGCGTGCGGCGCCCATCACACCCCAGATGATGCCGAAGCGCGCTTCGTTCAGGCAGGTCAACGGCCCGCGCAGTCCCTTCACCTCCGGCAGCATCGCACCGGCCGGAAGCCGCACTTCGTCCATCACGAGCTCGGACGTGACGCTCGCGCGGAGCGACAGCTTCTTGTGGATGTCGGGCGCCGAGAACCCGGGCGCGTCGCACGGCACGACGAACCCGCGGATGCCGTCGTCGGTTTCGGCCCAGACGATGGCGACGTCCGAGACGCTGCCGTTCGTGATCCACATCTTGGTGCCGGACAGGATCCAATCGTCGCCGTCGCGCTTGGCGAACGTCCGCATCGAGCTGGGGTCGCTGCCGCTGTCGGGCTCGCTCAGCCCGAAGCACCCGATCGCCTCACCCGACTGCAGCCGGGGCAGCCATTCGGCCTTCTGCTCGTCGGACCCGAACGTGTGGATCGCGAACATCGCGAGTGCGCTCGTCACGCTGACGAACGAGCGCAATCCGCTGTCGCCGGCCTCGAGCTCGAGCTCGACCAAGCCGTAGGCGACCGCGCCGAGCCCGCCGATGTCGGGCAGCTGCATCCCGAGGAACCCGAGCTGGCCGAGCTCCTTCGCGAGCTCGCGCGCGGGGAACTCGCCGTGCTCGTACCAGTCGTCGACGTCGGGAAGGATGCGGTCGGCGACCCATTCACGGGCGAGGCTTCGGATCTGTCGCTCCTCGTCGGTAAGCAGCGCGTCGATGTCGATCAGGTCGAGCGGGTCGGGTGCATCCACGGAACGGCTCCTTCCTCGAAGCTGCAAGCCTATGCGGACCGCCGCACTCCGGCTCGGGCCGGTCAGCCGTCTGCCTCGGCCCGCCCCTCGGCATCGTGTTCCCCCAAAGCAGGCGGCGGCATGCGGTACGTGGTCGGCGTTCGAGAGAACTGAACGGGGTTGGCGACGGTATCGACCCGCGGGAAGGAGGCGATCGGCTCGAGGCCGACCCCATCGGCGAGCGCGAACGCTTGGTCGATCTGATTGACCATCCCGCACGGGATGCCGCGCTCGCCGAGACGCTCGATCCACTCTGCGGCGGACGCGGCGGCGAGCGAGCGCTCGAGCGCTTCGACCATCGGCTCGCGATGCGTCACGCGCCCGGCGTTCGTCGCGAATCGCTCATCGGCCACCAGCTCGGGCGCACCGAGCACATCGCAGAACGCCGCGAACTGTTCGTCGTTCCCGACGGCGACCACGAACGGTCCGTCGGCCGCACGCACCGTCTCGTACGGCGCGATCGACGGATGCCGGTTCCCCATCCGGCCGGCGACCACGCCGGCGGTGAGCCAGTTCGACGCCTGGTTCGCAAGCGCGAACAACGTCGTCGATAAGAGGTCGACCTCCACGAGCTGACCCTCGCCGGTGCGATCGCGATGGCGAAGCGCCGCGAGGATGCCGATCGCTGCGTGCAACCCGGTCATCACGTCGACGACCGCGACGCCGATCTTGTGCGGTTCGCCCTCGGGGTCGCCGGTGATCGACATCAGCCCACCCATCGCCTGCGCGAGGAAGTCGTAGCCCGCGATGTCGCCGCGACCGATCCCGGCGATCCGGCACGACACGAGCCTCGGCTTCTCGGCAGACAACGCCTCGTGGTCGAGCCGGGCGCGCGCCATCACTCCCGGCCGGAAGTTCTCGATCACGACGTCGGATCGCAGGGCGATCGCCCGCGCGACCGCGAGGTCTTCCGGGTCTTTCAGGTCGAGCACGACGCTCCGCTTGTTCCGGTTCACGCCCAGGTAATAGGAAGCGTTGCCGTCCGACGCCCACGGCGGACCCCAACTCCTCGTGTCGTCGCCGAGGCCGGGGCGCTCGATCTTGACGACATCGGCGCCGAGATCGCCAAGGATCATGGTCGCGAGCGGTCCGGCCAGCACCCGGGAGAAGTCCGCCACGCGGATCCCGTCCAGCGCCGCCGGTGTTTCCGTCACAGCGGCACTGTAGGCGGTCCCGTCGGGGGGCGCGGAACCGACCGAGCGTCACCGCGCCGGTACCCGCTCTCGGGCCGGCTCGGTAGCATCCGCTGCATGAACGTGACCGTCCTCGCGAAGTTCGTCCCCAACCCGACGGGCACGCCCTCGCTCGGGCCCGACAACCTGCTGATCCGGGACGCCGGCGACGGCGCACTCGATCCCGGCGACGAATACGGCCTCGAGCTGGCGCTTCAGCTCGTCGAAGCCGGCGGCGGCGAGGTGACCGTCGTCTCGATGGGACCCGCCGAAGCGCTCGCCGGTGTGCAGCGCGGCCTCGCGATGGGCGCGCACCGCGGCGTCCTCGTCACGGACGCGTCGCTCCGCGGGGCCGACGCGCTCGTGACGGCGCGCGTGCTCGCCGCGGCGGTCGGCCGGATCGACTACGACCTCGTGATCGCCGGCGTCGAGTCGACCGACGGCTACACCGGCACGATGCCAGCGACGCTGGCAGAGCTCCTGGGCGTCGCGGCGGTCACCGCCGTCCGCAAGCTCGAGCCCGACGGCGACGACTTCCGCGCCGAGCGCCAGACCGAGTCGGGCTACGACGTCCTCACCGCGCCGAAGCCCGCGTTGATCACCGTCACGGCCGGCGCAACCCAGCCCCGATACCCGAGCCTCAAGGGCATCATGGCCGCCAAGTCGAAGCCGGTCGAAACCGTGAGCGCCGCCGATCTCGGCGTGAGCGACCTCACGCCGACCCAAACGGTTGCCGCCGTGACCGACGCGCCCGCCAAGGCGGGCGGCGAGATCGTCACCGGCGATGACGCGGTCGCGCGGATCGCCGACCTCCTCGCGGACGCGAAGGTGATCTGATGGGCGCGACCTGGGTCTACGCGGAGGTCACACCCGACGGCGCGCACCCGAGCGCGCTCGAGCTGCTGACGAAGGCACGGGGGCTCGGCGGCGAGGTCGCCGCGGTGGCGCTCGGGCCCGGAGCATCGAGCACCGCGAAAGAGCTCGGTGAGCATGGCGCCACGATGGTGTACGCGAGCGACGATCAGGCGTTCGCCGATCGACCAGGGCGGACCGCCGCGCACACCCTCCACGCGCTTGCCGGGCAGCACTCGCCCTCGCTGATCCTGTTCCCCGGCACGTACGAGGGCCGCGACGTCGCCGGTTGCCTCCAAGCGCTCACGGGCTCGACGCTGATGGCCAACGCAACCGACGTTGAAAGCTCGTCACGCGCCCGCACCGAGATCCTCGGCGGTACGAAGATCGTGGACGTCAACCTCGCAGGACCGGAGCCGCGGCTCGTCCTCGTCCGCCCGAAGTCGTTCCCGCCGGAGCCGAGCGGCGGCACCGCCGAGGTGGTTGCGGTCGACGCCGTGACGCCGCCCGGTGCAACGGCGACGGTCGTCGAACGTCATGCCGAGGCCGCGAGCGGTCCGAAGCTGGAAGAGGCCAACGTCGTCATCGCCGGCGGACGCGGCCTCGGCGGCCCGGAACCGTTCGCGATGCTCGACGACCTCGCCGCGGCGATCGGCGGCGCGGCCGTCGGCGCCTCGCGCGCAGCCGTCGACGCCGGCTGGGTCCCGTATGCCTACCAGGTGGGCCAGACGGGCAAGACGGTCAAGCCCGATGTCTACATCGCCGCCGGCATCAGCGGCGCGCTTCAGCACGTCGTCGGGATGAAGGGAGCCAAGCGCATCGTGGCGATCAACAAGGACGCCGACGCACCGATCCTGAAGATCGCCGATCTGGGCGTGGTCGGTGACCTGTTCCAGATCGTGCCCGCGCTGACCGAGGAGGTGCGTCGACGGGCCAGCTCCTGAGCGCCGTCGCGCTCGCCGCGGTCATCGCGAGCGCGGTCGTCGTCTTCGTGCGGCGGGCGCGCGCGCGGATGGCGCTGCTGCGCGCGGCCCGTCCGGCCGCGCGCACCGCCGAGCCCGGCGCGCGCGCCCGACGGGAGCTTGCGCACGTGCTCGGGCAACGCAAGCTCTTCCAGAAGGCGCTTCCGGGCGTGATGCACGCCTTCATCTTCTGGGGCTTCCTCGTGCTGTTCCCGACGATCATCGAGGCGATGCTCGCGATCGTCGATGACGGACGCTCGCTGCCGGTGATCGGCCAGGCGCCGTGGTTCCTGTTCGTCGTCGACCTGTTCGCGACGCTCGTCGCGGTCGGCGTCGCGATCGCGTTCTACATCCGCAAGGTGCAGCGCCCCGACCGCTTCCGCGGCTCACATATGGAAGAGGCCGACAAGATCCTGCTCGCCATCCTCGGGATCGTCGCCACGCTCCTGCTGTGGAACGCGACCAAGATCGCCCTGGGCCAGACCCTGCACCCGGGCGCCGAACCGGTCGCCAACGCGCTGTCGAACCTGTTCGGCACGGGACAGCCGACCGAGACGCTCGAGCGCGTCTTCGTCTGGTCGCACGTCTTGATCGTGCTCAGCTTCCTCGCATACCTACCGAAGTCCAAGCACCTGCACATCATCACCGCCGCGCCGAACGTCTATTTCGCGAAGAACGGCCCGCGCGGCCGCCTCGAGCCCGAGCGCATCGACCTCGAAGCCTCCGAGGAGGACCTCCGCTTCGGGGTCGCGACCGCGAAGGACCTGTCGAAGAAACAGCTGCTCGACCTGTTCAGCTGCACCGAGTGCGGTCGGTGCCAGGAGGTCTGCCCCGCGTGGAACACCGGCAAGCCGCTCAGTCCGAAGCTGCTCATCATGGACATCCGGGACGCCGTCGTCGCGATCGATCCGACGGGCACGGTCGAGCTGCAGCCTCTCGTCCCCAACGCGGTGACCGACGAGGTCGTGTGGGACTGCGTGACGTGCGGCGCCTGCGTGCGCGAGTGCCCCGTCGACATCGAGCACGTCGACACGATCGTCGATCTTCGGCGGAACCTCGTCATGGCGGAATCGCGCTTCCCCACCGAAGCGGGCACGATGCTCCGCGGCGTCGAGGGTCCGAACGAGAACCCGTGGGGACAGCCGGCCTCGGCCCGCACCGACTGGATCGGCGACATCCCCGTCCGCGTGCTCGCCGCCGGCGACCCCGCACCCGAATACCTCTTCTGGGTGGGATGCGCGGGCGCCTTCGACGATCGCGCGAAGAAGACCACGCAAAGCGTCGCCAGGCTGCTGAACGCGGCCGGGGTCGACTGGGCGGTGCTCGGCGGCCGTGAGCGCTGCACCGGCGACCCCGCCCGCAGGATGGGCCACGAGTACCTCTTCCAGATGCTCGCCGAACAGAACGTCGCGACCTTCGCCGACGCCGGCATCACGAAGGTGGTCGCCACGTGTGCCCACTGCTTCAACACGCTGGCGAACGAATATCCCGACTACGGCGCTAACCTCGAGGTCGTCCACCACACGGAGCTGCTGTCTCACCTGCTCTCCGAGAGGAAGCTACTGACGACGGCCGGCGCGAACGGCACCGTCACATACCACGACGCCTGCTACCTCGGGAGGCACAACGGCCGCTTCGACGCGCCGCGAGACGTCCTCGGTTCGACGGGGCTGACCGCCACGGAGATGGAGCGCGCCCGCGAGCGCTCCTTCTGCTGCGGCGCCGGCGGCGCGCGCATGTGGATGGAGGAAGACGGCGACGCGCGGATCAACGACACGCGCTTCGCGGAGGCGGCCGGCACGGGTGCCGACACGCTGGCCGTCGCCTGCCCGTACTGCTTCGTGATGCTCGACGACGCGGCGAAGGCCGCGGGCTCCGAGATGCGCGTCGCCGACGTCGCGACGCTGCTCGCCGAGGCGACGCTCGGGGAGCCGACCGCCCGCCCGTAGACTCGCGCTATGAAGCCGCTGTTGTTCGTGAAGGCCGACGCGGCGGAGACGTTCGGGATCGGCTATACCGCGGTCACCGATGCGGGCGCCCAGGTTCGCGTCTGGGACGCCATCCACCACGAGCCGGCGCCGTCGCTCGAGGACGTGGGCGGCGTCGTCGTCTTCGGGAGCTCGTACAACGTCGAGCACGCGAACGAGCAGCCGTTCATCGGCAAGCTCCGGGCGCTCACGCTGGATGCGCTCGACCGCGGCACCCCCTACCTCGGGATCTGCTTCGGCGCGCAGGTGCTCGCATGGTCGCTCGGCGCCGCGATCCGCAAGGCGCCCGTTCGCGAGATCGGCTACGTCCCGCTTCGGCCGCTCCCGACCGCCGTCGACGACCAGCTCCTGTCCCACTACGTCGACGGCGACCTCGTCTTCCAGTGGCACATGGACACGTTCGACCTGCCAGCGGACGCCGAGCAGCTCGCAACCGGAGACCACGTCGACGCCCAGGCCTTCCGCATCGGCGACCGCGTGTGGGCCACCCAGTTCCATCTCGAGATCGACCGGGCGGAGATCGATCTGTGGATCGACGACATCGGCCCGGCGCTCGAAACGGAGTGGCATACGACGTCCGCACGCATGCGCACGGCCGCGACCGCCCACCAGGCCCGCCACGAGCACCAGGGCACGGAGGTGTTCCGGCGGTTCGTCAAGGTCGCTCGGAGCCTCGCCTCAGGCACCCCAACGGACTAGGCGAAGGGGACTAGCGCTCGAGAGCGCTTTGGGGCATGATGCCCGCCTATGCGGGCACCGCGCCGGATGGATAACGGTGCCCAGCGTCAGGAGAGGACCAGATCTACGGACGTGAGCGCTTCGTTCCGAACAAGCTTCGGCCGGCCCCGCTCGGATAGCGCCCATCTAACTCGTCGCGCCGAGGAACCGGCATGACGCAGATCGAGGCCACCCGCTTCGGGGAACCGCTCCCCGAAGGTGGCACGATCGGCGTGATGGCGCCCTCGGGGCCGTATTTCAACGCCAGCGACATCGATCGCCCCCTCCGCTGGTGGCGCGACAAGGGCTACACCGTCAAGCTCGCGGACTCCGTGTGGTTGAAGGACGACTACGTCGCGGGCCCACCGGAGAAGCGCGCAGAGGACCTGAACTCGCTGTTCGCCGACCCGGAGGTCGACGTGATCCAGGTCTTGTGGGGCGGAACCGGCGCGATCGAGATCCTGCCGTTCCTCGACTACGACCTGATCGCGCAGAACCCGAAGGCGCTGATGGGCTTCTCCGACATCACCAACCTGCACATCGCGTTGCGCCAGCAGAGCGGCCTCGCGACGTTCCACGGCCCGGGGTTCGGCTCGATGGGCATCCCCGAGCGTACCGCCTTCACGTGGGACTCCGCGATCGAAGCGTTCACAAGCGGCGGGGCCGGCGAGGTGCCGCGCGACCCCGATGACCCCTACGTCCGCACGATCGCGAGCGGGAAGGTCACGGCGCCGATCGTCGGCGGCAACCTGTTCACGTTCACCCATCTGATGGGCACGCCGTGGGACCCGGTATTCGACGGCGCGATCCTGTTCTTCGAAGAGGTGCACGAACTCCCCTACATAGTGGAGGTCGAGCTCCATCAGCTGGCCCATGCCGGCAAGCTGGACAACGTGGTCGGCGTCGTGGTCGGCGAGCTGTTCGAGTGCGACTGGCGGGAGTCGCGCCCCGATTCCCCCCGTACCCGGTCGATCGAGGACGTGCTGGAACGGTGCCTGCTACCGCTCGAGGTCCCGATCCTCTACAAACTCCCCCTTGGACACGGCAAGCACCTGGCGTCGATACCCCTTGGGGTGCAAGCGACCCTAGACGCCGACGCTCAGACGCTCGTCATCGACCAACCCGGCGTGGTGCCGGGGTCGTAAAGGTACGTAGGAACCAACACGAAGCTCCCACGGAAGGAGGCACCACAATGAGGAAGGTCCGCAAAGGACTCCTCGTCCTGATCAGCGGCGTGATCATCGTGCTGTTGGCCGCGGGCTCGGCCTGGGCCCAGAGCGCGAGCGCCAAGGCGTCGGCATCAGCATCCGCGTCGACGGGCGGATCGGGCGGGACGTTCATCGAGGGCACGATCAACAACGTGTCCACGGTGAACCCCTGGAAGGCGATCGAGTCGCCTGAGTACGAGATCCTTGCCCTCAACTTCGACCTCCTCGAGAACTTCGACAAGTCGACCCTGCAGGCGGCGCCCGGTGTGGCGACCAGCTGGACCCAGTCGCCCGACGGCCTCACGTGGACGTTCAACATCCGTCCCGGCATGACGTGGCAGGACGGCCAGCCGTTCACGGCGAAGGACATCGCCTGGACGTACAACAAGACGCTTGATTGCAAGCTCGGCAACTCGCTCGACTACCTCGTGCCGGAGTTCACCAACTCGATCACGGCGCCGAGCGACACGCAGCTCGTGTGGAGCACGAAGAAGCCGACGAGCGCGCCGATCCGTCCACCGTGGGTCTACATCGCGCCCGAGCACATCTACGGCAACGACACGTGTGACCAGATCAGCAAGGAGCCGTTCTTCACGGAAGGCCATCCGATGGTCGGCAGCGGGCCGTTCCAGCTGACGGACTGGGTCAAGGGCCAGAGCTGGACGATGACGGCCAACCCGAACTACTGGGGCGGCGCGCCGCACATCAGCCAATTCAAGGTCGTCCTCTACGACAACTCGGAAGCGATGGTGAACGCGCTCAAGGCGGGCGAGATCGACTACACCAACCTCGGCTCGGTCGACCTGTTCAACCAGCTGCAGACCGAAAGCCAGAGCGGCAGCAGCAACATCACCACGCACGTCGGTCCGGCCGTGACGTTCGGGCAGATGAGCTTCAACATGTGCGACCCGACGTCGCCGACCGCGGCCCCCTACTGCAAGAACAACCCCGGCACGGGGAACCCCGCGCTGCGTGACCCGGCGGTCCGCACCGCGATCTCGTGGGCGATCGATCGGCAGACGATCGTCGACAAGGTGCTCGCGGGGTACGGAGAACCGGGGACGACGGTCGTCCCGCCGTTCGCGAGCTTCTATCACTACAACCCGACGCCGGACGAGATGATCGGGTTCGATATCAACAAGGCGAAACAGATCCTCGCCGACGCCGGCTACAAGGACACGGACGGCAACGGCATCCTCAACGATCCGAAAACAGGCCAGGATCTGAACTTCCGATTCATCCTGAGAGCCGAGTCCGATATCGGCGCCCGTCTGGGCCAGTACATCACCGGCTGGCTGAAGCAGATCGGGATCGCGACCACGTCGGAGGTCGTCAGTGACGGCAAGCTGTCACAGGCCTGGCTCGCCGACGACTACGACATGTACATCTGGGGCTGGGGGCCGGACCCGGACCCGGACTTCATCCTGTCGACGTACACGTCGAGCCAGTGCGGCACCTGGAGCGACACCTGCTACTCCAACCCCGAATACGACAAGCTCTATAAGGAGCAGCAGACCGCGCCGACGCCGCAAGACCGGCAGGCGATCGTGTTCAAGATGCAGGACATCATCTACAAGGACATCCCAGAGATCGTCCTGTACTACGACAAGTCGCTCGAGGCGTACAACAGCGCGAAGTGGACAGGCCTCGAGGACAACGTCTCGCCTCAGCCGGATGGGTTCCTCTGGAACCAATACACCCCATATTCCGCGCTCACGGTGCAGCTTCGGAGCGGCGCGTCCGCGTCGAGTGGTGGGACCAGTTCGGGCCTGCTCATCATTGTGGGTATCCTCGGAGCCATCGTCGTGATCGTCGGGATCGTGATGGTCGTTCGCAGGGGTAAATCAGAAGAGGACCTGGCCTAGGACACGCGAGAGGGACAGGACGCAGGATGGGAACGGCGAAGTATCTGCTGGGGAAACTCGGGCAGCTCTTCATCACCCTCGTCCTGGTCCTGTCCCTCGCGTTCCTCCTGTTCCGTGTCTGGCAACCGGGTGACCCGGTCGCCACGTGGGCGAAGGCGAGCGGCGCGAAACTCAACGCGGAGCAGCTCGACCAGATACGCCACGAATGGGGCTTGGACGTCCCCCTGCCCCGTCAGTACGTCTCGTACATGGGGCAGATGCTCACGTTCAATTTCGGGACGTCCACGATCTTGAACCCGCAAGAGAGCGTGAGCAGCATGTTCTGGTCACGGATGGCGAAGTCCGCGATCTTGATCGTCACCAGCACGTTCGCGGCGATCGCGATCGGGGTGTTGCTCGGCATCTACGGCGGCTGGAAACGTCAAGGGAAAGTCGACCAGGCCTCGATGGGAAGCTCGATGGTCTTGTACGCGATGCCCGAGTTCGTCCTGGGCATGATCTTCATCTTGATCTTCGCCGCGACCCTGCACCTGTTCCCCGTCAGCCTCTACGAAAGTCCGATCCCGAAGACCGGGGTCGCGCACTGGACCGACGTCATCAATCACATGGCGCTCCCATGGCTCACCCTCACGCTCGCCTACGTGGGCGAGTTCTACCTGGTGATGCGAAGCTCGCTGTTGGACGTCCTGGGTGAGGAGTACATCGCCCTGGCCCGGGCCAAGGGTGTACGTGAGAAGTACGTCTTGCGCAAGCACGCGGTGCCCAACGCGCTGCTGCCGACGATCACGCTCGTCGCGCTGTCGTTCGGCTTCATCCTGAGCGGTGTGATCACGGTCGAACTCGTCTTCAGCTATCCGGGCGTCGGCAAGCTGTCGGTCGACGCACTGCGGCAGCGTGACTTCGCCGTGCTCCAGGCCACCTTCGTGATCTCGGTCATCGCGGTCCTGCTGGCGAACTTCATCGCGGACCTGACCTACGCGTATCTCGACCCCCGCGTGCGGAGGGCATGACCGATGAAGACCGAACCCGCGATCACCGCGCCCGAGATCCAGGCCCCGGTCCTTCCGCCGAATAAGCTCACCCCGCGTCAGCTGCGGTGGGCCCGGCGTCGTCGAACGCTCGGACGGTTCTGGCAGCAGTTCCGGCAGAGCAAGATGGGGATGATCGGGCTCGCGATCTTGATCTTCTACGCCGGGGTCGCGATCTTCTCGATCTTCGCCAGCAAGGGGGCGCTGGATCCGACGATCACCACCAACGGCCCCCGGTTGGCCGGACCTTCGTTGCATTACCCGCTCGGCACGCAGATCGATGGGATCTCGGTGCTGTCGCTCACGATCGAGGGCGCGAGGATCTCGTTGTTCGTCGGACTCTCGGCGGCGCTGATCTCGATGCTGCTGGGCACGCTCATCGGGATGTGGGCCGGCTATAAGAGCTCGGTCCACGACGCGATCCTGATGCGGATCACCGACGTGTTCCTCGTGCTTCCGTGGCTCGCCCTCGCGATCGTTCTCGCGGCGATGTTCGGCCAGAACTTCTGGATCATCATCATCATCATCGGGCTGACGTCGTGGGCAGGCACAGCCCGACTCGTGCGCGCGCAGGTCCTGTCCGTCAAGGAACGCACCTACATCGAGCGGTCGCGTGCGCTCGGTGCCAGCGACGCGCACGTCGTGATCAAGCACATCACACCCAACCTGATGCCCATCATCTTCGCGAACACCATCCTCACGATCGCGATCGCGATCCTGTCTGAATCCCAGCTCTCCTTCCTCGGTCTCGGCGATCCGAACGCCAAGTCATGGGGCACGCTCATCGAAGAAGCGTTCAATCACGGCGCGCTCACGCTGCACGCGTGGTGGTGGTTGATGGCGCCGAGCATCTCGATCGTCCTCGTGGTCCTCGGCTTCACGATGGTCGGCTTCGCGATGGACGAGATCGTGAACCCGAGGATCCGCGAGCGATGAGCGTCCTGAACGTCGAGGACCTCCGCGTCACCTACACGACGAAGGGGGGCGACGTGCCCGCGGTTCGCGGCGTGTCGTTCTCGATCGACCGGGGCGAGGTGCTGGGGCTCGCCGGCGAATCCGGCTGCGGCAAGTCCACGATCGCGGGCGCGATCTTGCGTCTGCACTCGCCCGGCACCCGGATCGAGGGGAAGCTCGAGCTCGAGGGCGAGGACGTCCTGTCCCTCAAGCCGGGCCGGTTGCGCGCCGTGCGTTGGACCGGCGCGTCGATCGTGTTCCAAGGCGCGCTGCACGCGTTGAACCCGGTCCAGAAGATCGGCGACCAGATCCAAGAGGCGATCCAGGTCCACGGCATGGCCACCGAGAAGGAGGCCGCCGTCCGCGCAGGGGCGCTGCTCGAGCAGGTCGGGCTCCCACCGCGCCGCAAGAACGACTACCCGCACGAGCTCTCCGGCGGCCAGAAGCAGCGCGTGATGATCGCGATGGCCCTCGCGTGCAGCCCGACGCTCGTGATCGCGGACGAACCCACGACCGCTCTCGACGTGATGGTCCAGGCCCAGGTGCTCCAGCTGCTGCGCTCGCTCCAACACGACCTCGGGCTCGCGATGTTGTTCATCACCCACGACCTGTCGGTGCTCGTCGACGTCTCGGACCGGCTCGCGATCATGTACGCCGGCAAGATCGTCGAGGAGGGAAAGGCGAACGAGGTCTTCCACGCCCCGCAGCACCCGTACACCGCGGCGCTCGCGGCGGCGTTCCCCGAGATCGGCGACACGCGGTTCCGGCACAAGCCGGCCGGGCTGGGTGGCGACCCGCCCGACCCACAGCTGATCCCGTCCGGCTGCCCGTTCCACCCCCGGTGCGCCCGCGCCATCGACGCCTGTCGGACCGTGGTGCCGGAGCTGTGGGACGCCGGAGCCGACCGGCGTGCAGCGTGCGTGCACGTGGCCGGCGCCCCGAGCTTGGACTCGGTGATGTCGTGACGGACACCGAGGAAGCACGCTCCGAGTCGCTGCAGCTCGGTGAACCGATCATCGAGATCGACGACCTCGAGGTGAACTTCGCCGCCCGCGTCGGCCTGATCTCGGGCCTGATGGGCAAGAAGGGATCCGACGCGAAGGCCGTCGACGGCGTGGACCTCACCCTGCACGAGGGCGAGGTACTCGCGCTCGCCGGCGAGTCCGGCTGCGGCAAGACGACGACGGCGCGCGCCCTGCTGGGCTTGATCCAGCCCCAGCGAGGCACGATCAAGTTCCGCGGCAAGGCGCTCCCAAGGGACACCCGAAGCCTCCGGCCGTTCCGCCGCGAGGTCCAGATGGTGTTCCAGGACCCGACCGGGTCGCTCAACCCGCGCCAGACGATCTACGAGATCGTCGCCGAGGGGCTGCGCATCCACGACATCGACGAGGGGCCCAACGGCGAGACCGAGGAGGACCTGGTCGCACAGGCGCTCTCGCGGGCGGGGCTCCGGCCTCCGCAGCGCTTCTACCTGCTCTACCCGCACGAGCTATCGGGCGGCCAGCGGCAGCGCGTGGTGATCGCGGGCGCCCTCGCGCTCGAGCCCAAGGTCATCGTCGCCGACGAGCCGGTGTCGAACCTCGACGCCTCGGTGCGCGGCGAGATCCTCGGGCTGCTCATGAAGTTCCGCGACGAACTCCGGATCTCGATCCTGATCGTCACGCACGACCTTGGGCTCGCCTGGACGGTCGCCGACCGCGTCGCGGTGATGTACCTGGGCCGGGTCGTGGAGATCGGGCCGACCGAAGAAGTGCTGCTCCGGCCGCGCCATCCGTACACGAAGGCGCTGCTCAAAGTCGTTCCCGAGGCGGGCGAGGCCGGCGTCATCCGAGAGATCCTGCAGGGCGAGCCTCCGGACCCAACGAGGATCCCGGCGGGCTGCCGGTTCCACCCTCGGTGCCCGGTGGTTGCGTCAGGCCGCGCCGCGGAGCTCGGGATCGAAGATCGGTGCCGGGGCGAAGATCTGCCGCTCGCAGAGGTGGGCGACCAGCACTTCGCCGCCTGTCACCTGATCGACATCAACCAGCAGCCGTAGGCGGCTGGCTGACCGCGTCGGCCGGCGCGTCGCTCGGCTCGGTCTCCGCGTTCTCGCCCTCGGCTTCGTCGCCCTCATCGCCGCGCAGCACGCCGAGGATCGCCGCCATCTCGGCGTCACCCACCGGGGCGTCGTGCGGCTTGGGCGTGTTGCCGCCGGTCCGGGCGGTGGCAAGCAGCGCGCGAAGGTTGGACTCGGCCATCTCGGCGCGGCTCTCGAGCTCCCGTGTGCGCTCGCCGAGCGAGCGCGCACGCCGTTCGGCCTCGTCGCGCGCCGCTCGCGCGTCTCGCGCCTCCTCTCGGAGCGTCCGGCTCTCGGCGCGCAGCTCCGCGGCCTCGCGACCGAGGTCGACGAGCCTGTCGACGACGGCGCGGCCCAGGTCGGAGTACGCGGCGCCACCGCTGGGACGCCCTCCGCCGCCGGCCGTCGCCGGGCGGACGGTCTTCGAGCGGCGTGGGCGCCGGCCGATCGACTCGCGTTCGCCCGCTTCCAAGGGCTTCGCGTCGAGCAGGCGGTAGGAGCCGTTGGCCGCCTCGAGCCGTCGCCGCGCGATCAGCGCACGGACGGCCCGCGCGGTCGACAACGGGTCGGGCAGCCCCAGCACCCGGCCGATCTCGGCGGGCGTCTCCTGCAAAACCTCGCCCTCAGCTACCCGGTCAGAGACCGCAGCAAGGAACGCGTTGGCGCGCTGGAGACTCTCGTCATTCATTCCGCGACAATCATCGACTGCATCGTTGCAACTGGCTAGTTGCGCGTTGACGCATCAAGATCAGCTACGGTGACTGCAACGCGACGCGCAACAAACTAGTCGATCCGTACGTCCCGAGGTCGCCGTCGGAGCGCGTCACCTTGGTCGTGGCGTGGCCGGCCGTCGCGCCGGGCGGGAGCTTCACCACCGGATGGATGAACCGCAGGGTGTTGGTGAAGCCGCCCAGGTCGGAGGAGCCGACGGGTGTGCGGCCGCCCTCCGCGAAGGAGAGTCTGAGCGCGCCGGCGCCCTGTGTGCCGGTAACCACAAGCCTGATCGCCTTCGCCTGCACCTGCGATTGCGAGAAGTCGCAGGCGGCCGGCGCGGCGAGCTTCGCGTCCGCGGCGCCCGAGGTTTTACCGTTCGGCTGGATCTGGATCGTGCCCGAGACGTTCCAATCGCTCCGACACGCGCCACCCTCGTGGAGGGTGTGCTGCGTTTGGACCCGCATCGTCAGGGTCCATTCGGCGGGCGCCGGCTGGGTCGGCGTCTGCGTCGGCGTCGGATGCGCGCCGGGATCCTCGACGCCCGGCGGGAAGGGGTTCGAACGCGAGGCGACGAACGCGCCGACCCCCGCGCACACAACGAACACCGCGACCCAGACCACGATCTTGAGGGCCTTCGGCACGCGGCGAGGGTACCGCGGGGTCGGCGGGCATTCGGTCAGGCCGGGCGACGCCCGTCAGGCGATGCCGAGGCCCGTCATCAACGCGCGGAGCGACAGCCCGAAGCAGATGAACGACGCCGCCGTGAACAGCACCCACGGCTCGGACCACCGGCCCCCAGACGCGCGCCCTTCGGCGACCTCGCGCGACATCACGTGCGCGATCCCAAGGAGGACGAGCGGCCCGAACCCGTAGACGTAGTGCAACGAGGTGTCCGGACGATAGCCGAGCACCAGCAGGATGAGGCCGATCGCTGCCTGCGCGCCCGCAAGCACCTGTTCGACGGTGATCCACGTCCAGAACCGCTCGCCCGGATCGCGCTTGAGCACGAGCGCGGCGCCGCCCCAGAGCCAGCCGACGGTGAACACGGCGACCACGACGAATCCGATCGCCTCGTGAACCTTGGGCATGGCGGCCGGAGTCTAGCCAGCCAGCCCGAGCAAAGCCGGAACGTTGGCGAGCGAGTCCACCACGTGATCGGGCGACCCGCGATCCAGATCGTCCGGCCGGAACTTTCCGGTGCGGACGAGGATCCCGGTGAGACCGGCGGCGCGCGCGCCGTCGACGTCGTTCACGACGTCGTCGCCCACCATCGCAGCCGCGTCCGCATCCACGCCGAGCACGGACAGCGCCGCCTCGAAGTACGCCGGCGCCGGCTTGCCGCACACGACGGCGTGGACGCCGGACGCTGCCTCGAGGCCGGTCACATACGCGCCCGCGTCGAGCTCGAAGCCCTCCGCTGTTCGCCAGAACATGTTGCGGTGCATCGCGACCAAGCTCGCGTCGCCTCGCATCAGTCGGCCGAACACGTCGTTCACCGTGGCGTACGTGAAGTCGTTCGACGCGCCGCCGAGCACGATCACGTCGGCGTCGGCCGGGTCGTCGACGAGCTCGACGCCGTCGAGGTCGGCGCGTGCGTCGCCATCGGACAGCAGGAACACCACCGCCGACGGATGCGTGCGGCGCAGGTATTCGGCGGTCGCGGTCACCGCCGTGACGATCATGTCGGGCGCAACATCGAAGCCAGCTCGGTTCAGCATCGTCGCGAGTTCCGTCCGGGGGTGCGTCGTCGTGTTCGTGATGAGACAGACGGGGACGGCGGCAGCGCGGAACGCGTCCATCGCGTCGATCGCGCCGGCGATCGGTTCCCACGAGGTAACGAGCACGCCGTCGATATCGAGCAGGAGCCCCTCGACCGGCGGCAAGGAGCGGTCAGCCCCCGAGCCGGATCCCGAGCGAACGCCGCGCTTCGCCAACCTGGTCGGGCACGACCTCGCCTCGCTGGCGCCGGCGCCACATGTCGTACGGCGCCAGATACCGGAACTTCGCCGGCAGGAACGGGCGGGCGATGCGCGTCACCGCGAACGCGGCGTCGACAGACGCCTGACGGACCGGTCCAAGTGGGAACCCGTACATCTCACGCACAAGCGGCGGCAGCGTCGCGAACGCCAGTCGCGACACGCCGGCAAGCACCGGACGCCACTCCGCCTCGTGCGGCGGGTCGAGGAACAGGTCGGCCACCCGCCGTGCGTTGTCCGTGACGAGCAGCTCGCCGTGGTCTTCGACGTCGGCCATCCACGCGCGGAGCGCCGGCACCGTCGGCGGGATCAGGTCGCGCGAAACGAGGCACATCTCCGCCGCGAGCATCTGCTCTTCGTGGAAGCGCTGACGGCCCGCATCGTCGAGGGCGCCGACCGTGCGCTCCTCGAACAACAGCGCGGAGTCGACGAGACACGCGTGCACGTACAGCAAGAGATGCGGGTCGAGCGCGTCATAGTGCAGGCCGGTGACTGGGTCGATCCCGTTGATGCGCGCGTGGAGCTCGTTGATCCGAACCGCCGCGGCGTCGGCCTCCGCCTTCGTCCCGAACGTCAGCGTGTACGTCAGGATCAACGTGCGCTGCAGCCTTTTCCACGGGTTGCGTTCGAACAAGCCGGTCTGCCCCGCGCCCGCGATCACCAGCGGATGGGCGGCCTGCATCAGCAGGGCTCGCGCGCCGCCGAACAGGACCGTGACCTCTTTGTGGACCTGCCACGACACACTGTCGGGGCCGAAGTAGCCGGTGTCGTCGTTCACGATGGCCAGCGTATCGAGCGTCGGCGGCAACGGCTTCCGTGCGTCGCCCGTTGCGAACAGGCAATATCCCTGGCATGTTCCTCGTCCCCGGGCTGGTCGTGCTCGCGGTGCTGCTGGGGTACGTCATGGGCGGCCGGCTACGCCGGTTCGAGAACCTCCGCATCAACCGGTGGGGACTCGCGATCGTCGGCGCCGGGCTGACCGCGATAGTGAACCTCTTCCCCGCGTTGACGATCGGACCGGTCCCCGACACGGTCGTCGGGCCGGTGCTTCTCGCGTTGTCGTACTTCCTGCTCGCGGTCTTCCTGATCTCGAACCGCTGGATCCCGGCGGGCTACGTCATGATCCTCGGGCTGCTGCTGAACCTCGTCGTCGTCGTCGCGAACGGCGGCATGCCGGTGCGGGCCGACGCGATCACCACCGCAGGCGGCAACCCGGCCGTGCTGCAGGATGCGACCGTCGGCAAGCACCACTTGATGAGTGACGACGACGTGCTGTGGCATCTCGGCGACGTTATCGGGGTGCCGGAGCCGATCGGCGTCGTGCTGTCACCCGGTGACGTGCTGCTGTACGCGGGGATCGTCTATTCGATCGTGCAGATCATGCGGGGACGGCGCCGCGAGAACCCTCGGCCGATGGCGTTGTGGTTCCCGGGGTACCGAGGGAAGCATGCGCCTGAGTATTGGCGGATGCCGGTCCGGTACCGCCATCCTGATCCCGCTGAAGCAGAGACGTCGGGAACCGAACCGTGATCGTGGTGCCGTCGTCGGGTGAGCTCGCGACGTCGAGCGTGCCGCCGCCGACCTTCGCGCGCTCGCGCATCATCGCCATCCCGAAGTGACCCTCGGGCCCTGGGGCACTCGTGTCGAAGCCTGAGCCGTTGTCGCGAAGCTTCAGGACGATGTTCTCGTCGGCCTCGGTAACGCCGATCCACACGTCTGATGGATCGGCGTGCTTCATCGCGTTCATCACGCCCTCACACGCGATCTTGAAGATGAGGAGGGCAGTCGGCGCAGGGAGGTCCATCTCCGCCACGTCATGGTGGAACCGAATCCCCGAGTCGCGACCCACCTCGTCGGTGAAGGACTCGAGCGATTCGGCGAGGCCGGTCGCGCCGAGCGGAGAGCGGTGCAGCTCCCGGATGAGCGCGCGGATACGGTCGGACGTCTCCTGCTTGGAGTCCTTGATCTTCTCGAGCTGATCTCGCAGATCTTCAAGGTCTTGCTTGTCCAGCATTTTGCGGGCGATGTCTACCTGGAGCGAGAGTCTGAAGAGAACCTGCGCAAGGTCGTCGTGGAGGTAGCCGGCGATCTGCAGGCGTTCGTCAGCCCGCTCCTCGGCCATCGTGTTCGAAAGAACGCGAAGGATCTCCTCGCGCTCCTGCAACTCGACGTGTGCCTCCTCAAGAGCGCGCGATCTGTAGAAGACCTGCCTAGCGAAGATCAGTGGAGCTAACACCGCGGGCAACATCCACGGGCCGACTTGCTCCCACATGGCCGCCAGCGTCAAGCCCAGTACGCCTAAACCCAGATAGCTGACGAGGAACTCGCGCCCGCCTCCAATCGTGAGCTGCCGGACAGTCTTTTGGAAAGGCATGCGCAGCTTGAGGCTCATGAACGTCGCGACTAGACCCGCGTTGACGACGTAGTCAGCCACGGCGGCGAGGGCTGCCGCAATCACCAGAATCAACACCGACGTTTCCGAAAGCGGGGCAAGAGGCTGCTGGAAGATGTGGAAGACGGCCCCGGCCGCCATCACCGACAGCGCGACCTGGGATCTATTGAAGAGTGCGGTTGCCACCGAGACTTCACCACGTAGTTCCCTCGGATCTGACGCTCCTAAGAACGCGATAGCACCGGCCGCCCCCGGCGGATAGAGGATCGCGATCATCATCAGCAGCGGAAATCCGACGCTGAGGGTCAATCCCCGCCATGTCGCGACCGGTAGGAGTTCGACCCCTGCGACCAGTACAGCCCACAAAAGCCAGCGAGGCTCTGCGTCCCATCCCCACCGGGCGTTTAGCGCGATGACCAACCCCAAAGTGGCGATAACGCAAATAGCGGCGAGGATCGACAGGCGTCGGGTTTGGCTTGGGGCGGCCATGTGAACCTCCATCATGCCTCGTTCTCGCGCTGCTTTGAAGGAGCCGTCACGCGCCTAGGCCATATGCAGTAGTCCGATGCGCGGGCTTGTCCCCCGGTTGGGGGTCGCCCGACAATGCGCGGGTGTCCCCCAAGGAGGGGCGCCGGACGTACGGAGGGAGGACTCCATGAAGCTTGTGCGCCGCATCACTCTCGCGCTGGCGTCGATCGCGGCCCTGGCTCTCGCCGGTGGCGCCCACTGGCGGGCCGGGTAGAAACCCGACATTTTGACTCTCAACCCTCCTGGGGCCTCCCCAGGAGGGTTGTTGATTTCTTGCCTACGTCAACGGAATAGTCGCGGCGATCGTCGTTCCGGCGCCTGATGCGCTCTTTACCACCACGGTGCCTCCTATTCCCTCCACCCGTTCAGCCATTAGCTGGAGCCCGAAGTGGCTGCTCTTGTCAATGTCGTCAGGATCGAACCCGCAACCATCGTCGCTTATCGTCAGCTCGGCCACCCCGTCCGACGGCCTAGTCAGTCGCACGCGGACTCGACGAGCTGCCGAATACTTAAAGCTATTCACCAACGCTTCACGAGCCACTTGAACGATGACAAACCCGACCTTGTCGGCACATTGCATGTCGCAAAGGCTGAGCTCAATGCTTGGTCCTCCATCACTCTCGATCTGATCGGCATGAGACCGTATTGCACGAGCGACATTGCGAATGGCCGTTCGCGCGGAACGAAGATCGCCAACAACGCGTCGCGCAGCTTCGGCAGCAGCGGTTGTCGCGTCTAGCAGTTCCGGCAAGTCATCATCCAGGTCTAGCAGGCGACCACTTGCCAAGTCCTGCCGCAGGACTTCCCCCATCAGGTGAACCTTATAGAGCGCCGGCAGTACTTCGTCATGGAGATCGCCCGCCAGGATCAGCCGCTCATCGCGTCTCCCATCGAGCGCAACGGCGTTCGCTGAAGCGAGCTCAGCATCGCGAATCTTTATCATTTCTCCGGTAGCACCTAGAGCCTGTATCCGAGCAAGCGCCACACGGATCGGCATCAAGACTGCTGTACACGCGATCAGTGCCCACGCTCCCCAATCTCGATAGATCAGCGCAAGCAGTGGCGCGACGAGGCACATCGAGAAATAGAGCCCCAAGGACGCAGCCGGCTCTGATCCCCACAGTCCGACAACGACCTCCTTCCAGCGCGCCCTCCCCGAAAGCACGGTCGACGTGACAACGAGCGCGACGTTCACCACGCTGTCCGCGACTAGACCGACAGCACACGCCGCGACAACAAGCGGCCAATCCCACGCTCCAGGCGCCACCCAATGAATCACGATGCTTGCGGCCGCCGCGGAGATCGCTACCTGAGAGCGATTGAACAGAATCCGTTCAACTGAGGACTTTCCTTGGATCTCGCGCGGATCCAAGGATCCCAGGAAGGCGATCAGTGCCGCAACAGCCGGAGCGTGCAACAGAGCCGCGCCCAAGACGACCGGCAAAGACATGCTCAGCGTGATACTTCGTCCAATACGGACATACATCAGATCTGCGAGCAAGCACGCGACTACCCAGACGCCGATTTCGGCAACGTCTTCGGAAGGTCGGTGAAGGTTGAGAAAGGTCGTTAGACCGGCAATGGTCAGGCCGCTGACAGCCCAGTGGAACGCCTTCGCGCGGCCGCTGTCACCTAGAGCGGTACTCGTCGCAGCCGCACTCGTTGCCGTAGTTGCCATATCCCCTCCCGCCCGCGCGGTCGGGGATACCGCGCATTTCAGCTAGCCACGGTTTCTAGGGGATTCACATCGCCGAACGCAAGTTATCCACAGCGAAAGAGTGACAAGACCGCAGGCCAGACGCACTTCGGGC
>DATAPH010000034.1:0-24509 GCA_036265325.1 Actinomycetota bacterium | reverse complement strand
CGAACGCCGCGGGATCGGTGGCGACCGCCGCGACCACCGCGTCCATGGCCGCGTAGCCCAGCTCGGCCGACCCGGCCACCACGCGCGCGTCGAGCATCGCCGTGCAGGAATCGAGGCGCTCGCCCGCCGCCTCGAGACACTGCCCGGGCGTGCGGACCAAGGGCGTCACGGTCCACCCCTGATCCCACAGCGGGTACCAGAGGCGCTCCCCAAGCTCGGTCAACAACGGCGCGTCGAGTCCTTCGTGCAACAGCAGCACATCGATGTCCGAGCCGGGCAGCTGCAGGCGTCGGCCGTATCCGCCGAGGGCGACCACCGCAACACCGTCGGGCGCCGGGTCGAGCGCCGCGGCGAACCAGCCGTCGAGCGCATCGGATCGCTCGCGTGCGGCCCAGCGGCCGTGCTGCCCGGGCGGGTACGCACGCGCGAGCGCGTCGAACCGCGTGCGCAGCGCGGCCGCGTCGGTCATCGCGTTAGAGGGCGTCGGGGCCCATCTCGCCGGTGCGGATGCGCACGACGCGATCGACATCGCTGACCCAGAGCTTGCCGTCGCCGATCTTGCCGGTCCGCGCGGCTTTCGTGATCGCATCCACCACGCCGTCGACATCGTCGTCGTGCACGACGACCTCGATCCGGACCTTCGGCACGAAGTCCACCTGATACTCCGCGCCGCGGTAGACCTCAGTGTGCCCGCGCTGGCGGCCGAACCCTTCCACGTCGCTCGTCGTGAGACCGCTGACGCCGATGCCGCGCAGCGCGTCCTTGACCTCTTCGATCCGATGCGGCTTCACGACCGCGGTCACGAGCTTCATCGCGCCGGAGCTTACTCCCCCGGTCCCGGCCGCTCGTAACAATGGAAGGCGCGAAGCACGTGCATGCCCGCGCGCTCGTACAGCCCGGCCGCGCCCGTCTCGTTGTCGCTGTCGACGTTCAACCGTACGAGCATGCGCCCGCGCGCCGCGAGGATCGCGAACCCGTGCTCGAGCAATGCTCGACCGATGCCGCGGCCACGGGCGGACTTCAGCACGCCGAGGTCACCGATCCATCCGACGCCGTCGATTTCCTGGCAGATCACCACGCCCACGGGCTCGCCGGCGAGCTCGGCGATCCAGACGAGGTCCGGGTCCCACGTCGAGGCGCCGAGCATGTCCTCCTGCCAGGACTCCCACGACTGCGGTTCCTGGCCGTAATGCTCGGAGAACGAGTCTTCGACCAGGCGCCACACCAGACGATCGTCCGCCTGAGCGTCGTACGCGCGGATCGCGACGCCGTCCGGCGGCCTCCCTGCGCGATACGCGTTGTCGACCGATCGCTCCATGTGCCAGAAAACGCGGGCGAACCCGTAGCCCGATACCTCGAGCGACGGTCCCGCTTCTTCCTCCGCTGCGACGACGGCGTAGCGGATCGCCGTGGGGCCGGCCAGTCCTTCGACGCGTCCGGCGCAATACGCCGTCCACGGATCGCGGAGCGCCGCGCGCACCGACGGCGCGAGCGGGTAGTACATCGTGACGCTCGACGCGGGGTCGAACGCTTCCAGCGAGAGATAGCCCACGACCTCACCCGCTTCGGTCTCGGCGACGATCGCGCCTTTGATACTGGACGACCGCCAGTCGTCGCGGAGCCACGCCTCAGAGGCGTCGCTCATGCCGGCGTCGTGCTCGTCACAGATGCGCAAGAGCTGCACGACGCGCGCGAGATCGGCATCGCGATCGACGTCGCGCAGACGGTATCCGGCTGGGAGCGAGGGCGCCTGGACGGCGCTACTCACCGACCGCCTTCTTGCGGGCGGCCGGCTTCTTCGCCGCGGGCTTCTTGGCGGCCGCCTTCTTCTTCGAAGCAGTCTTCGCCACGGGCTCCTCGTCGTCGTCGGCGCCCTTCTTTGCGGCGGCGACGCTCGCCTTCAACGCCTCCATCAGGTCGACCACCGTCGCGGCCGGCTCGGGCTCGATGACCTCGATCTCCTGGCCGTTCAGCTTGGCCTCGACGATCTGGAGCAGCGCGTCACGGTACGCATCGCTGAACTGCTCGGGCGCCCATTCGCTGGTGAGCGAGTCGATCAGCTGGCGCGCCATCGTGAGCTCGTTGTCGCGCACGTCGGTCTTGACGTCGACGCCGCCGAAGTCGGCCTGCCGGATCTCGTCGGGCCAGAACATCGTCTCGAGCACGAAGGCGTCGTCCTTGAACCGCAGCGCCGCGATGTGCTCCTTGTCGCGGAAGCTGACCTTGGCGATCCCCACCCGGTCGTCCTCGCGCATCGCTTCGCGGAGCAGCGCGTACGCCTTCGCCCCGGTCTCCTCGGGCACTAGGTAGTAGCTCTTCTTGAACATCACCGGGTCGATCTCGTCGATCTCGACGAACTGGACGATGTCGATCGCGCGCGAGGACGCGACCGGCACGGCATCGAAGTCGTCATCGGTGAGCACGACGTAGCGGTCCTTTTCGACCTCGTAGCCCTTGACGATGTGCTCGAAGGTGACCTCTTCGCCGTCCTTCTCGCAGACACGCTTGTAGCGGATCCGCCCGCCGTCCTCGTCGTGGAGCTGGTTGAAGCGGAGCGTCTTCTCTTCGGTCGCCGGGTAGACGGCGACCGGGATCGTCACGAGGCCGAAGCTGATGGCCCCCTTCCACATGGCACGCGGCATGATCGTCTCCCCCGGGCGCCGCAGGTCATCTGCCTGCGCGAACGGTCATCCTACCGCTCGCCCCCGACGTAGAAGGCGGCGCTCAGTCCGTGGGCGGCGGAGGCGGCGGGAGCGTCGTTTGCAGCTCGGTCAGCGCGTCCGCGAAGGCCTCGGCGGCCGTGGCGCCGTGCCCGATCCGCCGCTGCGCCGCTGCGCCGAGCAGGAACGTCGCGAGCGGCGTCGCCCGGCGCTCCACACCGTGCGCGACGTCGCGCGCGACCCCCAACAGCTCCATCACCTGCTCATCGGTGAGCGGGTCCACCCCCAGCGTGGTCGCGAGCGCCCCGAGCCAGGCGTCCATATCGTTCGATCGATCGTCCATCTCGTCTCCGTGCTCCGTGGTTCCCTGCAGTCTCTACCATCGACGCCATGCCGAAGCGCAAGGGGCGGACCTCGACGGAAGCCGTCACGGTGGCGTTCCCCGCGGAGCTTCCGATCCGCCGGGAGACCACGGAGGTCTGGTGGGTGACGCTGCCCGAGCGCGAGCTCCGGCTGTCGAACCTCACGAAGGTCTTCTGGCCCGACGAGGGCTACACCAAGGGCGACCTCCTGGCCTACTACTTCAACGTCGCGCATCTGCTGCTTCCGCATCTCGAGCGCCGGCCGCTCACGATGAAACGGATGCCCAACGGGATGGACGGCGACTCCTTCTACGAGAAGACGGCCCCGTCGCACACGCCCGAGTGGGTGCATCGCTGCACGGTGCTCTCGGAGGACGCGAAGGAGGGCAGGATCGACTACCTCACGGTCGACGATCTCGCGACGCTGTTGTTCGTTGCGAACCTCGGTGCGATCGAGATGCATCCGCTGCACTCGCGTTGCGGCGACACCGAACACCCCGATTACCTGTTCTTCGATCTCGACCCGTTCCCGCCGTACACCTACGAGGACGTGCTCACGGTCGCGCGACACGTGAAGGTCGTGCTCGATCAGCTCGGCCTGACCGGGTACCCGAAGACGAGCGGCGCGACCGGCCTCCAGATCTACGTGCCCATCGAGGCCGGCCGGTGGACGTACGGCGAGGTGCGCGCCTTCGTCGGATCGTGCGGCCGGATGATCGGGCGCGCCGACCCGGACCGCGTGACGATGGCGTGGCGGGTCGCCGATCGCAGCGGCAAGATCTTCATCGACCACAACATGAACCGGCAAGGCGCCAACATCGCCGCCGCGTATTCGCTCCGGCCCGAGGCGCGCGCCACGGTGTCGACGCCGCTCACGTGGGACGAGGTCCAGGCAGGCGGGTTCGAGCCGCAGGACTTCCGGATCGACAACGTGTGGGAGCGCTTCGCGGAGGTCGGCGACCGGTGGGCGCCCGTGCGCGAAGGCCCGTACAACGACCTCGCGCCCGCGATGGAGGCGTTGGGTGTCGAGCCGGAGGACGACCCGACCGGTCCACTCCCCCGGACGGCGGCACCGGCGGTCTCGGCCAAGACCTCCGACGAGATCGCGATCGCGTCGAAGGACACCGCGCTCTTCGAGTACGTGCGCCGGCGTGAGTTCGGCGCGGCGGGAACCACTGAGCCGGCGCCGGGTGAGGTCGTCGGCACGGGCAACTCGTTCGTGATCCACAAGCACCGCGCAACGCGGCTCCACTACGACGTGCGGTTGGAGCACGACGGCGGGCTGCCGTCGTGGGCCGTCCCCAAAGGCTTGCCGACCGCGAAGGGCGACAAGCGTCTGGCGGTGCAGACCGAGGTGCACCCGCTCGAGTACGGCAAGTTCGAGGGCACGATCCCGGAAGGTCACTATGGCGCAGGCGAAGTCCGCATCTTCGACGACGGCTGGTACGAGCCCGTCGAGTGGACCGACAAGAAGGTGTCCTTCGTGTTGCACGGGAGGCGGTACCCGCAGTTGGAGTTCCACTTCGTCAAGACGAGGACCGACTGGCTGGCGTTCCTCGCGAGCGCGCAGACCGCGCCGCTGATCGCCTCACCCCCCTCGTTCAAGCCGATGCTCGCGGAGGGCGGCTACCAGGCCTTCGACGACGATCGCTGGTGGTTCGAGCCAAAGCTCGACGGCATCCGGTGTCTCGCCGAGCTCTCGACGGGCGAAACGGTCCTGCGCTCGCGGACCGGCCGCATCGTCACCGACATCTACCCCGAGCTGCACATGATTCACGAGCTGATCGACGAGGTGAACGCCGTGATCGACGGCGAGATCCTCGCCGTCGACGCGGACGGGAAGAACTCCTTCGAGGTGCTCCAGCAGCGGATGAACCTGTCGAACCCGCGCGAGATCGAGCGCGCGCGCACCCGGATCCCGGTGTCGCTCGTCGTGTTCGACCTGTTGTGGCTCGACGGGCGCGACGTGACGCCTCTGCCGCTGGAACAGCGCCGCGAGCTCCTGAGCTACATCGTCGAGGAGGACCAGCGCCTGCGTCTGACGACCCACGTCGAAGGCGACGGCACGCTCCTGTTCGAGGCCGCCAAGGCGCAGCAGCTCGAAGGCATCGTGGCCAAACGCATCGGGTCGCCATACGTCCCCGGCCGCAGAACCGATGCCTGGCGCAAGATCAAGGTGCGACAGACCCAGGATTGCGTCGTCCTCGGATACACGCCTGGTCAGGGCGGGCGCGGCGAGACGTTCGGCGCGCTGCTCGTCGGCGCGTACGTCGACGGCGACCTTCGCTGGGTCGGACAGGTCGGCTCGGGATTCACCGACGGTCTCCTGTCGAGCGTGGTGGAACAGCTCGACGGCCTCCGTCGGGACGAGCCCGCCGTCCCGGAGCTCCGAACCGCGAAAGGCGCGGTCTTCGTCGAGCCGACGGCCGTCTGCGAGGTGACCTACCTCGAGATGACGAAGAGCACGCAGAAGATGCGGGCACCGGTGTTCCTGCGCATGCGCCCGGACAAGGTTCCGGAGGACTGCGTGCTGGAGGAGCCCGCGTCCGGCTAACCTCCCCAGTCCGATGTGGGGACGGATCGTGCTCGGCACCGACGGCTCCCCCGCCGCGTCGCGGGCGGGCGAGACCACGGCAACGATCGCCCGCGCCGTCTCGGCGAAGCTCACCGCGATCACCGGGTCGACGTCGCCCGATCAGGCGCAAGAGATCCTGTCGGGCGCGCTCGAAGCGGCGGAGGCCGCGGGGATGCGCGCCTCGAAGCTGTCGTCGGAGGCTGTGGTCGGCCGAGCCGGGGATGCGCTCGTCGCGGCCGCCGACGAGCTCGATGCGGGCCTGATCGCGATCGCGCGCGGCGACGGCCAGCCGATCTCCGAGCTCGCACGCTGGCTCGCGCACCACGCGCCCTGCGACCTGCTCCTCGTCGCGCCGGAGCGGCAGCGCGACCCGCACGCGCCCTATGGCCGCATCGTCATCGCGAGCGACGGTTCCGCGACGGCCGACCGCGCCGCACGCAAGGGATTCGACCTCGCGCGCGAGCTGATGGCGTCGGTGACCCTCGTCTTCATCGGCCACCCCTCGACGGGCAAGCTCGTGATGGACGACACGATGGAGGTCTACGGGCGAGGGATCGAGACCGACGTGAAGCTTCTCCAGGGCGAGCCCGGCGACCTGATCCTCCGCACGGCCGAAGAGGTCGACGCCGACCTCGTCATCGTCGGCAACAAAGGCTTGCAGGGCGCGAAGGGACTGCTCCTCGGCTCGGTGCCGCAGACCGTGGTCGAAGGCGTCGACCGCGACGTGCTGTTGTGCCGCACCGTCGCGCAGATCGCGTCCGAGCTCTCGCCGGGCGAGGGCGGCGTGATCGAGAAACGCGGCGAGAAGCTCGCCGTGTTCGTCGACAAGAAGGGCGAGCAGCACCTGTTCTCCGCGCGGTGTACGCATCTCGGGTGCACGATCGGCTGGAACCCGGCGGAGCACACCTTCGACTGCCCGTGCCACGGCTCGCGGTTCAACGAGATGGGCGAGGTCGTGAACGGTCCGGCCGCTCGTCCGCTCCCGCCAGCCTGATCGTCAGAACGGCTTGAAGATCATGAGGTAGAGGATCGACAGCAGGCCGACCACGCCGATCACGCTGATCAGGTGCGCAGTCGGTGAGGTCAACACGTCGCCGAGTTCCTCGTCGGAGATCCGCGGCACGCCGGACGGGCGCAATTGGCACGCCTCCTTGACCTTCCGGAAGTACGGCTTCGCGGTCACATTCATCAGCGCGATGGTCGCGATCAGGATCACGATCGAGACCCACAGCCATTTCTGACCCCACATGTGGAACTTGAACGCGAGCAACGAGCCGAACACGACGATCAGCAGGATCGAGATATACATCGGGACCGTCGTGCGGCCGGAGAGCTGGACCATCGCCATGATCCGGGCGCGATCGCGCTCCTTCCGTATCCCGTAGAGCACCGCCATCGAGGCGCCGTGCGTGCCGAGGAGCGCGAGCACCGACGCGATGTGCAGGAAGAGCAACCAGTTCAGCGTGGTGATCGTCGTGATCGCCGTCATCGCGCGGAGGATACCGGCAGACGATGCGGGTGCCTAGCGACGATCAGAAGGGCTCGAACCCGGCGCGCACCAGCATCGTGCGGGCCTCGCGCTCCTCGACCCCGCGGTCCAGGAGCTCGTTGAAGAGCCGGATCACCGCGAGCTGCTTGCCGCACGACGGGCAGTACCGGAAGGCGGCGTCGAACGGGGTCTCACAATACGGGCAGGCGGTGAGCCCGACCTGCCGCCCGGGCTCGATCCCGTTGTCGACGAGGGCGTCGACGAAGCCCTTGCCGTAGTCCCACTGGATGTACTCGGTCTCGTCGATGTCCCAGGCGGGCTCGTGCATCCGCGGTTCGCCGGTGTCGAGCATGTGCTGCAGGTTGTCCGTCAGGAGCGCCCACTCGTAGAAGTGGTTCTGCCGGCATTCCTGGCAGGCGATCACGACGCCCTTCACGCCCTGCGCAGAGAAGATCGCGTGCATCTGCCCGAGGTCCGAGAGGTCGGCCTCGATGTCGGCGCGCTCTTCCTCGGTCAGGTCGAACGGCTCTTCGGGGAGCGGGAAGGATTCGTCCATGGGTTCACCCCCACTCATGGCGCGGGTTCCTCTTCGTCGTCGTCAATGAACCGAAGCGCCTTGAACCCCTCCGCGTACCGGTATCCCGTGTCGGACAGCGCCGCAACGGCTTCGGCCCGTTCGCGGATCCGCGGGCCGGCCTCCGCTGCGCCCTGAGAGACGTGCGCGGCGAGCGCTGCGATCTTGGTGTCGATCGTGTCGGTGATGTCGATGCAGACGTCTGCCTCGGCGGTGGCGAGCCACAGATTAGGCACCTCGAACGGCTCGAGCCCTTCGTCCAGGAGCTCCGGGAACATCGGGCGGGTCGGCGCATCCGGCATGACCACGGTGAGCGCCAGAAGCCCCGCCTGCTTGTGGTCCCAGTGGTTCACGTACTCGCTTCCGTACCACAGCCGCGACGGGTCGGGCGCCACGATCACCTCGGGACGGACGCGCCGGACCTCCCGGCAGACCTTGCGCCTGGTGTCGAGGTTGACCTCGAGCATCCCGTCGATCTCCCCGAGGAAGGTCACGCTCTTGACGCCGAGGACCTCGCAGGCCGCCCGCTGCTCCCGTTCTCGGACCGGCGCGATCTCCTCGCGGGTCTTGCCCGGCTCGTTCGAGCCCGCCGAGCCGTCGGTGACGATCACGTAGTGCACTTCTGTGCCTGCCTGGGTCCAGGCCGCGACCGTCCCGCCGCACATGAAATCGCCGTCGTCTGGGTGGGCCATCAGGATCAGGGCGGAGGCGAATGAACGGTGCACGTCGCCAGCCTATCCGGATGGAACGATCCGGCGGGTTCCGGTATGGTTCGGGCCGAGGGCACCGCATCGCAGTACTGCACTGGAAGCAGTTCCCTCACCGGCGTTGCGACGCCGGCAGGCCGGCGGGCACCGCATCTGCACCACGCCCGGCCGGGCCGAGGAAGGAGGGAATCGCCAGTGGCGACAGGAACCGTGAAGTGGTTCAGCCCTGAGAAGGGCTTCGGCTTCATCCTTCAGGACGGTGGTCCGGACGTGTTCGTGCACTATTCCGCGATCACGGGTGAGGGTTACCGCAACCTTGAAGAAGGGCAAGCCGTTGAGTTCGACGTGACCGACGGGCAGAAGGGCCCGCAGGCCGCGAACGTGCGCCTCGTCGGCTAACGCCGACGCCGCGTCACAGCGATCCACCGGAGGCCGCCGGCTTCGCCGGCGGCCTCCGCCGTTGTCAGGGGACGAGCAGCGCGTCGAGGGCTGCGAGCTGCGCCTCGACCGACGCGCGCGACGGGCCGCCGGGCGCCGTCCGCGCGGCGATCGATCGATCGGGATCGAGCAGCGCGGCGCCGTCGGGCACGCCGACGTCGTTCCATCCGTCGTCGTCGAGATCGGCAAGCGTCTTGCCGTCGTCGGCGAGCGTCTTCAACAGTTCGCCGGTCTTGCGGTGCGCCTCACGGAAGGGGATGTTGGTCTTGACCAACGCCTCGGCGATGTCGGTCGCGTAGAGGGAAGGGTCCAGGCATGCTGCTCGCATCGCCGCGGTGTCGATCCGCATCGTCGCGACCGCGCCGCTGAGCGCCCGCGCCACCTGGGCGACGGTTCCGAGCGCGTCGAACGCCGGTTCCTTGTCCTCTTGGAGATCGCGCTGGTAGCCGAGTGGCAGGCCCTGCAACATGGCGGCCAGGGTCACGAAGTCGCCGGCGATCCGCGCCGCCTTGCCGCGCGCAAGCTCCGCCGTATCCGGGTTCCGCTTCTGCGGCATCATGCTCGATCCGGTCGAATAGGCCTCGTCCAGCTCGGCCCATCCGAGCGCGGGGTCCGTCCACCGCAGGAGGTCGGCGGCTAGACGCGACAGGTGCGTCGCGCAGATCGATGCGACGGCAACGGCTTCCTGGAGAACGTCGCGGTCGCTGACGGCGTCCAGCGAATTGTCGAACGCACGGTCGAAACCGAGCCGCGCCGCGGTCGCGACCGGGTCCAATCCGAGCGTCGAGGTCGCGAGCGCGCCGGCGCCGAGCGGCGAGACGTCGGCACGCCGGCGCCAGTCGGCGAACCGATCGAGATCGCGGGCGAGCGCCCAGGCATGCGCGCAGAGGTGGTGGCCGATGGTGACCGGCTGCGCCGGACGCACGTGCGTCGAGCCCGGCATCGGATCGTCGACGTGCTCGCGCGCGCGCGTCACGAGCGCCCGCGCGACGGCGCGCACGGCATCCGTCGCGCTGGTTGCGAGCGTGAGGAGATGCAACCGCACGTCGGTCGACACCAGGTCGTTGCGCGACCGGCCGGCGTGCAGCTTCGCCCCGATGTCGCCGAGCAAGTCCGTCACGCCTCGTTCGATCGCCGAATGGATGTCCTCGTCCGACGGGTCGAAGGCGAACGTGTCGGCCACGATCGCCTCTCCGACCTGCGCCAACGCGTCGGCCAGCTGCCCCGCCTCGTCGTCGGTTAGCAGACCGGCGTCGCGCAACGCTTCGACATGCGCGGTCGCGGCGCGCACGTCCTCGGCCGCGAGGGCACGATCGACCTCGAGCGAGTGGCCGAGCGCCTGCGCCTCCGGCGCAGGCGGCGTCGAGAACCGTCCGGACCAGAGCGGCCCCTGCGTCATGAGGCGGAGCGCTGCTTCGCAGACCAGACCTTGAGCGGCAGCCCGTAGAGGGTGACGTACCCGCGCGAGTCCGACTGGTCGAACGCGTCGGCCGAGCCGTACGTCGCGAGCGACAGGTCGTACAGGGAGTGCTCGCTCCGCCGCCCGACGACCGCGCACGACCCCGGCTCGTAGCGGAGCCGAACGTCCCCCGACACGAGCGTCTGGGTCGCCTCGATGTACGCGTCGAGCGCGGTGCGCAGCGGCGAGAACCATTGGCCGTCGTAGACGAGGTCGGCCCAGCGGGTCTCGATCCCGGGCTTGTGGTGCGCGAGCTCGCGCTCGAGCGTGATGTCCTCGAGCGCCCGGTGCGCCATGATGATCGACAACGCGCCGGGCACCTCGTAGATCTCGCGACTCTTGATCCCGACCCGCCGGTTCTCGATCATGTCGACGCGCCCGAACCCGTAGCGCCCCCCGAGCGCATCCAGCGCGCGGACGACCTCCGGCAAGGTCACCGTCTCGCCGTCGAGGGCGACCGGCACACCGCTGTCGAACGTCACGACGATCTCGGTCGGGTCCACCGGGCGATCGCCCGGAGCGGCCGTTCGTTCGAACGCATCCTCGGGGGGTGCGACCCACGGATCCTCCAGCGGACCGCACTCGGCGGTCCGTCCCCACAGGTTCTCGTCGATCGAGTAGACGGTGGCGACGTTCGTCACCGGGATGTCCCACTCGCCGGCGAGGGCGATCGCCTTCTCGCGGGGGATAGTGTCGTCGCGGATGGGCGCGAGCACGTCGAGGTCGGGCGCGAGCACCGCGAACGAGACCTCGAAGCGCACCTGGTCGTTGCCCTTGCCGGTGCAGCCGTGTGCGACGGTCGACGCCCCGACCTCCCGCGCGACCGCGATCACCTCTTCCGCGATGCACGGACGCGCGAGGCCCGACACCATCGGGTATTTGCCCTCGTACATGCCGTTCGCACGGATCGCGGGCGCGAGGTACTCGGCGGCGAAGCGGTCGACCGCGTTCGAGACCCGCACGCTCACCGCACCCGCACGACGGCCGCGCTCGACGATCTGCTCGAAGTCTTCGTGCTGTCCGACGTCGACGGCGACCGCGTGCACTTCGAAGCCGCGTTCGGCCAGCCAGCGGATCGTCACAGACGTGTCCAATCCGCCGCTGTACGCGAGGACCGCTTTCTCAACCATCGTTCGCCTCCATGATGTTGGTCAGGGTCGTGTCGATCGCCGCGGCGCCGATGCCTTCGCGCCCGATGACCAAGATCGTGTTGTCGCCGGCGATCGTGCCGGCGATCTCGGGGAGCCCCGCGCGGTCGATGCCCTCGGCCAAGACGTTCGCCGCGCCCGGCGGGGTGCGCACGATGAGCCCGACGTCGGTCCGGACGAACGCGACCCCGAACTCGCCGAGCAATCTTCGCAATCGCGCCGACGACGGCGTGCCAGCCGCCTCCGGCATGACGTATCGAACGCCCTCGCCGTCGTGGACGCGCGCGAGCCCGAGCTCTTCCAGATCCCGGCTGATCGTCGACTGCGTCGCTTGATGCCCGAGCTGCGCGAGCCGCGAGCGGATCTCTTCCTGCGAGCCGAGGCGCTCGCCGGACACCAGCTCGACGATCGCCTGCCGCCGCCGCGTGCGCGTGCCGGTGGTCGTGCTCACGCGACGTCCTCCAACGCGGCCGCGAGCGCCTTCGCGCCCTCGTCGATCTCGTCCGGATTGATCGTGAAGGGCGGCGTGCACCGCACGACGTCGGGACCGGCGGTCGAAGCGAGCACGCCACGTGCGAGGAGGGCTAGCACGACCGCTGCGGCTCTCGGGCCGGGTACGCGGAACCCGCACAACAGGCCGTCGCCGCGGATCTCGGTCACGACGCCCGTCGGCGCGAGCCGCGCCACCTCGTCGCGCAGGAGCGTGCCCATCGCGGCCACGTTCGACAGGAGTGCATCGGCCTCGATCGTCTCGAGCACCGCGAGCGCGGCGGCAGAGGGGATCGGACCGCCGCCGAACGTCGAACCGTGCTCGCCGGGCCCGAACGCGAGGTCGGCACGCGCGATCACGGCGCCGATGGGCAGACCCCCGCCGAGCGCCTTCGCGAGCGTGACGACGTCGGCTCGAACGCCCGACCGCTCGAGCGCGAGCCAGCGACCGGTTCGACCCGAGCCGGTCTGCACCTCGTCGGCGGCGAACAGGGCGCCGGCCGCGTCGCATCGGTCGCGCACCGCGCGCAGGTACGCCGCCTCGAGCGGCACGACGCCGCCCTCGCCGAGGATCGGTTCGAGCAGCACGGCGCAAACGTCGCCGGGCGCAAGCGCCGCGTCGAGCGCCGCGACGTCGCCCGGCGGCACGAACCGGATCCACTCGACCAGCGGCTCGAACGGCGCCCGCTTCGCGGGTTGCCCCGTCGCCGCAAGCGTCGCGATCGTGCGCCCGTGGAAGGATCCTTCGAGCGCGACGACCGTCGGTCGACCGGCGGCGAGCCCGTGCCTGCGCACGAGCTTGAGCAACGCTTCGTTCGCCTCGGCGCCCGAGTTGCACAGGAACACGGTCGCGTCGTCCACCGGCGTGAGAGCCGCGAGCCGGTCGGCGAGCCTTGCTTGCGGCGCGGTCGTCACGAGGTTCGTCGTCAGACCGATCGTGGCGGCGGTCTCGCACACCGCCTTGACCCAGCCCGCATGCGCATGGCCCAGGCTCAGCGCACCGAGGCCTCCGAGGAGATCGAGGTACGGCGTGCCGTCGGCCGCCCAGACGCGACATCCCTCGCCGCGGACCAGCGTCACGGGGAACCGCGCGTAGGTCGGCATCAACCGCCCGCCGGTCATGGCGTGGTCCATGCCATGTCGCGGGTGATCATCGTGCCGATGCCCTCGGGCGTGAACAGCTCGAGCACGATGGCGTGCTCAACGCGTCCGTCGACGAGATGCACGCGGCCGACGCCGGCCTCCAGCGCTCGAACCGCGCTCTGGACCTTCGGGATCATGCCGCCGTCGATCACACCGGGCTCTGCCAGGAGATCGCTCGCCTGTTTCGAGGAGAGCTCCGACAACAGATCGCCCGTCGGCCCGATCAGACCGGGGACATCGCTGATGTACACGAGCTTCTCCGCGTCGAGCTCGACGGCGAGCTCGGCCGCGACCACATCGGCGTTCACGTTGTACGCCTGCCCCTTTTCGTCCACCGCGATCGACGCGACCACCGGCACGAACGAGCGCTCGAGCAGCGTCGCCAGGACCGCGGCGTCCACCTGCACGACCTCGCCGACGAAGCCGAGATCCGGCCCGTCTTGCTTCCGGGCAAGCAGCAAGCGCCCGTCGACGCCCGAAAGCCCCACCGCGCCGACGCCGCCGGCGACGAGCGACGACACGACGTCGGTGTTCAGCTTGCCGGCGAGCACCATCGTGGCGACATCGAGGGTCTCGGCATCGGTGACGCGAAGGCCGTCGACGAAGGTCGTCTCGATGCCCAGCCGCGCGGACAGCTCCGTCACCGCCGGTCCCCCGCCGTGGACGATCACGGGCTTGATGCCGACCGACTGCAGGAGCATCACGTCTTCGGCGAACGTCGAGGCGAGGCCCGCGGTTTCCATCGCGGCGCCGCCGTACTTGATCACGATGACGCGGCCACCGTGTTCCCGCATGAAGGGAAGCGCCTCGAGCAACGTCCGCGCCTTCGCCACGGTGCGCTCGCGGATCTGCGGGGGAAGCTCGTTCGTCATGTCGTGTACTCCCCGTTGATGCGGACGTAGCCGTAGGAGAGGTCGCCGCCGAGCACGCGCGCGGTGCCGGACCCCTGCCCGACGCAGATCCGCAGCGACACCTCCGGACCGCCCCCGCGCGGATACGTGACGCCTGTGCTCACGGATACACCGCCGTCGTCGGCAAGGCAGTCTGCTCGTCGATGCCCATCAGCAGGTTCGCGTTCTGGATCGCCTGCCCGGCCGCCCCCTTCACGAGGTTGTCGACGGCGCCGACGACGATCGCGGTGCCGGTTCGCGGATCGGCGACGGCCTGCAACTCGATGATATTGGTGCCGCGTGTGCGCTTCGCGTCGACCATCGATCCTGGCGGGAGTACGCGCACGAACCGCTCGTCCTCATACGCTGCGGCGAGGCATCCCGTCAGGTGCTCGGTCGTCACGCCCGGCGCCGCGGTGAGGTACGACGTGGTCACGACGCCCCGGACGGCCGGCACGAGGTGCGGCACGAACAACGCCTGCACCGTCAGCGCGGTGGCCAGCTCGATGCCTCGCTCGATCTCGGGCGTGTGCTGGTGCGCCGGGAAGCGGTACGGGCGGATCGAATCCTCGGTCGCCCCGAACGACGTCGACTCCAACGCGGCGCGCCCTGCCCCGGAAACGCCCGTCTTGCCGTCAACCCGAACGGGGCCGGGTTCTGCGAGCCCTGCGCCCAAGATCGGTGCGCACGACAGGATCGCCGCGGTTGCGAAACAACCAGGGTTCGCGACCAGCTTCGCGCCGGGCACACGCGCTCGGAACAGCTCCGGGAGCCCGTACACCGCTTCGTCGAGCCACGCGGGCGCCGGATGGTCGAATCCGTACCAAGTCGGATACGAGCCGGCAGGCAGCCGGAAGTCCCCCGCCAGGTCGATCACCGGCGCACCCGCATCGAGGATGGCTGGCGCAAGACCCGCGCTCGTGCCGTTGGGGAGCGCTGAGAACACGAGGTCTGCGGAAGCGGCGATCGCCTCGGGATCCATCTCGGCCATCACGAGGTCCGCCTCGGGAAGGCCCGCCAAGTGCGGATGCGACCCACCCACCGTCGTGCCGACCGAGCCTCTGGCACCCACGAACGTCACATCGAAGCGTGGATGGTCATGCAGGAGGCGGACCAGCTCTCCGCCCGAGAAACCTGAAGCTCCGAGCACAGCGACGCGGGTCGATCCGTCCATCACGCGCGTAAGTATGCAGGCCTGCGGGTACAAATGTCACTTCACCGGTAGGTAGGCTGACCACGTGCCGATGGTCGTGACGCCCGAGCCCCTCGCGGGACTGTTCTTGATCGAACTCGAGGTTCGCGCCGACGCCGAGCGCCCAGGCGGATCCTTCCGTGAGGTGTTCCACGACGAGGCCCTCCACGCGGCCGGCGTCCCGCCGTTCACGCCGGTTCAGTGGAACGTCTCGGAATCAACCGCGGGCACCCTCCGCGGCTTCCACGCCGAGCCCTGGAACAAGCTCGTCCACGTCGCCGCCGGACGCGTCTTCGCCGCGATCGCCGACATCCGTGCCGGATCCGCGACCGCCGGCTCGGTCTGGACGGGTGAGTTGGACCGCGGCAAGGCGCTCTTCGTCGGGGCCGGTCTCGGCAACGCGTTCCAGGCGCTTTCCGACGTCGCGGTGTACGCGTATCTCGTCGACCGACACTGGTCGTCCGACGCCGACTATCCGTCTGTCGCGTGGGACGATCCCGACCTCGGCGTTCGGTGGCCGATCATCGACGACCGGCTCGCGTTGTCGGCGAAGGATCGCGCGAACCCCACGCTGCGCGAATACTGGGCGCGCTAGGCGCTGCGGCAGGGGACGCGCCACGCGTCGAGCGACAGCCGCTTCTTCAGCGAGTTGAAGTTCCTCGCGTTCGCCGTGGGGCAGAAGTCCGACGCGGCGAGCTTGTACTCGACGTTGAAGACTGGCTTGCCGGCGCGCACGAAACGCCGCAGGTTGCCGCACTCGTGGTACTGGAAGCACTGTTCGTTCAGCGCGCCGTCGAAGTACGGCAGGAGCTTCGGTATCTGATCCAGGTCGTTCTTCAGCAGGACCGACATGCCGCGACGATGTGCGGAGTTCGCCAGGAAGACGTCGTACCGAAGTTGCTGGGCGCCGGTCAACGGGAACCCCGTCGCGTTCTCGTACCCGTCGACGTTGTCGAACTCGATCGCGTCGAAGTGCTTGCGCGCGCACATGCGGACACGCGCGCGCATGATCGGCGCGAGCACCGACAACTTGCGGATATCGAGCCACCGTTCGCCCGGCCACCCGTTGGACTTGCCGAGCACCGAGGCCGGAAACTTCGTTGCGTCGGGCCGCCAGTTCTCCCACGAGCCGGCGCTCAGGTAGCAGACGGCCTTGATGCCCTTCGCGTGCATCTTGTGTACCAACGTCTTGGTGGTTTCGAACCCGTCGACGTCATACATCTCCACGGACAAGAGCGCCGACGCCTTGGGCGGGCTGCTCAGCTGCCACTGCCACGAGACCCGCCGACCTGGGTGCCAGCACGAACGGCAGGCGACGGGCCCGGCGACCGCGGCGCGCGTGGTCGCCGGCGCTCTGCTCACCGCCTGCACCGGCACAGAGACAACCGACAGCACCACGACACAGAGCAAAGGCAACAACGCCAGCCGGTTCCTCACCGGGCAAGTATCGGCGGGACCGAGGGGGGAGCTTGACCTCACCGGACGACGCTGAGGGGCGGGTCGTCGTCGGCCGACTGCGCCCGCGCGATGGATCCGCGCGCCTTGCCAAGGTGCGTTCGGAACTCATCTGCGCCGTTGGTGAGCATCGTCGCGGCCTTCGCGAACCGGTTCTCGACGATCGCGTCCATCGCGTCGAGCGCCCGGGCGATCTCGGCGAGGCTGGCCTGGGCGTCGGAGCCGTCGCCGTACCGCCGGACGAGTTCGTAGAGGAACAACACGATGGGAAGCGCGTTCCCGTACGGCACGACCACCACGCCGTGGGCGAACGCGTCGGCGTGCGCGCGTTTGAGCGCGCCGTACACGGCGTCGGGAACCGCCGCGATCGCGATCGGCGCCGTCACGCTCGGGTCGAGGTACTGCGCGACCTCTTTGGTGCGCGAGACCACCGCTCGTTCGACGGCCCGAGCGCACTCGTCGCGGCGGACGGGATCGTCGGCAGCCTCCAGGGCCTCGAGTTCCGCGAGGGCGGTCCATTTCGAGTCGATCGGAAGCCGGCGCCCGTCCGGCAGCACCAGGGCGAACTCGACCACCTTGCCGTTGACGCGGACGTCGGACGTCAGCATCCCGGGCGGCAGATGCGCGAGATGCTCCCGCAGGATGTGCTCGCCGGACCGGCCCTTCGATGCGCCGCCGGCGAGGACCGTCGCGAGGCGCCGCACGACGTCACGTTGCTCTGCGTCGCTGGCGCGCCGCTCTTGGTCGCGGACGCGCAACTCTTCGAGGGCGCGCCGGGCACCGTCGAGGCCCTGCCGAAGCTGTTCGGCCGTCAGCTCGCGCTGTGCCCCGGCGTCGGCCAATCGCCGCAGCTCGGCTGACTGGACGTCGAGCGCGGCCCGCACGTCATGATCGGGCGCTCCACGGCGGCGCGCCGCCAACGCCGCACCCGCCACGACACCCCCGAGTCCCGCGATCATCACCGCGATCCAGACGTCCGCGCTCATCGATGAAGTCCTCTCGCGCAAGCCATGCCTCGACCGTAGCCACCAGCTCTGACACGCTGTGGCGGTGCCCGTGATCGCGACCGATAACGACCTCACCGTTCGAACGATGCGCGACGACGATGCCGACTACGGCCTGCTCGTCCGCTGGCGTGCGCAGCCGCACGTCCACGGGTGGTGGGAGCCGGACGAGCCCGTGCCCGATCTCGAGACGGTTCGCACCCACTACGGGCCCCGCGCCCGCGCGGAAGACCCGACCACCTCGTGCATCATCGAGCTCGACCGCACACCGATCGGGTACCTCCAGTTCTACCGGTGGCTCGGGTGGCCCGAGGAGGCTGCGGCGCTGGAGGTCGACCCCGACGAGGACACCTTCGGGATCGACATCTTCATCGGCGAACCCGAACTGATCGGCCGCGGCATCGGAACCCGGGCGGTTGCGCTCGTCTGCGACCACCTCGAACGCGATCACGGCGCGACGGCCGTGGCCCTCACGACAGAGTCCACGAACGTGCGCGCGCAACGCGCCTACGAGAAGGCGGGCTTCCGGAAGGTGCGCGAGGTGCTCGATACCGATACGCGCGACGGGCAGCGGATCCCTTCGTGGCTGATGGTCCGTTCGCCGGCCATCGACCCGGCGCCCCCCGAGTAGCGCGACGGCGCCCTCCGGCCGCCGTACCATCCGCACATGAGCGAACACACGATCCCCCTCATCGCCGTGCGCGGCACCTACGCGGAGGTCGGCGCCGCGATCGGCGACGCGTGCGCCGCGACGATCGAGCGCGAATGCGACCCCACGACGTGGGAGATCCCGTCGGGCCGCACGCTCGAGGATCAGCTCGCCCTGGGCGACCGCTACGCCGAGGTGACGCGCCCCATCATGCCGTGGGTCTTCGAGGAGCTCGAGGGGTGCGCCGATGCGGTCGGCGTGGATCCGCGCGCGCTGTGGGCCTGCTCCATCGAGGAGATCTGGTACGAGCCACGTGTCGCCGGTCGCGTCGGCGCCGCGATCGAGGGCCGGTGCAGCGACATGGTCGCGGTCGCCCCGGCCACGGCCGACGGCCACACGCTGACCGCGCATAACAACGACATGTCGCGCACCTATCAGCACGATCTCGTCGCGATCGAACGAACCTGCGGCGACGACCCGACGGTGCTGTCGATCGGGAACGGGATCTGGCTGAGCGTCGGATGGAACGACGCGGGACTCAACCTCACCGGCAACGAACTCAGTCCGAACGACGAACGCATCGGCATCCCGCGCGAGATCCAGGTGCGCGCGATGCTCCGCGAACGGACGCTCCAGGGCATGACCGACGTCGCGCTGCATCCATCGCGCGCGTCGTCGTACAACAACGTGCTCGTCGACGCGTCGGGCGCGGTCGCGAACGTCGAGGGGTCCGCAACGAACGCGGAGGTCACCGGCGCCGATGACGACGGGCATCTCGTCCACACCAACCACTACGTGTGCGGTTCGATGCTCGGCTACGAGGGTGACCCGGAGTACGCGAACCTCTCCGCGACCCGGTACAAGCGCGCGGCCGAGCTCCTCGCGGGCGCGCCGGCGGGGTCGATCACGATGGACACGCTCCACGGATTCCTGAAAGATCACGAGAACGCGCCCGACTCCCTGTGCAGGCATGAGGCCGAAGGCCGCACGACGGTCACGGCATTCTGGTCGGTCGCCGATGTGACGGACGGCAGGATCTGGTTCGGTCGCGGCAACCCGTGCGACTCGGCGCAGCAGGAGTTCAGCTTCTCGAGTTGACCTCGGTCAGGCGGTCGCGTCGCGGAGCCGCTCCACGATCACGAGGTCGTCTTCGCGTTCGGCGAGAACGAGCGCGGTCTCGCCGTCGTCGTTCGTTGCGGCCGGATCGGCGCCCGTCTCCAGCAGCAGGTCGATACTCTCGAGATCACCGTTGGCCGCCGCGGAATGCAGCGGTGTGTACCCGTGCCGCTGGCGGTTGTTGGGGTCGGCCCCGGCATCCAGAAGCATCCGCACGACGCCGGCATGCGACCCGGACGCCGCGGCGTGCAGCGGGGTGCCCGTCATCCACCCGGTCCCGTTGCGGTCGACCGTCGCACCACGTGCAAGGAGCAAGCGAACCGCGTCCGTCTGCCCGAAGAACGCGGCAAGGTGCAGCGGCGTGAATCCGTCACCGCTCATCGCGTCGACGAGCTCGGGGTCTTCGGCGAGCAGCTCCGTCAACCGGTCGAGATCTCCGAACGCCGCGGCCTCGAACACGTTCAACCGCTCGACATGGGTGCGGACGGCCTCGACCATCCCCTTGTCCATCCGGTAGCGCGCGCGGAGCAGCGGCGACACGCCCTCGTCGTCGCGCTCTGCCGCGAGCCACGGCTGCTCCGCGAGCAGCACCCGAACCGCCGCGACGTCACCCTCATCGATCAGGGCGAACACATCGCCCGAGGTGCTTGCCATCACAGCATCCTCTCACTACAGTCCATATTTGCTTAGGCTAAGCAAATACAACGTCGACCGACTTGCATGACCGCGTCAAGGCGGACTTCCCCAACGCGAGAGGCGCAGGAGGTCGCCGATCGGCTCCATTCGGCGGCCCTGCACCTCTTGCGTCGCCTGCGCCTCGAGGACGACGTCCTCGGCGTCTCCCCTCCCCGTCTCTCAGCGCTGTCGGTCGTCGTGTACGCCGGTCCGCTGGCGATCGGCGCGCTGGCGTCGGCCGAGGGCGTCGCCGCCCCGACGATGACCCGCCTCGTCGACGGGCTCGAGCGCGATGGCTTCGTCCGACGGCGCCGCGACCACGCGGATGCCCGAGGCGTGCTGGTCGAGGCGACGCCGGCGGGCAAGCGGATCCTCACGCGTGGGCGCGCGCAACGGGTGGCGATGCTCGCAGCGAGTCTTTCGACGCTGAGCGCCGAGGAACTCGCCGCGATCGGACGGGGCGCAGCGCTGATCGAACGCGTGAGTCGCGGCGACCGCTGAGCGCGAAGATGCCCGGTCGCTAGCCGACCCAGGGCGGCACGACGACGCTGCCGTCGTCGGCCCGGACGAGCTTCGTGTACGCGAGCATCGTCACGACGATCGACGCGCCTTCATCTCCGGCGGTGAGCCAGTGGACCGCTTCAGGCGGCACCACGACCGAGTCGCCAACGACGACCTCGCTTTCCTCCTCGTCGATATGCATCGTCGCGGAGCCCGCCGCGACGGTGAACACGTCGAAGTGATCGTGCTGATGGGCGGGCAGTGCGCCCCCAGCCGGGAGATCGATCCGAAACAGCGCCGTCTCGTCGGAACCGCGCGCCGGCGCGGCGAGCGACGTGATCGCGTTGCCGCCGAGCTCGAAGGTCGGATGGTCGGCGGCGCGTTCGATCGGCATGACGGCTCCTTCGGGCGGATGGGGCCGCATCATCCCATCCACCGGCCCGCACGCCCACCGGCCGCGATCGGGGCTGCGGTACGCTTCCGGTTCTACGGAGCGACCCCTGAGGAGGTGCCCGATGTTGGTCGGCGACATCATGCGAGGCGACGTCAAGACCGCCGACGCCGGCGACACGTTCGCCGACGTGGCCAAGCAGATGCGCGCGAACGGTATCTCGTCGGTCGTCGTGCTCGGCAAGGACGGCGCGCTGTCCGGCATCGTGACCGAGCGCGACATCGTCAACCTCGTCGCCGCGGGCGGGGACCCTCATTCCGTCGAGGTCGCCCATGGTATGACCCGCCGCCACCTCGAGACGATCGGCCCGAAGGCCGACATCGCCGAGGCCGCCGATCAGATGGTGTCGCTCAACATCCGGCACCTGCCGGTCGTCGACAAGGATCGCGTGGTCGGCATCGTGTCGATCCGTGATCTCACGAAGTGGGCGGCCGAAGAGCTCGCCGGCGGCCACGAGATGCCCGACATCGCCCGGTCGCAGACCGCGTTGAAGGCCGCGAGCGAGCTCCAGAAGCAGCGTCAGCTCAGCTGAGCTCGCCGAGCACGTCCGACAGCTGCTGCAGCTCTTCGATCGCGACGTCGGGCTCTGCGAGCTGCGCCGGCGTGGGGTCGTCCGGCGCCTCGCCGCGCAGCAGCCACACCGTGTGCATGCCGGCCACGCGCGCGGGTCGCATGTCGTAGTCGAGCCGGTCCCCGACCATCACGGTCCGACCGCCCTCGACCCCCGCGAGCTCCAGCGTCCGGCGGAACAACGCGGGGTCAGGCTTGTGCAGCCCGAGGTCGTCCGAGACGCCCCATACCTCGAAGAACGGCACCAGACCGTCACGTTCCATGGCCAAGCGGACCTGGGAGGGCTGGTTCGCGATGACGCCCAGCCGGTAGCCGGCGTCGCGGAGGTTCGTGAGCGTCGGAACGACGTCGGTGTGCAGCGCCGAGGGTGGATAGTGCCAGTAGCGCGCGGCCAGCGTCTCCAACGCGCGCACGTCCGCGTCGGGACCGAGGAACGCCGTCGCGAGATGCACGCGGAACGAACGATCCTGTGCCGCGCGACACGCCGCGTACTCGTTCTCGAACGCCGCGTCGGTGAACGTCCCGCCCGCCTCGACCAGGGCGCGCCGCCAGGCCTCTGCGTACACCCGGTCGTCGTACAGCACACCGCCGATGTCGAGGAAGACGTGGTCGATCGCCCCGGGCACGCCGGGATAGTAGCGGCCGGCCTCCGCGGCTCACGCGAGCGCGTACAGCCCGATCGCGGCGGCGGTCGCGACGTTCAGCGAGTCGATCTCGTGATGCATCGGGATGCGGACGGCGAGGTCGGCGGCGTCGAGCCATCGCCGCGAAACGCCCGGCCCCTCGCTGCCCACGAGCAGCGCGCCGCGCAGCGGCGGCTCGATCGTTCCGATGTCTACCGACGCCGACGGCGTCAGCGCGATCACGGTCAGCCCGGCACCGTGCAGCACGTCGATGCCGTCGTGATGCGCGACCCGCGTCCACGGCACGGTGAACACCGCGCCCATCGATGTGCGGACGGCTCGCCGGTACAACGGGTCGCCGCACCGCGCGGAGAGCACGACCGCATCCCAGCCGAGCGCCGCGGCGGCGCGGAAGATCGCACCGACGTTCGTCGTGTCGACCAGGTCTTCGAGCACGACCACGCGGGCGGCACCTTCAAGCATCGCTGCGGCGTCGGGCATCGGTCGGCGCGAGAAGCTCGCCAGCGCGCCACGGTGGACCGGGAAGCCCGTCGTTGCCTCGAGCACGCGATCGGACACGACGTATGCGGTGACGTCGACATCGTCGAGGTCGGCGAGCATCCGCTCGGTCGCCAGCACCGCGCGTGGTTCGTATCCGGCGGCGAGCGCCCGCCGGATCGTCAGGATGCCCTCTGCGAGGAAGAACCCTTCGGCCGGCTCCCGCGCGGCGCGCATCCGCGTGTCGCGGAGGTCCAGGAACGGCGACAGTCGCGGATCGTTCGGATCGTCGACGGCGACGCGCGGCATCAGACCGGCGCGCGAGACCGCAGTTCGTCGACGAGCTCGACGGGCGTCGTCTCCGCGCCGAGCCGGTAGTCGTACCGGGCCCCGTGACAATCCGACGCGCCCGTCGGCACCAGGGCGAGGCGTTCCGCCAGCGCGCGGTAGTGCGCCCGCTGCTGCGGATCGTGGTCCGGATGGTCGACCTCGAGACCACCCATGCCGTTGGCGGCCATCTCCTCGATCAGCTCGTCGGGCACCGCGCCATTGCCCTTCCACATCGCGGGGTGCGCGAGCACGCACACGCCGCCGGCCCCGCGGATCAACGCCAGCGCGTCCATCGGCGCCAGCGCGTGCTTCGGCACGTACGCCGGTCCTCCGTCAGAGATGAACCGGTCGAACGCGTCCTTCTCGGTGGGCACGATGCCGGCTTCCACCATCGCCTGCGCGATGTGCGGCCGCGCCACGAGTTCGTCGCCCGCGATCTCGTGGACACGATCGAACGAGATGTCGTAGCCGAGCGACCGAAGCTTCTCGACCATCAGCTCGCCGCGCCGGAACCGGGTGTCGGTCAGGCGCCGGAGTTCGGCGACGAGGTCAGGATCGGCGGGGTCGATCCAGTAGGCGAGGACGTGCAGCGACGCGCCGTCGTGTTCGGCCGAGAACTCGATCCCCGGGACGATCCGCAGGTCGGTGCCGGCGGCCGCGGTCTCCGCTTCCCCCAGCCCCGCCGTCGTGTCATGGTCGGTGACCGCCATGCCCGCGAGGCCACGCTCCCGCGCCAGCGCGACGTTCTCCGTGACCGTGTTGGTGCCGTCCGAGCGGACGGAGTGGGTATGCATGTCGATGCCGGCCATGACGAGCAGGGTCGCAGACGGTCCGAGTTGGCGTCACACGGAGCGCACGAGGTCGCGAGTGATGTCGTCGACGGTGCGGCATCCAGCGTTCGCCATCGCGCTGATGAACCCGTCGCGCAGGAACGTCAGCACCGCCTCGACGCCGCGCTGCCCGCCGACGGCGAGCCCCCACGCCGTCGGGCGCCCGACCAGGATCGCCGATGCACCGAGCGCCAACGCGATCACCACATCGGCGCCGTCGCGGATCCCGCCGTCGACCAGGACGGGCACGCGTCCTTCCGCCGCCTCGACCACTCCGGGGAGCGCGTCGAGCGACGCGGGAGCCCGGTCCAACTGGCGGCCGCCGTGGTTCGACACGACGATCGCATCTGCGCCGTGGTTGATGGCTGCGCGCGCGTCGTCACCGCGCAGGATGCCCTTCACGATGACCGGCAACGACGGCGCCTGCGCACGCACCCACGCGAGGTCGTCCCACGACAGGTTGGGCTCGAACTCCTGCGGCGTGCCGGCGGGTCCGACGGGCAGCGCGAAGCCCGTGCGCGTGTCGCGGTGCCGTCGTCCGAGTGCCGGAACGTCGACGGTCCACACCAGCGCGCGGAACCCCGCGGCCTCGGCGCGCCGCAGCAGGTCGGCGGTCGCGTCGCGGTCGCGCCAGATATAGAGCTGCCACCATAGCGCTGCGTCGCTCGCCGCAACATCCTC
>DATAPH010000033.1:0-33737 GCA_036265325.1 Actinomycetota bacterium | reverse complement strand
GACGATCGTGCCGTCGGCTCCGATCAAGAACAGCCAGGGTTCCGTCAGATCGCCGTTGCGCAGGAGCCACTGCTTCGCGGCGGTGTTCACCTCGTGCTTCACGTAGTCCTCGTAGATCTCGACGTGGATGTAGGCCACGTTCTTGGGCCCGGTTTTCGCGATCTGCTCGAGCGCGTCGGTCGACGGGCCGCAGAACTGGCTCATGCAGTACACGGGCGTCGAGAACAGCGCGAGGATCGGCTGGTGCGCCGCGAGCGCAGCGGAGATCGTGTCCTGATGGAGCTCAGGGTCGGGGACCTTCGCGCCGCCCTGTGCGCGCGAGTCGATCGCCCCGGGGTTGACGTTCGTGTCGGCCATCGTGAGGTTCGTCGTGTCGAGCGCCTTCTGCCCGGGCGCGGGCAGCGCCGGCTTGTCCGACACACCGAACTGACTCGTGAGCGACTGTTGCTGCCCGTCGGCGGTGAAGTCCAGCGAGGCCGTCCAGACGCCCGTCGATGGAAACGTGACGTGCTCGAGCTGATAGACGCCGCGTCCCTCGGACGGAGACGTCAACGTCGGGGTCGACGCGACCGCGGTTCCGGGCGCCGGCACGTAGTGGGCCGTTCCCTGGATCGCTTGGCCGCCGTCGGCCGGCGCGAGCGACAGGGGGATCGCCCCCCCGGTCAGGAGCTGGATGCCGTTGGCGGACTGGTTGAACACGCCGACCTGGACGCGCTGCGGGGTGCCGGCGTATAGATCGCTGCTCGCGACCTGCAAGGCGTACGACGTACCCGGCGGCGTCGGCGTGACCGTCGACGAGTCGTTGGTGCACGCGACCGCCGCGAGGAACGCGAGGGCCACGATGAACAAGGACAGGCGGCGCATGGCCCCATGTTCTCGTACGAACGGTCTCTTCGTCCGGGAGCTCAGATAGCGCCTTCGAACCGCAACAATGTCGCGCGGCGGTCCTGGGAGCCGCCGTACGTCCCGAGGCCGGGACCTGACGGGACGACGCGGTGGCACGGCACGAACAGCTCGATCGGGCTCTTCGCGAGGGCGGAACCCGCGGCCCTGGCCGCGCCGGGGCGGCCGGCCCTCCCGGCGACGTCGCCGTACGTCCAGAGCTCGCCGAAGGGGATCGTTCGGGTGGTCTCCAGGACGGCACGGGCGAACGGCGTGCCCACCAGCCGGAGGTCGGCCGGCGTGCGCATCGGCGCGCGCCGGCCGCCGAAGTAGGCCTCGAGGTCACGGGCGGCGGCGCGGAGCGCCCCCGCCCGCGAGACCACGCCGAGCCGTCGGGCGAGCTCGTCCACGAGTTCGCCCGGATCCCCGCTGGTCGTGGCGACGACGCCGTCGGGCGACATCACGACGGTGAACGGGCCGAACGGCGTCGGAACCGTCGTGTGGCGAAGCGTCAGATCGGCGGCCATGGGAACGGCCGGACGCCGGGCTCCGGCTCCGGGAACGCGCCTTCGTCGAGCAACAGGTCGATCCGGTCCGCGGTCGCCTCTACTTCGTCCGGCGCGAGCAGCGCGCCGAGGGTCCCCGCGAGCTCGCCTCCGTCGGAAAGCTGCCGACGCACCCGCGACAGATCGTCGGCCGCGTCGGCCGGCAGTGCCTCATCGACGAACGTCCAGATCACCGTCCGCAGCTTCGGTTCGACCGCGAAGCACACGCCGTGGTCGATCACCCAGATCTCGCCGTCTCCGTCCAGCAGGCAGTGGCCGCCCTTTCGGTCGGCGTTGTTGACGGCCAGGTCGAACAGCGCCACGCGCCGGAACGTCTCGGCATGGGCGACCTCCAACGTGAAGAAGTGTTCGGCGGGGTCGAAGTTGATGAACAGCTGGACAGACCCGGGGCCGAACGGACCGTCCCGCAGCACCGTCGGCGGCACACGCGGCCAGCCGAGCGCGCGGGCGACCTCGAACGCGGCGACCTCGCGCCGGTGCAGTGTGCCGTCGGGGAAGTCCCACAACGGCGCTTCGCCTCGCATCGGCTTGTACACCGCGAGCACGCTGGCATCGGGCGTGACACAGCGCACGAGCAGGGCCGCGTTCGACGACTCGGGGAGCGCGCCGAGCACCTCGATCTCGCCGGTGGCGAGCGCGGCCGGAACGCTCAGGCCCGCGGCGCTCGATGCCCGTTCGTGGCCGGGCACACGTGCCCCTCGGGGTCCATCGGGTTCCCGCAGAACTGGCATCGCGGCCGTCCGCGGGCGACCACCGTCGTGCCGTGGCGTGCGAGCCCCAGCATCTGTTCCCGGCTCGCCCACAGCGTGATCGACTCCGGTTCCTCCTGCAGGATCGAGCGCTCGTCGTCCGCGTCCTCGTCGACCTCGGGGACGAACTCGTCGATCTCCAACAGGAACCGGTCCTGGTCGTCGTCGAAGCCGATCGAGAGGCGTCCGACCCGCCAGCGCGGGTCGACCGGTTCCTCGAGGGCGAGTTCCTCGGGCTCGACGTCGTCGGGGATCGGAACGTCGGTCGCGAGCTCGAGGACGGAGCGCGCCAGCAGCTCGACCTGTTCTTTCTCGACGATCACCGTGACGAGCTGTTCGCCGGCGCGCGCCTGAAGATAGAACGTGCGCAGGCCCGGCTCGCCGATCGCGTCAGCGGTGATGCGGTCGACCGCGCCAAGATCCATGCGGCCTATCCTCGCACCTTCGCGCTTCGGCGCCGGTCGACGGTCTTGCTTGCCTCCCATGGAGCGGTGTGCTCCGCGCGGAAGCGCTCGAGCCCGCCGGTGTCGTTCACGAGAAGCACGTGCGGACGGGCTCCGCCGAGCAGCACGACCGAAACCGCGGCGGTGTCGATCACGATCCGCTGGAAGTCGTCCAGCGGCGTCGCCAGATAATGGGCGAGCGCGATGCGAACGATGTCCCCGTGGGTGGCGACGACGATCGCACCCTTGCGGTGGCGGTTGGCGAGCCGGTCGATCGCGGTCACGACACGCGCTTGGGCGTCCATGAACGCCTCGCCGCCGGGGAAGACGAAGTCGCTCGGCGTCTGCTGGACGGTGCGCCACGCCTTCGTGCGACGGAGCTGCGCGAGCGTGCGGCCGGTCCACTGACCCGCTTCCATCTCGAGGAACGCGTCGTCCGTGCGAAGGGTGAGCCGCCGTGCGCCCGCGAGCGGCTCGACGGTCTGGACGCACCGCTCGAGCGGGCTGGAGTAGATCGCCGAGAGCCTGATGCCCTCGAACCGCCGCACGAGCCCGTCGGCCTGCGCCCGGCCGCGCGCGTCGAGGTCGATCCCCGGCGTTCGGCCGTAGAGCAAGCGGCCGGTCTGGCCGGTGAGCCCGTGCCGGACGAGGAAGACGACACCCATCGGCGCAGCCTACGCAGCCGGGGGTGATGTCGGCAGACGCACCTCGAACACCGTTCCCTGACCGAGCTCGCTCTCGACGGTGACCTCGCCGCCGTGGTTCTCGGTCACGTGGCGCACGATCGACAGGCCGAGCCCAGTGCCGCCGGTCTCGCGCGAGCGCGCGCGGTCGACGCGGTAGAAGCGCTCGAAGATGCGCGGCAACTCGCGCTGCGGGATCCCGATCCCGGTGTCCGCCACACGGACGAGGACCACGTCGGCATCCGCTCGCACCGACACGGTGACCGAGCCTCCCTCGCCGGTGTAGCGGACCGCGTTGTCGATCAGGTTGCGCACCATCAGCGACAGGTCGCGGGAGGAACCGCGGACGGCCGGCACGTGCACCGCATCGGTCGAGATCGTCACGCCGCGCATGCCAGCGGCGTCGCCCATGCGTTCGACCTCGTCGGCGGCGACGGTATCGAGCCGCACCTGTTCGTCCATCTCGCTGCCCGACTCCAGCCGCGAGAGATCGAGCAGGTCCGCGACGATCCGGGACATCCGGACCGCCTCGCGCTCGAGCTGCTCCGTGAAGCGCCGCGCGGCGGGCGGGTCGTCGATCGCGCCGTCGCGGAGCGTCTCGGCCGCCGCCCGGATCGACGCGACCGGCGTCTTCAGTTCGTGCGAGGCGTTGGCGACGAAGTCCCGTCGAGCGCCGGTCAGACGGCGCGCTTGGGTGACGTCCCTGATCACGAGCAGGGTCGCCCCGTCCGCTCCGACCGGCAGGGCGGTCGCACGGAGCCACCGGCTGGGCGAACCCAACTCCACCTCTGTGCGAGACGCCGTGCCGGAACTCTTCGCCGTCTCGACGGCGCGCTGGAGGCCCAATGGATGCAATTCAGTGGCTCGATCCGGCGCGCCGTTCAGCAGATCGGACAGCGCGCGGTTGGCATACACGCGGGTCCCGGAGGGATCGAGCAGGAGGACGCCTTCCTCCATCGCGCCCAAGATCCTGTCCTGTGCGCGCTCGCGCCGTGCGGATTCGCGTTCGGCTTCTCGACGTCCCGTCGTCGCCTGATCCACGCGCAGCTGTGCATCCGCGAGCCGTCGCCGCATCACCCCGCGATCGGTCGCCCACACGACGAACGCACCGACGAGGATGCCCAGCACCAGCAGACCCGCGACCTGCGCCATCGCGCGCGAGTGTACGGGCCGCGAGGCTGCGGCCGGCCTGGATGTTCACCGACGGTTCCACCGAGCGGCTTCTCGGCGTCCCCGTTCACCGAGCGTTCATGTCACGGCCGAGGTCTGGCCACCTGGCCTGCCTACGTTCCCCTTCGAGGCTCCGACGAGGAGGAGAAAGCGCGATGAGGATCCACCGGTTGGCACGACCCGCGGTGATCGCCGCGGCGGCCGTCACGCTCGTGGCGGCGGCGTGCAGCAACACCTCGAGCACGAGTAGCACCAGTGGCGGGACCACGACCGGCGGCTTCCAGGGCACAGCTCTGAACGGCGCCGGCTCGACGTTCGCGCAGCCGCTGTATCAGCTCTGGTCGCAGTCCTTCCTCCAGAAGGAGCCCGGCGCGCAGATCAACTATCAGGCGATCGGCTCTGGGGGCGGGATCGAGCAGTTCACGTCCCAGACCGTCGACTTCGGTGCGACCGACGTGCCGCTGCAGAGCGACGAGATCTCGAACCTGCCGAACCAGAACTACATCGAGTTCCCGACGGCGCTCGGCGCCGTCGTCTTTGCCTACAACGTGTCGGGCGTCGACAGTGGGTTGAAGCTCGATGGCAAGACCATCGCCGACATCTTCCTCGGGAACATCACCAAGTGGAACGACCCAGCGATCGCGAGTCAGAACTCCGGCGTGAACCTCCCGGACGAGCCCATCCAGACGGTGCATCGGTCCGATGAGTCCGGCACCACTGCGGTGTGGACGGGGTGGCTCTCGGCGGAGAGCCCGGAGTGGGCGTCGAAGGTCGGCGCCGACAAGGCCGTCCAATGGCCGGGCGGGACCGGCGCGTCAGGCAACGACGGCGTCGCGGCGGGGATCTCGCAGACCGAAGGCGGCGCGGGCTACCTGTCCTACGACTTCGCGAAAACCGCGGGCCTTGGGATCGCCGACATCCAGGCGTCCGACGGCTCCTACGTCGCGCCGTCGATCGAGTCGATCAGCAAGGCCGGCGGCGGCCTGAACTTCCCGATCCAGAGCGATACGACCATCATCAACTCGACCGCCAAGGGCGCGTACCCGGTGGCCAGCACCACGTATGTGTTGATCTACACCGACCAGACGGACCAGGCCAAGGCGCAGACGCTCGTCGACTTCTGGACGTGGGCACTCACCGACGGACAGAGCCAGACCGAGCAGATCAACTATTCGCCGCTCCCGAGCGACTTCGCGAAGAGCGCGCTGAAGGAACTCGGGAAGATCACGGTGAACGGGACGCCCGTCTCGCCGACGAGTTCCATGGGCTAACGCGCACCGATGGCGACGGTCGACGCGCCGCCCAAGGCTGCACCTGCGACGCCGCTTTCGCGGCGTCGCAGGTTCGGCGATAGGGCCTTCCGGTGGACCACGCTGGTTGTCAGCGTCGGGCTGGTCGTCATGCTCGCCATGCTCCTGTGGGTCCTCGCCGACGGCGGCTGGCGTGCGATCCGGGAGTTCGGCGTGCACTTCGTGATCGGGCGGGACTGGAACCCCGTCACCGGACGCGAGACGTACGGTGCGCTCCCGTTCATCTTCGGGACTGTGGTCACGTCGTTGATCGCGATGATCATCGCGATGCCGATCGGCGTCGGCGTGGCGCTGTTCCTGAACGAGTCCGGCTCCGCGTGGATCAAGAACCCTCTGGCCGTCCTCGTTGACCTCCTCGCCGCGATCCCGAGCGTCGTTTACGGGCTCTGGGGCCTGTTCGTCCTCGTGCCGCTGTTCGACCGCACGGTGCAGCCGTGGATGTCGGCATCCATCGGAAAGGTGCCGGTGATCGGCAGTCTGTTCCAGTACAAGGGGCCCGGTGGGGACATCTTCACCGCCGGCGTGATCCTCGCGATCATGATCCTGCCGATCGTGACCGCGGTCACGCGCGAGGTGGTGAGCGTCGTGTCGACCGAGACGCGGGAGGCCGCGATGGCGCTCGGCGCAACTCGGTACGAGACGATCCGGCTCGGGGTCCTGCCGACCGCGCGGCCCGGCATCATCGGCGCGGGGATGCTCGGGCTCGGCCGTGCGCTCGGGGAAACCATCGCCGTGGCGCTCGTGATCGGGAACAGCACGAACATCACCGCGTCTCTGTTCAACCCGGGGTACACGATCCCGGCCGTGATCGCGAACGAGTTCCGTGAGGCGACGAGCGCCGGCGTGCACCGCTCGGCGTTGCTGTTCCTCGCGCTCCTCCTCGTGTTGATCGCGCTCGGGATGGCGACCGTCTCGCGGCTGCTGGTCCGACGCACCACGCGGCTCATGGGCGGCGACGTCGCGGCGCAGGAAGAGGCCGCAACGAGCACGCTGGGGATGGCATGAGCGCGACCATCTCGCCGATCGCGGTTCCCCCGACCATCTCGTCACACCGGCGAAGGAAGGACCGGATCTTTTCGATCGCGCTGTGGGCGAGCGTGGTGATCGCGCTCATCCCGCTCCTGTTGATCGTCTACCGCGTGGTGCGGCTCGGCGTCGCGGCGGTCTCCGTGAGCCTGTTCGCCCACACGGCGCTGCCGGCGAGCATGCCTGGCGGCGGGATGAAGCAAGCGTTCTTCGGCACGGCGATGATCGTCGGGATCGCAATCGTGATCTCGGTCCCCCTCGGCGTCCTGACCGGCATCTATCTATCGGAGTACGGCTCGGGTCGGATCGCGAGCGTCGTGCGCTTCACGGCCGAGATCTTGCTGTCGATCCCCTCGATCGTGGCGGGCGCGTTCATCTGGGCCCTGGTCGTGGTCGCGCTCGGGAGTTTCTCCGGGCTCGCGGCGGGCGTCGCCCTCACCGTGATCATGTGGCCGATCATGGCCCGCGCGACCGAAGAGGTACTGCGCCTCGTGCCGACGGAACTCCGCGAGGGCGGCCTGGCGCTCGGGTACCCGCGGTGGCGGGTGGTCCTTCGCATCGTGTTGCCGACCGCCGGCGCCGGCGTCTTCACCGCGATCATGCTCGCGGTCGCCCGGGGGCTCGGCGAGACAGCGCCCGTGCTGCTCACTGCGCTCGGCAACGACTTCGTCAACACGAACCCGTTGAAGCCGACCGACGCGGTTCCGCTGCGTGTGTATAACTACGCGCAGTCCGCCTATCCCGCATGGCGTGCCCTCGCATGGGGCGGCGCGTTGATGCTCCTCGTGGGGGTGTTGGTTCTATCGGTGACCGCCCGGATGCTCTCGATCCGGCAACAGCGACGGATGAGGTGAGAGAGATCGACGTCTCCAGCCTCAGCGCGTGGTTCGGATCGAACCAGGTCCTGCACGACATCAACCTCGGGATCGAGCGCAGCGCCGCAACCGCGATCATCGGTCCGTCGGGCTGCGGCAAGTCGACCCTGATCCGCTGCCTCAACCGGATGCACGAGGAGGTGCGCGGCGCACGGGTCGAGGGCAAGGTCCTGTTCGACGGTGACGACATCTACGACCCGCGCGTCGACCCCGTCGTGATCCGGCGCCGGATCGGCATGGTCGTCCAGAAGCCGAACCCGTTCCCGACGATGAGCATCATGGAGAACACCGTCGCGGGGGTGAAGCTCCTTGGGCGGCTCCCCAAGGCGGAGCTCCACGAGCGAGGCGAGAAGGCGCTGCGGTCCGCAGGCCTCTGGGACGAGGTGAAGGATCGGCTCGGCGACCCCGGTGGCCGGTTGTCGGGCGGTCAGCAGCAGCGTCTGTGTATCGCGCGCGCGCTCGCGGTCGAACCCGACGTCCTGTTGATGGACGAGCCGGCGTCGGCGCTTGACCCCTCGTCGACGCTTCGGATCGAGGAGCTCGTGACCGAGCTGAAGGACCGGTATACCGTGGTGATCGTCACGCACAACATGCAGCAGGCGGCGCGGGTCGCAGACTGGACGCTGTTCATGCTGTACGGCGAGGTCGTCGAGTTCGGGCCGACGAGCCGGATCTTCACCACACCGGAGGATCAACGCACGGAGGACTACGTGACCGGGCGGTTCGGCTGATGCCCGACACCCGGCGCGGGTTTCACGACGAGCTCCAAGCACTGCAGCGCGAGATCCTCGAGATGGGGGAGCTCGCCGGCGACGCGGTGCAGCACGCCGTGCACGCGGTGGTGTTCCGCGAGTCGAACGAGGCGCAGGCTGTGATCGACGCCGACGACGAGATCGACGGGCGGTACCTCGACATCGACCAGCGGACGCTGCAGACGCTCGCGCTGCAAACCCCCGTCGCCGCCGACCTACGGCTGGTGTCAGCGATCATCCACGTGAACCTGCATCTCGAGCGCACGGGCGACCAGGCGGTCAACATCGCCAAGCTGCACCTGTTGACGGAAGACCTCCCGGGCAGCGACGCGATGCGCGGCCAGATCCGCGAGATGGGAGACCTCGTCGTGCGGATGCTCCGCACCGCGATGGAGGCGTTCGACCGCCGTGACCTCGACCTGAGCCTGCAGCTGCCGAAGATGGACGACCCGGTCGACCGATTGAACCGCGCGAGCCACCTCGAGGCGCTGAAGCTCGCCGACGATCCGGCCGCGCTCGACTGGGGACTCCATATGAACCTGGTGTCGCGCGCGTTGGAGCGTGTCGGAGACCAAGCGGTCGACATCGCCGAACAGGTCGGGTTCCTCATCACTGGCGAGTTCCGCGAGTTCACCGACGCGTCCCACGAGGTCGAGTTGCCGTGAGCGAAACGTCCGGCCGGATCCTTCTGGTCGAAGACGAGGAAGCGCTTGCGGAGTCGATCCGGTACTCGCTCGAACGCGAGGGTTACGCGGTCACCGTCGCGATCGACGGACGCCGCGCCATCGACCGCTTCCATGAGATGGATCCAGAGCTCGTCATCTTGGACCTCATGCTTCCCGAGCTTCCGGGGCTCGACGTGGTTCGCATGATCCGTCAAGAGTCGACGGTCCCGATCATCATCGTCACCGCGAAGGACTCGGAAGCCGACAAGGTGACGGGGTTGGAGCTGGGGGCCGACGACTACGTGACGAAGCCGTTCTCCGTCCGCGAGCTCATCTCGCGCGTGCGCGCGCTCCTGCGGCGAGCCCGGCTCGCGGCCCCGGCAGGCGCGGATGACGTCTTGACGGGCGGGCCGGTTCAGATGGACATCGATCGGCACGAGGTGCTCGTCGCAGGTGCGACCGTGGCGTTCCCGCCGAAGGAGTTCGAGCTGCTCGAGACGTTCTTGCGGGCGCCCGGCCGGCTGCTGACGCGCGAGCTCCTGATCCAGCGGATCTGGGGAGGCGACTACGTCGGCGACACGAAAACCCTCGACGTGCACGTGAAGCGCATCCGCCAGAAGATCGAGCGCGATCCGCACGAGCCCGAGCATCTGCTTACGGTTCGCGGACTCGGGTACAAGTTCGTCGGCTGATCCGCACAGCTCCCGACCTTCGGCGGCTGCGCCGACCGCGCCGCGTCTGTATCCTCGCCCGGACCCGAGCGAGAGAGGGCTCCGCAGTGCCGTTCCAGGTCATCCCGCGCGAACTGGTCTTCTACGACCTGTTGGAGGCGGCTGCCCGCAACGTCGTCGAGGCCACGGGCGAACTCGTCGCGCTGGTTGACGAGGTGCCGTCGGTCACCATCCGGGCCGAGCGGATCCGCGATCTCGAGCACCGTGGGGACGACCTCACGCACGAGATCATCTCGACGCTGAACCAGACGTTCGTCGTGCCGCTGGACCGCCACGACATCCTTCGTCTCGCCTCGGCCCTCGACGACATCATCGACTTCCAGGAGGGTGTGGCGGAGCTGATGGAGCTGCTGCCCATCAAGGAGGTCTTCCCGGGATTCGAGACGCTCGTTCACGTGCTGGCTCGGGCGTGCAGCGCGGTTCATCGAGCGATCGCGGACCTCCAGTACGTCGACGCGTTGCCACCCGACATCGCGGCGATCAAACGCGAGGAGCGGGAGGGAGACTTCGTGTACCGCCGTGCGATCGCGGAGCTGTATCGCGAGGACTACCGGGCGCTCGAGGTCCTGATGTGGAAGGACCTCTTGCATCAGGTCGAGTCTGCGATCGATCGATGCGAGGACGTTGCCAATCAGATCGAGTCCGTGGTGGCGAAGTTCCGATGACCGTCGCCGTCCTCGCCATCATCGCGATCGCACTCATCTTCGATTACATCAATGGGTTCCATGACGCGGCCAACTCGATCGCGACGGTCGTCTCGACGCGCGTGCTGACTCCGAAACAGGCCGTCGCCTGGGCTGCCTTCTTCAACTTCGCGGCGTTCATCTTCTTCGGAACCAAGGTCGCGGAGACGATCTCGCAGGTCGCTCGACCGGGGACCTTCACCAACGCCAGCATCGTCGCCGCGCTCGCCGGTGCGATCGGATTGGACCTGATCACATGGTGGACGGGGCTGCCCACGTCCTCGTCGCACGCGCTCGTGGGCGGGTTGGCCGGTGCGGCGGTTGCATCGGTGGGCTGGAGTTCGCTGAACTACGCCGAGTACCAGAAGATCATCGTGTTCATCGTCATCGCGCCGGTGATGGGGTTCCTGCTCGCGTTCACGTTCATGGCGATCGTCCTCTGGGTGTTCCACAAGTACCGAAAGGTCGACAAACTGAACCGCGGGTTCCGTCGCGGGCAGCTGTTCTCCGCGGCCGCGTTCTCGCTCGGCCATGGCGGGAACGACGCGCAGAAGACGATGGGGGTGATCCTGACGGTCCTCATCGCCAACGGGATCGTGTCGCAGAACGCGCCGGTACCGCTGTGGGTCGTCCTCTCGGCGCACCTCGCGATCGGCCTCGGCACCTTGTTCGGGGGCTGGCGGATCGTGCACACGATGGGCTCGAAGATCACGAAGCTGCAACCTGTGGGTGGCATGGCGTCGGAGACGTCGGCCGCCATCTCGTTGGGGCTCGCGACGTTCGGCGGTGTCCCCGTGTCGACCACCCATACGATCAGCGGAGCGATCGTCGGCGTCGGCACGACGCAGCGGCTGAGCGCCGTTCGATGGGGCGTCGCGAGCCGCGTGATGTGGGCCTGGGTCCTCACGATCCCGGGCGCGTTCATCATCGCGTACGTCGTCTACATCCCGTTGAAGGGGCTCACATGAGATCACTGTCCCGACGAACGTGGTTCTTCCTGGTGATCGTGGTCGCGATGCTGCTCCTCTACGACCCCACGCCGGCCAAGTACCACTGGGTCAACGTGGCGCTCGCGGGCATCGCGCTGTTCTGGTTCGTCATGTTCGCGATCGAGGACGTCGGATATGCGCGCCGCGTGCGGCGCCACGTCAGGAGAGGCCGTCGATGAAGCTCAAGATCTCGAATCGGTCGGATGCGTTCTTCGGGCTGTTCTCTGCGGGCGCGGAGAACATGCGGGTCTCCGCGGAGTTGCTGTACGACCTCGTCTCTGACTTCACCGATGTCGAGATCAAGGCCCGTCGCCTGCAGGAGCGCGAACACGATGGGGACGAGGTCACCCACCAGGTGATCCAATCCCTGAACACGACGTTCATCACGCCGATGGACCGCGAGGACATCTATCAACTCGCGACCGCGCTTGACGACGTCGTCGACGCGATCGAGGCGGCGGGCGACCTATTCGTGCTGCACGGTATCGAGGAGCCTCGGCCGTTCATGATCCAGCAAGCCGATGTGCTGGTTCGGGCGGCGACGCAAACGGAAGCCGCCGTCAAGGTGCTCGACCGGCTCGACCGGACGGTCCTCGAGCCGTACTGGATCGAGATCAACTCGCTCGAGAACGAGGGCGACCGCATCTACCGCCGTTCGATCGCGGACATGTTCGGCGGCGACCATCGCGCGATGGACGTGCTGCGATGGAAGGAGGTCTCCGAGACGATGGAGGAGGCCTTGGACGGGCTCGAGAACGTCGCGAACATCGTGGAGGCCGTGGTCCTGAAACACGCATGAGCGGGTCGACGTTCGGTCTCCCGCGGTTATACGTTCGGCGGTGCCGATGGATCCCCAGCCGGACGCAACCCGATGAGCGGCGGCCACAGCCCGCCGGTGCCTGTTCCCGAGGCGGTCGAGCGTTCTTTCGTGCCCTCCGTCGAGGCGCTCCGAACCCTGCAGCGAGTGGACGTCCCGGATGCGCAAACCGTGCATCGAGCGCGAACGTCCGTGCGTCGGTTGCGCTCGAACGTCCGCGTTCTCGAAGGCGACGTGGAGCCGTCGGCGTCGCTGCGATCCGAGCTGGGATGGATCGGGGAGTGCCTCGGTCTCGTGCGCGACGTCGACGTCCTGACGGCTCGCGTCACGACGGCCGCCGAGGACGTGCCCGAGTCGTTGCGGCTGGGCGCGGCGGGCGTCGCGACGGTCGTCGCCGAGGAACGCGGGTCCGCCGACGAGCACCTGCGCGCCGCGGTGTCGTCCTCGCGGTTCGGGCCCCTCGTTGACGAGCTCGATCTCCTGATGAAGGAGGCAAGCTCTTCGCCGAGGACGCTGGAAGCGCGTGACGTGGTTCGCCCGCGATGGCGGGCGATGCGCGAGGCCGTCCACCGGCTCGATGACGATCCCTCGGACGAACAGCTCCACGACTTCCGGATCGAGACGAAGCGGGCACGCTACGCCGCCGAGCTGTTCTCGTCCGTCGCCGGCAAGCGGGGCGAGCGGTTCATCCGGCGCGCGACCACGCTGCAGGATGCGCTCGGCGCGCAGCACGATGCCGTTCGAGCGTGCGCGTGGTTCCTCGGTCACGGAGGCGAGGACACCAGTCTCGCGCGCGCGTGCGGATGGTTCGCGGCGGAGGCGGAGGCCGAACGGCGTGCATTGCGGACGGCCTGGCGGCCCGCATGGACGTCGCTGCGCGATCCGAAGGCGCGGTTCTGGTGAGCGCGGCACGCGCCGAGGCGGCGCCCACGCGCTGCGCGGTGCTCGACCTTGGCAGCACGTCGTTCCAACTCTTGGTGACCGACGCGGAGGCCGACGGGACCCTCACCCACGTCTTGCGCGATCGCGTGATCTTGAACCTCGGCGCGGACGTGGCGGCCACCGGACGCGTGCCCGAAGACATGCTCGATCGCGCGCTCGAGATCGTGTCTCGCTTCCGCGACGTGGCCGAGCGGTCGGGTGCCGAGCGCCTGCTGCCCGTTGCCACCGCCGCGTTCCGTGACGCGGCGAACCTCCCGTGGATCTCGAAGGCGCTGCGCGGCGCGCTCGGGGTGGCGATCGAGGTGCTCGCCGGCGACGAGGAGGCGCGCTGCACCGTGACGGGGATCCGCGCGAGCGTGGCGCTGCCACCGGGACCGTGGCTCGCGTTCGACCTCGGTGGCGGGAGCCTCGAGATCGCCCTCGTCGACGACGGCGAGATCCGGTGGACCGATTCGTTCCCGCTCGGCGCCGCGCGGCTGTGGAGCACGATGATCGCCGGCGACCCGATGACGCGCTCCGAGCGCAAAGAGCTGAAGGCGCTCGTCGCCGAGCTGCTGATGCCCGCCGTCGAGGCGAGCGGCGCGCCGCCGGACCTGCCGTGCGTGATCGCGGGCGGGACCGCCGGGGCGGTGTGCCGCCTGCTGGCCGCGCGCCGGTGGTCGGAGCCGCCCACCTCGCTCAACCAGTTCCGGGTCACCACGCCCGCGCTTGGCGACGTCGCCCGCGCGCTCGGCACCTCGACCTCGGAGGAGCGCCTTTCCCTGCCCGGCATCGACGAACGGCGCGCCGATCTGCTCCCGACCGGCGGCGTGGTGCTCACCGCGGCACTCGCTGCGTTCGGCGCGACCGGGGCGATCCACAGCGAATGGGGTCTTCGCGAAGGTGTCGTCCTGCGCGCGTTGCGCGCCCCGATCCCGACGGACCCCGGCGCGCTTCGCCACGCCGCCGTTGACCGGCTCGCCGGCCGGTGGCACCTGGACGGTCGGCACTCGGCGACGGTTCGCCGCCACGCCGAGACACTCTTCGACGAGACGCGCCCGATCCACGATCTCGGCGCAGAGGAGCGCGAGCTGCTGGGCGCGGCCGCGCGCTTGCACGACGTCGGCACGCGGATCTCGGTCGACAAGCACCACAAGCACGGCGCGTACATCGTCGAGCACGCGGGCCTGCGCGGATTCTCGCCAGACGAGGTCGCGCTGCTCGCCTGTCTCGTTCGGTTCCAGCGCGGCTCGGCGCCGCGCTCGAGCTACCCGCCGTACGCGGCGTTGCTGCCGTCCGAACGCGAAGCCTGTCGCATTCTGGTCGGGCTGCTGCGGGTGGCGCACGCGCTGGCGCGCGGGGGCTCCGACGACGTGACGTCGATCCGGGTCGACACCTCGGGCGAGGACGTCGTCGTTCGGATCGAGGGCGGCAACCCGGTGCACGCGGTCGCCGACGCCAACGAGCAGGCGGCATTGCTCGCCCGGACGCTCGGCTCGCCGATCCGCTTGGCCTACGCCGAGGCCGGCACGGCCTCGTAACCGCTGCGCCGTCGCCGACCTCGCCCGGGGTACGCTCGGCCTCGATGATCACGGTCCGCGTCTTCCGGGATGGGGTCGCCGACAAGGGCACGATCGAGCCGTCGGCGATCGCGGAGTGCCTCGAGCACGACGATGCGTTCGTCTGGTTCGACGCGTCCGAGCCGACCGAGGACGACATCGCGGCGCTCGGCCACGCGTTCAATCTGCACCCGCTCACGCTCGAGGACATCGGCCACCGACGACAGCGACCTCGCGTCGAGCTGTTCGAGCACTACGCCTTCATCACGCTCCGGCCCCTGACGCTCAAGAAGGCGCTGGTCGAGCACGAGCTCCACGTCGTGGTCGGCAGCCGGTTCATGGGAACGCTTCGCTACGGCCCCAGTCCGTATCCCATCGAGGAGGTCGTGAAGCGGTGGGAACGGCAGCCCGAGCTGCTCAAGAGCGACCCCGGCGCGTTCGCGATCTATGTCCTGTTCGACGAGGTCGTCGACGGGTACCTGACGATCGTGGAGAAGCTGGAGGACCGCGCCGACGATCTCGAGGACCTCGTGTTCGAGGACGACCCGTCGGTCGACGGCGAGCAGATCCAGGAGCGGATCTTCGTGGTTAAACGCGACGTGGTGAAGCTCCGGCGCTTCGCCTCGCCGATGCGCCAGGGCCTCGACCTGTTGCAGGAACAACCGGACCTGGTCAAGGAGCCGCTGCTGCCGTACTTCCGCGACGTGACCGAGCACGCGATCCGGGTTTCGGAGCTCGCGGACAACATCCGCGACGTCCTCACGTCGCTGCTCGAGCTCCGGGTGGCACAGGTCGCGAACCACCTCAACGTGGTCATGAAGAAGCTCACGGCGTGGGCGGGGATCCTGTTGGTGCCGACGCTGATCGCGGGGATCTACGGGATGAATTTCCGCAACATGCCCGAGCTCGGCTGGCGCTACGGCTACGCCGGCGCGTTGCTCGTGATGGGCGGCTCGGCGTTCGCGCTCTACATGATGTTCAAGAAGAAGGACTGGCTCTAGCCATGTGCCGAGCCGTGACGGTGATGTGCGTGGCGCCGGACCGCGAACAGCTGGTGGCGCTGAAACAGGCGGTGGTCGCAGCCGAGTGGGAGCTGACCGCCGGGGCCACGGACCTCCGGAGCGCGCTGGACCAGATCGACGTCGAACGACCGCACGCGATGGTCGTCGTCGGTCCGTTCGAGGAGCTCGTGGCGATGGTCGCCGAGCGGTTCCCGGGCATGCGGATCGTCGCGGATCACGAGATGCCCGGGGCGGCGGTGGTCGCACAGATGTCGGACGCCCGGGAGGCGCTGCGGATGCAGCGCCGCCCGGGCGGTCCGGTGGGGTAGTCGAGTCTCAGCCGCCCCAGGGCTGCCACCCGAAGCGCCGCACCATCCGCATCGTCACGAAGATGTTGGCTCGGGCGTTGAAGGCAGACCAGTCGTTGAACCCGTATTCGCGGGCGCGGGTCGGCCAGTATCGGCACAGGTGCTGGTAGATGCCTTTGGCGCAGCTCCAGCTGTTGTATGCACGCGCGTGGAAGCGGGACTCGCGGAACGCGATCATCTCCGCCTTGTCGACGCTCACACCGAAGTGCCGCGCCGCGCAGCGGATGAGTCCCTTGACGTGCCTCGTGTCCCGCCGCCAGTTGATATCGCAGACCTTGGCGGGGATCTTGGTCAGGGTCCCCGTCGCCGCCATGCTCTGCGAGGCCGGGAACACGGTCATGATCGCGGTCACGATCAGCGTCGCGATGAGCACGCGACGGAGCCGGATCGCTGTCGTCATATGGTTCACCCCCACGGCGGACGGAGCAGGCTGCTGCGTCCAGATGCCTCGTCGCGGCGAACGGTTCGCCGTGTCGGGGCCTCTTCCGCGGTCGGTCGCGGGTGGTGCATCACCTCCTGGTGCGTCGTCCAACGTGTGACCGAGCCTTCCGATCGGAACCGCCCCGACCACCCAGCACGGCACGCAGGCGTGCGCCACCCACCCTGGGAAGGTGGGAAGGCACGAGACGTGCCGGGAAGGGGAGTCGGACGGGGAGGCGTCCGTCGGAAGGTGGAATCACCCTACCCAGGCCCTCCGACATCGGCAATGGACGTATGACCTCAGGTCACTTCCCTGGCTGCCACCATGTCGTCGTGTCCGGAACCGCTGGTCGAGTGCTTCTCGCGGCCCCGCGCGGCTATTGCGCGGGCGTCGAGCGAGCCGTCGAAGCGGTCGAGCGCGCGCTCGCCAAGCACGGCGCACCGGTGTATGTGCGCAAGCAGATCGTCCACAACCTCCACGTCGTTCGCGACCTCGAGGCGCAGGGCGCGATCTTCGTCGACGAGGTAGACGAAGTGCCGGAGGGCGCCGTCACGGTGCTATCGGCGCACGGGTCTCCGCCTCGCGTCTTCGACGAAGCGCGGACGCGCGGCCTCGACCTGATCGACGCCACGTGTCCGCTGGTGACGAAGGTCCACGTCGAGGCCCGTCGCTTCGCCGACACGGAGCGGACGATCGTGCTCATCGGCCATGCCGGCCACGAAGAGGTGGAAGGCACGAGCGGCCAGGCCCCGGAGCGAACCGTTCTCGTCCAAGACCTTGAGGATGCCCGATCGGTCGTGCTTCCCGACGGGCCGCTGGCTTACCTCACGCAGACGACGCTGTCGGTCGACGAGACCCTCGCCATCGTCCGTGTGCTGCAAGAGCGGTATCCGCGCCTGGAAGGGCCGCCGCGCGAGGACATCTGTTACGCGACCCAGAACCGGCAGGACGCGGTGAAGGAGTTGGTGCCGCGCGTCGACGTGCTGCTCGTGATCGGCTCGAAGAACTCTTCGAACTCCAACCGCTTGGCCGAGGTCGCGCGTGAGCGTGGCAAGCCGGCGTACCTCGTCGACGACCAGACAGAGGTCGACGCTGCATGGCTCGACGGGGCGTCGGTGGTCGGGCTCACGAGCGGCGCCAGCGCGCCGGAGCATCTCGTCGAACGGATGCTCGAGTGGCTCGCAGCACGGGGGTTCGACGATGTCGAGCAGGTTTCCGTCGTCGAGGAGGGTGTTCGGTTCAGTCTGCCTGCAGGCGTTCGTCCCGCGCCGGCCTAGCCGGCTTTCGTCCCTGCGTAGATCGTCATCGCGCCGTCGAACAGCCGTCGCACGCGGATGCCCGTGAGTCCGGCTCCATAGATGAATGCCGCCATCTCGTGGGAGCGGTACAGCCGGATGTGTCCGCGTTCCATCCGTTTGAGGAAAAGGTCGGCGACGCGCACGGTGCATACATCGGCGCACGGGTCGCCGACGAGGAGCCGGCCACCCGGTACGAGGACCCGCGCCATCTCGCCGATCGCGGCCGCAGGGTTCGGATAGTGATGGAACGAGTTCGTGCACAGGATCGCGGTGAACGACGCATCCTCCAATGGCAGCGCCTCCGCGTCCGCCTGCACGAACGTGACGTTGTCGATGCCGCGAGCCAGTTGCCGTGCTTCCTTGAGCATCTCGGAGGAGAGGTCGGCCCCCACGACCGATCCGGCGACGGCGGCCGCGCGGCGTGACGCGGCTCCGGTCCCGCAGCCGACGTCCAGAAGCCGATCGCCCGGCTTGAGTTCGAGCGCTTCGAACGAACCCTTCTGGATCGGATCCCGCCATCGCGCCGTGAAACCGTCCTCGTAGGCGCCGGCCCGTCGGTCGAACCAACGGCGGGCGGCTCGCTTCTCGTCGTGCACCTCGAGGATCCGAGCGGTTCGGCGGCGGTCAGTCGCTTTCGGGCTCGGGCTGTTCGCCGCAGAGCTCGATCAGCTCGTCCTCGCCCTCGTCGGGCCCGACCGAGATCAGCCGGTCACCGGCCAGCAGCGTGAACACGCCGCGAGGCCGGTAGACCCACCGCGCGCCACGCTGGATCGCCAGGACGAACATCCCTGTCTCGGTCTCGAAGCGCAGGTCCCGAAGCGACTTCCCGTCGGCCGGAGAACCCGGCTGCACGATCGTCTCGGCGCTTGTCTCCTCCGTCTCCTCCAGCGCCATCTGCACGACCGGGTGGAGCGGCTCGCCCTGCTCCACGTACCACGTCATGTCGCGCGCGGCGTCGCAGATCGACTCGGAGGCCGAGCCCAGGCGGATGAGCCCGCGGAGCTCGTCGACGTTCCGCGCCTCCGGCGCAGCGCGCAGGACCCAGCTCTCGAGTTCGTCCTCGAGCTGGTCGGATCTGCCCTCGAGCACGCCGACCTCGGCAGCGAGCGCACGGTTGTTGAACAAGATCGACGAGTAGGCCAAGCCGACCGCGGCCTCGCTCAGGTCCTTCATCTCCACCAGGATGTCGACCGCCCGATCGAGTTCGGACAGCGCCGGCGCCTCGCTCTCGGGGATCTCGGGCATCTCGGGCGCCCCGGCGAGCTTCCGCACGAGGTTCACGCCTTCTTCCGGTCCTCGGATCAACAACACGTCGCCCGGGTCGATCGTATCGTTGGGCCCGGGGTCGAACTCCCAGCGCAGGTCCGAGCGGATCGCGATCACCCACATCCCGGTCTCGGTCGGGAGCGACAGCTCGGCGAGCGTCTGCCCCGATGCGGGCGCCTCGTCTCGGACCCGCACCCGAGCCGTCATCTCGTCGGCGTGGCGGAGATCGGGTCGCAACGTGTCCGGGATGCCGAGCCGAGCGGCGACCACCCTGGCCACGTCCGACGCCGCGGCACAGATCCGTTGGATCGCGTCGGCGATCCACAGCACCCCGGCCATCCCTTCGGCGTCCTCGGGGCTCCGGGCCGCGAGCATCGCCATCGTCCGGAGCCGCCGGAGCAGATCGCCCGACCGCCCGTCGAGTCTGATCACCTCGTCGGCGATCTTGTCGTCGTTGAAGAAGACGGCCGCGTACGCCAGATCGACCGTGAGCTCGGAGGCATCTTTCAGCTCGACGAGCAGGTCTTTGACGGTATGTGGAGGTTGGTCAGCCATGCGGCAGCACTCCTGATGATGTCATGACGAGGAGGACCACCGCCACGCCGGCGAGGTCCATGACGCTGGTGATGATCGGAACCCCCTGGTTGTCGGGGTCGAGCCCGAATCGATAGGTGACCACGGCGAGGTAGTAGCCGACGATGATCGTCATCGGGGTGACCAGGATGCCCGCGAGGAGCACGCCGGAGACGAGGGATCCGAGAGTCGGCATCCCGGTCAGGCCGGTCACGTCGCCGAGGAACCACGCGAGCAGGCCGATCAGCGTGAACGTCAGCACCGACTGCCCGATGACGATCGACGCGTCGACGATCGCCGGCGTCTCGGGTCGGCCGCGCGGCGTGATCACACCGAGCTGGAGCTTCGATGAGATCCGCGACGAGAAGATCCCGCCCAGCGCGCCTGCCTGCGACACGAACGGTGGGATCACGGCCAGCAGGACGGGGACGAGCGTGAGCCGGAGCTCGTTCGCGCGAAGCAGCGTCCCGGCCATCACATCGAGGATCGGCGTGAGCAGGATCGTCGCCGTCATCTCGAGCACGATCCGCCGTACGTACGGGTCGCGCACCGTGTACGAGCGAACCGTCAACACGAGGGCGGCGGTGGCGGCGATAGCGGCCGAGACGGCCGCGACGTGCGCGTTGTGCACCAGCAGCGACGAGAGGAACAGGCAGGGGAGGGTCGTCATGTCTCCGAGGGCGGTCACCATCGGCGTCGACACCGAGTCGAGGTCCCAGCCCAAGCGGGTCGACGCGGCGGACAGCCCGATCGTGATCGCGAGGATCAGCACCGATCCGAGCGCGCCGCCGAGCACCGAGATCGTCAGCAAGTCCCAGATCGAGATCGACGGTTGTCCCGAGATCGCGCCGGCGGCGCGCGCGAGCACCGCGAGCCACAGCGACGACGAGAATGTGGTGAGGATCGCGACCTCGACGTTGCGGCGCAGCACGCCGCCCGGGCGCAGGTCGATCGTGAGCAGCCCGGCGGCGCTTGCGGTCCCCAGGCGCGCGCCGATCGCGCCGAAGATCGTGCCCTTCATCCCGACGGCGGCCGGGATCAGGATCAACAGACCGGGAAGCGAGGCGAGTGTGCCGGTGAGGTGCGCGAGGGTCAGGCCGGCGACGAAACCGGCGGCCGTGCTGAGGACGAGCGCGACGAGGCCCTGGCGGATCGTCCGGGTCTCGGACCGCCAGTAGCCGAAGAGCCGCTGGGTGCGGCGTGCGAGGGCGCGGCGAGGCGCCATCGGCACTCCTTCATGTGTCGTCCTCCGTTCGCGAGCCCGTGGTCGGGCACGGCAGGGCCTCGGGCAGTATGGACGCGTACGCGGTGCAGGGCAACCCCTCGCAGGGCCTAGCCCACCCAATCCTCCGTGACGGCCAGCCAGAAGGCGAGGCCTGCCTCAGGCCCGTAGCGCCGGAACCGCTTGATGATCTGCGCGTCGGTCGGCTGGCGGCGTGCGCCGGTGACCCGTGCGTACTTCGGCCGCGTCCACGAATCCAGGATCAGCTTCGAGTTCCGGCCGATCGTCATCATCACGTGGGCGGCCGCGTACGGACCGATCCCGGGAAGCGCGAGCAGCTGCCGCTCGACCTCCTCGTCGGGGATCTCATCACGAGATGCGGCGCCGAGCGCCTCGAGGTCGATCGCGCCGGAGGCTTGCAGCTCGGCGAGTTCGATGAACCGAGGCGCTCGGTAGCCAGTGCGGATGACGTCGCGATAGAAGCGTTCGTCCTGGGAGGCCATGACCTCGGCGGTCGGGAACGCGTTGTGGAGCGCGTCACGGTCGCCGCTGGTCGGGGGGCCCAGATTCGTGACGAGCGCGTTGACCATCGTGACGGTCAGACCCCACGAGCAGTTGGTCGTGCACAGCGTCTTCACCACGTCTTCCCACACGGTGGGGGAGCGCAGCATCCGACCGGCGCCCGCCGCGGCCCACGACAGCTGCGGGTCCTCGGCGGCGATCGCATAGAACGCAGACAGATCTTGGTCGAGATGAAGCACGCGTGCGACGGCCGCCGTGATCGCGTCTAGCGCGGCGGTCGCCGGTGACGGGCCTGTCACGTCGATCCGTGCGAACCCGCGTCGACCTGCGGAGATCGTGACGCGCCGCGGCTTCCCACGAGGCACCCGTACGGTGAGCGACAGCGCACGGCGTTCCTCGTCGATGCTCGTCGGGGCGAGCTCGTGGAACCCGTGCGAGACGAGGGTTCGCCACAGATCGACGGGCTCGCCGCGCGGCCCGCGGAGGCGCAGCTCGAGCCGGTCCGCACTCACGCTTTGGCGCGTTCCCGCTCTCGAAACGCGCGGACCTTGGCGCGGTTGCCGCACTCAGCCATGACGCACCACTTCCCCGAGCGGTTCTTCGACCGGTCGTAGAAGACGGAGCGGCACGTCGGGTCTCCACATTCCTTGAACCGCGACCATGAGCCGTCGAGCTCGGCCAGGAACGCGATCGCGATGATCTGGCCGACCGCGCCGCGCACGCCGCCGGCCCGGGGAACGAGACCCTCCGCACCGAACCGGGGGGCGAGGCCCACGTCGGCCGCGGCCGCGTCGAGCGTCGCGATCGTCGCCGGGTCGGGCTCGGCGCCCATGTTCTCGAAGACGCGCGCCCGGAGCGCTTCGAGAACCTCGGCGGCCCAGTCGAGGTCTTCGTCCGATGCGTCGGCGCCCGGCGCCAGCAGACCCTGCTGGCGCAGCCACCACTCGATGGTGGCGCCCGTCGGCGGCAGCGAGTCCTCCGTGACGGGCACGTGATCGTGCAGCGACAGGAACCCACGGACGAGCTCCAGTTCACCCGGCGCCGGCGGGGTGTTGTCGTGCTCGGTGTTGGGCTCGAGCGCGCGCGCCTTCTTCATGGTCGGGAGGATACGCTTGGAAACCGGAAAATTCCACTTGACCGGTTACAGATGAACCGATAATCTCTGTGTAACCGGTTACTGACGGCCGGAGGTTACGGCGCGACAAGCCAGAAGACGGAAGGGAGGGAACGACATGCACCCGATCCTGTCGAAGGAGTTCATCCGGGCGTTCGAGCACGACACGCAGGAGCGCGTGGGCAAACCGCGCGTTCCCCGTGCGGCCAGCCGCAAGCGTTGGCTCCGGCGCTCGCGATGAGGCTGCATGAGGCCCTGCGGGACCGACTCCGGGCGGCGCTCACGGCGCCGGTTCCCGGGGTCGAGCGGGCTCCCGACGCGGCGCAACGCGAGCGTGACCGGTGGCTGCTGCACGGGCCGCGGTGGCACTGACCGGCGCTAGCATCGGAGGGTGCTGACCTTCACCGACCGCGCGGCCGACGCCCTGTCGACGTTCCACGCCGCCGCTGCACGCTGGGATCCCGCCGCGCGGTTGCGGCTCGTCCGCCACGGCACCGAGCTGCGTCCGGAGTTCACCGATGGCGTGGCCGACGGTGAGGTCGAGGTCTCCGTCGGATCGATCACGGTGCTGGTCCCCGACGGTGTCGACGGTCGGGTCGACGCCGGCGAACACAACGTCCTCACCGTCTCGGCCGGATAGCGGGAAGGACACGATGGACACCGCAACGATCGCGCGGGTGCTCGCGGAGCGGCTCGAGAGCCTCGACGCAGAGCTGGCCGAGCTGACGGCGGTGCCGCGCGACCCCGTGACGGCCGTGTCGTTCGGTAAACGGATCGGCGACGGCACGACCGAGGCGATCGATCGGATGACGAAGGTCGGCACCGCCGAACAGCTCGCGGTGATGCGGACCGACGTGGTGCGGGCGCTCGCGAAGATCGACGAAGGCACCTACGGCCTGTGCGACCGGTGCGGCGCGCTGATCCCCGAGGAACGCCTCGAGGCTCGGCCCTGGTCGGTGCTGTGCGTCTCGTGCGCCGCTCGTCGCGCCTCGTAGCGGGATGTGGCGACGGCTGTCGTACGCGTTCGCGTATCGAACCGGGCGCACACCGTGGGACACCGGTGTCACGCCACCCGAGGTCGTCGAGCTGATCGAGGGAGCGGACGCGCTCCCGCCCGGACGTGCGCTCGATCTCGGATGCGGAACGGGTACGAACGTCATCTATCTCGCTGAGCACGGGTGGGATGCGACGGGCGTCGAGGCCGACCGCCGCGCGCTCGCCGTCGCGGAGCGCCGAGCGCCGACGGCCTCGGGCGCCCGAGTCGTGGATGGCGACGTGACGCGTCTCGGCCAGCTTCCGATCGACGGGCCGTTCGACCTCGCGCTCGACATCGGGTGCTTCCATTCGATCGCGCCGGTGCGGCGCGACGCGTACGCGAGCGGCGTTGCCGCCCGAACGGCGCCGGGCGCAACACTGTTCGTCTTCGCGTTCGCGCGTCGCCCCGGACTCGTGCCGGTCGGCGTGACATCGCGCGAGATGCGCGACCGGTTCGAGCCGTGGTTCGAGCCCGTCGGGCGGATCGCCGGGACGCAGCCACCCGGCGCCGCGTGGTACCGCTTGCGCCGGCTGGGCTAGACGACGGGTTCCGTTCGCGTTCGGTACGCGGGCAGTTCCGGATAGACGCGCGCAACGATGAACGCGCCGATGATCGTTGCGATCCCGCCCGTGATCACGCTCACGGTCGCCCCGAACGCCCCGGCGACCAGCCCCGATTCGATGTCGCCGAGCTTCGGGCCTCCTGTGACGACCACGAAGAACACCGACGACAGCCGCCCCCGCAAGCGGTCGGGGACCGTCACCTGCAGGATCGTCGAACGGAAGATCGCGCTGACGACGTCGGCCGCGCCCGCAACGGCGAGACACAGCAGGGCCGGCACCAGATGCGTGCCGGACAGCCCGAAACCGGTGATCGCCGCTCCCCATGCGACGACCGCCCAGACGATCGCATCGCCTTGGCGGTTGAGCCGCGTGACCGACCCCGAGCCCAGCGTCATCAGCAACGCGCCCGCCGCCGGCGCCGCGAATAAGAGTCCAACGACCTCGGGCCCGCGGTGCAACTGCTCGACCGCGATCACGGGATAGAGCGCCTGCGGGCTCCCGAAGATCATGGCGACCAGGTCGACGACGAACGTCGATTGGAGGAGTCGGTGGTCGCGGAGGTACTGCAACCCTTCGGCGACCGCCTTGAGCCCTCGCTCCACGATCTCCTCGCCGAGTGGGATCGGCGCGAGCAGCAGCGCGACGACGAACGAGAACACGTACGAGGCCAGGTCGACGCCGTAGGCCCAGGCCACGCCCGAGACCGCGATCACGACGCCGGCGAGGGCCGGCCCCACGATCGAGCCCACCTGCCAGCCGGCCTGGTTCAGCGCGGAAGCGGCGGGGATCTCCTCTTCGGAGAGCAACCGTGGGATCGCGGCCTGCCGAGCCGGTCCGTGGATCGCCGCGAGGAACCACGTCCCGAGGTTGGCTGCGTGCAGCAGCCACAGCGGCGGGTGCCCCGAGAGCGCGCCGAAGAAGAGGATCCCCGCGACGACGATCGACGCCAGCTGCGTCCAGATGAGCGTCGTGCGCCGGTCGTACCGATCGATGAAGGCCGATCCGACGAACACGCCGGCGAGGCTTCCCGCGAGCCCCGACAGCCCGAGGAGCCCGACGGCCGTCGGCGAGCCGGTCAGCGCATAGACCTGAACGTACAGGCCCACTCGGGAGAACTGCGAGCCCATCGCCGACACGACGGCCCCGAGCCACAGGAGTCGGAACTGGGGCGTCCGAAGCGGCCGGATGTCGATCGCGAGCCGTCGGAGCCACGCCATCGCGGCAGCCTACCGACGCGAAGGAACGAGCCCGGTCGTGCGTACGCGACCCGGGTATTACGTGAGCGCCATCGCCACCGCGTCCTCGAGGACGTCCAGACCGTCGGCGAGCAACGCGTCGTCGATGTTGATCGGTGGCAGGAGTCGCACGACGTTGCCGTAGGTCCCCGCCGTGATCACGACCACTCCCTGCGCAAGGGCAGCTGACGTGATCGCCCCCATCCCGGCGGCGTCCAGCGGCTCCTTGGTCGCCGGGTCGGCGACCAACTCGATCGCGCACATCGATCCGCGCCCCCGAACCTCGCCGATCTGGGGCATCCGCTCCTGCATCGAACTGAACCGCGACATGATCGTGTCGCCGGTGCGCATCGATCGATCGAGGAGGTTCTCGCGCTCGATCTTGTCGAGCACGGCGAGCGCCGCGGCCGCCGCGATCGGGTTCCCCCCGTAGGTCCCGCCCAGACCGCCGAGATGCACGCTGTCCATCAGGTCGGCGCGCCCAGTGATGGCGCTGATCGGCAAACCGCCGCCGAGCGACTTCGCGCTCAAGACGATGTCCGGCTGGACGACCTCGTCCACGATCGTGAACCACTTGCCGGCGCGCCCCATGCCCGACTGGATCTCGTCGGCGATGAACACGATGCCGTTCGCCGCGCAGTACTCCGCGATCCCCTTCACGAACCCCGGCGCCGGGATGATGAAGCCGCCCTCACCTTGGATCGGCTCCATGATCACGGCGGCGATGTTGTCCTCGCCTATGTGCTTATGCATCTCGTCGAGTGCGTACGCGAGCGCTTCTTCAGCGCACCGGTCCGGGCCGCTCGGCCACCGGTACGCGTACGCGAACGGCAGCCGGTACACCTCGGGCGCGAACGGGCCCATGTCCTGTTTGTACGGCATCACCTTCGCGGTCAGGGACATCCCCAGCAGCGTGCGGCCGTGGAACGCGTGGTCGAACGCGACGACCGCCTGGCGGCCGGTTGCCTTGCGCGCGATCTTGACCGCGTTCTCGACCGCCTCTGCGCCGGCGTTCGCGAACATCGTCTTGGCCGGCCCGTCGATCGGCGCGAGCGCATTCAGCCGTTCGGCGAGCTCGATGTACGGCTCGTTCGCCGTGACGTGGAAGCAGGTGTGCGTATCGAGCTCCGCCTGCTTCTGGACCGCGGCGACGACCTCGGGCGCCGCATGGCCGATGTTCAGCACGGCGATGCCCGTCGCGAAGTCGATCAGCCGGTTGCCGTCGACGTCTTCGATGATCGCGCCGGATGCACGGGCCGTCACGACCGGGTGCAGGTTCGCGACGCCGGCAGGCACGGCTGCGGCGCGGCGCCCGAACCATTCCTTGCTCTTGGGCCCGGGGACCTCGGTGATCAGCTTCCGTTCCTGTGGGATGTCCATAGGCGTCAGTCTGATGGGTGCCGGAGTTGTCCGTCAGGCGCAGTGCTGGCCCGTCGTGACCGCCTCAGTTGTACGCGATGTCGAACCGGCCGCCGATGCGCCGCTGTCAGGGAGCACTCGATACGCCGTTCCGTACAATCCATCCATGGCCCTCGCGGTGCGCGACATCGTCTCCATCCCCGGCATGCCGCTGAAGCTGTTGGCGGGAGAGGAGGGCGCCGGCCGGCCAGTCCGCTGGGTCCACAGCTCCGAGCTCGAGGACCCGACCGCGTGGCTCAAGGGCGGGGAGCTGATCCTGACGACGGGGATGGGGGTCGGCGACACCGCCGGGAAACAGCACGCGTACATCCGCCGGTTGGTCGACGCGGGCGTCGCCGGCCTTGGGTTCGGGCTCGGGTTCGGGCACGACAAGACGCCCCGCGCGCTCGTCACGGAAGCGGCGAAGCACGACTTCCCGTTGTTCGAGGTTCCCTATCCCGTTCCGTTCATCGCGATCACCGAGGCGGTGTTCACGCGGGTGGTGGCGGAGCAATACGACACGCTGCAGCGCGCGGTCGACGCGGAGCACGTGATGACGCGCGCCGTCCTCGAGGGCGGTGGCGTGGAGGGCGTCGCCCGCTCGCTCGCCGACGTCGTCAAAGGCTGGGCGCTCGTGCTGGACCTGCACGGCATGCCGCTGGCATCCACGCACGCCGACGCCGAGACGCGCCGCGAGCGGATCTGGGACGAGGTGCGCACGTCTCGTCCGGAGGCGGCGACGTTCTCCCTGACCATCCTCGACGAGGGCTACCACGTGTGGGTGCAGCCCGTCGGAGCGCAAGGCCGGATCGAGGCGTTCCTCGCGGTCGGGACGTCCGAGCAGCCGACGCCGCTCGACCGGATCGTCGCCGGACACGCGCTCAGCTTGTTCGCGATCGAGCTCGCCAAATCTCGCGCGGTCGCCGAGGCGGAACGCCGTTTGCAGGGTGACTTCTTCGACGAGCTGGTCCGCGGCGATCTCGCACCCGCCGACGCGTCGCGCGGCCTCGGCCGGTTCGGGTTCGCTCGTGACGCGACGGTGTTCGTCGTTGCGATCGAGCCGACCGACGCGGCGATCGAGGCGGGCGCGCTGGCGCTGGCCGCGACCGACCACTGCTCGCGTCGCGAGGCCGGCTTCCTCATCTCGGCCAGCGGCGAGGGGATCTCGATGTTGCTTCCGGCGACCGCCACGACCGAACTGCCTGAGTTCGTGAAGGGCATCGGGCAGCGCGTGGACGCCGAGCTTCGCGCCGGCGCCGGCGGCCCCGTCGACGCCGCGTCCGTGGGGCGTTCGCTGCGCGAAGCGCGCTACGCGCTGCAGGTGTGCCGGCTCGAGGGCTGGCAGCACGCGGGGTTCGAGCAGCTCGGCACGTACCGGCTGCTGCTCAGCATGACGGAGCCAGACGCCCTGCGGGCGTTCGCCGACGCGTTGCTCGCGCCGCTGGACGCCTACGACGCCGAGCACAACGGCGAGCTGCTCGCGAGCCTGCAGGCGTTCCTGCAGCACAACGCCCGATGGGAGACGGCGGCGTCACAGCTCTCCGTCCACCGGCACACGCTTCGCTACCGGATGCGCAAGGTCGAGGAACTCACCGGCCGCGACCTCAGCAATTCGTTCGACCGGATGGAGTTCTGGCTCGCGTTGCGAGCCCGCGATCTGCTGGCCGCCTCACCGGAGGCGTGAGCCCCTTTGTCCAGGACGTCCAACGACCGGCCCGTGCGGGGACCGAGCGGCGGGTGGTCCGTTCCGAGGGGAACGCGGGATACTGGCAGTTCAGCGCTCCGATCCGTACAGGCGTGATCGTCGAGGCAAAGCCAGGAGGAGACCATGGCGGACAGTCACCAGATGTTCATCGGCGGCGAGTGGGTCAACGCGTCCGACGGCGGAACCCGGGACATCATCAGCCCCCACACCGGCGCCGTGATGGCGACGGTCCAGGAGGGCACGGCCGAGGACGCGAACCGCGGGGTCGCCGCCGCCAAGAAGGCGTTCGACGAGGTGTGGTTCGACTCGACGCCCAAGGATCGTCAGCTGGCGTTGCTGAAGCTCGCCGACGCCATCGAGTCCAACGCCGAGGAGTTCGTGAAGATCGAGGCGGAGAACGCGGGCAAGCCCGCCGAGGTCACGATGAGCGAGGAGATCCCGCCGATCGTCGACAACGTCCGGTTCTTCGCGGGCGCGGCACGGACCCAGCAGGGCATCTCATCCGGCGAGTACATGGCCGGCTTCACGTCGATCATCCGGCGCGAGCCGATCGGCGTCGCTGGCTTGATCGCGCCGTGGAACTACCCGCTGATGATGGCGATCTGGAAGATCGGTCCGGCGCTCGCGTCCGGGAACACGGTCGTCCTGAAGCCGAGCGAGCTGACGCCGCTCACCGCGCTGAAGCTCGCCGAGTACGCCGCCGACATCTTCCCGCCTGGCGTCTTCAACGTGATCACCGGCGATGGCGTGCCGGTCGGCGACGCGATCGTCCGCCACAACGACGTGGGGATCGTGTCGATCACGGGCGACACGGCGACCGGCAAGCTGATCGCGGCGAACTCCGCCGAGACGCTCAAGCGCGTGCATCTCGAGCTCGGCGGCAAGGCTCCCGTCGTCGTCTTCGATGACGCCGACCTCGACGCGGTCACGGAATGGGTCTCGATCGCCGGCTACTTCAACGCCGGCCAGGACTGCACGGCGGCGACGCGCGTGCTCGCCGGCCCGACGATGTACGACAAGCTCCTCGGCTCGCTCGTCCCGGCCGTCGAGGACATCAAGGTCGGCGGCGCCTTCGAACAGGACGTGGCGATCGGCTCGGTCATCTCGAAGGAGCAGCTCGAGCGTGTCGAGGGCTTCGTCGAGCGTGCGCAGGAGGCTGGCGCCGAGGTGCTCACCGGCGGCAAGGCGATGGGCGGCGATGGCTTCTACTACTCGCCGACGGTCGTCGCGAACCCCGACCAGAGCTCCGAGATCGTTCAGCGCGAGGTGTTCGGCCCGGTCGTGACCGTCCAGCGGTTCACCGACGAGGACCAAGCCCTCGCGTGGGCCAACGGCGTCGACTACGGCCTCGCGTCGAGCGTGTGGACGCGCGACGTGGGCCGCGCGATGCGGATGGCGCGCCGGCTGCAGTACGGCTGCGTCTGGGTCAACACGCACATCCCGCTCACGCCGGAGATGCCACACGGTGGATACAAGCAGTCCGGCCATGGGAAGGACATGAGCGTCTACTCGCTCGAGGACTACACGAACATCAAGCACGTGATGGTGTCGCTCGACTGAGCGGCTCCGGGTACCGAGCGGTGCGGGCGGTCCGGCGACGGGCCGCCCGTCTCGCGACAACGCGAAGCGAACAGAGAAGGTGGTGACCGAAACGATGGCTGTCCGTCCATATCTCGTGAACGGCGACTGGCGCACGGGCGACGGGACCTTCGAGGTGAAGAACCCGTTCGACGACTCGCGCGTCGCCGAGATCGCGATCCCGACCGCAGACGACGTCGAGGAGGCGACCGCCGCGGCGGCCGAGACGTTCGAGGAGTCCCGGCACCTGTCGGTGGCGTCGCGCTCCACCGCGCTCGACCACATCTCGCAACGGCTCGCCGAGACGCTCGATGAGAACGCCGAGCTGATCGCCGCCGAGGGCGGCAAGCCGCTCAAGTGGGCACGCGTCGAAGCCGCGCGCGCGGTCTCGACGTTCCGGTGGGCGTCCGAGACGCTTCGGCACGGTGAGGACGAGGTCATGCGCCTCGACACCGAGGCCGCGTTCGGCTCTCGTCTGGGCATCGTCCGGCAGTTCCCGATCGGGCCGGTCCTCGGCATCACTCCGTTCAACTTCCCGTTGAACCTGGTGGCACACAAGGTGGCGCCGGCTCTCGCGGTCGGCGCGCCGATCGTCGTGAAGCCGGCCAGCGCGACGCCGATCGGGGCGCTCCGTCTGGCGGAGTTCTTCGACGAGACCGATCTGCCGAAGGGCATGTACCAGGTGCTCCCCGTGAGCTCGAAGGTCGCGGACGGCATGGCGCGCGACGACCGGTACCGCAAGATCAGCTTCACCGGCTCGGCCGCGATCGGCTGGTACCTCAAGGGCCTCGACCCGAAGAAGAAGGTCACCCTCGAGCTCGGCGGCAACGCGGGCGTGATCGTGCACAGCGACGCCGACCTCGATCTCGCGGCGCAGCGGATCGCCTTCGGCGCGTACTACCAGGCGGGGCAGAGCTGCATCAGCGTGCAGCGTGTGCTCGTCGCCTCGGAGGTGTACGAGGAGTTCTCCAAGTTGCTGACCAAGCAGGTCGAGCAGCTGAAGACCGGCGACCCGATGGACCCGAACACCGACGTCGGTCCGGTGATCGACCGGGGCGAGGTGGATCGGATCGCGGAGTGGGTCGCGGAGGCAGAGAAGCAGGGGGCGGAGATCCTCACCGGCGGCAAGGCCGACGGGCCGTGTTTCCAGCCGACGCTGCTTAGCCAGACCACGCCCGAGATGAAGGTGCGGTGCGAGGAGGTCTTCGGACCCGTCGCGACCATCACGCCGTACCAGACGTTCGACGAGGCGCTCGCCGAGGTGAACGACTCGAAGTATGGGCTGCAGGCCGGGGTGTTCACCAACGACCTGAACCGCGCGTTCGAGGCGCATCGCACGCTCGAGGTCGGCGGCGTGATCATCAACGACGTGAGCGCGTTCCGCGCCGACCAGATGCCGTACGGGGGTTCGAAGGACTCCGGGTTCGGGCGCGAGGGCCTCAAGTGGGCGATGGCCGAGATGACCGAGCCGCGCATCATGGTCCTGTCGCACGTCCCGCTGTAGATCGCGCCATCTCTCGCGCGGCCGGGGTAGCCTCGGTCTATGGCCCCTGAGAACACCTGGGTCTACGCGATCCTGCCGTTCATCACGATGGCGTTGCTCACGGCCGGGTTCGTCATCGCCTACCGGCGACGGTCGCTGGCGCGGAAGGCGGCGCTGGCCGCGAACCCGCCGCGGCGTCCGGCGCCGCCGCGGCCCTGGTGGTCCAGCCCGTGGTTGTGGCTCGGCGTCGGCGTCGTGTCGATCCTGCTCGCGGTCTTCGTCTGGCCGTGGCTGTTCGGGTTCACGTTCATCGCGATCCCGTTCGTGTGGATCGGGCGGGCGCGCGAGGAACCGGTGGATCCACGATCGAACGGTCACACCCACCGCGACGCGGGCTCCTTCATGCCGGAGTGAGCACGCCCTGCACGAACGCGCCGACGATCGCGGCCGCCTCGCGTTCCCTGCGCCAGAAGTAGTGATCCGTTCCGGAGACGATCCGGGCGGTCGCCGTGGGGAACGCGGCGGCGTAGGACTCGACCGCTGCCGAGGGCGCGAACTCATCGTGCTCGCCGGCGAGCAGCAACACCGGACGCCGCAGCGCACGGAGGTCGGTCGCGTCCGGCAACGGCGGCAGCGACAGATCGTTCGGCACGAGGGGCAGCCCGATGAGCGCGAGCGCGGCGACCCGTGGATCGTCGATCGCCGCGCGTACCGCGACGTTCGCCCCGAACGACCAGCCGACGAGCGCGGTCGGGAGGTCGGGTGCGACGCGCTCGCGGACGGTGCGGATCGCGGCGGCGACATCGCGGAGCTCGTCGCGGCCGCCGCCGTAGGTGCCGCCCGAGCCCATCACGCCGCGGAAGTTGAACGCGAGCACGGCGAGGTGCCGCGTCGCCGCGAGGTCGTTGCGGATCGCCCACAGCAACGGGTGGTCCTTGGAGCCGCCGTGCCGCGGGTGCGGGTGACAGAGCACGGCGGTGCCAAGCGCATCGCCCTCGGGCATCCGAAGCTCACCCTCGAGGCGAGCGGCGTCGTCGGTGGTGAAGGTCACGGGCTCCATCGCTCTGCCACCATCGGAGCATGCCCGAGCCGGTCCGCCAACCCACAGGCGTCGCCCTTCGCGACGCGTACCCGTGGCCGGATCTGGCCGGCCTGGCCAGAACCGCCGAGGATGCCGGCTTCGACGCGCTCTTCCTCCCGGAGGTCGGCGCCCGCGACACGCTGGCGACGCTTGCAGCGCTTGCGGGGGAGACGTCTCGGATCCGTCTCGGGACCGGCGTCGTGCCCCTGCCGTCCCGCGCGCCCGGGCTCCTCGCGATCGCCGGGGCGACCGTTCAGGAACGATCCGGTGGCCGGTTGATCCTCGGGCTCGGGACCGGGCCGTCGGGCCCCGGCGCGCTCGAGCGTCTCCGAGCGACCGTGGCCGCCCTCCGCACGGCGTACGCCGGCGGCGAGAGCTCGGTCGGCGGCGCCCACATCCGGTCGCCTCTGCCGCTTCCCTCGCCGCCCGAGATCTGGATCGCGGCGCTCGGTCCGCGAGCGACCCGGCTGGCCGGCGAGATCGCCGACGGCGTGCTGCTCAACTGGTGTACGCCGGAGCGCGTGTCGACCGCGGCGACGCAGGTGGCGGCTGGCGCGGGCACCGCGGGGCGAGATCCCGCCGACGTCACGGTCGCGGTCTACGTCCGCGCCGCCCTCACCGAGGGCAGTCACGACGGTGCGCGAGCTGCCGCTGCGGAGTACGGCTCGTACCCGGCGTACGCGCGCCAGTTCGCGGCGATGGGGCTGGACGCCGCTGATCCCGATGCGGTGATGGCCGGTGTGATGCTGACCGAGCCAGCGTCGGCCGCCGACCGGCTCGCCGCCTACCGCACCGCGGGCGCGGATCTGCCGGTCGTCTACCCCGTCCTGCCTCCCGGGAGGCTCTCGGCGGATGCCGCGAGAACCACGCTCGAGGCGGTGTCGCCGTCCTGACCGGCGTTCGGTGGCGGGGGCCGGTGCCTGCGCTACCATCCCTGGGACCACCCGGCCATCCGAAAGGGAACCGATGACCTACACGATCTGCGAGCCCTGCATCGACGTGAAGGACCGCGCCTGCGTCGACGAGTGCCCGGTCGACTGCATCTACGAGGG
>DATAPH010000032.1:0-49608 GCA_036265325.1 Actinomycetota bacterium | reverse complement strand
GCCCCGCCTCGACCACGATTGGGAGGTCGTGTACTGGGACCGGGTGGCGATGATGTCCGACACGCGCGAGCCGCGGCACACCCACAGGCCCTATGCGATGCATCGGATCCTCGAGGCCGAGCGCCCGGGCCTCGTCTTCGCCGACCACGGGTTCGCAGGCGCCTCGGTCGAGGCCGGCGTCGACACGATCGCGATCGCGGACGTCAACGATCCGGCGCTCCTCATCGCCCAGGACCAGGGCCGGCTCGACCACGTCCTCGTCTTCGACGATCACGTCGACCCCAACGACTACTGGCCGGTCTTCCTCGCGCTCGTGGTGCCTGACCTGGGCTGATGGACTCGGGGCTAGACGCCGTCACACGCCAGCACCTACCATCGCGCCACACATGAGCACACGTTTCACCCAAGCCCGGCTGTTGACCGTGAACGAGGTCGCTGACCTCCTGCGTGTTTCGAGGATGACCGTCTACCGGCTGATCAAGGAGGGCCAGTTGAAAGCCCTTCGTGTCGGCCGCAGCTATCGACTCCGCGAGGACGACGTCGACGAGTACCTGAGCAAGCGGTACACCGAAGCCATCTAACGGATCACCTCGCGCACCACGCGACGCGGCGGGGCCTCCGGTGACAGGGGGTACCGTCCATGAACGAGCACGAGCAGCTCGTCGACCGAGCTGCCCGCCACGCGCACACCGTCGTGTTCCTCGGCGGTCTGGACGCGGGGAAATCGACCTTGGCGCGTGCGACCGCGGCGTTCGCGTTGCGGATCGGCCGCTCGGTCGCCTACATCGACGCCGACGTCGCGGAGAAGACCGTCGGACCGCCAACCACCGTCGGGATGAAGCACATCCGCACCGCCGACGACCTGACCCTGGACGCACTCGCGCACGCCGACGCGCTCGGCTTCGTCGGATCGACCCGGCCGCAGGACGATCTGGTTGCGCTGATCGGCGCACTCCAGCGCCTCGGCGACCGCGCGCGCACCGAGGGCGCCGACCTCCTGATCGTCGACACGGGCGGCGAGGTCTCGGGGATCGCGGGCGAGCTCTTGAAGTACTACATGGTCGACGTCCTCGAACCCGATCTCGTCGCGGGTCTGCAGCGCGGGCAGGAACTCGAGCCGATCTTCGGCATCGTCGACCGCTTCTTCGGGATCGAGATCGCCCGCGCACCCGTCCACCCCGACGTCGTCACGACGAGCGTCGAGGAACGCATGAAGGCGCACGAGAAGGCGATGGCCGGTTACTTCGAGGGGGAGCAGCAGCGATTCCGGATCAAGCCCACCGTCTTCGTTCCGACCCTTCCGCCGCTGTACGACCTGCAGATGCTCGACCGCATGCTCGTCGGCCTGTCCGATGGACGTGGCGGGTTCATCGGGCTCGGTCTCCTCGGCTACGTGCCCGAGGACGCGGGGCTCCGCCTCACGACGCCCGTGGCAGAGCCCCCGAAAGCCCTTAGACTGGGCTCCGTTCGTCTGGAGGACACCTACCGCGCAAAGCGGGTGGACCTCCGGAACCTCTTCGGAACCGAATGAAAGGCCAAACCGCGTGCCATCGCTCGTGAAGAAACGCCGGAAGAAGATGCGCAAGAAGAAGCACAAGAAGCTCCTCAAGCGCACCCGGCACCAGCGGATGAAGCTGGGCAAGTAGGCACCGACATGAGCGCGCCCACCCACGTGGGCTCGTCCGCCCGCCTCGGCCTCGGGGTCGCCATCGCGCTCTTGACGATCACGCTCGCGGCCTGCGGCGGCCCATCCTCCAGCAGCCTCGATGCGGATGCATCCCAAGCGGTCACGTTCAAGACGTCGGACGGTGTGACGCTGGCGGGCCGGTTGTTCGGCCCCGCCGACGCGCAAGAAGGCGTCGTGCTCTCGCACATGCTCCCCGCCGATCAGACGTCCTGGTATCCGTTCGCGCAGCGGCTGGCGGGCGACGGCTACCGGGTGCTCACGTTCGACTTCCGGGGCTACTGCCCGGGCGGCGATGGCGGGTGCTCCCAGGGCACCAAGGACATCAACGCGGCGCCCACGGATCTGGACGCCGCGATGCGCTATCTCCGCAAGCAAGGTCCGACGCGGATCGGCCTGGCGGGCGCATCGATGGGCGGCACCGCCTCGCTGTTGGTTGCCGGCACCGATCCGGAGAACATCGACGCCGTCGTGACGTTGTCCGCGCCGCAGGTTCTGTCGGGACTCGGGGTTGGCCTCCAGCAGTTGGCGCTGGTCTCGGCGCCGAAGCTCTTCATCGCGGGCCTCGGCGATCCGTCGGGGGCGGTCCAGGCTGCGGACGCGCTGTACGCCGACAGCCCGGGGCCGAAGGACGAGCAGATCGTGACCGACGACTCCCACGGCACCGACCTGTTGAGCGGGCCGCAAGGCGAGCACGTGCAGGAGCTGATCGAGCAGTGGTTCGGTCGCTACCTTGCGGCGCGGCCGACTCCGACCTCCTAAGAGGAGGGCGCGGGAATCTCCGTCCCGCCCGACGGCCCGGGGAACGGGGCCGACGGGGTCGGCTGGTTGAACTGGGCCGCCGCGGCGATCACGAGCAGCACGAACAGGATGACGAGCGTGATGGCGGTGGCGCGTCGCACGTCTCGCAGGATAACTAGGCGACGGCCAGGAGCGACTCGACCTGCTCGCGCATCTCGACCAGCAGCGAGCGCAACCCGGCCGGGTCGTCGAGCCGCTTGCGCAGATCGACCTCGAGCGAGACGGTCCCGTCGAAGCCGCTGCCGGCGAGATCCCGCAAGAAGCCGTCGAGGTCGAGGATGCCTTCGCCGGGCGGCAGGTGCGAGTCCCAGCCCTTCCCCGCGTTGTCGGACAGGTGGACGTGGCGGAGGCGGTCGCCGAACAGCTGCCGCACCTCGATCAGATCGTGCTTCGCGACCGCCGCGTGCGACGTGTCGAGCACGAGATGCGGGATCCCGATCAGCTGATCGAGGTCCTGGTCGGCATGCAGCATCAGCGGACGCGATCCGACATGCACCGGAAACATGTTCTCCATCCCAACCGTGATGCCGGTGCGCTCCTCGACGTGTGCGAGCGATGAGATGATCCACTGGCGATACGCGCTCTGCCAGCGGTAGGGCGGATGCATCACGACGAGCGGCACCTTCGCCGTCGACGCGACGCGCGTGGCCGTGTCGATCTTGCCGATCGGGTCCTTTCCCCACACCGAGCGGGTGAGAAGCAGGGCGGGCGCGTGCAGCGCGCCGATCCTCAGGCCGTGCTCGGCCGCGAGATCGCGCATCACGGAGGCGCTCTGGCTCGCGGGGTCCTTGGTGACCATCACCTCGACGCCGGTGTAGCCGCATTCGGCCGCGAGCTCGAAGGTCGCCGCGAGGGGTCGCGCGAAGAAGGCTGCGGTGGACAGCAGAACCCGGGGGCCGGCCATGGCCCCTGCAGGCTAGCGTCCGCCCGGGCGTCCGCGCACCACCCGGGCCGTATCCTGGGTTCATGTGGCTGATCCCGCTGGTCGCGACCGTGGTCGCGGGGGTGTTCGCTGTGATGCTCGCCCGGCAGTTCCTGGCGCGCCGCGGTCAGGCGCAGCTGTTGTGGGCGATCGCGATGGCGATGTTCGCGGTCGCCTCGGCCGCGGTGACGATCGGCGTGGCCGCCGGCTGGACGACGCGGCTCTACGGCATCTACTGGGCACTTGGCGCGGTCCTGAACGTCGCGTTCCTCGCCGGAGGGGAGCTCGTGCTGCTCTTCCGCAAGCCCTGGGTGCGGTGGGCGGTGTGGCTCGTCCTCATCTTCGCGACCGCGTACACGTTCGCGGTGATCTCCGGCGCGCAGATGTCGGCGACGGCGCTCGACGTGCAGCTTCCGCGGGGGATCAAGGTGTTCGGCGGCGGCACGGCGGCCCACGGTCTCGCGCAGGTCGTCGCCTACCCGGCGTTCGCGATCCTCGTGCTCGGGACGATCTGGTCGGCGTGGAAGATGCGCGGCCGGCCGGAACTGCGTGACCGGTTCATGGGCACCTTGTTGATCGCCTTGGGCGCGACCGTGGTTGCGGCGGGCGCGGCGTTCGCGGCGGTCGGTGTGCTGGCCGGGTTCATCGGGACGCTCGTCGCGGGGATCTGCCTGATGTTCTGGGGGTTCGTGCGGGCGTCACGCCCGATCGCGGTTCCCGACGCCGCGCCCGTGGTCGTGGAACCTGCGCAGCCGGAACCGACGGCTTAGCCGGTCGCGTCCCAGGCCGGTTGACCGGGTTGACTCGGCGTCGAGCCGACGGGTTCCTCTGTGACGAGGAGCTTGTCGACCGAGTTGGGATCGACAGACACCTTGAGCGCGACCAGCCCGTTGACCGGTGCGAAGTCGCCGATGAAGGTTGCGGAGTCGCCCTGGACCGCCCACAGGCGGTACGTGTACCCCTGTCGAGGACCTGCAACCGCGGTCCCCAACACGTAGAGCGCCTCACGATCCGGCGGTTCGATCTCGGTCGTCCCTCCACCGAGGTCCTTGGTCTGCGCGCCTGGGTTCGCGGCCATGGTCCGGACCTGCGCCAGGTCGGCCTGCGTCAACGGCGCCGACGGACCGGCTCCGCCTCCCTGCGTCAGCGCGAGGCCGGCGGCCCCGAGCAGGACGACGGCAGCCGCCGCGCCCGCGACGATGCGGGCCGGGCTCCACGCGCGCAAGCGGGATCGGTGTTCGTTCCCCTCGAGGCCCCGTTGCAGTCGGGGGAGGAGCGTTTCCGGGGGGCTCAGCGGATCCGCCACCAGTCCGAGATCGCCGGTGAGACCGCGGAACGCGTCGAGGGTTGTGCGGCAGGTGAGGCAGTCCGGCACGTGCTCGGTGAGCAGACGGTCGGCCTCTTCTGCGTCGGGGCCCGTCAGAGACCCCAGCACGTACCCCGCAAGGAGCTCGTCGGCCGTGTCGTGATCGATCAGGAGGCCTCCTCAAGCAGGGATCGGAGCTTCCGCATCGCAGCGAGGGTCCGGGTCTTCACGGTTCCTAAGGGGATCTGGAGCTCCTCCGAGATCTGGACCTGGGTCTTGCCGTCGAAATACGCCATCTCAAGTACCTGTCGCTGCGCAGCCGGAAGTTCGGTTAAGGCCTCTCGGACCTCCTTGCGTCGAACGCTCAGGTAGCCCGCCTCGGCCACGGCGTCCGCAGGGTCTTCGTCCTCGAGCGGGTCAAGGTTCGCCGCCTTCTCGGTTCGCGCCCGGAGGCGTTGCTCTCTGCGCACCTGGTCCACCCCCCGGTGGTGGACCATCGACAGGAAGAACGTCCGGAACGAGCCCCGGCGGGCATCGAAGGCCTCCGGCGCGCGCCACAGGGCCATGAACGCGTCGTGGACCACGTCCTGCGCGAGCATCTGCTGGCCGGTCACGCGGTATGCGAGACCGTAGGCCTGCGCCGCATATCGCCGGTAGAGCTCGTCGAACGCTGCCCGGTCGCCGGCAGCCAGGCGGCGGTGCAGCTCGAGATCGTCGGCGGTGTCCTGGATGGCCATGGCATCCGTATCCTGGCAGCCGTGACCAGCGTCGTCCTGTATTCGCGCGACGGGTGTCACCTGTGCGACGACGCTCGCCGCGTGATCGAAGATGTTCGTCGGCGGGCGCCGTTCGCATTCACCGAGATCGACATCGAGACCGACGACGCGCTGATCCGCGACTACGGCATCCGCATCCCGGTGGTGGCCGTCGACGGCGAGGACCTGTTCGAGATCTCGGTCGACGCTGCGGCGTTCCGGGCGGCGGTCGAGGCCTGAGATGCGCAGCTAGGCTACGGAGGTGACCGGGAACGGACGTTCGGAGGCGCCGAGGCGCGCGATCCCGGACGCGACCGTCGCCCGGCTTCCGCTGTATCTCAGAGCGCTGGTGAGCATCGCCGACGCGGGCGATGCGACCGTTTCGTCCGAGACGCTCGCCGAGGCGGCCGGCGTCACGTCGGCGAAGGTCCGCAAGGACCTTTCCTACCTCGGCTCGTACGGCACGCGCGGCGTCGGCTACGACGTCTGGCACCTGATCCACGAGGTGCGCGAGCAGCTCGGGCTTACGCAGCACTGGGCGATCGTGATCGCGGGCATCGGCAATCTGGGCCAGGCGCTCGCCCACTATCGTGGGTTCACCGAGCGCGGCTTCCGCGTGGCGGCACTTGTCGACACGGACCCGGCCAAACACGGGATGCACATCGAGGGGCTCGAGGTCCGAGATCTCGACGATCTCACCGAGCTTGTGCGGGACGAGGCGATCGCCATCGGGGTCATCGCGACGCCCGCGACGGCCGCGCAAGACGTCGCGGAGCGGATGGTCGACGCGGGCCTTCGGTCGATCCTCAACTTCGCCCCAGCGGTGGTGACCGTCCCCGAGGGTGTGACCGTGCGGAAGGTCGACCTTGCGGTGGAGCTGCAGATCCTGGCGTATTACGAGCAGCGCGGCGCCGAGGCGCGTCAGGTCAGCGCGGGATCGTGAGCCAGATCAGGAACGCGACGATCACGATCATCACCGTGAGCAGGATGAACTGGATCGCTCCCTGATCGAAGATCGGGACGTCCTGCGCGGCGAGCAGATGCAGCATCGTTCCTCCTCCTAGGCCGGTCCGTACCATGGCGGCGCAGTGCCACCGACCAGGAATTCCTTGCGCGAGCGCTCCGCGCGGTCCAGTAACGGGATGTGCACGATCAGCAAGATCAGCGAGCCGATCAAGAAGAGCAAGGAGTAGTGCCATACCTGGCCGCTGCTGTAGTGCAACGTCACGATCGTGTTCGGCCCACCCCCTAAGAAGTGCGCCTGGGCGACCGCGAGCTTCGTCCCGTCCTGCGCGGTCACGAAGCGCAGGTCATCGACCGTGAACTGCGTCGGCTGCAGCGCTGTGTAGTCCAGCGGGTTCTGGCCGAGCTGGGCGTTGGCGGCGTTGGCCAGGTACGTCGTCACGACGCCCTGCGCGGCCTGCAGGTCGGCGGCCTGGAGCGGGTCGGCCGGGTTGGGCTCGGGATATGCACCGCTCGGATACGACGCGAGTTCCTGGTGCGCGGCGCCGGGATCGAGCCCCGCCGAGTCCACGACCCATGCCGCCTCAGGCCCGCGCGGCCCGAGGTTGGTCTTGGTCTCCGGGCCCTGCGACCAGAACCCGAACAGCCAGATCCCGGATTGGATCGTCAGCCATCCGAAGAAGGCCACCGCGACGACCAGATACGCCATGTACCGGCCGAAGATCGCGGTGAGCAACATGTAGACGCTCCCGACGAACAGGATGAAGCCGGCGATCACGACGCCGATCCCCTTGAACATCACGCCGCAGTCGACGGCGAACGTCAGACAGGAGTGCTGCTCCATCTACGGGTCCCTCGGGTCGCTCGTCGCGTGGGCGAGCGCCTTGTCGGATGCGGCCTTGTTGAGACACACGTTCTGGTCGAACGGAACGTTCTGCGAGCTCAGCTGCACCAGGTACAGCACGAGGTCGTTGATCTGCTGGTCGTCGAGCGCTCCGGCATATCGGATGCTCCACGAAGGCATCGCGCCGCGTCCCTCCGAGATCACCTGGAAGATGTCGTCGATCGAGTAGATCGCGTTGTGTCCCGTGTTGGGACCTCCGCACACCGTCGTCAGGTTCGGCGGGTACGCGAGGATCGGATTGCCGTTCGAATCGAGCGCGTTGATCACGCCGCCTTGGAGCTCGTTGCCGTGACACCGGACGCATCCGACGCCGAGGCCGTTGTCCTCGGAGAACGGCTGGGTCGCCAGCTGGCCGCGCGCGATGGCGTCGGTCACGAGCGCCTGCTCCTGCTTCAGGTTCGTGCTCGGCTCGATCAGCCACATCACCGGGAACCACAGCACGAAGAACGTCACGAGCACGACGCCCCATCCCTGCAGCTTCAGCAGCAGCGGCGTCTCGAGCGCCTGATCCGAAGGGCCCGGCCGCATGCCGGCCGGGATCTCGGCGCGCTTCCCCTTTGCTCGATGCCGGAGCGCGACGACGGCGATGATGCCGACGATCAGCGCGCCACCGGCGGCGATCAGCGTGACCGCGGCGTAGTTCGTCGAGGCGATCATCCCGGCGCCACGCAGTAGGGGCCCTCGAGGGGTTGATCGGTGGTGTTCGTGCCGCGGGGCGGTCCGAGCTTGATCGTCGAGGTGTCGACGACGACGTTACCGTCGACGATCGACATCTGGAACCGGTCCAGGCCACGCGGCGCCGGGCCCAGCTTGTACTCACCGGCGTTGTTGTACTTCGAACCGTGGCACGGGCATTCGAACCACTTGGACGAGTTGCAGAACGGGACGCGGCACCCGAGATGCACGCAGCGTTGATAGAGCGACATCACGCCCTCGGCGGTGACGCCCTCGCCCGGGTAGTCGGCCGAGCCGGTGCCCGGCGTCCCGTTCCAGCCGACGAGGTACGTGCGCGCGGCGCCGACGTAGACGTAGTTGGAGTTCTGGATCTCGGACTTGATCTCTGACAGGGCGCCCGCGTTGATCTTCGAGCCGAAGCCGCCCTTGAGGTTGGGCCACAGGAACCCGATCGTTCCGAGGCCGAACTCGGCTCCGAACAGCATCACGGACGTGAGGAGAGCGCGGCGCTGGAAGTCCCGTCTGCTGACGGCTCGCGCCGGCGGGGCGGGCAGCTCACCCGCGGCCGAGCGCCGTGCGGCCCGCGCTCGTCGCGAGTAGCTGATCAGGAAGGCGACCAAGAAGATGTCGGCCAGGATCACGACGATGATGACGGCGAGCGTGCCGTTCGAGATGGCGAGGAACGTCATAGCTCGAAGAAGACCCCTTGTGTCCACGGCCAGATCCAGTTGTAGCCGGGCCCCCGGAAGAAGCAACCGATGATCGTGAGGGTCGCGCCGAACATGAACAGGATCGTGAACAGCGTGATCGCCACCTTGCGGTCGCCGGGCTTGATGCTCGGGTTGCGATCAACGTATGGGACCGCCGCAAGGCCGACCAGGATGAACGTCGGGATCACGATGCCCGCCACCATCGGATGGAAGTAGCGGAGGAGCTCCTGCAGCCCGAGGAAGTACCACGGCGCCTTGGACGGGTTCGGGGTCAGGTTCGGGTTCGCGAGCTCACGCAGCGGCGCGTTGATCAGCGACGAGAACACCAGCAGTCCGGCGAACAGGATGGCCATCGCGATGAACTCTTCGAGCAGGAGGTGCGGCCACGTGTGCACGCGGTCGCCCTGCTCGCGCTCGACGCGCTGGATGCCCTCCGGCGGCACGATCGCGAGGAGCCGGTGCTTGTCGGGCGCGCCCTTCTTCGGGGTTGGGATATTGCCGGTCGGTAGCGGCGCCTCGCGCACAGCGGCGGTGATGGGAGCGGCGGCGACGGCGACGGCACCGCCGTTGCCGGAGGCCGCGGCAGCCGCAGGTGCGGCGGCCGCAGCGGCTGCTGGCGGCGCAGCGCCCGCGGGTGCCGCCGTCCTGGCTTCGGCCGCGTGCGCCGCCTCTTCTTCGGGATGTTCCTTGAGGTAGGCACGGATGCCCGCGCGACGTGCGCGACCTTCGGCGACCCGGCGGTCGACGCCTGAGGAGGTCTGCGCGCTGAGCGCAGCCTGATAGGCGTCGAGGTCCTTGTTGACTTCTTCCCAGGTCATCTAGAGCGGCCCCGAGATCCCGCCGTCCTTACGGATCCGCCAGAAGTGGACCGCGAGGAACAGCACGAGGACGAACGGCAACGCGAGCACGTGCAGCACGTACCAGCGAAGCAGGGTGTTGGGCGACACGATCGCGCCCCCGAGGAGCAGGAAGTTGGCTTGCTTCGCGATGAACGGGGAATACCCGGCAAGCGACGTGCCGACGGTGACGGCCCAGATCGCCAGCTGGTCCCACGGGAGCAGGTAGCCGGTGAACGACAGGCCAAGCGTGAGGAACAGCAGCACGACACCGACCACCCAGTTGAACTCTCGCGGCGGCTTATACGCGCCGGTGTAGAAGACGCGCGCCATGTGCAGCGTCACGGACAGCACCATCAGGTGCGCGCCCCACCGATGCATGTTGCGAACCAGGTCGCCGAAGAACACCGACGTGCGGATCGTCTGCATGTCGGTGTACGCCTGCGCACCGCCGATGTCTGCCATCGGCCGGTAGAAGAACATCAGGAAGATGCCGGTCACCGTGAGCAGCACGAACAGGAAGAACGAGAGGCCGCCGAGGCAGAACGTGTAGGTCAGCTTCAATCCGTGGCGCTTCACCTTGGTGGGGTGCAGGTGCCACAGCACGTTGTTCATCGTTGCGAGCGCTCGGTCGCGCGACGTGTCTTTGTAGCCCTTGCGATAGATCGAGCCCGGTCGGAAGATCGACTTCCAGACCTCGGATTCCCGCAGGTTCGGCGGCTGGATCTTCGCCACTCCGGTCCTTCCCTCCCCGTCGTCCCTACTACGCCGGCTCAGCTTGGTCCAGTGGAACGTCCGCGAGGGCGCGCCGACCCCCGGACCCCTCGGGCAGTCGCGCATAGTACAGGGTGTCGGTGGGGCATCGATCAACGCACACCGAGCATCGCGTGCACGCGTTGTCGTCGACCACGAACAACGCGGTGGTGGTCGAGCGGATCTCGGCGGCGACGGACTCCTCGTCGCTCTGCTCGACGATCTCGTTCGACATCATCCAGATGCAGTTCCACGGACAGACGTCCTCGCACGCACGACAGAGGATGCAGTTGTCGGGGTCGAGCATCAGATGCTTCGGCGACTTCACACCTTGGGCGAGCCAGGCGGCGTCCACCGCCTCGACGGTGTAGTCGTCGTGGATGTCGACCTCGGTCTTGGTGAACGGCATCTAGCGGTACCCACCGGTCGGACGCGCGCCGGACTCGCCGCCGCGGAGTTTCTTGCGCCAGTTCTGCAGCGCGGACGATACGACGAGCACCAGGACGAACGGCACCGTGGTCAGGCCCATCGCGATCGCGTCGCGGACCATCAGGTAGCCCTGGGGCGACAGCGGGTTCGTGATGCCCGAGCCGAACGGCGTCTTGAGGAACGCCTCGATGTCGGTCGGGCCCGCCCAGCCGATCTTCTGCTCGGCGTAGTACATCCAGAACGAGGGCATGATCGAGGTCGAGATCAGCATGAAGAACGTGAGGACGAGCGCGAAGGTGACCGCGGAGGTCCAGGTCCATTCGAACGCACGAAGGAAATCCTCGATGCGTGCTTTGACGCCGCCCGCCCGCTGCTTCGTCCGCGACTTCGAGGTGACGTCGATCTGACCCATGCCCGTCCGTTCGGTTGGCGGCGGAATCATAGCGATTCCACCTGTTCGCCGTCCGTAGGTCGAGCGTCCGAACCACGGCCGACACACACATGATGCGCGTCGGGCGCGTCTGGTCACAAACGCTGCACGTGAGGGGACCTCGCCGGCCCGGCGGACGATGCGTCGACCCTAGACTGACCGGCGTGGTGAGCTCCGGGACGGTCCGTCGATGATCGCCGACACGAGCGACACGGTCACCCATGTCTGGGCGCCGTTGGTCGCGCTGGTCGCCGGGTTCGTCTCGTTCGCCAGCCCCTGCGTCTTGCCGCTGGTGCCCGGCTACTTGTCGTTCGTGACAGGGGAGGCCGTGACCGACGACGGCCGGGGGCGGTGGCACCGGCTGGCGCCGATCCTGCTCTTCGTCGCCGGGTTCACCGTGATGTTCACGCTGTACGGCGCGTTCGCGTCGACGTTCGTCCACCTCGTGAAGGATCGCCGCGGGCAGATCATCGCCGGCGTCGTGATCGTGGTGCTCGGCGTGCTATTGATCGGATACGCGCTCGGACGCGGGTCGATCCGGCTCTACACCGAGCGGCGGCCGTTCCTCGAGCGGGTCCATCCAGGCACGGCCGGCGCGCTGCCGTTAGGGATGGCGTTCGCTGCTGGATGGACGCCTTGCGTTGGGCCTGTGCTCGGGGCGATCTTGGGTCTAGCGGCCGTGGGGAGTTCGCGATGGGGAGCCTTCCTGCTGCTCTGCTACTCGCTGGGGCTCGGGATCCCCTTCATCGCGCTGGGGCTGGGGGTCGAGTGGCTCACCGGCTCTGCCCGATGGGTGCAGCGTCACTACCGCGCGATCGCCGTGGTATCGGGGGCGATCCTCGTGGTCGTCGGGGTGCTCGTCGCGACGGGGGAGTTCACCCGGCGCCTTGCTCCGCTCATCAAGTACGGACCGCTGCTGTGACCTCGGCTTTGCTCACGAACCGCCGCAGGTAGCATCGGAACAGCGATGTCCGGTCCCGTCGCCTCCACTCCGTCGTCCCTGCGAAAGTCGGTGGCGCTCGTCTGGCGGACGCTCCGGTCGATGCGTACGGCGATCGTGCTGCTGCTGATGCTCGCCGCCGGAGCGGTCGTCGGCTCGCTGATCCCGCAGATCCCCAACAGCCCGCAGCGCGTCGCGGCGTACCAGGTCGACCATCCCTTGTGGGCCAAGCTATGGCAGGCCGCCGGGTTCTTCGATGTGTTCGGGTCGTGGTGGTTCGCGCTCATCACGACGTTGCTGTTCGTGTCGTTGGTCGCGTGCCTCATCCCGCGGTCTCGCGCGATGATCCGCGCGGCGCGGGCGAAGCCGATCCATGCGCGGGAACTCGACGCCTTCCCCGCGTTCGCGGAGCGGCGCGTCGCCCTCGAGCCCGAGGCGGCCGCCGCGAAGGCGGCGACAATGTTGCGCCGCAAGCATTATCGCGTCGAGCTCGACGCTGCCAGCGGGTCCGTCGCCGCAGAGAAGGGGGCCCTGCGCGAGATCGGGAGCTTGGCGTTCCACTGGGCGTTCCTTCTGCTCCTCATCGCTGTGATCGTGGGGAAGGGCACGGGGTACGTCGGGCACGCGACGATCGTCGAGGGCTACGGCTGGACCGACGCGCAGTTCAACTACGACGGCGACGTGCGGACCGGACGGTTCTTCGGCGGCGACTTCTCCGGAACGCAGATCCAGCTGCAGAACTTCCAGGACGACTTCCGCACCAGCGGGATCCCGATGGACTTCAGCTCGCAGATGTCCCTGACAGCGCCCGACGGGACGACCGAGCAGGCGGACGTCCGGATCAATCACCCTGTCGTGTTCAACGGGATCCGGATCTACCAGTTCGGATTCGGCTGGGCGCCGATCGTTCAGGTGAGGCGCGGCGACCAGACGCTGTTCGACGGCCCCGTGGTGCTCGGGCAGACCACGCCGCCGGGCGGCAACCCCCTCGCGCAGCCGTGGACCGGCTTCGTCAAGCTGACGACGTTGCGCCCCCAGATCGCGATCGCGGTTCGTCTGTATCCCGATGCGGTGGCCTATTTCCAGTCGCTCGCGACCGGCGTGCCGCAGCCGATGACCGAAGCCAACGCGCCGTTCATGGAATACGAGGTGTGGCAGGGCAAGCTGTTGGATAACTCGCTGACGACCCTGGACACCCGGTTCATGCACCAGACGTCGCAGGGGCTGATCGGCAAGGGGTGGACCGTCGACGCGACACGCGGCTGCGTGATCTCAGGGACGAGCGGTGCGATCCCAGCATCGCTGGGCAACGTGACGTGCCCCACCAACGGCGGGCCGGCGACCCTGACGATGGGGTTCCCCGATCTGCGGCAGTACACGACCCTGCAGATCTCGCATGACGCGACCGTTCCGTGGGTGTTGGCGGCGGCTATCCTCATCGTGCTCGGGCTGCTGCCGGCGCTGTACATCTCTCGGCGCAAGGTGTGGGTCCGCGCAAGGCCCGATGGCACCGGATCGAGCTTGCAGGTGGGAGGGTTCGCGCTGCAACGGAAGGATCGCTTCGACGAGGAATTCGCCTCGTTGGTCGAGGCCGTGACGACCGCTGCCGGCGGGGCGACCACCCGCGAGTCGCAGCCAGAGTCGCGGCCGGAGTCGCAGGAGGTGTCGCCGTGACCACCGAACAGTGGGCCCGGCTGTCGTCCGACGCGTTCAACCTCGCGTTGTTCGCGTATATCGCGGCGATGATCGCGTCGTTCGCCTACCTCGCGTTCCGCAGGGAGCGCCTGCATACCGTCGCGACCGCGATCGGCGTGATCGGGCTGGTGGCCAACGGCGTCTCGATCGTGACGCGCGGGATCGCTGCCGGCCGAACCCCGTGGGGCAACATGTACGAGTACTCGACGATGATCACGTTCCTCGTCGTGCTCGGGTACCTCTGGTTCATCGAGGCCCGCGCGAAGGTGCGCACCGTCGGCGGGTTCGTCTACGCGATGGCCGTCCTGTGGATGGCGATGGCCGTCTCGTTCTTCTACGTCGGCCCCACCGCGTTGATGCCCGCGCTCAACTCCTACTGGCGGCAGATCCATGTGACCGCGATGATCACCGCGTCGTCGCTGCTGGGCATCGGGTGCCTGCTCACGATCGTGTACCTGATCAAGGCCGCGAGTGAACGGCGCGAGCTCGAGCGACTCCGCACCGGCACGACGCCGCCGCCGATCATGGGCGGCGCCGGCGTCGAGACCTCGGACCAGGACGCGCCGCCGGACTACGCCGGCGGCGCCGACGAGCCCGTCGGCAGCGCGACGACCTCGCGGAAGATCGGGTTGCCGCCGTCCGCGACCCTCGACGCGCTCGCGTACAAGTTCATCCGGTTCGGTTTCCCCGTTTGGACCTTCGGCGTGATCTGCGGCGCGATCTGGGCGCAGCAGACCTGGGGCCGGTACTGGGGCTGGGACCCGAAGGAGACCTGGTCGTTCATCACGTGGGTGATCTTCGCCGGGTACCTGCACGCGCGCGCGACCGCGGGTTGGAAGGGAACCCGCGCCGCGATCGTCGCATTGGTCGGCTTCGTCTCGCTGCTGATCACGTATTACGCGGTGAACCTATGGATCGCCGGATTGCACTCGTACGCGAAATGATCTGCTGGGACGCGACAGGGCTGATGTGAACCGGTGCAACGGAAGCGGGGGACAACCGTCGCGTCCAAACGCGGTGGTAATGTCCAGCCGGCTCGCCGCAGGCGACGCGACATGCGGACGATGAGGAGCAGGGTGCCGAGCAAGCTGCTGTGGGTCGTGGGGGCGATCCTGCTCACGCTGCTGTTGGTCGGCTGTGGCAAGGACCTGCCGCAAAACACCTTCAACCCCGCCGGACCCACGGCGCAGTCCGAGAAGGATGTCTTGATCGTCCCGCTGATCATCGCGGGGATCGTCTTCGTCGGCGTCGAGGGCGGCATCCTCTTTCTGGCCCTCAAGTTCCGGCACCGCAAGGGCAAGGAGCGGATGCCGAGCCAGCTGCACGGCAACACGCGGCTTGAGCTCGGGTGGACGGTTGCGCCGGCGGTGCTGCTCGCGGTCGTGATGGTCCCGGCGATCTCGTTGATCTGGAAGCTGGCACAGCGGCCGCCCGACGCGATGCAGGTCACCGTGCAGGGCTACCAGTGGTGGTGGGGCTTCCAGTACACGGACGCGGACATGGCCGTCGACTACGGCGACCACGGCCCGATCACCACTGCCGACGTGATGGTGATCCCCGCGGGGCGGACGATCGACCTGTCGCTACGGTCCGAGGGCGGTGGCGCGCACAGCACCGACGGCACACCCGATCATCAGGTGATCCACTCGTTCTGGGCGCCACGGCTGTTCGGCAAGCAAGACGTCGTGCCGGGCGCTGCGGGCGAAGGCAACCACATCGTGTTCTCCGCGTGGGAACCCGGGATCTATTGGGGCCAGTGCGCGGAGTTCTGCGGGCTCGAGCACGCGATGATGAAGTTCCGGATCGTGGCGCTTAACCCGACCGACTGGGCGAACTGGGTCCAAGCACGCAAGCAGCCGTCGTCGACGCCTGCGCCGGGCAGCGACGCCGAGAAGGGGATGCAGATCTTCTTCGGTACCGGGCAGGAAGGGCAGGGCATGGGACAGTGCATCGCGTGTCACTCGATCGGGGGCACGTCGGCGGTCAGCACGGCGGCGCCGAACCTCTCTGACTTCGGCAACCCATCGCATCCTTGTTTCGCGGGGTGCGACTTCGACACGTTCGTCCCCGGCCCGGACGGCCAGTTACAGCCCAACTACGCGGCGTTGCAAGCGTGGCTCGAAGATCCGAACGCGGTCAAGCTCGGCGCGAAGATGCCGGACTACAACCTCAGCCAACAGCAGATCCAGTACTTGATGGCCTACCTCTATAGCCTTTCATAGGAGCTCGCACCCGACCGATGGCAACCATCACCCTCACGCCGCAGAAGGGGATCCTTCGTCGCCCGATGGCGACGACGGGCTTCTGGAGCTGGTTCACGACGGTGGACCACAAGAAGATCGGGATCATGTACGGGCTGTCGTCGTTCCTGTTCTTCGTGCTCGGCGGGTGCGAGGCGCTGCTGATCCGCTCGCAGCTGGCGAAGCCGAGCAACACGCTGCTGAACGCCGACCAGTACAACCAGATCTTCACGATGCACGGCGTGACGATGATCTTCCTGTTCGTCATGCCGATGTCGGCGGCGTTCTTCAACTACCTGATCCCATTGATGATCGGCGCACGCGACGTCGCGTTCCCGCGGCTCAACGCACTGTCGTTCTGGGTGTTCCTGCTCGGTGCGCTGTTCCTGAACTCGAGCTGGTTCCTGGGTGGCGCGCCCGACGGCGGCTGGTTCGCGTACGCCCCCAACTCCACGACCGACCCCGGCAACGGGTTGACCTTCTACGCGCTGGGGTTGCTGATCACCGGTATCGCCTCGACGGTCGGCGCGATCAACCTGGCGGTCACCGTTATCAACATGCGCGCGCCTGGCATGTCGCTATTCCGGATGCCGCCGTTCGTGTGGATGGGCTTGGTCGTGCAGTTCCTGTTGGCGTTCTCGCTGCCGATCATCACGGTTGCGCTGTTCCAGCTGCTGTTCGACCGGCGGTGGGACACCGCGTTCTTCGATCCGACCCGCGGCGGCGAACCGTTGCTGTGGCAACACATGTTCTGGTTATTCGGGCATCCCGAGGTCTACATCCTGATCCTACCCGCGTTCGGGATCTTCAGTGAGATCCTGCCGGTCTTCGCGCGGAAGCCATTGTTCGGCTATCAGTTCGTCGTCTTTTCGGGGATCGCGATCGGGTTCATCGGGTTCGGCGTCTGGGCGCACCACATGTTCGCCGCGGGCCTCGGCCCGGTCGCCAACACGGCGTTCGGCATCTCGACCGCGATCATCGCCGTGCCCACCGGCGTCAAGATCTTCAACTGGATGGGGACCCTGTACGGCGGCGACCTCCACCTGGATTCGCCGATGCTGTTCGCGCTCGGCGGTATCGCGATGTTCGTGATCGGTGGGCTTTCTGGCGTGACGCACTCGATCGTGCCGTCCGACTACCAGCAGACCGACACCTACTACATCGTGGCCCACTTCCATTACGTGCTGTTCGGCGGCGCGATCTTCGCGATCTTCGGCGCTGCGTATTACTGGTGGCCGAAGGTGTTCGGCAGGATGCTGCCCGAGAAGTGGGGCAAGGTGCAGTTCTGGATCCTGCTGATCGGATTCAACCTGACGTTCGCCCCGATGCACATCCTCGGCCTCGGGGGCATGATCCGCCGCGAGTACACGTACCCGGCGGCGCTTGGCCTCACGGTGTGGAACCAGGTCTCGTCGGTCGGCGCGTTCACGATCGCGCTCAGCGTCCTGCTGTTCATCATCATGGTGATCCGCACCCAGCTGAAGCCGGCCGGCCTGGAGAACGAGGATCCGTGGGACGCGCGCACGCTCGAATGGACAACGTCGTGCCCGCCGCCGGTCTACAACTTCGAGGAGATCCCGACGGTGCACTCGCTCGACGAGTTCTGGCACCGCAAGTACGCCGAGGACGAGAGCGGCAGGCTTGTGCGCGTGCCGGCCGGCGGCTCCGGCGAGGACCACCACAGCGACGGGCACCCGATCCATCTGCCAAGCCCCTCGTTCTGGCCGCTGGTCGTATCGTTCGGCTTCCCGATGCTCGGGTACGGCGTCCTGTATTACGCGTGGTGGTTGGTTGCGGCGGGGGCGCTCGTGATCGTGGTCGGGCTGACGGGATGGGCCCTCGAGCCTTCGGTGGCGGAGTGAGCGATGTCTGACATCCACGCCCCGATCGAGTACACGTCCACCGGTCTTCGGTCGACCAAGCTCGCGATGTGGCTGTTCCTCGCGTCGGAGTGTTTGCTGTTCGGCGGACTGATCACCGCGTACGTCCTGTACCGCGGGCAGAGCACAACCGGCCCGTACCCGCAGGACGTGTTCGACATCGGCTACACGTCGGTGTCGTCGTTCGTGCTGCTCGCGAGCTCGCTCACGATGGTGCTGTCGCACAACGCGGCCCTTGCTCGCGACTACGCGCGGATGCGGCTGTGGCTGCTCGCGACCGCGATGCTCGGGATGTGTTTCGTCGGGGGCCAGGTGTTCGAGTTCACCTCGTTCTTCCGCGAGGGTCTGACCCTGCACACGAACCTGTTCGGCTCGACGTTCTTCGTGCTCACCGGGTTCCACGGCGTGCACGTGACCGTCGGGATCTTGATGCTGCTGATCTTGATCGCATTCTCGTTCCGCGGGTCACTGTCGGACGACCCCGCGTTCCCGGTCGAGATGGTCGGGCTGTACTGGCACTTCGTCGACATCGTGTGGATCGTGATCTTCACGGTCGTGTACCTGATCCCGGCGCCGCCGCCGCATGGAGCCGTCTAGCGATGGAGACCGCCTCGATGGAGATCGGCCGATGAGCTCGACGGAACACCGGACGGAACCCGACACCGCGCCAAGGCCGACCGACCCGCCGGAGCAGCACATCGCGTACCACCCGTCGGCGCGAGAGTACATCCGCGTCGGGCTGTTGCTGATCGCGCTCACCTGCATCGAGGTCGCGCTCAGCTACTCCTCGCTCGCCGGCACCAAACTGGTGGTGGCGCTGTTCACCTGCACGGTCATCAAGTTCGTACTCGTGGTCGGCTACTTCATGCACTTGAAGTTCGACAACGGGCGGTTCTCGCGGGTGTTCGCTCTCGGCGCGATCGGCGCGTTCACGCTCTACGCCGTCGTGCTGTTGACGTTCCGCGTGTGGAGCGGCTGACGCGATGCCGCCGTTCAACCCACACGTCGACGTCTCGCTGATCCTCGGATCGGTCGTCGCCGCGTACCTGATCTGGTCGCGACGGCACGAGCGCGACACTGGCGAGACCACCACGCCGCATGTTCGCCACCTATTCCTGTGGGGGATGGCGGTCCTGTTCATCGGGTCGGTCTGGCCGCTGCACGACCTCGCGGAGCGCGTCTGGTACACGGCGCACATGATCCAGCACCTGCTCTTCACGCTCGTGGCGGCGCCGATGCTGGTCGCGGGGATCCCAGCGTGGATGTGGCGGAAGATGCTGTCGCCGCGGTGGGTCGCACGGATCTGGCAGAAGTTGACCCGGCCGCTCGTCGCCACGCTGATCTTCAATGGCGTCTTGCTGTTCGCCCACTGGCCCGCGATCGTCGACGCCGCCGTCGTCGATGAGCCGCTGCACTTCCTGATGCACGTCGTGCTGGTGGGCTCGGCGATCATCATGTGGTGGCCGATCATGTCCCCACTGCCGGAGCTGCCCCCGCTCACGCCACCGGTCCAGATGCTCTACCTGTTCATCCAGGGACTCGTGCCCATGATCCCGGCGTCGTTCCTCACGTTCTCGCACCGGCCCCTGTATCTCGTGTACGAGACGTTCCCGCGGGTCTTCGGGATCTCGGTGCTGACCGACCAACTCGTGGCGGGCCTGTCGATGAAGTTGCTCGGCACCATGATCTTCTGGGGGTTCACGACCGTGATCTTCTTCCGCTGGGAACGGCGCGAACGGGTCGAGGGCTGGGACGCGCTCGCGCTGCGTGACGTCGAGGCCGATCTGCGGGCGGGAGCGCAGCGATGACCGGGGAGCCGAAGGCACCCCGGCCACGGCAGAGCCTGCTGTTGCCCGTCCTGATCCCGCTCGTGATCTTGATCGGGATCGGGATCGTGCTGTGGGGGTTCTCCCGGCTGCTGCTCCGGATGGAGCCGCACGCGGCGACCGCGACCGCGCTCGTCACAGCCGCCGGGATCGTGACGGTGGTCGGCATCGTCGCCTCGCGCAAGCGCGTGGGCACCGGGTCGCTGCTGACGGTCGGGATCGGCGTCTGTGGTGTGGCGATGCTGGCGTCGGGTGCCGCGCTCCTGCTGGCTTCCAACGGCGAGGAGCAAGGCGGCGCCCCTACCGTCATCCTGACAGTCACCGCGCCCTCTGGAGCGGCCGCGAGTGGGTTCCAGAACAACTCTCTCACCGCCCCGTCCGACACGCCGTTCACGATCACGTTCGACAACCAGGACGCGGGCGTCGAGCACGACGTGGTGGTGGCTTCCGCCGATCCCGCGAAGGACCCCAACGCGACGAAGTACGTCGAGGGTGCCGGCGTCACGGGCGTGTCGACCATCGACTACGCCTCCCCGGCCTTGCCCGCGGGGAAGTACTTCTTCTACTGCAAGTTCCACCCGACCACCATGACGGGCACGCTGACGACGTCGCCCGGTGCAAGCGCGGAGGGCTCCGGCGGCGGCGTCTCGACGTCGATCACGGCGTCGGGCCTGCAGTTCAACACCGATAGCCTGACGTTCGTGGCGGGCAAGCCGACGCAGTTCACCTTCAACAATGACGACGCGGGCGTGCCGCACAACCTCGCGATCTACACGGACTCCTCGGCCAAGAAGAACCTCTTCCGTGGCGAGATCGTCACGGGGGTCGCCAAGGGCAACTACACGATCCCGGCGCTCAAGCCCGGGACGTACTTCTTCCGGTGCGACATCCATACGGACATGACCGGGACGGTCACGGTGACGCCGGCCGGCGGTGGGACCGGGCCGCCGCCGAGCGGCCCGCCGGCGAGCAGTGCGGCGCCGCCCACCTCCGCAGCGCCGCCGCCGTCCTCGGGCGCGCCCCCGCCGGGCGGGGACACGACGACGGTGACGGCCTCCGGGCTCGCCTTCGACACCCAGACGATCACGTTGCCGGCGAACAAGCCGTACACACTCACGTTCGACAACCAGGACTCCGGCGTGCCGCACGACATCGCGATCTTCCCCGACGCGTCGGCGACGAACCCGTTGTTCACGGGACCCATCGTGGTCGGCGTGAACACGGTTCAGTATCAGATCCCTGCCTTGAAACCGGGGTCGTACTACTTCCACTGTGATGTGCACCCGGACATGAACGGCACGGTTACCGTCGGCTGATCGACAGCCGTTCGGTACCGTGGTCCGTATGCGGCCCGCTCGCTCGATCGCCGTCCTCGTTGCGGTGTTGGCGCTTGCGGCATGCACCCGCTCGGGCGGCGACGCATCGTCCTCCGACGCGACCACGACCGTCCGGGCGATGGACGAGCCGCTGCCCACGCTGAGCGGGCAGTCGATCGACGGGCACGATCTGTCGACGGCAGACTTCGCCGGCAAGGTGCTCGTGCTCAATGCCTGGGCGTCGTGGTGCACGCCGTGCCAGATGGAGCAGCCCGAGCTCGTCGACGTCGCGAAGCGGTACGCCAAGCGAGGTGTGGCCTTTCTCGGGATCGATCACATGGACCAGGACGCGGCCGCGCAGGCGTGGGTCGAGAGCTACCACGTGCCCTATCCGAGCATCGCCGACCCGACGGGCAAGTTCGCGGCGTCGCTCGACTACGTCGGGTTGCCGGATACGTACGTGGTGGATCGAACCGGGACGATCCGCTACGCGATCGGGCCGGGCGCGACCAGTGCGAGCCAGCTCTCGGGGGTGCTCGACCAGGTGCTCGCTGGTCAAACGAGCGCGTCGAGCGCGACGGCGACGAATAGCCCGGCCAAGTAGAGCAGGGAGAACTTGAACACGCGCCACGACTGGTCATCCGTGGGAGCACGCCATAACTGGAGACAGCGGTAGACGAAGACGCCGCCGAGGACGATCGCAGTGGCGGTGTACACGGGCCCCATCGAGGCGATCGGGATCAAGAGCAGTGTCGCTCCGAACAAGACGAGCGAGTACAGGAAGATCTGCCGGCGAGTCTCGTCATCGCCCCGGACCACCGGCATCATCGGCACGCCGGCGGCCGCGTAGTCGTCCCGCATGCGCAAGGCCAGGGCCCAGAAATGCGGCGGCGTCCACAGGAAGACGACGCTGAACAGCACGATCGCGGGCAACGCGATCGAGCCGGTGACGGCCGCCCATCCGACCAGGACCGGCACGGCGCCGGCCGCCCCGCCGATCACGATGTTCTGATCGGTCGAGCGCTTCAGCCACATCGTGTAGATGAAGACGTAGAACGCGATCGCCGACAACGCGAGCGTCGCTGCCAGGACGTTCACCGTCATCGCCAGGAACGCGTAGGCGACGGCGGCCAGGACGAACCCGAACCGAAGCGCGGCGTCCGGCTCGATCTGATGGCCGGGCAACGGTCGCTGACGCGTGCGCTTCATCACCTGATCGATGTCGCGGTCCAGGTACATGTTCATCGCATTCGCGGCGCCCGCCGCGAGCGTCCCCCCAACAAGCGTGACCAGGATCAACGCGAGCGAGGGGATCGTGCCTGCTGCCAGGACCATGGCAGGCACGGTGATGATCAGCAGCAGGACGATGATCCGCGGTTTCGTGAGCGCGACGTAGGCGCGGATCGTGTCGCCCATCGTCGGTGGTTTGACACCTTCGGTCTCGGGCGCGGGCTCACGATCGGATGACCGGTCGCCGGCGGGTTCGACGCGTGCCGCCACCGCGAGCGCGACGACGGTCGCCCAGATCAAGGCGGACAACGCGACGTGCGTCGCCCGCGCCCAGGTGGCGAGTTCCGTCAGGACGTTGGCCCCGCCGACGACCACCTGGGCCACGAGCAGGACGAGGGCGGCGGTCGAGAGCCGGACGAGCAGCGCGGACCGAGCGGTCATTGTCCGGGCACGGACCATCGTCCATGCAACCAGCGCCACGACGACGATCGCGAGCATCCGATGGGCGAACATCGCGACGGCTCCCGGCAGCGACAGATCGGGCACCAAGCTCTGGCCCATCAGGGGCCACTCGCGGAACGCGAGGCCTGCGTTCTCCGCTCGCACATACGTCCCGACCAGCAGCAACGCGTAGGTGGCGGCCGCCGTCAGGAGGGTGAGGCGGGCGTAGCTCCGGTCACCGCCCGGGCGAGTGCCGAGACGCGTCCGGGCTGCGATCACCACGACCAGGCCGAGCACGATGAACGCGACGGCGAAGTGCAGCGTCACCACGCTCGGGTCTTCCCCTGAGTGGATGATCCAACCGCCGATCAGCGCCTGGACGATGAACAACGGGAGCAGCGCCACGGCGAGCCAGGCGGTGACGCGTTCGACCGGAGCCTTCCGGAAGAGCGACCAACCGCCGACGACCGCGAGCGCCAGCGATGCGACGCCCGCCAGGAACGCGAGAAGGCGGTGCGTGTACTCGATGAGCGTGTGGTACTCGACCCGCGGGATCCATCGGCCGAAGCAGGTGGGCCAGTCCGGACATCCGTCGCCCGAGCCCGTCGCCCGGACGATCCCACCCCACGCGATCAGCAGCAGCGTCAACACCGCGGTGGTGGTCGCGAGGGAACGGAACGTCCGCTTCATGGGCTCGGCCTCATGATAGGGGGGACGTCCCCCCCGGCGCTCGTCGCACACTTGGGATACTGCCGCCATGGCAGCCGCAGCCACCGACTCCGCCCTCGGGCCGGTCGTCGCGCGGGTGGATGGGATCCTCGAAGCGTTCCTTGCGGGCCGGCATGAAGAAGCGCTCGACGTTGACCGGCGCACCGTCGAGCCGGTGGAGGAGATCCAGCGGCTCGTCCGCGCCGGCGGCAAGCGGCTTCGCCCAGCGGGCACCTACTGGGGTTACCGTGCCGCTGGCGGCGCGGACGGTCCCGAGATCTGGCAAGCGGCCGCCTCGGTCGAACTCCTCCACACGATGGCTCTCCTGCATGACGACGTGATGGACGGTGACGACGTGCGGCGCGGGCAGCCGAGCGCACGCGCCCGGCAGATCGCGGCCGCGAAGGATCGCGGCCAGGCCGACCCGGAGCGGGTCGGGGACGCCGTCGCGATCGTGGCGGGCGACCTAGCGGCCGCCTTCGCGGAGCAGCTGTTCTCCACGGCAGGGTTTCCCGACGACCGGCAGGCGGCCGGCTCGGCACGGCTCGCGAGGATGCGGCTCGAGCTCGCGCTCGGCGCCTACCTCTCTGTGGCGGATCTCGACGGCGTCGACCCCGCGACGGTCGCGTATCTCAAAGGCGGCGCGTATACCGTCGAAGGCCCGGTGTTGCTCGGCTCGGCTCTGGCCGGTGGCGGCCCCGAGGTCGACGACGCGCTGCGCGCCTTCGCGCGACCGCTCGGGGCCGCGTTCCAACTGCTCGACGACCTTGCCGACGGCGACGCCGCGCCCGGCGCGTCTCGCGCCGAGGCCGCCGCGCTCGTCACGGCGTCTCGGAGGGCGCTCGCCGACCTACGCCTCGATCGGACCGCCGCCGAGGCGCTCGACGAGCTCGCCGCCCTCGTGGGGTCGCTGTAGGGGCACGACATGACTGAAGACGTCAGCGCGATCCGCCGGCTGTTCCGCGACATCCCGATGTGCCGCGTCGCGACCGTTCGCCCCGATGGCGGCCCCCACGTCGCCCCGCGGTGGTTCGTCTGGCTCGAGGACGCGATCTGGGTCGCCACGCGCGTCGGCGACACCACCTGGGAGGACGCCCTGCGCGACCCGCGGGTCTCGATGCTGATCGACCGCGGACGCGACTGGACCGAACTCACCGGCGCACGCGTGGAAGGCGTGGCCGAGCTCATGCCGGCCGAGCATCCGGACCTCCGAGCGCCGATGAGCGCGTGGCACGACAAGTACCGGACGCTGCTGGCGGGAGAGGGGTTCGAGCGGCTCGCGATCGCCGTCCCGATCCTCGGGTTCCTGCGGATCGTTCCGGCCGTCGTGGCCACGTGGGACCACCGGCCACAAGGCTAGACTGCCGCGGTCGCTCGCCATTGGCGGCGGTAGGCTGAGCTTGTGAAACTTTTCACAAGCTCTCGCCGTCACTGCGCGGCTGGGTCTGAGGGGGCGTGAACGTGGAGTCGTTCGAGACGGACGTGCTCGTGGTCGGCGCCGGGCCGGGCGGGTCTGCGACCGCGTACCACCTGGCCCGGCACGGCATCGACGTCACCGTCGTCGAGAAGGCGGCGTTCCCCAGAGAGAAGGTATGCGGCGACGGGCTAACCCCGCGCTCAGTCAAGGCGATCGAAGACATGGGGGTCGACACCGCCGACCCGGGGTTCGAGAAGGTCATCGGCCTGCGGACCCACTCGCGCCGAACGACGATCTCGCTTCCCTGGCCCGACCTGACGTCGTTCCCGCCGTACGGCCTCGTGATGCCGCGCGACGGTTTCGACCACCTACTCGCGCAGCGCGCGGTCAAGGCCGGTGCGCGTCTGATGGAGCAGACCGAGGCGATCGGCCCGCGGTTCGTCGACGGGTATGTCGCCGGCGCGACCGTCCGACCGACGGGTGAGCGCGACGCCGAACCGGCCGAGATCCGCGCGCGGTTCGTGATCGCGGCCGATGGCGCGGCGAGCCGGTTCGGCAAACCGGCGGGCGTCACCCGCGACCCGAAGAAGCCGCTCGGCATCGCGGCACGCCGCTACTACCGCGTCGACTACCACCCGGGGCCGTGGATCGAGTCGTGGCTCGACCTACGGGACGGCGATCTGTTGCTACCGGGTTACGGCTGGCTGTTCCCGGTCGCGGGCGGCCGGATCAACCTGGGCGCGGGGTTGCTGAACACCTTCGCGAACTTCAAGGACATCTCGGCGCAGCACCTGTTCGACGCCTTCGCGCGGATGCTGCCCCCCGAGTGGGGCATCAACGAGGAGACCGCGGAGGGCCGCGTCCTTTCGGGGCCGCTCCCGATGGGGCTGAACCGGACGCCGCAGGCCGTGCCCGGGTTGCTGCTGGTCGGAGACGCCGCGGGGGCGGTGAACCCCTTCAACGGCGAGGGCATCGCCTACGCCATCGAGACGGGGCAGATCGCCGCGGAGTTGGTCCACGAGGCGCTCATCACGGACCGGCCTGCGGTCGCGATGCAGTACCCGCGCCTGCTCGAGGACACGTACGGCGCGTACTTCATGGTCGGCCGCTGGTTCGCCTCGGTGATCGGGAAGCCGGCCATCATGGGCCGGGCGACCAACGCGCTGTTGCCGCGACGGGGGATCATGTCGTTCGCGCTCCGCGCGATGGCGAACCTCTCCGACGGACGCGACGGCGACCTGCAGGATCGGATGCTCGACCTCGCGCTCCGGTTGGCGAAGGCGGCCTGAAGCATGCCTCGTAGGATGGCGCCATGCTGACCGAGTACCTCCCGATCGTGGTGATGGGCGGGCTCGCGGCGATCTTCGCGGTCGGCTCCATCCTCGCCTCGTCGCTGCTTCGGCCGAACCATCCGAACCCGGTGAAGAGCTCGGCCTACGAGTGCGGCAACGACCCCGTGCGGCTGCCGCGCGGCGAGCGATTCAGCGTCAAGTTCTACGTCGTCGCGATGCTGTTCATCATCTTCGACATCGAGACCATCTTCCTGTTCCCGTGGGCGGTGTCGTTCCGGCGCCTCGGGGTATTCGGCCTCGCGGAGATGGCCGTGTTCGTGGGGCTCGTGTTCGTTGCCTACGCCTACATCTGGCGAAAGGGCGGCTTCGACTGGGCGCATCAGGACGTGACCCCGAGCGAGTCCGAGGAGGTCGTCGCGCGCGAGCGCGCGCAGGAGGAGGAGCGAGAGCGCGCGCTGGAGGAGACCGCGCATGCCCGTTGAGCGCTACGAGGGCGTGCACCTCGGCACCACCCCGGAGGAGATCGAGGACGAGGTCGAGCGCGGCGTCCTGCTGACCACCCTGGACCGCGCGATCGGCTGGGCGCGCAAGCAGTCGATGTGGCCGGCGACGTTCGGGCTTGCGTGCTGCGCCATCGAGATGATGGCGACCGGCGCCGGCCAGTACGACCTCTCGCGGTGGGGGATGGAGGTCTTCCGTGCCTCGCCTCGCCAGGCGGACCTGATGATCGTGTCGGGGCGCGTCTCGCAGAAGATGGCACCGGCGCTCCGCCGGATCTACGACCAGATGGCCGACCCGAAGTGGGTTATCTCGATGGGCGTGTGCGCGTCGGCCGGTGGCATGTTCACGAACTATGCCGTCGTGCAGGGCGTCGACACGATCGTGCCCGTGGACGTGTACGTGCCGGGCTGTCCGCCCAAGCCCGAGATGCTGATGTACGGGATCCTCACGCTCCAGAAGAAGGTACGGACGGAGGAACCCTTCAAGTGAGCCTCGCCGAGCTGGCGGCGGCGGTGGGGGCTCGCTACCCGGAGATCGTCGTGGCGCGCGAGGAAGCGACCGTCGTGATCGACCGCGACGAGCTGCTCGCGGCGCTCGCGTGGCTCCGCGACGAGCCGGGCGTGCAGCTCGACGCGCTCTCGTCCGTGACCGCGACGCACTGGCCCGATCGCGACCCCGCGTTCTGGGTGGTGTACGAGCTGCGGTCGAGCGCGCTCGCGCAACGACTTCGCGTGAAGGTGCCGGTGCGCGACGACGACCAGCACGTCCCGAGCGTGACCGAGATGTTCCCGACGGCGAACTGGCACGAGCGCGAGACGTTCGACCTGTACGGGCTCGTGTTCGACGGCCATCCCGAGCTCACGCGGATCCTGCTGCCGGCGGACTGGTCGGGGCATCCGCTTCGCAAGGACGAGCCGCTCGGCGGCGTGCCGACGTGGTTCCACGGCGCAACGATGCCGCCGATCGACGAGCGGGGCATGGCGTGAGCACCGGCGGGCACGACCAACCGGTCGCCGCGTTCGACCCGTCGGGCAACGTCACCGAGGACTTCCGCGACCCGGCGACCGGCGACTTCCGGCAGGAAACCATGATCATCAACATGGGGCCGCAGCACCCCTCGACGCATGGGGTGCTGCGCCTGCTCCTGGAGCTCGACGGCGAGACGATCATCCGGTGCAAGCCGATCATCGGCTACCTCCACACCGGCATCGAGAAGAACACCGAGTACCGGTCATGGGTGCAGGGCGTGACCTACGTGACGCGCGCCGACTACGTTGCGCCGTTCTTCAACGAGCTTTCCTATTGCATGGCGGTCGAGCGGCTGCTCGGCGTCGAAGTGCCCGAACGCGCGACGGTGATCCGGGTGCTCGTGTGCGAGCTGAACCGCATCACCTCGCACCTGGTCGCGCTCGCGACCGGCGGCCTCGAGCTCGGCGCGGTGTCGGTGATGCTCTACGGCCTTCGCGAGCGCGAGCTGATCATGGAGATCTTCGAAGCCATCACGGGCCTGCGGATGAACCACGCGTACATCCGCCCGGGCGGCGTGGTCATGGACCTGCCGGAGGAGGCGCCGCGCAAGTTGCGCGACGTGCTGGACATCCTGCCGCGCCGGATCGACGAGTACGAGACGCTGCTGAACGACAACCCGATCTGGCGCGAGCGGAACACGGGCGTCGCAGTGTTGTCGGCGGAGCGGTGCATGCAGCTTGGCGTGACCGGCCCGCCGCTGCGAAGCGCCGGCGTCCCGCTCGACCTGCGCAAGGACGAGCCGTACTGCGGGTACGAGACGTACGACTTCGATGTCATCACGCGAACGGAGGGCGACGCGTACGCGCGCTACCGCGTGCGGATCGACGAGATGCGCGAGTCGCTCAAGATCGCCGAGCAGGCCTTCGCGCGGCTCGCCGACACGCCGGGGCCGGTGATGATCGAGGACCCCAAGGTCGGCTGGCAGGCCAGGCTTTCCGTCGGGCCCGACGGGATCGGCAACGACCCCGCCTACCTCACCCACATCATGGAGGAGTCGATGGAGGCGCTGATCCATCACTTCAAGATGGTGACGCAGGGCGTGAGCGTTCCGGCCGGCGAGGTGTACGTCCCGGTGGAGGCGCCGCGCGGCGAGCTCGGGATGTACGTCGTCTCCGACGGCGAGAACCGGCCGTACCGGGTGAAGATCCGCGACCCCTCCTTCGTGAACCTGCAAGCCGTGCCGGATCTCGTCGAGGGCGGGTTGATCGCCGACATCATCCCCGCGATCGCCTCGATCGACCCTGTGATGGGCGGGGTGGATCGCTGATGCCCATGTTCGAGGGAGCGGTGCTCGATGACGCTCGGCGGATCATCGGCCGGTACCCCGCGTCGCGCGAGCGCTCGGCGATCATGCCGCTGCTCTACCTTGCGCAGTCGATCGACGGGATGGTGACGCAGGACGCGCTCCGCGAGATCGGGAGGCTGCTCGCGATCACGACCGCGGAGGTGGAGGCCGTCGCGACCTTCTACTCGATGTACCGGCTGCGGCCGACGGGGGAGCACGTCGTCAACGTCTGCACCAACCTCGCGTGCAAGCTCCGCGGCGCAGAGGCTGTGTACGAAGCTGCGCACGAGGCGGCCGGGGTCGCGCACGGCGACGAGCGTTCCGACGACGGCATGTTCACGGTGCATGAAGAGGAGTGCCTCGGCGTGTGCGATCACGCACCGGCGGTGCAGGTCGACTTCTGCAACCACGACGACGTGACGCCAGAGCGGATGCGCGGATTGATCGCGTCGCTCCGCGGCGGCGACGTGCCGGCGCCCGCGCGCGGTCCAGCGTTCGCGAGCTTCAAGGCGGCGTCGCGCGCGCTCGCCGGGCTCGAGGAGGTGCCGGCCTCGTGACGTTCGAGCCTCGGCTCACGCGCAACTGGTCCAACGCGGATGCCGTCGGCCTCGACGGCTACGTGGCGGCCGGCGGGTACGCGGGCCTGAAGAACGCCGTCACGATGAGCGACGCCGACATCGTCGACGTCGTCAAGGCGAGCGGCTTGCGCGGGCGCGGCGGCGCCGGGTTCCCCACGGGGATGAAGTGGGGCTTCGTCCCACGCGACACAGGCAAGCCGACCTACGTCGTCGTGAACTTCGACGAGTCCGAGCCGGGCACATGCAACAACCGCGAGCTCGTCGAGCGAGAGCCACACCGGCTGCTCGAGGGCACAGCCATCGCGGCGCGCGCGATCGGCTGCGAGACCGCGTTCATCTACGTGCGCGGCGAGTACCTGTGGCAATCGATTGTGCTGGAGCGCGCGATCGCCGAGGCGTATCAGGGCGGGTATCTCGGCGGCGACGTCGCCGGCTCGGGCACGCGCGTCGACATCGTGTTGCACCGCGGGGCCGGCGCGTACATCTGCGGTGAAGAGACGGCCCTGCTGAACTCGCTCGAAGGCCTGCGCGGGCAGCCTCGTTTGCGGCCGCCGTTCCCCGCGGTCGAGGGTCTGTACGCGAGCCCGACGGTGATCAACAACGTCGAGACGCTGATGAACGTCCCGGACATCGTCGAGCGCGGCGCCGACTGGTTCCGTGAGCTCGGCACGGAGAAGTCGCCCGGCACGAAGATGGTCACGATCAGCGGCAAGGTCGAGCGGCCCGGCAACTACGAGATCGCGCTCGGGACCCCCTTCCGCCAGGTCCTCGAGGAGCTTGGCGGCGGGATGCTCGGCGGCGGCACGCTCAAGGCCTGGACGCCGGGCGGCTCGTCGACGCCGATGCTCACGGCCGACCAGGTCGACACCGGGCTGGATTACGAGTCGCTGTCGGCTGCCGGCTCGATGCTCGGCACCGCCGCGATCATGGTGATGGACGAGACCGACTGCGTCGTCGATTGCGCGCAGCGGATGGTCGCCTTCTACGCACACGAGTCGTGCGGCAAGTGCACGCCGTGCCGCGAGGGAAGCTGGTGGGCGACGCGCGTGCTCGCGCGGATCGAACACGGCTACGGACGCGAGGTCGACATCCCGCTCATGCACGACGTCGGCAAGAACACGTTGTTCCGCGCGTTCTGCGCGCTCGCCGACGGAACCGCCTCGGTGATCAACTCGTCGCTGCAGCACTTCAGCGAGGACTACGAGGAACACGTGCGGCTCGGGCGGTGCCCGTTGAAGGACGCGCACGTCGACGTCCCTGCGGAGGTGGTCGCCTCGTGAGCGCCGACCTCGTCACGCTGACGATCGACGGCAAGGAGGTCACCGTCCCGAAGGGCACGCTGATCATCCGCGCGGCCGAACAGGTCGGCGTCGAGATCCCGCGGTTCTGCGATCACCCGTATCTCGCGCCGGCCGGCGCATGCCGTCAGTGCTACGTCCAGATCGAGGGCCAGCCCAAGCTCGCGACGTCGTGCACCGTGACGGTCGCGCCCGGGATGATCGTCTCCACGCAGAACACGAGCGACGCCGCGCGCGAGGCGCAGGTGGCGAACCTCGAGTTCCTCTTGTTGAACCACCCGCTCGACTGTCCGATCTGTGACCGAGGCGGCGAGTGCCCACTGCAGGACCAGGCGCTCGCGTTCGGGCCGGGCGAGAGCCGGTTCATCGAGGCCAAGCGGGTCTTCCCGAAGCCCGTGCCGATGTCGCCGTTGATCGCGCTGGACCGCGAGCGGTGTGTGCTGTGTGCCCGCTGCACGCGGTTCTGCGACGAGATCAGCGGCGACCGGTTCCTCGAGCTGTACGCGCGCGGCGCGGGCGAGCGGGTCTCGATCGCGGCCGGTGAGGACCTCCGGTCGCCGTTCAGCGGCAACGTGATCCAGATCTGCCCGGTCGGCGCGCTGACGTCGATCCCGTATCGGTTCGTCGCGCGGCCGTTCGACCTGACGAGCGCCGACAGCGTGTGCCGGCATTGCAGCGCGGGGTGCGTCGTCCGGGTTGACCAGCGGCGCGGCGACGTCGTCCGGGTGCTCGCGCGCGAACACCCGGAAGTCAACGACGCGTGGATCTGCGACAAGGGTCGCTTCGCGTTCCGGCACGACGATCTGCCGACGCGCATCACGACGCCGCTGGTCCGCGATCGCGGCCTCGAGCCGGCGTCGTTCGGCGAGGCGCTGCTGCAGGTGGCGGACGCGTGCCGGCAGGCACGCGTCGGGGTGCTCACCGGAGGTCGGCTGATGGACGAGGACGCGTACGCCCTCGCCAAGCTCGCGCGGACGGTGCTCGGCACGAACGACCTCGACCATCGGCGGGTGCCGCAGCCCGTCGAGGTCGACCGCCGCGCCGCGCTGATGGCGACGGACCGTGACCGCGCCGTGACATATCGCGACCTGGAGCGGGCGCCGGTGATCGTCGTGGTCGGCCTCGACGCCGAGCAGGAGATCCCGATCCTGCACCTTCGTCTGCGGAAGGCCGCCGCGCGAGGCGCTCGCATCGTCGTCGTCCACCCGCGCGAGACGCGGCTGCACGACGTCGGCGAGCACGTGTTGTGCCGTCCCGGCGACGAGACGCGCCTGCTTGCGGGCGGCGCCGACGCGACGATGGACGCCGCGCTTGCGGCGCTCAGCCAGGCGGAAGGACGCGGCGTGGTCATCGCCGGCGAGCGGCCGGGCGCCGCGGCGGCGGCGTTCGGGGCGGCCGAGGCCAACGGCGCGCGGTTCGTGCTCGCGACCCGGCGGGCGGGCGATCGCGGCACGCTCGTCGCGGGCGTGCACCCGGCGCTCGGTCCCGGCGGGCGCAGGCTCGACGACTCGGCCGAGCGCGCCGAGCTCGAGCGCGTGTGGGGACCCGTGATGTCGACCGGCCCCGGCCGCGCTTCGATGGACATCCTCCGCGCGGCCGCCGATCACGAGCTCGACGTGCTCTATCTGATCGGCGTCGATCCGCTCCGCGACGCGCCGGACGCCGCCCTCGCACGTCGCGCCTTGCAGAACGTCGACACCGTCGTCGTGCAGTCGCTCGAGCTCGGCAACCTCGAGCCGTACGTGACCGTGTTCCTTCCCGCCGCCTCGGGCTTCGAGCGGCCGGGACACCTGACCGACTGGGAAGGGCGCGGCCAGCGCATGTGGCCACTTCGCCCGGCCGCGGGCATCAGCAGGCCCGACTGGGAGATCTTCGCGGGGCTCGCCGCAGCGGCCGGCGGCGACCTCGGGTTCGAGACGCTCGACGAGCTGCACGAGGAGATGGGCCGGCTGCTCGCGCCGCGCGAGGCGACCGAGGAAGCAGCGCAGGCGCCCGAGGCGCAGCCGGCCGACAACGGCCTGACGCTCGTCACGTATCCGCTCTTGATCGACGACGGACGGATGGTGCGGGACGCACCGGACCTTCACGAAGCGCTCGGCGAGCCCCCCGTCGTCGAGGTGAACCCGCGCGACGCGGAGGCCCACGGCCTCGCCGACGGCCTCGGCGTTCGCGTACGCACGGCAGCCGGCGAGGCCGTCCTTCCCGCTCGGGTCACGGACCGGATCGCCGCGGGCGCCGTGTTCGTTCCGTTCAACCAGCCTGGGTTCGCGGCGAACACCGTGCTCGCGGGCGCGTTCACGGTGTCGGTCGAGCTGGAAGCCGTCGAGTCACCCGACGCGCCGGAGTCATCGGTGGCGCCGGCCGGCGACGCCGAGCCCGCGACGGTCGCCGGGGAGTCCGCATGACCTGGATCGACTGGGGCGTGCTGATCGGCAAGGTCGTGATCGTGTTCGCCGTGCTCCTCGTCACGGTGCTGCTCGTGATCTGGATGGAGCGCAAGGTGATCGCCGACTTCCAGACGCGTACCGGCCCCATGCGCGCCGGCCCGCGCGGCGTGTTCCTCACCCTCGCCGACGGGCTCAAGCTCTTCTTCAAGGAGATGATCCACCCGACCAACGCCGACCGGTGGGTGTACCGGATGGCGCCGGCGCTCGCGGTGATCCCGGGGTTCTTGGCGATCGCGGTCGTGCCGTTCGGGCCATCGGTCAGCATCTTCGGGCGTACGGTCGGCCTGCAGCTCGCCGACATCTCGGTCGGGATCCTGTGGGTGCTCGCGATGACGTCGATCGGCGTCTACACGGTCGTGCTCGCGGGCTGGTCGAGTGGCTCCAACTACCCGCTGCTCGGCGGCGTCCGCTCGAGCGCGCAGATGGTCAGCTACGAGGTCGCGATGGGCTTGGCGCTCGTCGCGCTGATCATGTTCTCGGGGCATCTGCGGATGTCGGAGATCGTCGATGCGCAGGACAAGGTCTGGTACGTCATCCCGCAGTTCCCGGCGTTCGTCGTGTTCATGATCTGTGCGCTCGCCGAGGTCAATCGGCCGCCGTTCGACCTCGCGGAGGCGGAGTCCGAGCTTGTCGCCGGCTACCACACCGAGTACTCGGGAATCTCGTTCGCGATGTTCCAGCTCGGCGAATACGTGAACACCGTGGTTGCGGCGTCGATCGTCGTCACGCTGTTCCTCGGCGGTTGGCGCGGGCCGTGGCCGTGGGAGGGCGCCTGGTTCGTCGTCGGCGGGTTGTTCTGGTTCTTCCTGAAGCTCATCGCGGTGCTGTACGTCTGGATCTTGGTGCGCGGAACGCTGCCGCGTCTGCGCTACGACCGATTGATGAACTTCGGCTGGAAGTATCTGATCCCGTTCGGGCTGTTCTGGATCCTCGCGACGGGCGCGATCGTCGTGCTGCCCGACACGTACGGCCGGCGCAAGGGCGCGTTCCTCGCCGTCGGGCTGATCGTGGCGGCTTGGCTCGTCGGCTCGTTCATGAAGCCGGTGCTCGAGGGTGGGCGGCCGGACTCGCACCCGGAAACGCAGAAGGAGCCCGCCGCATGAGCGACGACCGCGAACGCCGTGACCTCGAACGCCGCGACGACGAGCGCCCCGAGGAGGAGCGCCCCGAGGAGGAGCGCCCCGTCTCCCCCGTGTGGGCGGTGGCCAAGGGGATGGGCACGGTCTTCAAGCAGACGTTCCGCCGCGACAACACCGAGCAGTACCCCAAGGAGATCGTGCAGCCGCCGCCGCGCTCGCACATCGGGCGCCACCGGTTGAACCGGCACGAGAACGGCCTCGAGAAGTGCATCGGGTGTGAGCTCTGCGCCTACGCGTGCCCGGCGGACGCGATCTGGGTCGAGGGCGAGGACAACGATCCGGCGGCGCCCGTGAGCCCGGGGGAGCGGCACGCGAAGGACTATCAGATCAACTACCTGCGCTGCATCATGTGCGGCCTGTGCGTCGAGGCGTGCCCGACGCGCGCGCTCACGCTGACGAGCTACTACGAGATGGCATTCACCTCGCGCGAGGACGCGATCTGGACCAAGGAGATGTTGCTCGAGGCGCCGCCACCTCTCGGCACGGACCCGGTGGACAAGGAAGGCATCTAGGTGCCGCTCGACAACGTCGTCTTCTGGGTGTTCGCCCCGATCGCGATCGCCGCGGCGATCGGCATGCTCGTCACCCGGAGCGTCGTCTACGCCGCGCTGTTCCTCGTCGTGAACTTCGGGTGCATCGCGGTGATGTACCTGGTGCTCGACGCCGCATTCCTGTTCGCGGTGCAGATCATCGTGTACGCGGGCGCGATCATGGTGCTGTTCCTGTTCGTGATCATGCTCCTCGGGGTCGACCGGATCGAGGTTCGATCCGAACGGCTGTGGTTGCAGCGGCCGATCGCGATCGTGCTCGCCATCGGGTTCGCCCTCGAGGTCGGCGCGGCGGTTCGGGCGGGCGTCGGGCTCTCGACCCACGCGCCGGACGGCTTCGACCTTCTGCAGCCGGCGGGCAACACGCAGGCGGTCGCCGAGGTGCTGTTCCGCAACTACTTCTTCCCGTTCGAGGCGACGTCGATCCTGCTGATCGTGGCCGCGATCGCGGCCATGGTCCTTGCGCAACGAAAGGTCCGTGCCGTCACGCAGGCCGAGCTCGGCGCGGAACTCGAGGACGAGCCCGAGGACGTCGAGACGGAGATCGAGGTAACGCCTTGAGGACGCCGATCGCCTACTTCCTGTTGCTGGGCGGCATCTTGTTCTCGCTCGGAACCGTCGGCGTGCTGGTGAACCGCAACGCGCTGCGGATCTTCATGTCGGTCGAACTGCAGCTGAACGCGGTGAACCTGACGCTGGTGTCGTTCGCGCGCCTGCACAACGACGTGGGGGGTCAGGTCCTGGCGTTCTTCTCGATGGTGGTGGCCGCCGCCGAGGTGGTGGTCGGGCTGGCGATCATCGTGTCGATCTACCGGCGACGGCGGACGATCGACGTCGACGCCGCCCGAGAGATGCGGTGGTAGACGCGGTGGTAGGCGCGCTCGTGCCGCATGTCGCCAGCACGTTGTGGCTGATCCCGGCGCTCCCGCTCGCCGGCGCGGCGATCAACCTCTTCTTCGGGGATCGCCTGGGCAGATGGGCGGGCGTCCTCGCGACGGTGCTCGTCTTCGCCTCGTTCGGCGTGTCGCTTGCGGCCGTCCTCAACCTGCTGACCAACGCGGGCGACAACCGGCTCGCGATCCAGCACCTGTTCGACTGGATCTCGGTCGGCGGGTTCACCGTCGGCTTCGACCTGCGGCTCGACACGCTCAGCGCCACGATGATCCTGGTCGTCGCCGGCATCGGCGCGCTCATCCATCTGTACTCGATCGGCTACATGGCCGAGGACCCCCGTCGCGGACGATTCTTCGCCTACATGAACCTGTTCGTGTTCTTCATGCTGATGCTCGTCCTGGGCGCGAACTACCTGGTCCTGTACCTCGGCTGGGAGGGCGTCGGCCTCTGCTCGTACCTCTTGATCGGGTTCTGGTTCAGCGAGCCGGGCAACGCGGAGGCGGCCAAGAAGGCGTTCATCACCACCCGGATCGGCGACACACTGATGCTGATCGGGCTCGCGGTCCTCGTGTTCAAGTTCGGCACGCTCGACTTCGAGGCGATCTTCGGCACGGCCGGGTCGGTCCTGACGAAGGACGCGGCGACCGTGATCGCGCTGCTGCTGTTCGCGGGCGCGATCGGGAAATCGGCGCAGCTGCCGTTGCAGGTGTGGTTGCCCGACGCGATGGTCGGCCCCACGCCCGTCTCGGCATTGATCCACGCGGCGACGATGGTGACCGCGGGCGTGTACCTGGTGGTGCGCTCGCACGTGCTGTTCGAGATCTCCGGCGTCGCCCTGACCGTCGTGTTGATCGTGGGCCTCGCGACGGCGCTGTTCGCGGCGACGTGCGCGATCGCGCAGTTCGACATCAAACGCGTGCTCGCCTACTCGACGATCAGCCAGCTGGGCTACATGTTCATCGCGGTCGGCATGCGCGCCTACGGTGTCGCGATGTTCTTCCTGGTGGCGCACGCCTGCTACAAGGCGCTGATGTTCCTCGGCGCCGGGTCGGTGATCCACGGGATGCACGACCAGCAGGACATGCGCGAGATGGGAGGACTCCGTCGCGCGATGCCGTGGACGTTCGTCACCTTCGCGATCGGCGGGCTCGCGCAAGCGGGCGTGCCGCCGCTGGCGGGATTCTTCGCGAAGGACGCGCTCCTCGAGGTCGCGAACCACACGGGCCGCGAGGCGGTCTACGCCTTGGGGACGGTCGCGGCGTTCCTGACCGCCTTCTACATCGGCCGCATGATCTGCATGACGTTCCTCGGTCGCGCCCGGTCCGAGGCCGCCGAGCACGCGCACGAGTCGCAGGTCGTGATGCTCGTGCCGCTGGTGGCACTTGCCATGAGCGTCGTGGGGGTCGGCATCCTGCAGTTGAACCCGGAGGGTGCGATGACCAAGGCGCTCGAGCCGGTCGTCGGCACGGCCGCGTTGGGCGCCGGGCTGTCGGTCACGGCGCTGATCGGGATCGCCGTCGCGGTCGCCCTGCTGTCGCTCGCGATCGCGTGGTGGATCTACGGGTCCGGCCGGGTCGACACCGTGGCGTTCCGCGCGCGGATGGAGCCGATGGCCACGGCGGCCCAGCGCGGGTGGTACGTCGACCGTGCGTACGACGTCGTGATCGTCCAGCCCGCCAAGGCCGTCGCGCGGCTGACATCCGACGTCGTCGACGCGCTGGTGATCGACGGCGCCGTCAACGGGATCGCCGGGCTCGTCAAGCGGTCGGCGTCGGGTGGCAAGCTGATCCAGACGGGGTTCGTGCGCACGTATGCGCTCGTGCTGTTCCTCGGCGCGGTGCTCGTGCTCGGGTTCATCGGGGTGCGCGGATGAGCCAGCACCTGCTGAGCGTCGTGATCTTCTTCCCGCTGCTCGGCGTGCTCGCGGTCGTCGTCGGGGGACGCGAGATGAGCGACCGGACCGCACGCTGGCTCGCGCTGTTCGTCACGCTCGTGACGTTCGGCGTGTCGCTCGCCGTCCTCGGGCGCTTCGACCACAGCGACCCGAGCTTCCAGGTGGTGGAGCAGGCGTCGTGGATGCCGAGCATCGGGCTGCAATGGATCGTGGGCGTCGACGGCATCAGCCTGTGGATGGTGCTGCTGACGACGTTCCTGTTCCCGGTGTCGGTGCTCGCCTCGTGGACGGTGACGACCGATGTGCGGCGGTACATGATCTCGATGCTCGTGCTCGAGACGGCGGTGCTCGGCACGTTCCTGGCGCTCGACCTGATCGTCTTCTTCATCTTCTTCGAGGCGCTGCTCGTCCCGATGTACCTGTTGATCGGTGGGTGGGGCGGGGAGCGGCGGGTGTACGCCGCGCTCAAGTTCTTCCTGTACACGATGGCCGGTTCGGCGTTCCTGCTGGTCGCGATCCTGTTCCTGTACGCGCACACCGGCGCGAGCACGTTCGACCTGCGCGCGCTCGCGGACGCGTCGGCGACGCTGCCGGTCCAGACGGCTCGGTGGCTGTTCCTCGGGTTCTTCATCGCGTTCGCGGTCAAGGTGCCGCTGTTTCCGTTGCACACCTGGCTCCCGGACGCGCACACCGAGGCGCCGACCGCCGGCTCGGTGCTGCTGGCCGGCATCCTGCTGAAGGTCGGCGCCTACGGCATGATCCGGTTCACGCTGACGCTGTTCCCCGAAGCGGCGAAGCACTTCTCGACCGCGATCGAGGTGCTCGCGGTGATCGGGATCATCTACGGCGCCGTGTGCGCGCTCGGCCAGCGCGACGTCAAGCGTCTCGTCGCGTACTCAAGCGTGTCGCACCTCGGGTTCGTGGTGCTCGGCCTGTTCGCGCTGACGGAGCAGTCGGTGACCGGCGGCGTGTTGCAGATGGTGAACCACGGGCTCGCGACGGGGGCGCTGTTCCTGCTCGTCGGGATGGTCTACGAGCGGACGCACACGCGGCGGCTCGACCAGATGGGAGGCCTTGCGAGCCAGATGCCGTGGCTCCTCGGGTTCTTCCTGTTCGCGGTGTTCGCATCGGCCGGGCTCCCCGGGCTCAGCAGCTTCATCGGAGAGTTCCTCGTCATCGTCGGGACGTTCGCGGTCAGCCACGTGTTCGGGGCGCTCGCGAGCGTTGCGGTGGTGCTCGGCGCGATCTACCTGTTGTGGTCCTACCAACGCGTCGCCTATGGGCCGATCCGCGAGGAGCACCGGTCGCTGCCCGACGTCTCGCTGCGTGAGGTGATCGTGATCGCGCCGGTGCTGACGCTGCTGCTGGTGTTCGGCGTGTATCCGAAGCTGTTGACGACCTCGATCGACCCGTCGACGAAGCAGGTGGTCGAGCAGGTGTCGCCCGATCACGCGACGACGGTGATCCCGTCGAACACGATCTCGGCCCAGGCGGGCAGCGGCGGATGATCGACCTGGCGCACATCCTCGCGCAGGCGGCGCCGTCGCCGTCGACGTTCGCCCCGCCGCCGAGCGGGCCCGACGCGCCGATCCCGACGCCGGTGCTGGTGTTCCAGCCGGTGATCCCGGAGCTCGTCCTGTGTGGGTTCGCGATCGTCGGGATGCTGTACGAGGCGTTCGCGCGCCGGAGCTCCCGCACGGTGCACCTGGTGCTGGCGCTCGCCGGACTGGCCGTCGCCGGCATCGCCGCGCTCAAACTCTGGAACTGGACCGGCGATCCGACCGTGCTCGGGGACTCGATCGCCGCCGACCGGTTCACCGTGATGGCGACCGTCGTCCTCGTCCTCGCGGCGGCGTTCGGCGTGATCCACTACACGCACGAGACCGGGAGCGGCCGGTTGGCCTTGCGCGGCGAGTTCTACCCCTTGGTGCTGTTCGCGACGGCCGGGATGGTCCTGATCGCGGCCGCGAACGACCTGATCGTCGTGTTCATCGCCCTCGAGATCCTGTCGCTCTCGCTGTACGTGCTGACCGGGCTCGGTGGCGCGCGGAGCAACGAGGCCGCGATGAAGTACTTCTTGCTCGGCGCCTTCTCCTCCGCCCTGTTCCTCTACGGCGTGGCGATGGCGTACGGCGCGACCGGCACGACCAAGATCCCGGACATCGTCAGCGCGCTCGCCGGCCAGACCGGCAACCAGGCGCTCGCGTTGCTCGCGATGGGTCTGCTGGTGATCGGGTTCGGCTTCAAGATCGCCGCCGCGCCGTTCCATATGTGGACGCCCGACGTCTATCAGGGCGCGCCGACACCGGTGGTCGCCTTCATGAGCGCCGCCACGAAGGTCGCTGCGTTCTTCGCGTTGATGCGGGTGCTCGACGTCGCGCTGCAGCCCCTCACCACGACCTGGACCCCGGTGATCTACGCGCTGTCGATCGTGTCCGTGGTGCTCGGGTCGGTGCTGATGGCCGCGCAGCGAGACGTGAAGCGGTTGCTCGGGTACTCGAGCGTCGCCCACGCCGGGTTCATCCTCGCGGGCCTCACGTCGCCGAACATGATCGGGATCCGCGCCGCGATGTTCTACCTGATCGCGTACTCCGTGATGACGGTGGGCGCCTTCGGCATCACGATGCTGGTCGGCGTGAAGACGGACGAACCGTCGTCCTATGACAGCTACGACGGCCTCGCGGCCCGGAGCCCGGGTCTCGCGGCGCTGCTGACGATCTTCCTGCTGTCGCTGGCCGGCATCCCGCCGACGGTCGGATTCATCGCGAAGCTGACGGTGTTCGGCGCGGCGATCCGCGCCGGCAATTGGCCGCTCGTCGTGGTGTGCGTTCTCACGAGCGTGATCGCGGCCTACGCGTACCTGCGCGTGGTGCTGCGGATGTACTTCCGCGCCCCGCACGTCGAGGTCGAGGACGACCGCTCGCTGGCGCCGCAGGTCGTCGGTCTGGTTCTCGCGATCACCGTCCTCGTGCTCGGCGTGTTCCCGCGGCTGTTGTCGACCGTGATCGAATCGGCCTCCATCTTGAAGTGGTGAGTGCCAGAGTGGTGAGCGCATGCGAAGAGTGATCCCCGGACTGGACGCGCTGGACGAGCGGCTCGAAGCCGAGATCCGGCCACGCCTGGACGGCGTCGAGGACGTCTTGGCCAAGGCGGTCGAAGCGGACTCCGACGTCCTGGGCACGACGGCCGGGTACCTCCTCGCGGCCGGCGGGAAACGGTTCCGCCCGATGCTCGTGCTCCTCTCCGGCTACTTCGGCGACCCGACCGACCCCCGTCTGATCCAGGGCGCGGCCGCGATCGAGCTCACGCACGTCGCGACGCTGTATCACGACGACGTGATGGACGAGGCCGCCTCGCGCCACGGCGTGCCATCGGTCAACACGCGGTGGGACAACACCATCGCGATCCTCACCGGAGACTTCCTGTTCGCCCGGTCCTCCGAGCTGGCCGCCGACCTCGGCCCCGACGTCTGCCGGCTGCTCGCACAGACGATCGCGATCCTGTGCGACGGCCAGATCCGGGATGTGGCGAGCGCCGGCGACGTCGACAAGACCGAGCAGGACCACCTCGAGATCATCAAGCGCAAGACCGGCGTGTTGATCGCCTCGTCCTGCAGGATGGGGGGCATGCTCTCGGACTGCTCGGCGGAAGATCTCGAGACGCTCGGCGCGTTCGCCGAGTCGCTCGGCCTGGCCTTCCAGCTCTCGGACGACATCATGGACATCACGTCGACCCAACTCGAGCTCGGGAAGGAGCCCGGCACCGACATCCGTGAGGGCGCGTACACGATCCCCGTCCTGCACGCGCTGAGCACGGGTCCGGACCGCGATGAGCTCCGGCGCATCCTGTCTGCGGGGCCGCCCGACGGCGAGCTGCTGGACCGGGCCCTGGAGATCGTTCGCTCGAGCGGGTCGGTGGAGCACGCACGGGCCGGTGTCTCGGCGGAGGTCACGAGGGCCATCCAGCTGGCGCGACGGCTGCCGGACGGGCATGCCCAGCATGCCTTGGTGCAGTTGGCGCGATTCTTGGCTGTGCGCTGCGGCGCAGAGGTCCAGACCCAAGGGGACGGGAAGCCGCTGTTAGGATACGGCCGCGCTGGGGAAGGTGCGGAGTCGTGACCTATTTCGGTTCCTACGGGGTGGTGTTCGCAGTGGTGCTCGCGGGAGCGCTGCTGGTCATCGTCGCTTTCACCGCCGCCCGGCTGATCGCACCCAGCCGCCCTGGGCGCGAGAAGCTGATGACCTACGAATGCGGCATCGACCCCGTCGGTGAGGGTTGGTCGCAGAGCCAGATCCGGTATTACGTCTACGGCTTCCTGTTCGTCATCTTCGACGTCGAGTCGGTCTTCCTCTTCCCGTGGGCGAAGGTTTTCCAGACGCTGGGGTACACCGCGGTGGTCGAGATGGCGATCTTCATCGCGATCTTGGGCGTGGGCCTCCTGTACGCCTGGCGCAAGGGGGTCTTGCGGTGGGCGTGATCACGGAGAAGACGCCCCTGCCCAAGGTGAAGCCGGTCAAGTTCATCCTCAACTGGGGGCGGCGCTACAGCCTGTGGGTCTTCAACTTCGGGCTCGCCTGCTGCTCGATCGAGTTCATCTCGGCATCGGCCGCCAAGAACGACTTCATCCGCCTCGGCGTGATCCCGTTCGCGCACGGGCCGCGCCAGGCCGACCTGCTGCTCGTGGCCGGCACCCTGACCGACAAGATGGCCCCTGTCATCAACCGGCTGTACGAGCAGATGCCCGAGCCCAAGTACGTGATCTCGTTCGGCTCGTGCTCCAACTGCGGCGGTCCCTACTGGGACAGCTACGCGGTGACGAAGGGCGTCGATCAGATCATCCCGGTCGACGTGTTCGTGCCCGGTTGCCCGCCGCGCCCCGAGGCGCTGCTGCACGGGATCGTGCAGCTCCAAGAGAAGATCAAGAACGAAGACATCCAGGAGAAGTTCCGGAGTGGGACGTCGGCTGTCTCCTGACGATCTGGGATCGCGGCTCCGGGCACGCTTCGGCGATGACGTCGAGGTCGCCGACTCGTTCGGACACGCCCTCGCAACCGTGCCGGTGGAGCGGTATCACGACGCCGTCCGCTTCTGCCGCGACGAGCCTGAGTTCGGGTGCGACTTCTGCGAGTTCACCGGCGGCGTCGACTTCGGCGACGACGGATTCGAGGTCGTGACGCAGCTGTACTCGACGACCAACAAGCACAGCGTGCGGCTCAAGGTGCGGCTGCCGCACGACGAGCCGTCGGTGCCGACGATCAGCGATCTGTTCCCGACGTCGGACTGGCACGAACGAGAGCTGATGGAGATGTTTGGTATCGCGGTCGAGGGCCACCCGCGTCCGGTCAAGCTCCTGCTGTCCGAGCCGTTCGAGGGGCACCCGCTGCGCAAAGACTTCGCCCTGATGAGCCGCGAGGCCAAGCCCTGGCCGGGCGCGGTCGAGGGCGAGGAAGACGAGGACGAGTGATGCTCCTCGCGCAGACGTCCGTGGTCGACACGAACGTCTCGAACTATTGGCTCGCGCTGGTGATCAAGGCGCTCGTCGTCCTCATCATCTTCCTCGTCGTGCCGCTCGCGGTCGGCTACATGGAGCACAAGGTGCTCGCGCACATGCAGGCGCGCCTAGGCCCGATGGAAGCCGGCAAGTTTCACGGGTGGGCGCAGCTGATGGCCGACGGCGCCAAGTTCATCCAGAAGGAGGACGTGATCCCGGCGGCGGCCGACCGGACCGTCTTCTCGATCGCGCCGGGCGTCGCGCTCGTGCCGTACCTGGTCGTGCTGGTCGTCATCCCGTTCGGCGGCGACATCTTCGCGTTGAACCTCGACATCGGGATCTTCTTCGTGCTCGCGATGTCGTCGATCGGCGTGCTCGGCGTGCTGATGGCCGGCTGGTCCTCGGCGAACAAGTTCTCGCTGATGGGAGCCCTGCGCGCCGCGGCACAACTGATCGCCTACGAGCTGCCGCTGGTGCTTGCCGCGGCCGCCGCGGTGATGCTCGCCGGCACGCTGTCGCTCGTCGGGATCGTCGAGGCGCAGCAGAAGATCTGGTACGTCATCCCGCTGTTCCCGTTGTTCCTGGTGTTCATGATGGCGGCGGTCGCGGAGCTCACACGCCCACCGTTCGACATGCCGGTGGCCGACTCCGAGATCATCTTCGGCGCCTACACCGAGTACACGGGCCTGAAGTTCGCGTTCTTCCTGCTGTCCGAGTACGGCGGCATCGTCGTGATGTCGGCCGTCGCATCGGTGCTGTTCCTCGGCGGGTTCCTGCCCCTGCCTGGGCTGTCGGTGATCCCGGGGCCGATCTGGATGTTCGGCAAGATCTTCGCGCTGTCGTTCGTCATCGTGTGGCTCCGGGCGACGTTCCCGCGGCTGCGTGAGGACCAGCTGCAGCGGTTCGCGTGGATCAAGCTCGTGCCGGTCACCTTGCTCTGGATCCTCGGTGTGGCGTTCGTGAAGGTGGCGACCGGATAGCGATGGCGACGACGGAGACGAGGGGCGTCCAGAAGGAACAGGGGATCGGCCTCGGCCTGCTCCAGGGCCTGTCGGTAACGCTCCGCACGATGCTCAAGCGGTCCGTCACCGTGCAGTACCCGCACGTGAAGCCCGACCTCCCGGCGCGCACCCGCGGCGTGATCGCGCTCAAGGAAGCGAACTGCACCGTCTGTTACAAGTGCTCGCGCGAGTGCCCCGACTGGTGCATCTACATCGACGCCCACAAGGAGACGCACGAGCCCGCCGGCGGCGGCCGCGCGCGGAGCGCGAAGATCCTGGACCGCTTCGCGATCGACTTCGCGCTGTGCATGTACTGCGGCATTTGCGTCGAGGTGTGCCCGTTCGACGCACTGTTCTGGAGCCCCGAGTTCGAGTACGCGGAGTACGACATCAACGACATGGTCCACGAGCGCGAGCGCCTGGAGGAGTGGACCTACACCGTGCTGCCGCCGCCCGCGCTGGAGGAAGGCGCAGAGGCGCCGGAAGAGGCCACGTCGTGACCGCCCAGGAGTACGCCTTCCTGGTCGTGGCCGTCGTCGGCTCGCTCGCCGCGATCGCAGTGGTGACCGCGCGCAACGTCGTGCACGCGGCGCTGTATCTCGTGGTCGCGCTCGCGTCGGTGGGCATCACGTTCCTGCTGGTGGGCGCCGAGTTCGTCGGGTGGACGCAGATCTTGATCTACGTCGGCGCGATCGTGATCTTGTTCCTGTTCGGGCTGATGCTGACCAAGGCGCCGATCGGGCGAGACACGCTCGACCACACCGGCGTGAACCGCATCGTCGGCGGCCTGATCGCGCTGGCGCTGTTCCTCGGCCTCGCCTCGCTCACCCTACGCGTGTGGCCGGTGGGCACGACGGCCGCCTCGTCGCCGGTGGACGGGAGCACCGAGGCGATCGGCACTTCGCTCTTCCACGACTACGTCCTGCCGTTCGAGGTCGTCTCGTTCCTGCTCCTCGCGGCGCTGATCGGCGCGATCGTGCTGGCTCGCAAGGACGACGGGAGCGACCAGTGATCCGGCTCCCGCTGATCCTCGTGTTCGCCGCGCTCCTGTTCTCGTGCGGGGTCTACGGGGTGCTCGCGCGCCGGAACGCCGTGATGGTGCTGATGGCGATCGAGCTGATGCTGAACGCGGTCAATCTCAACCTGGTCGCGTTCTCGGCGTCGCTGAAGGACGTGTCCGGCCAGACCTTCGCGCTGTTCGTGATCGCGGTCGCCGCCGCCGAGGTCGGGATCGGCCTGGCGCTTGTGATCTTGTTGTTCCGCAACCGCGCGTCCATCAACGTCGACGAAGTGGACCTGCTCAAGTGGTAGCCCTCGTCCACATCCTGGCCCAGGAAGCGGGTGGCGAGGCGGCCGGCACGGCGCCGAACTGGTTCATGACGCACGCGTTCCTGATCCCGTTGTTCTGCGTCGCGTCCGGCGTGCTGACGCTCGTGTTCGGCAAGCGAACCCCGGGCAAGGGGCCCGTCTACGGCATCGCCGCGCTGGTGATCGCCTTCGTGTTCGCGATCGGCTGCCTGGTCGGGATCGCGTCGGGCTCCAGCGTCGCCACGGGCGGTATCCACTGGTTCACGATCGGCGGATTCTCGGTCGACGCCGGCTACTACGTCGACGGCCTGGCCGCGACGATGCTCGTGGTCGTCACCGGCGTGTCGTTGATGGTCCACCTGTACGCGATCGGCTACATGCACGGCGACAAGCGCTACACGTGGTTCTACTTCGTGCTCTCGTTGTTCACCGCCGCGATGCTCGTCGTGGTCCTCGCGCCCAACCTGTTCGAGCTGCTCGTCGGCTGGGAGGTCATGGGCGTCTGTTCCTACCTGTTGATCGGGCATTGGTACGAGGAGCACGTCAACTCTTCGGCCGCGATCAAGGCGTTCATCACCACCCGCATCGGCGACGTGCCGTTCATGTTCGGGATCTTCGCCTGCATCATCATCGCGGGCGGCACGACGTCGAACATCCAGGCGATCGGCACGGCGGTCGGCGTCAGCCACGACACGGTCCTGGTGACCGCCGCGGCGCTCCTGCTGTTCGGCGGCACGATCGGCAAGAGCGCGCAGTTCCCGCTGCACGTGTGGCTGCCCGACGCGATGGCCGGCCCGACGCCGGTGTCGGCGCTGATCCACGCGGCGACGATGGTCGCCGCCGGCGTCTACCTGGTCGGGCGGATGTTCGAGGTCTTCGTGCAGGCCGACCCCGTGGTGCTCACCATCGTGGGGACGATCGGCGCGATCACGATGCTCGGCGCCGCGATCCTCGCGATGGTCCAGAACGACATCAAGCGCGTGCTGGCCTACTCGACCCTGTCGCAGCTCGCGTACATGGTCGCCGGCCTGTCGATGGGGGAGACCGGCTACTCGGCCGCGTTCTTCCACCTGTTCACGCACGCGTTCTTCAAGGGCCTGCTGTTCCTCGGCGCGGGGTCGCTGATCCACGCCGTGCACTCCAACAACATGAGCGACATGGGCGGCCTGCGGCGGAAGATGCCCATCACGTTCATCACGATGCTGATCGGGTCGCTGGCGCTGGCCGGCTTCCCGCTGATCGGCGGGTTCTGGTCGAAGGACGAGCTGCTCGTCACCGCCAGCACGGGCCACATGTGGCTGTTCGTGATGTTCCTCGTCACCGCGCTGGCGACCGCGTTCTACACGGGTCGCATGCTGTTCCTGACCTTCTACGGCCCGTACAAGGGGCACGCAGAGCCACACGAGTCGCCGTCCGTGATGACCGGGCCGCTCGTGATCCTCGCGATCGCCACTGTCGTCGCCGGGTTCCTCGGGTCCCCATTCACGAGCTACGTCTTCGCGGATTGGGTCCATTTCGGCACGCCGGAGGTGCACCACTTCCACGGCGCCATCGCCGGGATCGGGTCGCTCGCGGCCCTGGGCGGTCTCGCGCTCGGCTGGCTCTTCTACGGACCGAAGCGCGACCGTGAGGTCGACCCGCTGCAGCGCGGCCTCGGCAACGGCGTGTGGAACGTGCTGCAGCACCGGTACTACATCGACTCCTTTTACTTCAACGGCATCGTCCGGCCGATCCGCGACTCGGTCTCGGCGGGCGTGGTCTGGTTCAACCAGAACGTCCTCGATGGCGTGGTCAACGGCGCCGCGGTGGTCGCACGCGGCGGCTCCGGCGTGATCATGTGGATCGACCGCAACGTCATCGACAACGCAGTCAACGGCGCGGGCACCGCGATGGAGACGTTCGGCAAGGGTCTGCGGCTGGTGCAGACCGGCAAGGTGCAGTGGTACGCGGTCGGGCTGTTCGCCGGCGTGATCGCGCTGAGCCTGTTCATCTTCAGGTAAGGACGGGAACGACATGAACGAGACGACCTGGCAGCAATGGGCCATCACCATCACGGTGTTCCTGCCGATCGCCGGCGCGATCGTCGTGATGCTGGTGCCCTCGAGCAAGGACAAGATGATCCGCGGACTCGGCGTGGTGACCACCGCGCTCGCGTTCGCCTGTGCGATCGCGATCGCGATCGGCTTCGACTACAACAACAGCGCGCAGCTCCAGTTCGTGAAGGACGTGTCGTGGATCCCGGTGATCGGCGCGCGCTACCACGTGGGCATCGACGGGATCTCGATGCCGCTGTTCGTGCTGACGTATCTGCTGGGCCTGTTGTGCGCGATCTACACAGCCCGGTACGTGCCGCAACCCGGCCGGACGAAGGCGTTCGTCGCGCTCACGCTGCTGCTGATCACGGGCATGGCGGGCACGTTCATCTCGTTCGACCTGATCTTGTTCTTCGTGTTCTGGGAGCTGGTCCTGGTCCCGATGTACTTCTTGATCGGGGTGTGGGGATCGGCCAACCGGCAGTACGCGAGCATCAAGTTCTTCCTGTACACGTTGTTCGGCTCGGTGTTCATGCTGTTGGGGTTCCTGGCCCTGTACTTCAACGGGCCTTTGGACCCCGCGACGGGCAAGCACACGTTCGACCTGTCGGCCATCACCGCCTACGGCGCGGCCGGTGGGTTCAGCCACACGTTCCAGCTGATCGTGTTCGGGGCGATCGCGCTCGGGTTCGCGGTGAAGGTGCCGATGTGGCCGTTCCACACGTGGCTGCCCGACGCGCACACCGAGGCGCCGACGATCGGCTCGGTCCTGCTGGCCGGGGTCATGCTGAAGATGGGCACCTACGGGTTCGTGCGGATCGCGCTGCCTTCACTGCCGCAGGGCGCCGTCGCGTACGCGCCGTGGATCGGGGCGCTCGCGGCGATCGCGATCGTCTACGCGGCGCTCGCGTGCCTGGCGCAGAAGGACCTCAAACGGCTGATCGCGTTCTCCTCGGTCGGCCACATGGGCTTCGTGATGCTCGGCATCGCGACCCTGACCACGATCGGGATCCAGGCCGCGATCTTCGGGATGGTCGCCCACGGCGTGATCACCGGGATGCTGTTCTTCTGCGTCGGGTCGATCTACGACCGCTACCACACGCGCGAGATCGCGGAGATCGGCGGCGGCATGAGTGAGCTGATGCCCAAGATGGCGGGCATCTTCGCGTTCGTGGCGATCGCCTCGCTCGGCTTGCCCGGGCTCGCCGGGTTCATCGGGGAGTTCATGGCGTTGCTGAGCTCGTTCAGCCCGGCGGCGGTGTTGAACGTCGGGCTGTATCGAACGTTCATGGTGATCGGCGGGATCGGGACGATCCTAACCGCCGGCTACTTCTTATGGATGCTGCAACGCATCAACCAGGGTGAGTCGCCGGTGAAGTGGCGGGAGCACCACTTCCGCGACATCCTCGCGGTCGAGTGGGTCTCGTGGGTGCCGCTGCTCGCCCTGACCGTCGTGCTCGGGCTCGTGCCGAGCATCATCCTCAACCCCACCACCAACGGGGTCGACGCGATCGTGCACATCGTGACGGGATAACCCCCTGTGAACATCGACTACCACGCACTGCTGCCGGTCGAGATCGTCGCCGCGACGATCTTGCTGGTGCTGGTGGTCGACCTGTTCCTGCCCGCCCGCGCCAAGGCGGCCTCGATGTGGGTCGGCTTCGTGGGCGTCGGCGCCGCGCTCGGCGCCGTCATCTCGCTCGTCGGTGGTGGCCAGCGCGTGGTGTTCGGCGGCGCCTACGTCGTCGACGCGTTCACCCTGATCTTCCAAGGGTTCTTCCTGATCGCGGCGATCGTCGTGCTGTTGATCTCCTATCGGTACCTGCGCGACGGCGGGTTCTATCAGGGGGAGTACTACTTCCTGCTCCTGACGGCGTTCCTCGGCTGCACCCTGATGCCCGCGTCGCGGAACTTGCTCATGCTGTTCCTGTCGCTCGAGCTGGTATCTGCGCCCGGGTTCCTCCTGGCCGCGTTCCGCAAGTCGGACATCCGTGGCAACGAGGGAGGCT
>DATAPH010000031.1:0-62072 GCA_036265325.1 Actinomycetota bacterium | reverse complement strand
AACGCCTCACCAAGCGTTGGATGAAGTGCCCACGCTCCATCCCGTTGCGCAGCGCAACACCGCAGCTCAGACGTCGGAGATCGCTGGACCGGTGGCGTGGGTATTCGAGGCAGGGAAGAAGCCGACCGTCTTCGCTGAATGTCGCGAGGGCGCACACGAGAGGTGTCCAGAGATGGATGCCACATCGGAGTGCGCGTGCTGGCACCACGTCGTGGCCGCTCGACCTGAGCGGCGGATCGGCACCCTGATCGTGCAGGTCGAGGCGGAGGTCAATCGGATAGGGCGAACCTTGCGGGCCTGCGCGACTGACTCGGGTCACGACTGCCGGAGCACGGAGCGTGTTTGGGGACCGATGTGGTTGGACAACGCCCCGCTAGGCACCTACGGGAGGAGCCAGCGATGGCTGGGACCAAGACCAAGGGCAAAGGCAAGAAGGACAAGGGCAAACTGAACGGCAAGAAAAAGAACAAGGGCAAAGGCTCCGTACAGGAAACGGCCGGCAAGGCCGCGCGCAAGCTCAGGAAGAAGCTGCCGAAGAAGCTCAGGAAGAAGCTCCCGAGTAGATAGAGAGCCCGCGAGCCCCCAGCGCATGAGGTGGCCACGGTTCCGGATCCGCGCGAGTTTGGGTTTGGAAAACGTCGTGGCGTTGGCGGGGACGGTGGCGGCCGATCCGGTCACCCGGCGCGACAAGTAGCCGACGAGGGGCCTAGAACGGACCTTCCTCCAGCGTCGTGGCCGATGTACGGTCGAGGGGTCGCGCAGCCGGGACAGAGGGAGGTCGTCGCTATGACGCGCAAGAGGATGCTTCTGGCGGCCGCGGTCGCCGCGATCTTCGTGGTGGCGGCCCAAGTCGCATCGATCGCCGCGCTGGATGCCGCGTCGGCACCGTGTACTCGGAGCCAACTCTCGGTCAGGTCGAACGGCTCCCAGGGAGCGGCCGGTACGATCTACGGCGCGTGGGTGTTCACGAACGTCTCGAAGGCGACGTGCACCCTGCACGGTTACCCTTCACTGAAGCTGTACGGGAGGCGGGGAAGGCCGATCCCGACGCACGTGAAGAAGGATCTCCGTCCTCGGCCAAGCACGGTGAGGTTGAAGCCCGGCGCGTCTGCGACGTTCCGCACGAGCTACAACGACGTGGCCGTTCCTCGGTGTCCGGTGTCGTCCGTGATCCAGATAACACCACCCCACGCCGCGGAGTCGTTGTTCATCCCGGCGACCCTCACACCGTGCCGCGGGGTCGTTCATGTTTCGGCGGTGTGGGCGGGCGTCCATCACGCATGAAGTAGGAGAGGAAGCTGCGACTGCTCCACTTGTCACCTACGAGATACCTGAGGTCCCCAAACAACCGGCGGCACGCGTTCATTGCTCCCCCCAGGCGCGTGCCATACCCTCGTATGACGAGGTGCTGTGCGATGTCGACATACCCGGAACGCCCACCCACGCCAAACGAGCTAGAGGAGATCGCGAAAGCAAGGCGGCCGCCGCCAGGCACATTCCTAGTGGTCGTCGGCTGCATCGGGCTGGTCGTCATCCTTGCCGTTGTGGTCTGGAATTTGGCGACCTGACCTTGCCGGAGGGCCTCATTCGGCACTCCTTCTCATGTCACCTTCGTGACACCTGAGGTCACCGAACTGCGCATCTCCGTCACGGAGACGGGCCCGATTACACCCCATAACTTTGCGGATTTCGCTCGATCGCGACCTGCGCATACGCTGCCTAGCACACCGTTTACGGCCTTGTGGCTGGCAGCCATGAGGTCAGGGGTTCGAGCCCCCTTGGGTCCACCGTCACGCGAGAGCCAGGCAGCTCGTCCGAAAACCGTTCGGCATCCCCGGTCTCGATGCCCGACAGCGGTGTGCCTGTAGGAGCGGCGCAGGCTCGGGGTGGGTTTCGGAGGTCCCGCATCGGGTAGGCACCACGACTTGCCCGAGGTCTGGTCGCCGCTCACGCGCGCCGGGCGAAGGAAGTGGTGTCGCCGCGTGGTCCGTCATCTCATCAAGCGCTCGTCGATCGTCGCTCTTGCCATGGGCTTCGTCCTATCGACCGGCTTAACCGCGCTCGCGTCTCAGTCCCTCCGCCCGAATGACCCATCCTTTGGGATGCAATGGGGGTTGGCGAACACCGGCCAAGCCGTGAACGGCACGGCCGGCACGCCGGGTGCGGATGTGGACGCCACCGAAGCGTGGGCCGTCAACACGGGATCGTCGTCGCCCGTCATCGTGATCCTCGACAGCGGTGCGCAACTCGATCACCCCGATCTGTCCGCGAACGTCTGGACCGATCCGGGAGGCATCGGTGGCTGTCCCGCCGGGACGCACGGGTACAACGTCGTCGCACTCCCACCCACGTGTGATCCGAGCGACGACAACGGGCACGGGACACACGTTGCGGGGATCGTCGGTGCGGTCGGCGGCAACGGCGTGGGGATCGCCGGTGTGAACTGGCACGTCACGATGCTTCCTGTGAAGTTCATCAACGCGGCAGGTTCGGCCGCCAACGGGAAGCTGCGGAAGGCCCTGGACTGGATCCTCCAGATCAAGAGCGAAGGCGTGGATGTGCGCGTCGTGAACGATTCGGGCACATGGAAGGGCACTCCGTACAGCTCAGCGATCGCCGACAGACTGCAACAACTCTCCGACGCAGGGATCTTGTTCGTCACGGCCGCGGGCAACTCCGCGACGAACATCGACGTGACCCCTCGGTACCCGTGCTCCTATCAAGCGCCGAACGAGGTATGCGTCACCGCCACGGATCAGAAGGACGCCCTCTGGAAGAAGTCGAACTATGGCGCGTCGACCGTCGATCTCGCGGCGCCGGGCGTGAATATCTATTCGACGTTGCTCGGGAGCGCGTATGGGTTCATAAACGGAGGGTCCATGGCCGCGCCGTTCGTTTCGGGCGCCGCGATGCTTGCACTCTCGCAGAACCCGACGCTCACGGTGAGCGCGCTCAAGTCTCGGCTCTTGAGCGCGGTTGATCCTCTTTCCTCGCTCACCGGAAAGGTGCGAACGGGTGGAAGGCTGGACGTGTGCCGGGCATTGGTCGGCTGTCCTGCCCCATAGAGGCCGGGGGCCCCAAGACTGACGTGGATGGATGGAGAACATGAGGTTAACCAGGAGTCGTTTGGAGGTCCCCTAGTCGGGTAGGGGCGTCGGATGGCGACCGGAGGGAGGACCGCATGCGGAGTCGGATCCGTGCATCGATCGTTGTAGTGCTGTCTCTTGCGTCGCTCGTGCTCGTGTCGAGCGACGGCGCGATCGCGCCGATCGCGAACGCCTCGAGCCTTGCCGACGGGGCCTACCTCTACATCGCCCATGGAGGCGCGCTGCACGTGTATCGCTTCGGGACGTGGGATGAGGTCGAGACCGTCTCGCTCCCGCAGATCTCCGACGGCGTGCGAGGTATCGCGATGGATCCGAGCACCGGAGCGCTGTACATCGCGCACGGCGGCGACGGAGGGCCGAACGGGAACGGAAGCCTCCTGAAGTGGGACGTCGCAACCGGGACGACCGACTGGGACATCCCTCTTCCCTTCGGCGTCGACCAACTCGCCGCGTGCGACGGACGCGTCTACCTGCCCACGGGCGAGGCTGCGGCGGGCTCGACGTGGGAGGTATTGAGCGGTCTCGACGCGGGTGTCCTGTGGGACCTCAACGGCGGGTTCAGTCCGCACAACACGATCTGCGATGACGGACACGTGTTCATGGGCGGTCGTCAGTCGGACTATCTGATCGCGAAGACGTTGGGATTTGGCCCCCGGATCGAGGTCGGGCCCTCACCAAGTGCGCAGACCGGTGTTCGGCCGTTCACGGTCAACGCGGACGACACGCGCGCGTTCATCACTTGGACCGGCTACCGTGGTTTCTCGGTCGCCGACCTCACGACCGGCGCCATCCTCGCGAGCGAGAGGTTCGGTCCCGTACCCGACGACTTCCGTCCTTCTGCTCCTTCGCACGGGATCTCGCTCTCGCCCGACGGGACGCAGGTGTACGTGATCGACGCACCGGCCCAACAGGTCGAGGTCTGGAGTGCCGGGGACGCGCCGACGCATCTCGCCACCATCGACGTTTCGGGTTTAACCGGCCTGGAGTCAGAGTGCGTCTATGACTGTCTTCGATCGGGATGGCTCCTGCACAGTTTGGACGGCCGGTACGTATTCGTCGGCGACTCCGGCGACGTGATCGATACGAGGACCCAGACAGTTGTTGGCTCGATCCCGACGCTCGCGAACGATCGTCACGGGTTCCTGGAGATCGACTGGTCCGGAGGAGCGCCCGTCGCGACGTCGACGCACTTCGGGACCGGCCACCTGGCGGGTTAGTCGCCGAACAGCTCATCGATCTCACGCAACGAGCCCGGCGGTCGTTCGCAGCTATAGCTCATCTTGCGCGTCACATGTTGGCAACGTGCGTCGGCGGGTATGCCTCGCCGTGACAGCGACGCGTATCCGATCCCAGGAGGAGTGAACATGGCCGGAGAATTGGAAGGTAAGCGGATCGCGGTGTTCACCGCACCCGAGGGCGTCGAGCAGATCGAGCTCACGACGCCGGTGGAACGGCTGACACAAGCGGGCGCCGAGCTCGAGCTCGTCTCGTTCGGCTCGGAGCAGGTCCAGCTGATGAACCACCTCGACAAGGGCGGGACCAAGCCGGTCGACGTCCAGCTCGACGAGGCCGATCCCGAGCGCTACGACGGCCTGGTGCTGCCGGGTGGTGTCGCCAACCCGGATATGGCGCGCGCGAACCCGGATGCGGTGGCGTTCGTTCGATCGTTCTTCGAGCAGGGGAAGCCGGTCGCGGCGATCTGCCACGCGCCGTGGATGCTCGTCGAGGCGAACGTCGTGCGAGGGCGGCGGCTCACGTCCTACCCGAGCCTGCAGACCGACATCCGCAACGCCGGGGGCGAATGGGTGGACGAGCAGGTCGTCACGGACAACGGGCTCGTGACGAGCCGGAAGCCCGACGATCTCGACGCGTTTTGCGACAAGGCGATCGAAGAGTTCGCGGAGGGCGAGCACATGACGCCGGCGGAAGAGGGCCTCGCGGCGTCGTAGCGCGCGCTACAACGCGGACAGACCGCGCGGGCTGCCCCAGCCGGTCGGCGCGTCATAGCCGACCTTGCCGCGGCACAGGTAGTCACCACCGCAGTAGCCGTTCGAGCCGCCGACCACGTCGGCGAGCCCCGAGCGGTGTTGGTAGACGTACTGCGCCGAGCCAAGGTCGGCGGCGTTGCCCGCGAGCCCGATCATCCCGGCGATCAGCGGCGCCGACACGCTCGTGCCGCCAACCGCGATCCACCCTGAGTGCTTCCCGAGTCCGAACGTGTCGTAGACCGCGAACCCCGGGTCCGGGTCGGCGAACGCGGAGAGGTCGGCGACCGTGCGCATCGGGCAATGTGCGTCGTGCTGCCACGCCGGCTTGTCGAACCACGCCGAGCATCCGCTGCCCGAACCCCACCACGCGTTCTCGTCCCACCCGGTGGTCGTCTTCGACAAGCTCGTCCCGCCGACCGCGATCGACGAGGGCCATGAGGCGGGGAACTGCGCCGGGCCGAATCCGAAGTCGCCCGACGAGACCACCTGCGCGACGCCCGGGTGCGTGTAGTACGTCGTTCCGAGCTTCAGGCTGCCCCCGTACTCGTCGCCGCCGTAGGAGTTGGAGACCACGTCGGCGCCGAGGCGAACCGCGGTGTTCACCGCCTTCCCAAGATCGGTGAAGAGGGAAGAGTCGGCTTCTACCAACAGGATCGAGCAGTTCGGGCACACCGCCGAGACGGCCTCGACGTCAAGCGAGATCTCCACGCCCCAGCCGGGGTCGCCGTGAGGCGGCGTCGTCCCGCCACGCTGGTTCACCTTGCGGAGGCACTTGTCGGCCGTCGTGCACGGCGGGAGGCCCCACGTCTTGCGATAGACCGCGAGGTCGGCCTCGACGTGCGGGTCGTCGTAGGCATCGACGATCGCGACCGTTTGTCCTGCGCCGAGCGACGTGTCGAGCTGATAGACGCTCGTCATGTCGGCGGGCGTGTAGGCGTGCTTCGGCGGCGTGGTCGCCTCCGCCGTGGCGCGCGTCGTCGCCGTTCGGTCCGAACTCCAGAGCGCGAAGCACCGAGCTTGGCCGCGACCGACGGCGCCGCCGCACGCGCGATGCCAGCTCGTCCTCCCCGAGGCGGCCGGCGCGTTGGCGGCGGCCAGGGTGCCCGCCAGGACCAGGGCGGCGAACCCAGCCGAAAGGCGCTTCCTCACGGGCTCACCACGAATGCGTGCTTCGTCGTCTGCACCACGCTGTTGCCTTTCGCGTCCGTGACCGAGACCTGGAGGTCGAACAGCCGGTTCTGCATCCAGCTGAGCGCCTTCAAGTGGGCCTCATAGCGGTTCGTTCCCGCCGATGTCACCGTCAGCGGCTGCCAGGTGCTGGTGCCCGCGCGGCGGACGGACACGACGACCGAGGTGATCGGGATCGCCCGAGCACCGCGGATGTGGCCGGTTCCGATGTCGAACACGTGCGGGCCGACGGGCAGTGTGCCGCGTGTCGTCGTGTCCAGCCCGACGTGTGCCGTGACCACGGGCATGATCGAGCACGGGTCGCGCGTGAAGCAGAACACGTTCTTCGGCGCAGGCACGCTCTGCCACGAATGGAACGTCACGTCGGTCTTGACCTCGGTCGAGAACACCGAGGACGTGTAGCGCCTCGACAGGTCGTTCACCACGCGGTACGTCGCGGCACCGCTCGCGATCTTGAAGCTCCCGCCGAGCCGGTCGGGCTTGTCCACGAGCATCTGGCCGTCGCGATACACGGCGAAGTGCGCGACGGGCTTGCCGTTCGGACTCCCGAAGACCTCGACGAAGTGCTGCGGATCGGAGTCGTTGAGGCCGTTGATGTAGATGAGGCGGGTGTCGCTCGCGCACGCGAGGCATACGTAGCGCCGCGCGTCTGGAGGCGGGGCAGGCACCGCAAGTGCGTATGGGTCGCGGAACCATGTCTGGCTCGAGCGCCCACCCGCCGTGAAGGGCGTATACGGGCCGTCGACGAAGCCCGGATCCCATCGCGTCTGGACGTTCGACAGAGCGATCTCCTCGACGGTCGAGCCGTTCGGGGCGTACACGTAGTCAACCCGTTGCAGCGGGATCGGAATCGGCCAGTAGATCGCCGATGCGCCGAACGATCTCGGCAGGAACACCAACCGCGACGCGGCTGCCGTTTGGAAGGTGGCGTCGGAGTCGTAGGTGTTCTCGATCGCCATCGCCTGCGACACGGGACCGAGGTCACGCGATTGGTCGGCGGGGATGCCGGCGGCCGAGAACGTCGCGTCGAAGTCGTACGCGCCACCCGGCGTCGAGGGGTCCGCACTGTTCCAGTGGGTGCTCCACCGCAGCGTGCCGACCTGCGGATCGGGCTGCGGCGTGAAGCGGATCGACGCGCCCGGCAGGCCGATGATCCAGCCCCAGCTCGAGAAGTAGTGGTGCGCTTGGTCGTTCAGGTTGATCTCGGTCTCGAGCGAGAGCGGGACCGACGGCAGCGGCGTCGAGATCGACGGGACCGCGGTCGCATCACGCGAGTCGATCGTCATGTGCCCTTGCGAGCCCGTGACGTGGAAGTCGGTGACGACGTCCTCGCGGATCGTCACGCTCCCGTCGGTCGAGAAGGCAAGGTCATCGAATACGGCCGCGTACGTGCCCAGCGGAACGCTCGCGCGGGCTTGGCCGTGGTACATCACGACGAATCCGCCGAACTTCCGTCCGTCGTCCATGTTCAGCAACGATCCGAACCCGAACGACATGGGACCACCGGTCTTCGAGATGCCGTCGATGATCAGTGTCGACATGGGGAAGTCGGGAGTCACGCTGGTCGGTGTCTTCATGTCGGGTGAGATCGCGGTCACGGACCCGAATAACGTCGTTGACGACGGCCAGCCGGCGCCCGAGTCGGCGATCGCCTTGTCCGCGAGGGCGGCGCCGAAGTCCTTCGCGCTCGCCGGGGTCACGTACCCGTGCGCGACGCCGCCGCTCGCCGACGTCATCGTGACGCCGGGAAGGGCGGGCTTCGTTCCGGTCTCGTACTTGATCACGAGCGGGATCCGGGCGCCGAACTTGGCGGCGGCGAGCGCTGTGACGTCGAACAGGCTGGGATCGAGGTTCTTACCGAAGTAGGCCATCGCCGAGGCGGGGATGACGTACGTGTCGGCGCCCAGCCGAACGACCTTGTCCACGGACGCGGGACCCGCGGTCGCCGCTCGCATGATCTGGACGGTCGGAACGCCGTTGGCGCCCGTCCCAAGAACCACGCGCTCGCCGGTGAGGAGCGTGACGATGGTGGCCGGACGCGTTGGCGGCATCACGGGCTGCGCGGCTGCGGGCAGCGTGGCCGACGCCGATAGGGCGCCCGCGATGGTCAGCACGATCGCAACCTGCCGAAGCCGGTGGCCCATCACCTTGCGCCCCATCCGTTCGCGACCCTACGCTCGTGGACCGCGAGGACACAACCCTTTCGCGTCCAAGAACCGCTGTTGCGTCAGGCGTCGAGTTCGTCGAGCTTGCGGACGTCACGTCCGTGCGCGGTGAGCGCCCAGATGATCGCGATGTCGACCGCGATGATGATCGTGTTCCAGACCGGCTGAAGCTGGATCGTGGTGAACGCGCCGAGCGCGCTGACCGTCGCGGCGATCACGCCCACCGTTCGGGCCAGTGCGTTCCCGCTGAAGACCGCGAACCCTGAGAAGAACAGCACGGCCCCGACGATGATGTGGAACCAGCCCCAGGTCGAGCTGTGCTGCTGCAAGACGGCGTCGACGCCGGGGAAGTTCGTCTTGTGGATCAACATGCCGAGCCCCTCGAGCATCGCGAACCCGCCGCCGATCACCATCATGAAGCCGGCGAACGTGATCCACCCGACCGCGCCCTTGCTGATGTCCTCGTTGTTCGACATGACCCCTCCTCGAAGCGTCGGCGGATGCTGACACGTCTTGCAACTGTGCCGCAACCCGGACCGCGGGAGGGTCAGTTGCTGGCGTCGACCAGCCGGGAGCCCTCGACCGCGCGGAGGAGGTCCTCGGGCTTGTATGGCTTCTGGAGGAACGCGCGAACGCCCATGTCGTGACAGCGCTGCTTCACCTCGGCGGAACCAAGGGCCGACAGGATCACGACCGGGATCGCCGTGGTGCGCTCGTCGTTCCGCAGGGCCGCGAGGGTCGCGAAGCCATCCATCACGGGCATCATCAGGTCCAGGACGATCACATCCGGCGCCTGCCGCTGTGCGGTTGCGTAGCCGCGGGAGCCGTCGTTGGCCACGAACACCTCGTGGCCACGGAACTCCAGGAGCATCCGAAGGACGTCGGCGATCGCCGGTTCGTCATCGATCACGAGGATCCGTGTCATCCCTAGGATGTTCGGACCCGCAGCTCCGCCGATTGAGCGACGCGGCCGGATACCGTCAGAAGGGACCAGGCCCTTCCGGCGCGGTCATGTACCGCGGTTCGGGTAGCGCCGCCGCTGTTGCCCCAGCGCGCTGCCTCGGCGAACATGGCCGAGTGGAGGACTCCGCGCGTCTATGGCCCGAAGGCAAAGGCTTCGCCGTCGCGTTCACGTTCGACTTCGACGCCGAGGAAGGCATCATCGGCGACGACCCGGCGAACGCCGACCGGCCAGGGATCTTGTCGCAGGGCACCTACGGCGCGAAGGTCGCCGTGCTGCTGGTGCTCGAGTTGCTCGCCGCCAAAGGTGTGACGGCGACGTTCTTCATCCCGGGCCGTGTGGCCGAACGTCACCCGTCGCGGGTGGAGGCGATCGTCGCGGCCGGGCACGAGGTCGCGCACCACGGCTACACGCACACCTCGCCGACGTCGCTCAGCCGGGATGCGGAGGATCTCGAGCTCGCCAAGGGCTTGGAGGTGCTCCGGTCGTTTGGGACCGAGGTGACCGGCTACCGGTCGCCGGCGTGGGACTTCAGCGCCAACACCGAGGAACTGCTCGAGCGGCACGGGTTCGTCTACAGCTCCAACTTCATGGACGACCTGCGGCCGTATCGGCGCGAGGCGAGCGGGCTCATCGAGCTGCCGATCCAATGGACGCTCGACGACGCGGCGCATTTCTGGTTCGACGCGGAGAGCTGGAACAAGAAGATCTCGACCGCCGAGGAGGTGCGCGCGATCTGGGAGGGCGAGCTGCGTGGATACCGGCGCCTCGGCGGCGCGTTCATCCTGACGATGCACCCGCAGATCATCGGGCGGCCGTATCGGCTGGAGCTGCTCGAGGGATTCATCGACCACGTGCAGGCGATGCCCGACGCCTGGGTCGCCACGTGCCGCGAGATCGCCGGGAGGGTCGCGTGACGTTCCCGCATGTGCGCGTCGAGGGCGGCCCGCGCGAACGGGGTCGCAGCTACGGCGAGCAGGCCGCCGACAGGGTCCTGCGTTCGATCCACGCGTATCGAGACGTGTTCCGTTCCTACGCCGGTTGGGATTGGGCGAGCGTGACCGATCACGCGCGCGCGTACGCCGAGCCGATCGAGCGGTTCGATCCCGTCTATATGGAGGAGATCCGTGGCATCGCCGAGGGCGCGGGCGTGCCCGAGGCCGACGTCCTCGCGATCAACGTGCGCACCGAGGTGATGTTTGCGGCGAAGGCGCGCGACGCGGAGCGGCGCGTGGGGGAGTGTTCGGCGTTCGCCGTGACGCCCGGTCGCAGCGCGGACGGCCACACGTTGATCGGACAGAACTGGGACTGGCTGCTGCATTCCGCCGACACGGTGGTCGTGCTCGAGGCGACGCAGTCCGACCGGCCGGATTACGTCACGGTCGTCGAGGCCGGACTGCTCGCGAAGACCGGCATGAACTCGAGCGGTATCGGGCTCGTCACCAACGCGCTGGTGAGCACGCACGATCATGGAGAGCCGGGTGTGCCGTACCACGTGGCGCTACGGGCGATCCTCGACGCCGAGACGATCTCCGACGCGTACGCGGCGCTCCAGCGAGCGTCGCGCTCGTCGTCGGCGAACTACATGATCGCCCATCGCGATGGCCTCGCGGTGAACATCGAGGGCGCGCCCGGCGACTTCAGCGAGCTGTTCCTGACGTTCCCGGTCGACGGGCTGCTGTTGCACACCAACCACTTCGCGTCGGGACAGCTGTCGGGGGCCGACGTGGGTCTCTGGGTGATGCCGGACAGCCCGTTCCGGCTCGAGCGGCTCCGCGAGCAACTCGCTGGCGCGCCGTCCCTGTCGCTGAAGGACCTTCGCCAGGCCCTCGCCGATCACGCTGGTCACCCGTCCGGGGTGTGCTGTCATCCCGACGAGCGGTGGGATCCACTGGAGCAAGGCGAGACGGTCGCGTCCGTGTTGATGGACCTGGACGAGCGCCGGATGTGGGTCGCGGACGGCCGGCCGTGCGCCGCGCCGTATCGGGAGCTCGACTACAGCGACGTCCTCGCGAAGCCGGCCGGCGTGCCCGCGCCGCCGGTCTGACCGTCGGTATCGTTCGCGACGTGGACGAAAGACCGACGCTCGAAGCTATCGTGCTCTACCTCGACCCGTCGGGCATCCGGCACGTCTATCCGCACGGCCTCGAGACGCTCCGCGGTCCGTGGGAGCCGGACCTCGATCCGACCGAATCGATCGTCGACGCCGTCGCGGAGGTCGGCCTTGCGCCGGTGATGGTGCATTCGACGTCCTGGCGCATCGTGCGCCGGCAGCTGGTGCTGACATTCTTGGTGGTGATCGATCCGCCCACGTCGTTGCCGCCCTCCTGCGAGGTCGAGCAGGTGACGCGCGCGGAGCTCGCCCGCGGCCGGGCGACCGGCGCGCCGGCGTCTGTGCATCTGTCGCAGGTGGTCGAGCACGGCTTGCGGCATCTCGCGTGGCTCGTCGCGCAGGACGACGCGATCCACGAGGCGCTTTCGCCGTGGACGGCGGCGCTCGGCGACTACGCACCGGAGCCGTTCCGCGCCTTCGGGCAGGATGCCTCGTAGCGCGCCGGTAGGGTGACCGGATGACGGTCGCGTACACCTGGCGTGGCGACGTGACCAGCGCCGACCTCAACGTGCTCCACGCCGAGGCGTTCGGCACTCGGGTTTACAGCGACGACGAGTGGAACTGGGCGGCGCAGCTCGACGGGCATAGCCTCGGTTGGGTCGTCGCACGAGAGGGCGATGCGCTCGTCGGGTTCGTGAACGTGGTTTGGGACGGACTCGTGCACGCGTGGATCCAGGACACGATGGTCGCGACCGCGGCTCGTCATAGAGGGATCGCGACGGCGCTCGTCGCGCACGCCGTCGAACACGTTCGCGCGACAGGGTGCGAGTGGCTCCATGTCGACTTCGAAGACCATCTTCGCGCGTTCTACATCGATGCTTGCGGCTTCGTGCCCACGAACGCCGGCTTGATCGAGCTGTAGGCGATCGGGCGACCGCGTGTGAACCGCTCGTACACTCTGGCGACCCAAGCCCAATCGCCCGAACCGATAGGAGCGTCCCGATGAAGATCCTGGTCGTCGGCGCCGGTGGCGTCGGCGCGGCCTTCGCGCCGATCGCCGCCCGCCGTGACTTCTATGAGCACATCCTTTTCGCCGACTACGACGAGGTACGTGCTCGAAGCGTCGTTGACCGATACGACGGCGAGACCGGGAGGTTCAGCGCCGCGCAGGTGGATGCGTCCGACGCCTCCGCGATCGCGGCGCTCTGCCGGCAGGAGGGCATCACCCACGTCCTGAACGCCGTCGACCCACGTTTCGTGATGCCGATCTTCGACGGCGCGCTCGACGCTGGCGTGACCTACCTCGACATGGCGATGTCGCTCTCGCACGCGCACGCGGACAAGCCGTACGAGCTGCCGGGCGAGAAGCTCGGCGACGCGCAGTTCGCGAAGGCCTCCGAGTGGGAGGCGGAAGGACAGCTGGCGCTCCTGGGCATCGGGGTGGAGCCGGGGCTTTCGGACGTGTTCGCGCGGTACGCGCAGGACCACCTGTTCAGCCACATCGACGAGGCGGGCGTCCGCGACGGCGCGGACCTCGTGGTCAGCGGGTACGACTTCGCGCCCGGGTTCTCGATCTGGACCACGATCGAGGAATGCTTGAACCCGCCGGTTGTGTGGGAGCGGGACCGGGGGTGGTTCACCCTTCCGCCGTTCTCGGAGCCCGAGGTGTTCACCTTCCCCGAGGGGATCGGACCGGTCGAGTGCGTGCACGTGGAGCACGAAGAGGTGCTGTTGATCCCGCGGTGGGTCGACTGCGATCGCGCGACGTTCAAGTACGGGCTGGGCGACGAGTTCATCGGGGTGCTGAAGACGCTGCACAAGCTCGGGTTGGACAAGACCGACCCGGTGACGGTGCGCGGTCAGCAGGTGAGCCCGCGCGATGTGGTGGCGGCGTGTCTGCCCGACCCGGCGACGCTGGGGCCCACGATGTCAGGCAAGACGTGCGCGGGCACATGGGTGACCGGTACCGGGACCGATGGTGATCCGCGCGAGGTCTACCTGTATCACGTGGTGGACAACGAGGAGACGTGGGGTCGTGACGGGGCGCAGGCCGTGGTGTGGCAGACGGCGATCAACCCCGTTGTCGCGCTGGAGCTGCTCGCCAACGGCACCTGGTCGGGCGCAGGGGTCCTCGGACCCGAGGCGTTCGTGGCCGACGCGTTCCTCGATCTATTGGCCGAGTACGGCTCCCCCTGGGGGATGGAGGAACGGACCCCCGCCTAGCGTCCGCCGTTCGGCCCTTCTTCGCTCGAGGGGGCGCATGGAACGGTGGCTGCTTTCATGTTCCGTTCCAAGAAGGTACGTCTCGCGGCTCCGCGGGCACTGGTCGCGCTCGGCCTGACGATCCCTGCGTGCGGCCCACCCGTGAGCGATATGTAGTGCTCGAGCGCCGCCACCACGATCCCCCTAGACGCCCGGGATGCGGTTCGCGGCACCAACTCAGGTCGGGCGCGCAACCGTCCGAAGCCTTCCTTGTATCCCCTTGCGAAGGGAAGGTTCGACGTATGGCACGGGCGATGGAGACCGCCCCCAGGGATGACGACGACGTGTTCGAACGCGTTGCAGCGCATCTCGAACCGGGTCGGCTCCTGGAGGCGACCCCTGAGTGTCTCGTCGTCACGCGCCGCAACGGGCAGATCGTCTACGCCAACCACCGCGTGCAGTCGTTGACCGGCTTCGCGCGCGAGGAGCTCGTCGGCGGGACGATCGAGCTGCTCATCGCGACCGACCTTCTCGCCCTGCCGCCGGAGGCACGGGTCGAGGCTCTCTGCCGCCGCAACGATGGGGAGCAGTTCCCGGTCGAGGTGAACGTCGGCGCGATCGACGCCGACGAGCCGTTGCTCGTCGTCACCCTCCGCGACCTGTCGGAGCTCCAGGCCGGCCGCGACGCGCAGTTCGAGGCGGAGGCGAAGTACCGCGCGCTCGTCGAGCACATCCCCGCGGTCGTGTACCTCGACCCCGTGGACGAGGACGACACGTCGATCTACGTGAGTCCCCAGATCCGCGACCTGATCGGGATCGAGCCGGAGGAGTGGCTCACCGATCCGTACTCGTGGCGCCACCATGTGCATCCCGAGGACATCGACCGCGCGTGGGACGAGTACCAGGCCGCGTACAACGGGCACACGCCGCTCAACCACGAGTACCGGATGGTGCATCAGGACGGCACCGTGCGGTGGGTGCTCGAGCAGGCGTTCCCGATCGACGACGAGAACGGCTCCCCGTGGCTGATCCAGGGCGTCATGTTCGACATCACCGAGCGGAAGAACGCGGAGGAGCAGGTCGCGTTCCTCGCCTACCACGACAAGCTCACCGGGCTGCCGAACCGGGCCCTGTTCGAGGAGATGCTAGAGAACGCGATCGCGCGCGCTCGTCGTAGCGACGGCGCGGTCGGCGTCCTGTTCCTCGACCTCGACAACTTCAAGATGGTGAACGACACGCTCGGACACCATTCGGGCGACCTGCTGCTCGCGCAGCTGGCCGATCGTCTGCGGACGTGCACGCGCGACACCGATCTCGTCGCACGCCAGGGCGGTGACGAGTTCCTGTTGTTGCTCGGCGACCTGGACCGCGAGGAGGACGCATCCGAGCACGCCGCGCTCGCGACGGTCGAGATGGTCGCGAACCGGGTGCGCGAAGCGCTCGCCGACCCGTTCGACCTCAACGGGACGCAGTTCCTCGCGGCCGGATCGATCGGGATCAGCTTGTTCCCGCACGACGCGCAAGACGCCGAGACGTTGATGAAGAACGCCGACGCGGCGATGTACAAGACCAAGCGGACCGAGCCGGGGAGCTTCACGGTCTTCACCACCGGCGACCTGGATCCGGCTCAGCAGTTCTCGCTCACGACGCGCCTGCGCGAAGCCGTCCGTGAAGAGCGGTGGGTGTTGCACTGGCAGCCGATCGTCGATGTTGCGACGGGCCAGATCGAGTCGCTCGAGGCGTTGATCCGGTGGCGCGACCCCACGGGCGGTCTCGTGCCACCGCTCGAGTTCATCCCGTTGGCCGAAGAGCTCGGACTGATCGAAGCGATCGGGGACTGGGTGCTCGCCGAACTCGTCCGCCAGCAGGCCGAGTGGCGGGGTCAGGATCTCGACCTGCGGCTTGGTTTCAACCTTTCACCCCGGCAGCTCTGGTCCGCCCGCCTGGCCGAGAAGGTGATGGCCGCGATGCGCGCCGGCGGCGTCGACCCCGATCGCGTGGTCGTCGAGATCACGGAGTCGACCGCGATGGCCGATCCAGACCGCACACAGAAGATCCTCTCGGAGCTGCACGCGTGGGGATTCACGCTGGCGCTGGATGACTTCGGGACGGGCTACTCCTCGCTCGCGCGGCTCAAGCACATGCCGGTCGACGTGCTGAAGATCGATCGCGCGTTCGTCCATGACGTGAACAACGACATGTCGCAGGCGAGCATGGTCCGCGCCATGATCCAACTGGCGCAAGGCCTCGACATGATCCCGCTGGCCGAGGGCGTCGAGACGCCGCAGGAGTACGAGTTCCTGCGCGCCAACGGCTGCCGGCTGGCCCAGGGCTTTTTGTTCTCCAAGCCGGTCCCGGCCGAAGACGTGCCCGCCCTCGCGGGTCGCGCCGGCGGCTTGCTGCCCGTGGCGTCGCGCGACTGACCCGTAAGCTTCCCCGCCGTATGCGCCGCCTGGCGTTCCTGGTGCTCGCCGTTGTGCTCGCCGCGCTCGCTGTTGCCCCGGCCGCGAGCGGTGTTGCGCACCCCACGGTGCGCGACGTCGGTCCGATGGTGGGGTTCCGGCGTTACGAGTCCAGCTACACGATCGCCGTCGCCGATGTGAACGGAGACGGCTGGGACGATGTCTTGATCGGCCATCACGGCTCCCGGCCCGCGGAGCTGTTCATGAACCAGGTCCTCGACGGCCGTTCGATCGGGTTCGAGCCGGTGCACCAGTTCGTCGACACGATCCACGGCAGGCCCGACCGCCACGGCTGCATCTGGGGCGATCCGAACCTCGACGGCCTGCTCGACCTCGTCTGCGCCAAGGGCGCGCAGCAGGGCACCTCCAAGAAGTGGAACGAGCTGTGGATCCAAGGGCCGCCGGGCGTGTGGCACGACGAAGCGCACAGATGGGGGATCGAGGACGTCTGGGGCCGCGGCCGGCACCCCGAGTGGATCGACCTGAACCACGACAAGTACCCCGACCTGTTCATCGGCAACGATGAGCCGCGCGCCGACAACCACACCTCGCCCAACCGCACCTACGTGAACGTCGGCGGGACGCACTTCAATCAGGTGAACCTCGGGATCACCAAGCAGGACGGGTCCTCGTGCGAACAGACGGTCGACGTCAACCACGACGGATGGGACGACCTGCTGCTGTGCGGCGACAAGCGCACGATCCTCTACGTGCGCGATGGCAACCGGTTCGTCGACGAGGACGCTCGGTACGGCGTGCCGCCCGAGCCGATCGTCAACGGCGCCCAGATCACCGACGTGTCGGACGACGGGATCCCCGACCTGATCCTCGTATCGCTGCACCGGCTCACGGTGCGGCTCGGCACGGCGGGCGGGTCATTCGGCCAGCCCGTGCTCTCGATGCCGATGGGGCATGGCCACGGACTCGCGATCGGCGACGTGAACGGCGACGGCTCGCCCGACATCTACGCGGTCGACGGATGCAAGAACCGCGTCAACGAGCCGGACATCCTGTTGTTGAACAGCGGGAATGGCCGGAACTGGACGCGGCTCGCCCTGCCGCCGTTGCCGCCGGGGCCGCTCGCCGGCTGCGGCGACACGGCGGCGATGCTCGACTTCGATCACGACGGAGCGATGGACATCGTGGTCCTCAACGGCGGCGGCAACGACCAGCCGCTCGACCTGAACGGTCCCGATCAGCTGCTGACGCTCGGGAACTGGCAACCGCTACGGTGAGGCCGACGCCGACGGTGATGCCGACTGCGACGGCGGTGTTCCGAACGACGACCACGGCTCCGGCTGTTTCCACGGCCACGGGTCGAGGATCAGCGGCTGCAACGGCTCCTGGTTGAAGTCGAACGCCTTGTTCAGCGGGTTCGCGATCGCGTCGCGCACCGTCGGTCGCGAGTCGGGACGCCCATCAGTCTTCGGGTTCAAGCGCCGACCGCCCGTGAACCGGTCTTCGATCAGGCGCAGATACGAATCGAACGACAGCACCGTGTGGTCGATCGCGCCGGCCCGCGCCCACGGGCTGATCACGAGCCCCGGCACGCGCAGCCCATATCCATCGCCGTCGATCTTGGGCGGCATGACGTGGTCGTAGAACCCACCCCAGTCGTCCCACGTCAGGAAGATAGCGGTGGAGTTCCAGTCCGGACCCTGCATCGCCGCGTTGACGAGGCGGGTCACGTACGCCATGCCGGTCCGCACGGTGGACTCGCTCGTCGGGTGCTCGCTCGTCGCGGACGTCGGGAAGATCCACGCGACGGACGGCAGCGATCCGTTCGCGGCGGACGTCAGGTAGTCATCGACCGGCTTGACGTTGTCGAGAACGCCGCCGTTCTTGCCGGGACGTTCGCCGTCCCAGAAGCTGGTGAACCCGGGCAGCACGTTGCGGTTGTAGCTCGTCGCGTACGTTCGGCCCTCCGGATCGCTGCACGGCGGGTGCTGCCAGCAGGTGTGGTTGCCGATGTACTCGCGCCACTCGACGTGGTTCTTGTCCAGGAGCCACGTCACGTCGGTCCAGGCGTAGATCGGCTTCTCGCCGTAATCCCACCGGCGGTCGCCGCTCGACAGGCTGACGTCGTTCTCACAGCTCATCGGGTCGGTGGTCGGGCAATACGCCGACCACCCCGAGACGAGGAACAGGTGGGACGGGAGCGTCCACGAGTCGACGGGGCCGAACATGTGGTCCTCGAGCGTGAAGTGGTCGGCGTAGGACCAGTAGTTCGGGATCTCGGCCCGCCCGAGGGTGCTCATTACATCGGGCTGGCCCTGCGGCCCGAGACGCTGGTTGCACTCCGGCTGCTTCGGATCGACCCAGCATCTGCCCGGTGCGGCCGGCAGCGAATCGATGAAGCCGTTCATCTGGCCGTTGTTCATGTCCCGAACCGCCGCGGCGTTGGTGTGCGGGCCGCCGTCGAAGTCGTAGGCCTTCGTCCGGTACGGCGGGACGCACTTCCCGCCCTGGTACGGGTCCGGCGCGCAGACCGAGAACGTGCCGTTCGGGTTGGTGGGGATGCCGTCGGCGCCGGGGTAGGTGCCGAAGTAGTGATCGAAGCTGCGGTTCTCCTGGACGATGAAGATGAGGTGCTTCAGTGTCTTGAGCCCGTGCGCCTGTGTCGTTGTTGACGGCGTCGGCGAGCTCGAGGTCGACGTCGAGCTCTGCGTTCGTGTCGACGCCGTGGTCGCTGCGGCCGTGCACGCGATGGCGAGCACCAGGACGCCGGCGAGCACGAGTCGGAGGGGGGAACGCATCGGCCGCGGAGTGTACCGACGGGCACGGTCCTCAGAAGGAGGGGTACGGCTCCTTCTGCTTCCACGGCCACGGATCGAGGATCAGCGGCGGGTCCGGCTTCTGGTGGAAGTCGAACGCGTGCGTGAGCGAGTTCGCGGACTTCTCGCGGACCGTCGGCCGGCTGTCGGGCCGGTCCATCGTCTTGGGGTCGAGGCGGTCGCCGTTGAGGAACCGGTCCTCGATGAACTTCGCATATGAATCGAACGACAGCACCGTGTGGTCGATGTACCCCTGCTTCGCCCACGGACTGATCACGAGCCCCGGCACTCGCAGGCCGTAGCCCATCGCGTCGAACTTTTTCGGCATCACGTGATCGTAGAACCCGCCCCAGTCGTCCCAGGTCAGGAAGATCGCGGTCGAGCCCCACTCTGGTCCCCGCATGGCGGCGTTGATCAGCCGCGTCACGTACGCCATCGCGGTCCGGATAGTGCTCGGACCGCCCGGATGATCCGAGACGTTGGCGGCCGGCGCGATCCATGCGACGTCGGGGAGGGTGCCGTTGGCCGCGGCCGACAGGTAGTCCTTGTCCGGCAAGACGTTGTCGGTCCAGCTGCCGCCGTCGCCCTGGCGGTCCGCGAAGCTCGCGAACCCCGGCAACGGGTTCCGGTTGTAGCTGGTCCCGTAGTACTTGCGTCCGGCAGGACATGGCGGCTGGTCGCACGTGTTGTTGCCGACGTAGTAGCGCCAAGACACGTGCTGTTCGTCCATGAGCCAGGTCAGATCGGTCCACGCGTAGACCGGCTTCTTGCCGTAGTCCCAGCGAAGCGTCGGGCTGCTCAGGTTGATGTCGGTATGGCACGACATCGGGTCGTCGGGATTGGTGCAGGCGGCGGACCATTCGGACACGAGGAACAGGTGCGAGGGGAGCGTCCAGGAGTCCACCGGCGCGAACAGGTGGTCCTGCAGCGTGTAGTGGTCGGCGTAGGCCCAATAGTTGGGGATCGCGGCGCGGCGTTGGGTACTCATCACGTCGGGCTGGCCCTGTGGGCCGAGCTGGAGGTTGCAGTCGGGCAACGTCGGCGTGGTCCAGCACTTGGTCGGGCGCGGTGGAAGGGAGTCGATGAAGCCGTCCATCTTGCCGCCGTTCACATCGCGCACCGACGCGACGTGGTTGTGGGGACCGCCGTCCTGATCGATCGAGCGTGTGACGTAGGGCGCCATGCACTGGCCGCCCTGGAACTTGTCGGGCACGCAGGGCGAGAACGAGCCATCGGGGTTCGTCGGGATGCCGTCGGCGCCGGGATAGGTCCCGAAGTACTGATCGAAGCTCCGGTTCTCTTGCACGATGAAGATGAGGTGCTGGAGCTTGTCGATGCCGCCGGCGTTGGCTGGCGTGGACGGCGATCCGCTCGCGGTCGTCGTCGTGGTGGTGCTGGATGTGCGCGTGCACGCGACCGCGACGAGGCTCATCGCCAGCACGGCGAGCGCTGCGCGGCGCACGAACATGGCCGCGGAGTCTATCGGCGGCCTGTCCGTGCCCCGGTCCGAGGTCACCGCGCTCCACCGCGGCGGGTCTGGACGTGCCTTTGTCCCGAGCGGCGCCAGGTCGTTCGATACGATGCCCGACCATGAGCCGCCGCTACGACGCCGCCGAGATCGAGCCCCGATGGGTCGATCGCTGGGAAGCCGAGGGCCAGTACCGCGCCGTCGACGACCCTGCCGATGAACGGCCGAGATTCTATGCGCTGGACATGTTCCCGTACCCGTCGGGCGACCTGCACATGGGCCACGCGGAGGCGTTCAGCGGGGGCGACGCGGTCGCGCGCTATCAAGCGTTGCGCGGGCACAACGTCATGCACCCGATCGGGTGGGACGCGTTCGGGTTGAACGCGGAGAACGCCGCGATCAAGCGCGGCACGCCGCCGGCGGAGTGGACCTACGCCAACATCGAGCAGCAGGCGGCCTCGTTCCGCAGGATGGGGATGTCCTTCGACTGGTCGCGCCGCGTGCGGACATGCGATCCCGAGTACTACCGCTGGACCCAGTGGCTGTTCCTGCGCTTCTTCGAACAGGGCTTGGCGTACCGCAAGGGCGCGCAGGTCAACTGGTGCCCGAAGGACCAGACGGTGTTGGCGAACGAGCAGGTGATCGCCGGGGCTTGCGAGCGGTGCGGCACGCCGGTCGAACGCCGTGAGCTGACGCAGTGGTTCTTCAAGATCACTGACTACGCGCAGCGACTGCTGGACGATGTCGAGCTGCTGACCGATTGGCCCGACCGCGTCGTGACGATGCAGCGGAACTGGATCGGCCGCTCCGAGGGCGCGGAGGTGACGTTCACCATCGAGGAGACCGGCGAGGACGTCACGGTCTTCACGACACGTCCGGACACGTTGTGGGGCGTCACCTTCTTCGTGTTCGCGATCGAGCACCCGGACGTGCAGCGGCTGGCCGAGCTGGGCGGCACGTGGAAGGACGTCGAGCCGCTGGTGCGGAAAGCCCAGCAGACCTCCCTGGTCGATCGCGAGGCCGCCGACTCCAAGGAAGGCGTCTTCCTGGGCGTGCACGCGGTGAACCCGGTCAACGGCGAGAAGGTCCCGTGCTACGCGGCCCCGTACGTGCTGATGGGATACGGCACGGGGGCGATCATGGCGGTCCCTGCGCACGACGAGCGGGACTTCGTGTTCGCGCGCGCGCACGACCTGCCCGTCCGGGTGGTGATCCAGCCTGACGATCAGCCCGAGGTCGACGGCGACGCGATGACCGAGGCGATGGCCGGCGACGGCCTGATGGTGAACTCCGGCCAGTTCGACGGCGAAGCCTCGCCCGCGTCGATCGGGAAGGTGATCGAGTGGCTGCAGGCCAAGGGCCGCGGCCGCGCGGCGGTCAACTTCCGGCTGCGCGACTGGCTGATCTCCCGGCAGCGCTACTGGGGCGCGCCGATCCCGATCGTGCACTGCCCCGAACACGGTGAGGTTGCGGTGCCCGACGACCAACTGCCCGTGCTGCTGCCCAAGGACGTCGACTTCCAGCCCGGGGGCGAGTCACCCCTGGCGCGCCACCCAACGTGGAAGCACGTGCAGTGTCCGACGTGCGGCGCAGACGCGACGCGCGACACCGATACGATGGACACGTTCGTCGACTCGAGCTGGTACTTCTTCCGCTACTGCTCGCCGGGGTACGAGGGCGGCCCGTTCCGTCGGGAGGACGTCGACCGGTGGATGCCCGCGAACCAGTACACCGGCGGGGTGGAGCACGCGATCCTGCACCTGTTGTACTGCCGGTTCTTCACGAAGGCGCTGTACGACATGGGGATGATCGGATTCGTCGAGCCGTTCCCCCGATTGATGAACCAGGGCCAGGTCATCTACGGCGGCGCGTCGATGTCCAAGACGAAGGGCAACATCGTCGAGCCGATGCCGATCGTCGAGCGGTGGGGCGCCGACACGATGCGGCTGATCATGCTGTTCGCCGGTCCGTTCGAGGACGACATCGACTGGAAGCTGATAGCGGGGGATCCGGACCGGCGACCGGGCGTGCATCAATGGCTGGGCCGCGTGTTCACGGCGGTCGACGACGCGATGGCGGCCGACGCGACGGAGCCTGAGTCGCTGATGCGCCTGACACACAAGACGATCAAGGGCGTCACCGACGACATGGAGCGGTTCCGGTTCAACACGGCGATCTCGAAGCTGCAGGTGCTGACCAACGCGATGCGCGCGTCGCTGGATGCCGGTGAGGGCGCGCGCGGTGCGGCGCGGGCGTTGGTCGTGATGCTGGCGCCGCTGGCGCCGTTCGCGGCAGAGGAACTGTGGCGGGAGGTGATCGGGGAGGGGTCGTCCGTGCACGTTTCTTCGTGGCCGGTGTTCGATCCCGCTCTCGCCGCCGACGACACGGTGACGATGGTGGTCCAGGTGAACGGGAGGGTGCGCGACAAGATCGAGGTCTCGGCCGACATCTCTGAAGCAGACGCCGAAGCAACCGCGCGGGGAAGCGAGCGCGTCGCACGCGCGTTGGACGGCCGCGACGTCGCGAAGACGATCGTGCGGGCGCCGAAGCTCGTGAACCTCGTCGTGCGCGACTGAGGCGTCGTTCCTTTCGCCGGTGTGACGCTTCGCACGGCGACGCGCGACGGTCGACCGTAGCGTCGCGCCATGGACATCCGTGAACGTCTGGACGGGCTGTCGCGCGGCGAGCTCGTCGGTCTGATCGTCGTCGTCATCGCGCTGCTCGCCGGCGTCGGCTTGTGGTACACGCGGTCGTTGCCGCGGCCGGTCGATGTGTCGACCACCGCGGGATCGGCTGCGCCCTTCGCGCTGTCGTCGTTCGGCGCGTCGCCGACTGGTGCGCCGGCCGTCGCCGTGGCGTCCGGTTCCGTTGCGGCGTCGCCGTCGGCAAGCGCAGCGGCGACGTTGATCGTCGACGTTGCCGGCGCCGTCCGCAAGCCCGGCGTCTTCGAGTTCGCGCCTGGCGACCGGGTGATCGACGCCGTCGAACGTGCCGGCGGCGCGCTTGAGAAGGCCGATCTCACGCTGCTCAACCTCGCAGCGCCGCTTACCGACGGACAGCAGATCCTGGTGCCGAAGAAGGGCGCGGCGCCGGCCGGCACGCCGGTGACGGGCACTGTCCCGGGTGGCCCGACGGCGCTCGTCAACATCAACAGCGCAGACGAAGCGACGCTCGAGACACTCAACGGCGTCGGGCCGGTGCTCGCAGCAGCGATCATCCAGTACCGGACCGAGCACGGACCGTTCGCCTCGGTCGATCAGCTCGACGAGGTCTCGGGCATCGGGCCGGCGACGCTGGAGGATCTCCGTTCGCAGGTGACGGTGTGATCGTTCGATGCGGGGATGGGGCGCGCCGCTGGTCGCATCCGCGTTCTGGGCGGGCTTGCTGCTGTGGGACATCCGGCCCGCCTCGGCGACGACATGGCCGTGGTGGGTCTGGGTCGTGCTCGGGTGCGTCGCCCTTGCGGGAGCCATCGCCGCCGCTCCCCGGCGCCGGGGCGACGACCCGATCGACCGCGCCGGACTCAGCGGGGGTGCTCCACCGGCAGTAGCCGCGGTCGCGTCGACACCCACCGACCCGAGCCGGAGCCCGCTCAAAGCGATCGCGCTCGTCGTGCTCGGGGCGATCCTGTGCGGCGTCGGCTGGGCGGGGCTCGGTGCGCTCCGCGCCGAACATTCCTTGCTGCACCGGCTCGCGCCGCGGACGGTGACGCTGCTCGCCACGCTCCGCGAAGACCCGGAGCCGAGCGCCTTCGGGTGGTACGCGATCGTGGACGTCAGCGACGTGTCGTGGGCCGGAGGCGCCGCGACGCTTCGCGAAACGACATGGGTAAGCGGCAACGACGCGCCGCCGGCCGCCGTGCGCGGCGATCAGCTCCTGATCGAGGGCACGCTCCAGATCCCCGACGATGCCGGCTTCGCCGCCACGCTCGCACACCGAGGACTGGCGGTGAGCGTGCGCGCGATCGAGGTCCAACGCGTCGGTGGCTTCCCGTCGCCGTTCGTTCGGATGACCCAGGTCGTCCGCGCGTTCGTCGGGACGACCATCGAACGGATCTTCCCGCCGCGTGAGGCCGGGTTGTTGCTGGGGCTCGTGCTCGGCGACGCGTCGAAGCTCGATCCGGTGACGACGCGCGACTTCCAGACCGTCGGGCTCGGCCACCTGCTCGTCGTCTCGGGCGAGAACGTCGCGATGGTGCTCGCGCCCGTCATGGCGTTCGCCGGTGCGCTCAAGATCGGGCCGGTCGGGCGGTTCGCGATGGGGATGGGCGTCGTCGTCCTCTTCGTCGTGCTGACCGGTGCCGAACCGTCGGTGCTCCGCGCCGGGACGATGGCCTGCCTCGCGCTCCTCGGCGTCTTGCTCGGAAAGCCGCGTACCACCGGCACGATCCTGGCGGCGGCCGTGCTTGCGCTCCTGATCCTTGACCCGTGGCTCGTGCACGCGATCGGGTTCCAGCTCTCGGTCGCGGCGACCGCCGGGATGGTCGTGCTCGCGACGCCGATCGCGGAGCGACTCGGCGGCCTGATGCCGTCACCCGTCGCGTTGGCCGCCGGGACGACGATCGCCGCACAGCTCGGGGTCACGCCGCTGCTGTTGTTCCACTTCCACGAGGTTCCGGGCATCACGATCGTCGCCAACCTTGCGGCGTTCCCCGCCGTGTCACCGGCGCTGTTGCTCGGGATCGCTGCGTCGGGGCTCGGGCTCATCTGGCTTCCGCTCGGCAACGTCGCGGCCCTCCTCGCTCGGGTGCCGATGCGGTACCTCGAGGTCGTCGCGTCGGCGCTCGCGAAGGCGCCCGTTGCGTGGGTCACGTCCAGCGGCAGTCCGCTCGTGCTGGTCGCCGGTGTCACCGTGTTCGTCGCGATCGCCGCATGGCTCCGCAGCGGCTGGCGGCCGCCGCGCCGCGCGATGGTCGTCGGGTTCGCGCTCGCGCCGGTGCTCATGTGGCAGATCGCGCTCGGCGCGGGGCCCCCGAGCGGCCTCACCGTCCGGATCTTGGACATCGGCCAGGGCGACTCGATCCTGATCTCGAGCCCGGCGGGCGCGACGGTCCTGATCGACGGCGGTCCCGACGACGAGCTGGACGCGCAACTGCTCGTCTCCTACGGCGTGAAACGGCTCGATGCGGTCGTCGCGAGCCACCCGCACGCCGACCATATCGGCGGCCTGCCGCAGGTGCTCGCGCGGTTCCCGGTCGGGGTGTTCCTCGAGCCCGGATGCCCCGACGACACTGCCTTGCAGGCTGACCTACACGAGGAGATCGACGCGGAGGGGATCCCCGTCCGGATGCCGCGCGCCGGCGACACCGTGACGGTCGGCGACCTCACGTTCGATGTGCTGTCGCCCGACCGATGTTGGGACGGCTCGCATTCAGACCCGAACAACGACTCGCTCGTACTGCTGTTGAACGATGGCCCCGACTCGATGTTGTTCACCGGCGATGCCGAGCGCGAAGCACAGCAGGTGTTGCTCGACACCGACCGGCTCCAGGAGGTGGATGTCTTGAAGATGCCCCATCACGCAGGTGACACGTCGTTGCCCGACTTCTTCCCGGCGGTGAGTCCGGAGGTGGTCGCGATCAGCGTTGGGCAACCGAACCCGTACGGCCATCCCAACCCCAACGCGCTCGCGGAGGCGGCGTCGACGGGAGCCGACATTTGGCGCACCGACGAACACGGCACCCTGACGATCACGTGGGACGAAGAGGGGAAGCCGATCGTGACGCCCGAGCGGTAGTCCGATCGCTACCGAGGCCGGATGAGCCGCTCGCCGTGTACGCGGACGATCCGGCCGATAGGAGAGGGAGGCACGTGTGCGGTCGCGACCGTCAATCGTTCGGACTCCGCTCGATCGAGCCAAGCGGCTCGCGTCCGGCATGCCTCATCCGGATCGTGCTCGCCGGGCGCGCGGAACCACGGATCATTCAGCTGAAACGTGAAGTGCAGCAGGTCGCCGGTGAACAGGACGCGCTCGTCGCTCGCATCCAGAAGGACGCAGCGATGTCCCGGCGTGTGCCCGGGCGCATGGCGCAGGCTCAGGCCGGGAGAAACCTCGCGGTCCTCGAGGGATACGTCGAGTTGCTCCGACGCCTCGAGCGGAGCGATCACCTCCGCGAACTCTCGGACCGCATCCTCGTCGGTGAACGCCCGCATCCACTCGACGTCGGCGCCGTGGACGTAGTACCGAGCGTTCGGGAATCGGGGAACCCGCCCGCTCGCCGACGGCATGGTGCTCCACCCGGTGTGGTCCGAGTGCACGTGCGTCAGGATCACGTCGTCGATGTCGTCCGGCGCGACGCCGAGCGCAGAGAGTTCGTCCTGGAGTGACCCGGCGACACCGAGCCACCGTCCGAAGGCCGAGTCCGCCGGGCCGCTCCCCGTATCGATGAGCGTCAGCCGGCCCGGGGTGCGAACCAGGAAGCAGTGATCGCGGAAATGCCACGCATCGACGCTGAACTCGTCCCCATATCTGTCCGCGATCGATCCCGCTCCACCCGGCAGTGGGTCGCCGCTGCCATCGAAGAGCGCGTCGAGCGGGATGGAGGTGTCGACGTCGAGGATCGCGGTGATCTCGGCGTTCCCGACGGCCAGCGTCGTCGACGACATCGCCGAACCCTACCGATGCAGCACGGTCCGCACACCGGCGATGATCGCGGGGCGCGAGGAGTGACGGTGCGGCACCGTACGATGTCGCCCGTGACTGAGCTCGGCGCCGTGACGCTCCTGTGGGGAGAGGACGCCTTCTTGCTCCGTGAAACCGCGCTCGCGATGCTCGGCGACGTCCGCGCGACGGAGGTTGACGCAGCCGATTGGACCGGGCGAGAGCTGCAAGACCTGGCGACGCCGTCCCTGTTCGGCGAGCCGCGCGCGTTGCTCGTGACCGACTGCCGCAGCCTGTCGAAGGCCGCCCTCACGGAGTTCGCCGCGTACCTGCATGCGGCCGATCCGAACGCGCCGCTCGTGTTGGCGTGCACGGTGGCCGAGCGCGGCAAGCCGCCCGCTGCGCTGGCCAAGATGATCGAGCCCGTGGGCGCGATCACGCAGATTCAGGTGCCGCGCAAGGAGCTCGAACCGTGGCTGGTCAAGCGCGCGGCCGGGATCGGGGTCGAGATCACTCCGCAAGCTGCGCGCGCCCTGATCCAGACGCTGGGCGAAGACCTGGCGCAGCTCGCCGCCGCGCTCGAGCAGCTCGCCGCCGCATTCGACGGCACGAAGATCACCCCGGGCGAGGTCCAAAAACAGTTCCGCGGCCTCGGCGAGCAGAAGACGTGGGATCTGTGCGACCGGGCGTTCGGTAAGGATCTGCCCGGCGCGATCCGGGCGCTTCGCGCGATCGAGGAGAACGGCGACGAGGCCCTGATGGTGCTCGGCGGCATCGCCGTACGCGTGCGGGACCTGATCCGCGTTCGCGCCCTGCCTGATCGCACGCCCGCGGCCCAGGTGGCCAAGCAGGCCGGTCTCAGGTTCGACTGGCAGGCTCGGCGGTATCAACAGCAGGCGCGCAACTACTCTGTGGACGAGCTGGTCGCGATCCACGACCGCATCGCCGAAACCGACCGCGCGCTGAAGTCGGGCGCGCCCGGCGACGTCGTGATGCCGGTGTTGATCGCGGCGATCGCCGCGTAACTACGCCGACGCCGCGTTCGCGGCCTTGGCGAGCCGGCTCTTACGGCGCGCCGCGGTCTTCTTGTGCAAGATCCCGCGGCTGGCGGCCTTGTCCAGGGCGCGCGCGGCCTCGAGCTGCGCCGTCGACGCCGCCTCGGCGTCACCCGCAGCTGCCGCGGCGTGGACCTTCTTGGTCGAGGTCTTCAAGGCGCTCTTCGTCGCGATGTTGCGCTGGTGGCGCTTCTCGTTCTGGATGTTGCGCTTCTTCTGAGACTTGATATTGGCCATACGAGTCGGGGAGTCTACCAGCGGGTTCATGACCGGATCGAGACGGCGGGTCGCCGTGCGCGCGCTGCTTGGGGCGGTCGGGCTGCTCGTACCGACGGCCTGCACCGCGGCGTCCACGGGGGGCGTGGCGTCGGCGTCGCCGACGAACCAGGCGGGGCGCGCCGACATCGGGGGGTACAGCCTGGACTATCAGTGCCTCGGCAGCGGGTCACCGCCGATCATCCTTGAAGCCGGATACGACTCCGCCGGCACCTCCTCGTTCGGCGGGGTTTGGCAGCAACTCGCACAGGTCTCGCGCGTCTGTACGTACGATCGAGCGGGCACCGGGACCAGCGATCCGAGGCCTTCGGCTGCTGCGAAAGGCTTGACGAGCGAAGGTGAAGCCGAGGAGCTCCACGCACTGCTGGGTGCCGCGGACATCCCGCCGCCCTACGTGATGGTCGCGCATTCCTATGGCGGGTTCATCGGCCGGCTGTTCACCGCGACCTATCCGGCTGAGGTCCAGGGGCTCGTGCTGATCGAGAGCTCGCACGAGGACGAGATCGCGCCGTACCGTCGGTACTTCGCAACGGATCCGGCCGGCGACTGGGTGGACGGCGGCGACCCCATCGACATCGGCGCGACGGCTCGGCTCCTCCGCTCGACGGCCCGGGATCTTGGCTCGATCCCGCTCGTCGTCGTCCGCGCGCAGTACTACGACGACGTCCTCAGCGTGGCACTGTGGCGGCGCACGCAAGCCGACCTCGCGACGCTGTCGACCGACGGCGTCGAGATCGAGGCGCTTGGCTCGCACCCTTTCGTACAGAACGACGACCCGGGCGCCGTCGTCGCGGCCGTGCAGGCTACGGTGACCGCCGCGCGTGGCGACGTGCCGCTCGCTTCGTGCGCCGAGATCGTCGCGGGCGTGCGGGCGCGTTGCGTGACCTGAGCGAGACCCTGCAGGCCAGCCCGTACCATGGATGCTGCGTGTCCACCGAGATCTCCCACATCCGGAACTTCTGCATCGTGGCGCATATCGACCACGGCAAGTCCACGCTGGCCGATCGCATGCTCGAGCTCACCCACACGGTCGACGCACGGACGATGCGAGCGCAATACCTGGACCGCATGGACCTCGAGCGCGAGCGCGGCATCACGATCAAGGCGCAGGCCGTCCGCCTGCTCCACGAGGGCTACGAGCTCAACCTGATCGACACCCCCGGCCACGTCGACTTCACGTACGAGGTGTCGCGCTCCCTCGCCGCATGTGAGGGCGCCATCCTGCTCGTCGACGCGGCGCAGGGTCTCGAGGCGCAGACGCTCGCGAACTACCACCTGGCACGCGACGCCGGCCTTGCCATCGTGCCGGTCCTCAACAAGATCGATCTGCCGGCCGCCGAGCCGGATCAACGGGCGAACGAGCTCGGCAAGCTGCTGGACCGCGAGCCGGCCGACATCTTGCGCGTGAGCGCCAAATCCGGCGAAGGGGTCACCGAGCTGTTGCGATCTGTGATCGAGGCCGTCCCGCCGCCGACCGGCGACGCCGGCGCCCCCTTGCAGGCGCTGATCTTCGACTCCGCGTTCGACACGTACCGCGGCGTCATCACATACGTTCGGGTGAAGGCGGGGCGGCTGCCGTCGCACGCCAGCATCAGGATGCTCGCGACGCGCGTCACGTCCGAGGCCGAGGAAACCGGCGTGATGGCGCCTGAGGCGACGCCCGTCGACGCGCTGGGGCCCGGTGAGGTCGGCTATCTCGTCACGGGGCTCAAGGACGTCCATCAGGCCAAGGTCGGCGACACGATCACGCTCGCCGGCAAGACCGGCGCCGCCGAACCGCTCCCCGGCTACCGCGAGCCGAAGCCGATGGTGTGGTCGGGCTTGTTCCCTGCGGACGGGAGCGACTACAGCGACCTTCGCGAAGCGCTCGACAAGCTGAAGCTCTCCGACTCGGCGCTCGTCTACGAACCGGAAACCTCGCAGGCGCTCGGGTTCGGGTTCCGCGTCGGGTTCCTTGGTCTGTTGCACATGGACATCGTGCGCGAGCGGCTGGAGCGCGAGTTCGACCTTGAGCTGATCTCGACCGCGCCGAACGTCGAGTTCCATGTGTTCAAAGCCGGCGACGAGACGATCGTGCACAACCCGGCCGAGATGCCGCCGGGCGGCGACTACGACCGCGTCGAGGAGCCGGTCGTGTACGCGACGGTCATCACGCCGAGCGAGTACCTCGGCGCGGTGTTCGAGCTTTGCCAAGGCCGCCGGGGTGAGATGGTCGATATGGAATACCTGACGCCGGAGCGGGTCGAGGTCCATTACGTCTTGCCGCTGGCCGAGATCGTGTTCGATTTCTTCGACCAACTGAAGTCGCGCACGCGCGGGTACGCGAGCCTCGACTATGAGCCTTGGGGCTACCAGGAGTCGAAGCTCGTGCGCGTCGACGTCTTGTTGCACGGCGACCCGGTCGATGCGTTCTCGAGCGTGGTCCATCGCGACAAGGCCTACGAATACGGCAAGCGGATGGTCGAACGCCTGCGCGAGCTCATCCCGCGGCAGCTGTTCGACGTCGCGGTGCAGGCTGCGATCGGCTCCAAGGTGATCGCGCGCGAGACCGTGAAGGCCAAGCGCAAGGACGTCTTGGCGAAATGCTACGGCGGTGACATCACCCGCAAGCGCAAGCTCCTCGAGACCCAGAAGAAGGGCAAGGAGCGGATGCGCCGCGTGGGCAAGGTCGACGTGCCGCAGGACGCGTTCATCGCGGCGCTTCGCGTCGACGAGAAGGCCAAGCGGTGACGGACGCCGGCATCTACGTGCATGTGCCGTTCTGCCTCACGCGGTGCGGCTACTGCGACTTCAACGCATACGCGGGGCTGGAGGAGCTCAAACCGCGATACCTCCGCGCCTTGCTGACGGAAGCCGAGATGACCGCACCCGGTTGGGACGGCACACCGTTCACGAGCGTGTTCCTGGGCGGCGGCACACCCACGACGATGGCGCCCGCAGACCTGCGTGCGTTGCTCGTACACCTGCGCGACCGGTTCGCAGTAGCCGACGATGCCGAGGTCTCCGTGGAGGCGAACCCGGACACCGTCGACGAGGCGACGCTGCATGTGCTCCGCGACGCGGGCTACGACCGTCTCTCGATGGGCGCGCAGTCGTTCGATGTCGCAGTGCTGGCGTCGCTCGAACGGATCCATCAGCCGGCCTCCGTCCGCACCGCGTTCTCGGCCGCGCGCGCTGCCGGCTACGACAACATCAACCTGGATCTGATCTACGGGACCGACGGCGAGTCGATCGAGTCGTGGGAACGGACGGTGCGCGAGACGATCGCGCTGGCGCCTGAGCACATCTCCGCGTACGCGCTGACCATCGAGCCGGCGACGGCGCTCGGACGGCAGGTCGCGGCTGGTGAGCGTCCGGCGTCCGACCCGGACATGCAAGCGGACATGTTCTCAGTCGCGTGTGACCTGCTCGGCGACGGCGGCTATCGCCATTACGAGGTGTCGAACTGGGCGAAGCCGGGATTCGAGTGCCGGCACAACCTTGGCTACTGGGAGCGGCGGCCGTACGTCGGTCTCGGCGCGGGGTCGCACGCCTACCGCGACGACGTCCGGTGGTGGAACGTCCGCCCGCCGGAGGCGTATATGGAACGTGTCGAAGCGGGCGAACTGCCGATCGGCGGTAGCGAGTCGCTCGATCCGTCCGACGCGTATCTCGAGGAGGTCTTCCTCAAGCTCCGCATCCTCGAAGGGGTTCCCGCCAGCTGGTTCGAGCCGGCGCGCTACGAAGCGTTCGTGCAGAGCGGTCTGCTCGATGAGGACTTCGGCCAGCTCGTGCCGACCGAACGTGGCATGTTGCTCCTCAACGAGCTCGTCCTCGGCCTGACGTCATAGCGATCCACGGTCGGCGTTAGGGGTTCGATCGGCCACCCGTATCGCCGGACGCAGAGCCGTGGATCTTCATGCCGCACAGCTCGCTCGTCGGCACCGGCGCCTGGTCGAGGGGCACCGTCGTGTGGTCCGTTCCGACCTTGGTCGCGGTGGTTCCCTGGATCGAGTACGAGGTCGAACCGGATGTCGCTGTCGTCCATCGTTCTCCTCGCTCGACCCTAGGACGCCCTCGCGATACGCATGGTTGCCCGGCGGCCCAAGATCCGCGGCGCGACCGTTATCGTGACCGCGTGCCGGAGGTCACCTGTCCGAACTGCCAGACCCGACAAGCGGTCGGCGACGCCGAGGGGTACACCTGCGTCTCCTGCGGCGCCGCGTGGTCGTTCGCCACCTGTGAGAACTGCGGCGTCCGGTTCCACATGCGCCCATCGACCACGGCGTGGACGTGTCCCGAGTGCGGTCACGAGAACGGGACCGCAACCATGGTCGACCTTGGCACCGAACCGGAGCCCGAGCCAGAGCCGGCGCCCGCACACGCGATGGAGGAGGGGCCGGAGGCGGCCGTCGCGGATACGGCTGTGCCTCGGCATGCGGCGTCTCCACCACAGACCAGGCGCGCGGCCGGCCCACCGACGCGGGCGCGGCTCGCCACGATCGCCGTCATCGGGATCGCCGCCGTGCTCGTCCTCGCGTTCGCCTTGTCGGCTCTCGGAGGAACGGGCGGCGACACTGCGGCGACGGACACGCCGTCGGCAGTCGCAACGACGCCCGCGCCGTCCTCGTCGCTGACGCCAACCGAGCAGTTGTGCCTGCACCTGCGAGATCTTCAACTCTTCCGGGTCGACAACTACACGCGGCTCGCGGCGGAGCTCGCCAACGATGAGGCCGCGATCCAGGCGTCCGGCGACGCCGAGCTTGCAGCGGCGGTCGACAGGATGCGCATCGCCGTCATCGCCTATAAGGATGCCCTTGCGGGGCAAGGCGATATAACGGCGGCAACGACACAGCTCGCCAAGGCCTCCCGGACGATGCCCTGCAGCTGACTCTGTGATTAGCACTCTACGCACGAGAGTGCCAGCTATCATCGCGGCATGGCCGATCGACCGGAGCTTTCCCAACGCAAGGCCACCGTGTTGCACGCGGTCGTCGAGGCGTATGTGGCGACCGGTGAGCCCGTCGGCTCCGAGACGATCGCCGAGCGTGCTGGCCTGGGCGTCTCGAGCGCGACGATCCGCAACGAGATGTCCTCCCTGGAGGAGCAGGGCTACCTCTCCCATCCGCACACCTCGGCGGGGCGGATCCCCACCGACGCGGGTTACCGGCACTACGTCGACGCCTTGCCGGCACCGACCCGGCTGAAGGACGCCCAGCGGCGTCAGATCGCCGCGCACTTCGCCGAGGCGATCCTCGACCTCGAAGAGGTCCTCAAGGGATCCGTGCACCTCTTGTCGCGCCTGACCCAATACGCCGGTCTCGCGGTGCCGCCGGGGCCGTCGGACGAGCACCTCGTGCGGCTCGAGGTGATCGACATGGGACCCACATTGCTCGTGCTCGCTGTCGGCCAACACGGCCGCGTCGACAAGCAGATCGTCGATCGTCCCGAGCACATCGATGCCAAGGCGGTCGCCGACGCCGAGCGCCGGCTGAATCGCGTCCGCGGAACCAGCTACGTCGACGCCCAGGTATCGCTTCTGCAGATGGCGGCAACCGAGACCCCCGGGGTCCATGACGTCCTGTTGGTCGCCGCCGACGTGTTGCGCATGGCGACCGAGGGCGAGCGCGCTGGGCACGTCCTGATCGGTGGCGTCGCGAACCTCGCCGACGACGCGCAGGCGTGGCGGCGCGACACGCTCCGTCGGTTGTTCGAAACGCTCGAGCGCGAGCAGGACATGCTCCAGGTGCTCCACGACATCGCGCCGTCGGACGACGTGCGGGTGACGATCGGCGACGAGCACCCGACGACGGGCGAGTGGGGCGCTTCGATCGTCGCAGCGCCGTTCAAGGCGGGCGAGGCGACCGTCGGCACGATCGGCATCGTCGGGCCGACCCGCATGGACTACCTCTCGGCGATGACCGCCGTCCGCGCCGTCGCCGACCGGCTGACCGAAGCGTCGGGCGACGCGGAGCACTGATGGCGCCGGTCCGCGACCTCTACGAGATCCTCGGCGTCGGCCGCGACGCGACCGATGACGAGATCAGGCGCGCCTATCGAACCCTTGCGCGCGAGCATCACCCCGATGTGAGCGGCGATCCGGCAGCGGACGAACGCTTCAAGGAGATCGCCGGCGCGTACGAGATCCTCTCCGACCCCGACAAGCGCGCTCGCTACGACACCTTCGGCACTGCGAACGGACCCCCCGGGGGCGGCTTCGCCGACCTGTCGGAGATCTTCGAGATGTTCTTCGGCGGGTCTGGCATCGGCGGGTTCGGCACCACCCGACGTCGCGGCGCGCGCGGTCGCGCGCGCCGCGGTGAGGACCTGGCCGTCCGGCTGCGCATCGCGTTCGGCGACGCCGCGTTCGGGCTTCGCCGGGAGGTCGAGCTCGATCGGCTCGCTGTCTGCGAAACGTGCCTCGGCAACGGCGCGCAGCCGGGCACCGCACCGATCGCCTGCCGCACATGCGGCGGCACCGGCGAGATCCAGAGCGCGCGCCGCAGCGTCTTCGGGACGCTGATGACGACCGCGCCGTGCGGCACGTGTCAGGGAACCGGTCAGGAGATCCCCGACCCGTGCGATACCTGCGGCGGCGCGGGACGCGTCGCGGTGCGGGCCGAGGTCACGCTCGACATCCCCGCCGGCGTCTCCGACGGGATGGAGCTCCGCGTGCAGGGCTCGGGGCACGCCGGCATCGCGGGAGGCCCACCGGGCGACCTCTTCGTTCAGCTGCAGGTCGAGCCGCCCGAGGCGTTCGAGCGGCGCAACCAGGACCTGCACTCCGTGCTCGACGTCACCATCACCCAAGCGACCCTCGGTGCCGACATCACCGTGCCCGGGCTCGACGACGACGTGAAGATCCACGTCGAGCCGGGCACGGCGTCGGGGACCGTCGTCCGTATCAAGGGCAAGGGTGTGCCGAACCTGCAGCGGCGCGGCCGCGGCGACCTGTACGTGACGCTGCATGTGATGACGCCGTCGGACCTGTCGAAAGAGGAGCGCACGCTCCTCGAGCGGCTCGCCGAGCTGCGTCATGAGGGTCGCGCCGCCGACGGCACGCTTCGCCGGCCCGGGTACTAGGCTCGCGGCCCATGAGCGACACCACCTGCATCTTCTGCAAGATCGCGGCTCACGAGATCCCGACCGAGATCGTGCACGAGAACGACCGCATCGTGGCCTTCCGCGACACGGACCCCAAGGCGCCGACCCACATCCTGTTGATCCCGAAGGGGCACATCGCGTCGATCGCGGACATCGACGACCGCCACGGCGCCGTGCTCGCCGACATCGCTCAAGCGGCGACCCATCTCGCCAAGACCGAGGGCATCGACAAGAGCGGCTGGCGCCTTGTGACGAACGTAGGTCCCGATGCAGGGCAAAGCGTCTTCCACCTGCACGTGCACCTGTTGGGTGGGCGTCCGATGCAGTGGCCACCAGGCTAGAGGGAGTACCATGGGGAAACGGCCGTCCACGGACGGCCGTCGTCGTCCAACGAGGCGGCACGAAGCGCGAGCAGGCCAACGAGCAGGCCAACGAGCAGGAGGGAAGGGGCTTCGTCCCCGGATCGACAAGAAGAAGTGGCGACCGCCACCACGCAAGTGAAGATCCTCGTCCCCGGGCACCAATCGATGGTGACCCTGCTCGGCCAGCGCGACGCCTTCTTGAAGCAGATCGAGGTCGCGTTCCCCGCCGACGTCCTCGTCCGTGGCAACGAGATCACGATCACCGGCGCGCCCGAGTCGACGGAGCAGGTGGGACGCGTCTTCGAAGAACTCCTCGAGCTGCTCGAGCAAGGCTACGAGCTGACCGAGGACACCGTGCGCCAGACCATCTCGATGGTGACCGGCGCCGCGATCGGCGACCTCGGCGACGAAGAGGAGGCGCCGCGGCCCTCGGAGGTCCTCGGCGACAACCTGCTTTCGGCGCGCGGCAAGAAGATCGCGCCCAAGACGTTCGGACAGAAGCGCTACACCGACGCGATCCGGCGCTCGACGGTGACGTTCGCGATCGGTCCGGCCGGAACCGGCAAGACGTATCTCGCCGTTGCGGTCGCCGTGCGTGCGCTCCAAGAGCGACAGATCTCGCGGATCATCCTGACGCGGCCGGCGGTCGAGGCGGGGGAGCGGCTCGGGTTCCTCCCCGGCACGCTCTACGAGAAGATCGATCCGTACATGCGCCCGCTGTACGACGCCCTGTACGAGATGACCGGCCCCGACACGCTGCCGCGCCTGATGGAGCGTGGGATCGTCGAGGTCGCGCCGCTCGCGTTCATGCGTGGCAGGACGCTGAACGATGCGTTCATCATCTTGGACGAAGCGCAGAACACCACCCCCGAACAGATGAAGATGTTCCTCACGCGGCTCGGCTTCGGCTCGAAGGCCGTCGTCAACGGCGACGCGACACAGGTCGACCTGAAAGGCGACCCAAGCGGGCTCAGCGTGGTCGAGGAGATCTTGACCGACATCGAGGGGATCTCCTTCGTGCATCTCGGCGGCAAGGACGTCGTCCGCCATCAGATCGTGCAGGAGATCGTCGAGGCCTACGGCCGCTACGGGCAGCAGCGGCTCACGGTCGAAGACTGAACGCGCATGCGCGACGACGACCAACCTCCGTCAGATCGGCCTACGGTGCTGGTGAGCAATCGCCAGCTGCAACGCGTCGACGAGGCAGGCATACGCGACCTCGCGCAGGCGACGCTCCGCGGCGAGGGCCACGTCGACGTCGAGCTCTCCGTGAGCTTTGTCGACGAGGCGGAGATCGAGGACCTGCACGTCCGGTTCATGGACGAGCCGGGTCCGACCGACGTACTCAGCTTCCCCTTGGACGATGTCGATGAGGACGGGGTGCGCCTGCTCGGTGACGTCGTGATCGCGCCGGCCGTCGCCGCGCGCAACAACCCGGAGGACCCGGCCGCGGAGCTCAGGCTGCTGCTCGTCCACGGGATCTTGCACCTGCTCGGGTACGACCATGAGGCGGGCGCGGAGAAGGCGGAGATGTGGGCGAGGCAGGAGCGCTACAGCGGAGTGCGAGCGCCGTGACGGGAGCCGACTACTTCTCGCTCGTCATCGTCTTCATCGCGATCGTCTTGGTCGGGTTCCTCGGGGCATCGGAGGTGGCGATCACGCGGATGAACCGGGTGCGCGCCGTCCGGCTCCGTGATGATCGACGGCGCGGCTCGCACCAGCTCACGCGGATCGTCGAGAACCCCGCACCGTACCTGAACGTCGTGTTGTTCCTCACGCTGCTCTTCACGATCGGCGGCTCGACGGTTGCGACGTCGTTCGCGGTCCGCCATTTCGGCAACGCGGGGGAGATCGTCGCGACGATCGTCCTCACGCTGCTGCTGTTCGTATTCGCCGACGTCACGCCGAAGACGTACGCGATCCAGCGCACCGACAGTGTCGCGCTGTTCATCGCGCCGCCGGTCGCGTTCCTGGGCCGCCTGCTCGGACCACTCGCCAACGCGCTCCTCAAGCTCGCCAACATCCTGATGCCCGGAAAGGGCCTGAAGCAGGGCCCGTTCATCACGGAGCAGGAGCTCAAGGCCTCCGCCGAGGTCGCGTCGAGCGAGGGCGAGATCGAAGAGGAGGAGAAGGAGCTCATCCACTCGATCTTCGAGTTCGGCGACACGATCGCGCGCGAGGTGATGGTGCCGCGCCCCGACATCGTCGCGTGCGAGGACATCTGCACGCTCCGCGACGTCCAGACGCTGATGCTTGAGCACGGCTACTCACGGATCCCCGTCTTCCACGAGGACCTCGACGACGTCGTCGGCGTCGTGTTCGCCAAGGACGTCCTGAAGGCGCTCCATCAAGGCCGGATGGATATGCCGCTGTCGGACATCGTGCGCCCAGCGCACTTCGTACCCGAATCGAAGAAGGCCTCCGACCTGTTGAAGGAGATGCAGAAGGAGAAGTACCACCAGGCGCTCGTCACCGACGAATACGGATCGGTGACCGGCATCGTGTCGCTCGAGGACCTGCTCGAGGAGCTCGTCGGGGAGATCGCCGACGAGTACGACGTCGAAGAGCCGGAGATGGTGGAGGTCGGCGACGGCGTCTACCGCGTGTCGGGTAAGACTTCGATCGACGACGTGAACGAGATGCTCGACGTGGAGTTGCCCGACGAAGAGTGGGACACCGTCGGCGGCCTTGTGCTCGACATCTTCGGCAAGATCCCGGCCGACGGTGACGAGCAGGAGTTCCAGGGCTTGACGTTCCGCGCCGCCGAGGTGCAGGGCCGGCGCGTGGCCACCGTCGTGATCAGCCGCGTGCCGGTCGAGGTCATCGACGACGACGTCACCGACGATGGCTGAACGGACCCGGCCGACGGGGGAGGCGCGTCCGTTCCGCAGCGGCATCGTGGCGATCGTCGGCCGCCCGAACGTCGGCAAGTCCACGCTGATGAACGCATTGGTCGGCCAGAAGATCGCGATCGTCTCCGACAAGCCCCAGACGACGCGGCGCGACATCCGCGCGATCGCGACCGATGACGCAGCGCAGATCGTGTACACCGACACGCCCGGCTTCCATAAGCCGCGGACGCTCCTCGGCGCCCGCCTGAACGACCTGGTCGGTGATGCCGTCGATGGAGTGGACGTGGTCGTTCAGGTCGTCGACGGCGCCGCCGGCGTCGGGCGAGGTGACGCATACGTCTACGAACAGAAGGTCGCCCCCGCAGGCGCGCCGGCGATCTGCGTCGTCAACAAGCTCGACGCGGTGCGCGGCCATGCGGAAGTCCCGCAACTCGCGCGCGCGGCGGAGCTCGGCGCCTTCGCGGAGGTGGTCCCGGTCTCGGCCGCGACCGGCGCCGGGGTCGATACTCTTCGCGCGCTGCTCGTTGCGCGGCTCCCCGAGGGGCCGCCGCTCTACCCGCCCGACGACGTCACCGATCAATCGCTCGAGACCCGACTAACCGAGCTCATCCGCGAGCAGGCGCTCCGGCGAACGCGCGACGAGGTTCCCCACTCGATCGCCGTTGAGATCGACGAGACAGAGCAGGAAGACGGGCTCACCCGGATCCACGCGTCGCTGGTGGTCGAGCGCGACTCCCAGAAGGGGATCGTGATCGGGAAGGGCGGCGCCACGCTCAAGGCGATCGGCACGGATGCGCGCGCCGAGATCGAGCAGCTGCTGGGAACGCAGGTGTTCCTAGATCTGCGGGTCACGGTGCTGAAGGAATGGCAGCGCGACCCGCGCGCCCTGCAGCGTCTCGGGTTCTGACCGCTACGTGACCTGTAGCGACGCCGTCATCTGCGGATGGAACTGGCAGATCACCGAGTAGGTCCCTGGCGCGATCCCCGTGAGCGGCGCGGTCTCCGTCTTGCCCGCGTCGATCGTCACGTTGATGCTCGTGCCCTTCACGGTGTACGTGTGCTCGGTCGGATCCTTGTTCACCAGGGAGAGCGTGTCGTTCGCCGTCGCCGAGACGCATGGAGTGGTGAACGCGATGTTCTGCATGTCGACCTCGGTGGTCTTGGTCGGTGACGGGCACGCGGCCGCACCGCTGCTCCCCGTGCTGCATGCCGTGCCGAGCGCCACGAGAGCGAACGCGGCGAGCATCGGCACGAGCTTCCATGTGATCCGTCGCATACGGCCGGGGAGCGTACGCGACCGCGGCGCCACGCCACCACCTAGGCTTTCGGGCGTGGATCCCGATCGCGAGCTCCTCATCGCCTGCCTCGATCTGACCTCCCTGGGCGACGACGAGAACGCCGCCGAGATCGAACGGCTGTGTGATCGCGCTGCGCACCCGGTCGCAAGCGAGCCGGGCCTCCACGTTGCGGCGGTTTGCGTGTGGCCTCGCTGGATCCCGATCGCCCGCGCGGCGTCGGTGCGGCACCCCGTTCGGGTCGCGTGCGCCACGGGCGGCTTCCCGGTGCCCGACGCGCCGCTCGGCGACCGACTCGCGCAGATAGAGGAGGCCGTCGGCGCCGGCGCGGACGAGGTCGATGTGCCGATCAACCGATCCCCCGTGGACGAGCCGGACGCACTTCGGGGCGAGCTGACGTCGACTCGGGCGGCTGCCGGCGACGCAACCTGGAAAGCGATCGTCGAGACGGGGGCGCTCGAGCCGGCGGAGATCGCCACGCTCGCAACGGCGGCGATCGCGGCGGGCGCAGACTTCGTCAAGTCCTCGACCGGCAAGGGGGTCTCCGGCGTCACGCCCGAAGCGGCGGCCGTCTTGGCGGCGGCCGTCCGCGACGCAGACAGGCCGGTGGGGCTGAAGCTCAGCGGCGGCGTCCGCGGCGTGGCTCAGGTGACCAACCATCTGCACCAGGTGCGCGCGATCCTCGGTCCCGACTGGCCGGATCCATCGAGGTTCCGCATCGGCGCGTCGGCCCTGTTGGACGCCCTCGTGGCCTAGCTCCCGTCACCGAAACAGCACAGGCAGAACGGTTCGGACGGAAGGTTCCAGGGGATACCATCCCGCGTATGCCCCCCTATAAGGAGCAGGGGATCGTCCTGCGTTCAGTGAAGCTCGGTGAGGCCGACAAGATCGTGACCATCCTCACGCAGGGCTCCGGAAAGGTCCGCGCCGTCGCCAAGGGCCTTCGCAAGACGACCTCCCGGTTCGGCGGACGCCTCGAGCCGTTCACCCACGTGAACCTGATGCTCTACCGAGGCCGCGGCGCTCTCGACACCGTGACGCAGGTCGAGATCGTGGCCCCGCACCGCCGGATCCGCGACGACCTCAAGCTGTTCGCGGCGGCCGAGACGATGGTCGAGGCGGTCGACAAGGTCGCCGAGGAACACGAGCGGAACGTCCCGCTCGTCGTGCTGTTGCTCCACGGCCTGCGCGCGCTCGACGCCGGTCCGAGCGATCCCGCGTCGGTCGCCGAGGCGTTCTGGTTGAAGCTCCTGTCACTCTCCGGGTTCCACCCGGCGCTCACGGCGTGTGCCGTCTGCGGCTCGCCCGACGTTCGGCTGTGGTCGGCGGGACTCGGCGGCGCGGTGTGCCCCTCGTGCGCCGATGCGAGCGCCGGCCCGGTCTCGCCCGAAGCGCTCGCGTTGCTCGCCGCGCTCGCCGGCACCGATCTGTCGCTCGTCGGCCGAGGGGACCCGCCCGACGCGCGGTGGTCCACCGAAGCACGAGGCATGCTCGTCGGCTTCACCGAGTATCACCTGGAGCGCCGCATGCGCTCGGTCCCCATGCTCGTAAGGACGGCGCGATGAGCAGCTACATCCATGACATCGATCGCACGAGGGTGCCCGACCACGTCGCGATCGTGATGGACGGCAACGGCCGGTGGGCCAAGCAACGCGGCCTGCCGCGGACCGAAGGCCACGGTGCGGGCGAGGAAGCGCTCTGGGACACGGTCAAGGGTGCGGTCGAGGTCGGCGTGCGGTGGCTCACCGTGTACGCGTTCTCAACCGAGAACTGGTCGCGTCCACCCGGCGAGGTTCTGTATCTGATGAACTTCAACCGTGGTCTGCTCCAACGCCGCCGCGACGAGCTTCACCGCATGAACGTGCGCATCCGGTTCATCGGCCGTCGCGACTGGCGCCTTCCCCGGAGCGTCTTGAAGGAGATCGAGAAGGCGGAATCGCTCACGCGCGACAACGACGGCATGACCTTGACGATCGCATTCAACTACGGCGGCCGCAAGGAAGTCGTCGACGCGGTCAAGCGGCTCGCGCTCGAGGTGCAGGCCGGCACGTTCAAGCCCTCGAAGATCGACGACGAAGCGATCAGGTCGCGGCTCTACGCACCGGACGCGCCCGAGCCCGATCTGCTGATCCGCACGAGCGGCGAGATGCGGACGAGCAACTTCCTGTTGTGGGAGCTCGCGTACTCGGAGCTGTGGTTCACGCCGGTCTTCTGGCCGGACTTCAACCGCGAGTACCTGTTCGAGGCGATCCGCGACTTCCAGAAGCGCGAACGGCGTTTCGGCGGCCTCGCCGAAGACGCCTGACGCGTCACGAGTCGCCGACCTTCCGGAGCGCCCAGGCCGCGACCGCGACGACGACGGTCACCACGAAGATGAACCGAGGGATCGGATCATCGATGGAGAAGAGGACCGCGCCACCCGCGAGCGAGATGACCGATCACAACGGCGCGCTGGATCTCTCCGCCGGTCAAGCGGCCCTGCGACTCCGGTTCCGCGGCCGGCGCGGCGTGCTTCGCGGTGCGATGTACCGGCACCACCCAACCGTGCTGCCAGACGCTTCGGATCAGCACGACCATGAGGGGAAGGACGAACAAGATCGTCAGGGGGTTGCGGAGGGCGGCGCTCATCACCCACAGGACCGCGAACGTCGTGATGGTGATCCGCCCGACGGGGCCGAACGTCGTCGCGCTCTTCTCCCACCTGGACCAGTGGGGGACGGCGCCGCCGGTGTGGACCGGCTGATCGACGAACTCGCCGTCGTGCCAAACCGGCTCGCGAGCGCTGAGCTCCCGCACGGGCTCGTGGCACTGCCCGCACCAACGAACGGTGCCGGACAGGCGGGCGCCACAGGCACGGCAGGTTCGGGATGCGGTCACCGATGAGGTATCGGCACAGGGCATCCGCTCGTGGAGGTTCCGTTGTGGTGCCGTCTGTTCTCCGAGTTGCGCCACAGAACCCTTTACGATTGCTTGCACGCCAGCGGCCGCACCCGGCGGCCGGGAAACCGAAAGGAGCCCACCAGGTGGCCAACCTGATGGACGAGATCGTCTCCCTCGCGAAGCGCCGCGGGATCGCCTTCCAGTCTTCCGAGATCTACGGCGGCCTGCGTTCGTCGTGGGATTACGGCCCGATCGGGGTCGAGCTCAAGAACAACATCAAGCAGGCGTGGTGGCGCTCGATGGTCCAGAACCGCGACGACATCGTCGGCCTCGACGCCGCGGTGATCATGTCGCCCAAGGTTTGGGAGGCGAGCGGCCATCTCGAGGTCTTCCACGATCCGCTCGTCGAGTGCCTCACCTGTCACCAGCGCTTCCGCGAAGATCATCTGCCCACGCCGCCGGCGTGCCCGAACTGCGGGGGCAAAGGGTTCACCGACCCGCGCGCCTTCAACCTCATGTTCTCGACGCACATGGGGCCGGTGCCCGACGACGACAACAAGGTGTACCTCCGCCCGGAGACCGCGCAGGCCCCGTTCGTCGACTTCACGCAGATCCAGACGGTGTCGCGCAAGAAGATCCCGTTCGGGATCGCGCAGATCGGCAAGTCGTTCCGCAACGAGATCACGCCGGGGAACTTCATCTTCCGGATGCGCGAGTTCGAGCAGATGGAGATGGAGTTCTTCGTCGAGCCCGGCACCGACGAGGAGTGGCACGACTATTGGATCGACGCACGGCACCGGTGGTACCTCGACCTCGGGATCAAGCCCGAGCACCTGCGGCTGCGCGAGCACGATGCCGACGAGCTCAGCCACTATGCGAAGCGAACCGTCGACATCGAGTACGCGTACCCGTGGACCGATTGGGCCGAGCTCGAAGGGATCGCGAACCGCACCGACTTCGACCTCAAGGCGCACGAGGCCGCGAGTGGGCAAGACCTGACGTATTTCGACCAGGAGAAGGAGACGCGCTTCCACCCGTTCGTGATCGAACCGGCAGGAGGGGTCGACCGCGCATTGCTCGCGTTCTTGATCGACGCGTACACCGTCGACGAGGCGCCGACGGCGAAGGGAACGACCGAGAAGCGCACGGTCCTGCGGCTGCATCCCACGCTTGCGCCGGTGAAGGTCGCCGTGCTGCCGCTCTCGCGCAACGAGCGGCTCGTCCCGGAGGCGAGACGCGTGCACGAACTGGTTCGCGAGCGGTGGATCACCCAGTACGACGACGCCGGCGCGATCGGGCGGCGGTACCGCCGACAGGACGAGATCGGCACGCCGCTGTGCGTCACTGTCGACTTCGACTCCCTCGACGACCAGGCGGTCACCGTTCGTGAGCGGGACACCATGACGCAGGAGCGGATACCGATGGTCAAGCTACTTGACTATCTGCAGGAGCGTTTGTGAGCGTCCGTGGGGTCAGCTGGTACGTCGCGGCGTTCGTCGTGTTGATCGTCGCGGCGGTGTTCATCGGCGTCGCGGCGGCGTCCTTCTTCGCCTCGCTGACTCCGCTCTACGTGTCGATCCTGTGCTCCGTGGTCGCGGTGGCGTTCGGCGTGGTGTCTGCGGTCCGCGCGCGTCCGAGCGACGCACCCTTGCAGGATGAGGACGCCGAGGCGGCGGTTGAAGAAGAGTCGGTCGATGCCGAAGAGCCGACCGACGCTGCATCACCCGCCGACGCCGCGCATCCGGGCGACGGCGAGTGACCACTCCTCCCCGCCGCCTCGCGGGCGTCGTCACGCTGGTCTTTCTCGCGGCCTGCACCGTCGGCGGCGGGGGGAGCGGACATCGCAACCAGCCCGTCGCCGCAGGGTCTGCAGACGCCAACGCCGTCGCGATCCCGCACGTCACGCCGGGGGGCGCACCGACGCTGCAGGCCGCGATCGCCAAGCTCTGCGCCGCCCCGCCGCAGACCCATGGCAAGCCCGCCGCAGGAACGCTGCCGCCCGACCTCGTGTCGATCGCGCAGGCCGTCGAGCAGGCGCGCGGACATCAGTACAAGCGCTACCCACCGGCGACAGAGGTCTCGAACAGCCAGATGGACCGTCGTCTTCTGAAGAACTTCCGACAGACCACGTCGCGACCGGCCGATGACCGGCGCACCGTCGCGTGGCGCACGATCGGCGTGATCGGGCCGGCCGACGACCTGTATCGCGCCTACCGCGCGTTCACCACCGGCCAGGTCGTCGGCTATTACGACCCTGAGACCGGCGACCTCGTGTATCTCGGATCGGGAAGCCTCGACTTCTCGGAGCGGTTCACGCTCGCGCACGAGTTGACGCACGCGCTCGACGACCAGACCTTCGATCTCACGCGCCTCGATCCGCTCACCGCGCATTGCCAGGACGAGCGGGCACAGGCGGCGCTCGGCCTCGTCGAGGGGAGCGCCCAGTACTTCGCCGCGGTCGCGGTGGCGCAGAACCCGCAGATCGACCTCGCCGACCTGCTCAAGGAGATCGCGGATGCGGCGACCAGCGGCAACCCGCCGCCGGGCGTCCCGCAGTTCGTGTTCGACCAGCAGCTCTGGCCGTACTCGACGGGCGAGATGTTCGTTGCATCGCTGGTCGGTTCGGGCGGCACGACAGCCGTGGACCACGCGTTCGAGCGATTCCCCGTCTCGACCGAGCAGGTGATCGATCCCACGATGTACCCCGGCGACAAGCCCGTGCCGGTCTCGATCCCGGATATCGCGGGGACGCTCGGGCCGCGGTGGGGCGACCTGGACGCGATGACGATCGGCGAGGAATGGCTGAGGGGCATGCTGGCGCTTCGCGACGGTGTGTCGCCGGATGCGGCGACCGGATGGTCGGGTGGCGGGTACCGCGCCTGGACCGACGGCCACGACGTCGTCGTCGTGCTGCGCACCCGGTGGGACGAGCCGGATCGAGCCGCGACCTTCGCGTCTGCGCTGCAAGCGTGGAGTGCCGGCCGCACCCCGGCGCCGGCCGTCTCACAAGCAGGCGACCAGGTCACAGCCGTGTTCGCGACCAGTGCGCCGCTCGTCGCGACCGCGCAGAAGGCCCTCGGCCAGACCGGCTGACAACGCTCCCCATCAAGACAACACCTGTCTGCGCCGACAATCGGTTCTGGAGGCGGTGTTCCTCCGAACGGGAACCATCCGGCGCCCGTCGAGGTCTCACCGAGCAGACGTCAGCCCGGTGTGCCTGGCGGAAGGACCGAGATGCGCTTCGTCCAACGGCGCAACGTCATCGTGGCGGTGAGCCTGCTCGTCCTGTTGAGCCTCGCGAGCACGTCGGCGCACGCGTACGCGGACCACGGCCTCTCCCGTCTCGGCGTGACAAACGAGATCTGGGTCGGGACGGCGACGACCCGCGGCACGCTCGCTCGGCTCGACCCCGACGCGGCGGCCGGCCTTCTCGGCGCACCACAGTCGATCACGCTCGGTGAGCCCGTCGGCTCGCCGACGGCGCTCTCGTGGTCCAGTGAGCGTCGGTTCGCGCGCGACGTCGCGACCAGAGCGATCCCGTCCAGCGTCCGCATCGTCCTGTACGACCCCGAAGGATGGCTCGTGACCCCGCCGGCGGAGCGGCTCGCGCCCATCCCGGCGATGTCCGCGTTCGGCGCACTCGCTCGCGCGAACGGCTATCTCCCGGTGATCACGCCGCACCCGAGCCTCGTGCTGGTGCGCGGCGCCGCGTGCGGCCAGATGACAGGGGAGACGTTGGAAGCGGCCTACCTCCGATGCGGGATCCAGGCCGCCTCGGCGCGCGCGGCCGACATCGTCGAGGTCCAGGCCCAGTTCCTCGAGACAGACCCGGACGCCTACGAGCGGTTCGTCACCGCGGCCGCGGCGCAGGCGCGTCTCGCCAATCCCGGAGTGCAGGTCATCTCGGGCATCTCGACGACCTTCACCGAGGATCCGCAGGTGCTGTACGCGGCGTGGCGATCGGTGCGTGGCGTGGTCGACGGGCACTATCTGAACGTGCCCAACGGGGCGCGTCCGGCCGTCGCCGTCGACTTCGCGCGAGCGGTGCTCTCCGCCTGAGCGTCATTCGCCGACGCCGCGGCTGACCGTTCCCTTCTTGGCCTTCTTCTCGGCGCGCTTCTCCTTGACGCTCTTCTGGGCCTTCTTCTTGACGTTCTTGCTCGCGCCCTTGTCCTTCGCGTGCGCCATCGATGCCTCCTCGGGCTGCGGGAACCGGTTGAGTGTGCCAGAAGCCTACCCCGACGGGACGGGCTCTCCGGCGGGCGACCGACCTGCGCATAGACTGAAGGTTCAGAACCGATCGACGCTTCCGGAGGCATGCGGTGACCAAGTACGTGTACGACTTCTCCGAGGGGAACAAGGACATGAAGGACCTCCTCGGCGGCAAGGGCGCGAACCTCGCGGAGATGACCAACATGGGTCTGCCGGTGCCCCACGGGTTCACGATCACGAGCGAGGCGTGCCTCACGTATCTCGACGAGGGGGGCTACCCCGCAGGCTTGATGGATGAGGTGGACGAGCACCTCGCCTCGCTTGAGTCCTCGATGGACAAGAAGCTCGGCGACGCCGGTGACCCGTTGCTCGTGAGCGTTCGCTCGGGGGCCAAGTTCTCGATGCCGGGGATGATGGACACGGTTCTCAACCTCGGTATGAACGAGGATTCGGTCCGAGGGCTCGCGGCCCAGACCGGGGACGACTTGCGGTTCGCGCGCGACGCGTACCGGCGGTTCATCCAGATGTTCGGCAAGATCGTGATGGACGTTCCGGCGGACGCGTTCGAGCACGCGCTCGACGAGGCGAAGGCGGCGCAGGGCCCCGATGCGCAGGACACCGATCTGACGGCCGACGATCTGTCTGCGTTGACCGAGCGGTTCCTTGGGATCTACCGCGAGCACACAGGCGCGGACTTCCCGACCGATCCGAAGGAACAGCTGCGCCTTTCGATCGAGGCGGTGTTCAAGAGCTGGAACGGCAAGCGCGCGCGGGCCTATCGGCGGCAGAACAAGATCAGCGACGACCTGGGCACGGCCGTGAACGTGGTCGCGATGGTGTTCGGCAACCGGGGCGACGACTCGGGGACGGGCGTCGCGTTCACGCGCGACCCGTCGACCGGCGAGCATGTGCCGTACGGCGACTACCTGCCCAACGCCCAGGGCGAGGATGTCGTCGCCGGGATCCGCAACACGCTGCCGCTCGCCAACCTCGAGGAACTCGATCCGACCTCGTACAAGGGCCTCCGCGAGGTCATGGACACCCTCGAGAAGCACTACCGAGACATGTGCGACATCGAGTTCACGATCGAGAAGGGACGTCTGTGGATCCTGCAGACGCGCGTCGGCAAGCGCACGGCGTTCGGCGAATGGGTGATGGCCAACGAGATGCTCACGGAAGGCCTCATCGACGAGGACACCGCGGTGCTGCGCGTCGACGCCAACCGGCTGGAGGAACTGTTCAAGCGGCGCGTCGAGGTCGACGGCGCGGGGGCGATCGCGACCGGCTTGAACGCGTCGCCCGGCGCGGCGACCGGGGCGGTCGTGTTCAGCGCCGATGAAGCGGAGCGTTGGGCGAAGGACGACGGCACGAAGGTGATCCTCGTGCGGCGCGAGACAACGCCCGATGACTACCACGGCATGATCGCCTCGCAGGGCATCCTGACCAGCGCCGGCGGCACCAATTCGCACGCGGCGGTCGTCGCGCGCGGCGAGGGCATCCCGGCCGTCTGCGGCGCGGACGCGATCAAGATCGACTTCGAGGCACGCGCCTTCAGCGCGAACGGCACCACGGTCCGCGAGGGCGACACGATCACGATCGACGGGTTCACCGGCAACGTGTTCGTGGGCGAGCTGCCGCTGACCGACTCAGTGCTCGAGAAAGCGCGCCAGGGCGAGGCCGAGGCGCAGTCGCAACCGATCTGGCAGGCATACGACCGGCTGATGAAGATCGCCGACGACCGACGCCGACTCCGCGTGCGCGCGAACGCCGACACGCCGGACCAATCGTCCAACGCACGCGAGCGAGGGGCGGAGGGCATCGGCCTGTGCCGCACGGAGCACATGTTCCTCGGCACCGAGCGGGTGGCGGCAGTGCAGCAGATGATCTTCGCCGAGTCCGACGACGAGGAGAAGGCCGCGTTCGACGTGTTGTTGCCGCTTCAGAGGGGCGACTTCGTCGGGATCTTCCGCGCGATGGACGGGTTGCCGGTCACCGTCCGACTGCTCGACCCGCCGCTGCACGAGTTCCTGCCCGACATGACCGAGCTGTCGGTGGAGGTCGCGCTCGGACGTGAGCGCGGCGAGGACGTGACCGAGCAGGAGCGCGTGCTCGGCAAGGTGCGACAGCTCCACGAGATGAACCCGATGCTCGGCCTGCGCGGTGTGCGACTCGGGATCCTGAAGCCGGGGCTCTACGCGATGCAGGTGCGTGCGATCGTCGAGGCGGCGTGCGAGGTCCGCAAGGCCGGCGGCGATCCGAAGGTCGAGATCATGATCCCGCTCGTTGCGACGCGGCCCGAGCTGCAGCAGACCAGGGACGAGCTCGAGCCGGTCGCCCAGGAGATCTTCGAGCGCGAGGGCGTCGAGCTCAGCCACCTGGAGTGGGGGACCATGATCGAGCTCCCGCGCGCCGCGGTGACGGCGGGCGAGATCGCCGACAGCGCCGACTTCTTCTCGTTCGGGACGAACGACCTCACGCAAACGGCGTTCGGGTTCAGCCGCGACGACATCGGCAAGTTCGTCGGGCTCTACGAAGAACGGAAGCTCGTGCCGGCGAACCCGTTCGTGACGATCGACCTGCCGGGGGTCGGCCGGTTGATGCGGATCGCGTGCGACGAGGGTCGGGCGGCTAATCCGTCGCTGCACCTCGGGATCTGCGGCGAGCACGGCGGGGATCCGGCGAGCGTCGTGTTCTGCCACGAGCTCGGGCTGGACTACGTGAGCTGCTCGCCGTTCCGCGTCGAGACGGCACGGCTGGCGGCCGGTCAAGCGGCGGTGGGGGCGTTCGCTTCGGCGACCGCCTGATGGACGACTTCCTCCCGACGATCGAGGCGCTGTTCCGGTACTTCGATCGGACCCCACCGGTGGTGCCCTCGGGGGAGCGGCTGCTCGATGCCGAACAGCGAGCGCAGGCGGCGCAGGTCGGGGCGGCGCGAACCCGATGGCTCGACGAGCACCACGCCGAGCAGTCGTTCGCGTGTGGCGTCGTGCGCTGGGAAGCGCCGAGGGACGACGGGTTCGTCATCGTGGAGGTGTTCGTGACCGCCGTGGTGACCGATGCCTCGGTGGTGTTCCTGGTCGACCGCCCGGACGGAACCGGCAGTGTTCCGGTCGAGGTCGGTTCGATCGATCGCGCCGCCATCACGGAGGTCGAGGTGCTCTTCCCGGACGGTCGCGCGGTTCCGCGGCCGGCGGCGGAGCCGATGGACCCGGAAGACGAGGTGCTGCTCGTGATCAGGTGGCGCGACGGGACCGGGGCGCCGGCATCACAGCGACTGCTCTTCGGTTCGTCGTGGGAGGCCTGGCGAGCCGTGGACCGGTTGCGGGCGGCAGCGGTCTCGCACGGTCAACTGCGCTGAAGATCAACACGGGGTTGATCGGGAACCCCCGATGCGGTCGCGCCGGTCGTTCGAACATGCGCATCCGTGCGCGGTCACTGTGGCGGCGATCGTCCTTGTCGTAGGCATGTTCGGTGGCCTATACGCGATCACACGGCTGAGGAGTGACCGTGACGGAGCGCGCACGGCGTTGGCGGTGACGCGCCAGTCGCTCGCGGTTACGACGGCGCAGGTCGGCGCCGTCACCGGGTTGCGCGACGTGGTACGAGCGCGAATCCGCCAACCGCCGGCGGACTATCCGCGAGCTGCAAAGGCAGGTCGGCTACGATCGCGACCATCTCGTCGACTGCTGGACCGCACTCGTGCGAACCGTTCCTTCCGAGCGGTTGACGGCGATCTTCGGTGGGCCGCTCGGCTATTTCAGCGACATCGCCAAGTCGCGGGCGGATTCGCGTACTACGTCCGACGGTGTTCGGCCGTGGTGTCCTGATGCTTCGGTGACGGCACCGCTCACCAGCTTGTCGACGATCGCAACACGTCGAACTCGCAGCCGGGCTCCGACGGGTCGAAACCGTGCTCGATCAACCAGCGCGCTGCGACGAGGCTTCGCAGCGACCACCACGCGTGGATGACCTCAACATCGACGTCCGCGCCGTAGCCGGCGACGACATCGGCGAGGTGCTCCTCGTGTCCGAGTGTAAGGGTGGCGAGATCCCACAGCGCATCGCCCCGCGCTGCCTCTGACCAGTCGATGACCCCCGTGATCTCGTCCCCGTCGACGAACACGTGCGTGATCTGCAGGTCGCCGTGCGTGAACACGGGTATCCATGAACGAAGCGCCGCCTCGGCGACCCGGCGGTTGCGCGTGATCAGATCCGTCGGCAGGACGTCGTTCGCGAGGAGCCAGTCGCACTCGGTATCGAGCTCCGATGCGATCTCGTCGAGCGTCTCGCCTGGCCATGGCGGCAGCGGGGCGTCATGCAGTTTCCGCGCGGCGGCACCGGCGGCTGCCCACGCTTCCGGGGACGCAGGCGATGGCTCGCCCAGTCGGCCGAGCGCTACGCCCGGCACAGCGGCGAGTGCTAGGACGTGCGGCTCGCGCCAGAGAACCTCCGGAGTCGGGATCGGCGCCAGCGCCATCGCCTGGGCCTCGACGTTCGTGCGCGTCTGATCGGCGTCGATCTTCAGGAAGACGTCGCCGACACGAAGGGTAACGCGCTCGTTATGCGCGACGACGACTTCGACGCCGTCGGCCAGCGGTCGCTGGGGAACTGGCAGCTCCATGGGGGTGAGTATGGCCGACGAACGCGGAGGCACTGGCTGGTCGGCCGGACGTTGGTAGCGTCGGGCCGTGACCGTTCGCCGCATCATCGTGGACCATGTCCTCTTCGTCGTGGCGGACCTTGACGCGAGCCGGCGGCTCTACACAGCAGCGCTCGCTCCGCTCGGCTTCGAGGAACTGCACGTTCAGGACGACGGCGTCTCCTACGGGGCGGAGGACCTGGACGACTTCACGATCGCCTCGGGGGCACCCGTGACTACGGCAACCCATCTCGCGTTCACCGCGGAGGATCGGGAGGCGGTGGACGCGTTCTTCGAGGCAGCCGTCGCCAACGGCGCGACGCTGCGCGGCGAGCCGGGCGTTTGGGCGCAGTACTCGGAGCGGTATTACGCCGCGTTCGTCAACGACTTGCACCAGAACAACGTCGAGGCTGTGTGGCACGCGCCCGAGCCGGTAGCCGATGCACCGCGCCGCTACTTCGTCGTGTAGGCGCTCAGGTGCCTTCACGAAAACGTTGGGCTTGATGTGAGGGCCCGCACGATGGAGCACCCCGCCGCTCCGTAGGCTGCACGGTCCTCCCTCCTCCCCATGTGGCATGAGGAGGTGTCATGCGGATCCTTCGATCGCCTGCGCGCTTGATACGCACAGGTGCGCTGATCGTTGCCACGGTCTGTGCCTTCGCGATCGCCCACACGGCCGGGGTCGCGTCGGCGTCGCCCATCGATATCTGGGTGCACGACCACTCGAGCGACGTGATCAAGCCGCGTCCCGACGGGCTGGCCGAGATCCAGGCGACGTTCGGGCCGGTGTGCGGCGACAACTCGAACGGCGCCCGGTCGTACTGGCCGTCGCAGGACGCGAACGGTCCCGGCTACGTCTACTACGACCCGTACATCGGCAAGAACGTCGGCGGAAACATCCGCGGCCACGTCCAGTTCGACCACAAGGACGACGCTGTTCGCTATCTCGTCGGGGGCTACAACTGCCGGTATATCTCGGGAACGACCGAATGGTCGCTGCACGCGTGGGGCGCCGCGGTCGACACCAACAGCGCGACCAACCCGGTCGGCCAGGATCACTGGAACGGCATCGGGTCGGACGGCAAGAAGTACGGGACGTATCTCCCCGACGTCTGGGCCGGGCCGTATCCGGGCCACAAGTTCTTCTGGGGTCTGAACTGGCCGAACAAGCCGGATCCCATGCACTTCCAGTACGCGACCGGCTACTGAGCGGGAGGTTCGATGCGAACAAGATCGTTGATCGTCGCCGCGGTATGCGGCGTGACCATCCTCGGATTGGCGTTGGGACGCGGCTCGGCGCCGGCCGTCGCCGCGCACGAATGTCCTGCCGACGTCGGCGCTGCCGACCGGAGCACAGGCGTCGCTGCGGTTCAGATGGGGCGCGTCGTCGGCGTGGCCGAGGCGACCGCCGTCGCTCCGCTCGGATCGGGAGCTGTCGCCCGTCAAGTGGCGGCGAACGGTGGTGGCGCCGCGTACGTCGAGGACCGGCGGGGCGCGGACGCGGTCGTTCTGTCGACGCCCGACGGAACGCGGATGCTGCCGCAGTTAGGCGAGGCGTATCACCCCACGTGGTCGGCGCACGGCGCGGTCGCGTGGGGCGTCGATGACCGGCTCGTCGTCCACGCATCGTCGGGTACCCGGGCGATCGCCGGACCCAACCCGGGCGGCATCGTGTTCGCGCCGGTGTTCGTCGGACGCGACATCGTCGCCGCCGTGTCGGCGGCGCCCACGACGGCCGTGCCCGAGGATGAGTGGTCCGACGATCTGTGGCTGCTTCGCGGCGGACGCTGGCATCGCCTCACCGCGTTCGCCGCCGGAACCGATCGGTGGACCGCGATCAGAACGCCGTTCGTCGCCGCCGACGGTTCCGTGGAGTTCGTGGTCGTGCAGGGCCGGGGTTCGCAGGACACGTTGCCTTCGTTCTCGCTCTGGGCGCTGCGCGGGACGAGCGTGCACCGTGTCATGCAGCTTGACGGCGAGCGGTACCTCGCCGGCTACGCGCCCGACGGCGCGCGCTTGTGGAACGTGCCTGACCGCTCGACGGCGACCTGGCTGATACAACGCGACACGCCGAACGGCTCGCGAACGGTGGGATGCGGTGCCGTCGCCGTCGATCCGATGGACGTTGTGGACCCTGACCGGATCGGCGGCGCCGCGCCCGCTCCGCATGCGCGGGTTACCGAGCGAACCGCGGCGACGGACCCCGGCGACCCGATGGAGGCGGCGCTCTTGATCGGTGATTTCCCGTCCCAGGTCGCTGCCGACGTGGTCGCGCAGCAGGTCGCTGCCGTGTATGCCGGCAGTATGCCCGTCGACGCCGTGCAGGGTGGTCGCGGATCGACGATCGTGCAGCCGGACCGCTGGGCGGTCGTGGTTCGGCTTCCTGCGACGACAGATGGAAGCGCCGAGCTCGCCGCACTCCAGGCCAAGCTACCGGACTACGCTGACCACATGTGGGTGGTCGTCCCGTGAGCGCGCGTGCGTCGACACTCTTCCGGTTCGTGTGTGTGGCTGGAGTGATCGGGCTGACGGCGTGTGCATCGGCTTCGACGCCGACGGTGCCTGCGAGGGACCCCTCCGGCTCCGGTTCGCGATCCGCGTTCGTTTCACCAACATCGCCCGCCGGCGTTGGCGAGCCAGCCGAGACCTGGGTCGCGGTTCTCGATACGGCGGCCGACCCGAGTCGGCTCAACGGCTCCCGGAAGGACGTGCTCCATCAGCTGGGCAACGTTCTCGAAGGTTCCGTCGTGATCTCGCCCGCTGAGTGTCTCCAAGGATTGCCCGACGATCTGAGCGATGGGTACGTGCTCGCGATCCAGCGCGACAGCCAAGAGGATGTTCGTTCGCTCGCGTCGTTGCTGTCTGAAGAACCGTCGTTCACGGGCGTTGTCACGATCGTGTGCTCAGATTGACGTAAGCGCTTCGCGCGGGGGCGGCGCTTCGCGCCGCCCCCTAGCATCGCTTCGTGGGCTGGCTCCGCAAGCATCCGGTCTGGACCGTGCTCTTCCTCGTCGGCCTCATCGCCGTCGTGCTCGTGGGTGGTTCCGCCGTAACCGTGTGGCGCGCCGCGCACCACGACGGCGCCGCCGACGTCGATCGTGCAGATGCGATCGTGGTTCTCGGCGCGGCGCAGTACAACGGTGTTCCTTCACCGGTGTTCCAAGGCCGCCTGGATCACGCTGTGCTTCTGTGGAACCAGGGCCGTGCAGATCTCGTGATCACCGTGGGATCGAAACAGCCCGGCGATCGCCACACGGAGGCCGAGTCGGGAGCCGACTACCTCGAGCAGCACGGCGTGCCCGCCGCCAACATCGTCGCTCTTCCGATCGGACATACGACCTATCAGAGCCTGCAGGCAGCGACGAACGAGATGGCCAAACGTGGGCTCGATTCGGCGTTCCTCGTGTCGGATCCGTGGCATAACGCACGGCTGAGTGCGATGGGAAGCGATCTCGGCATCGACGCGTATCCATCGGCGACGTGGACGTCGGCGGACACGTCCGTCATCACGCGTGGCAAGGAATACGCGCGCGAAACCTTCGCATACCTGTACTACCGGATCTTCGGCGGCGACTGAGCTGCGTCGGAGGGCGCCGGTACCATTGCTCGTGTGGAAGCCCCCCGTGAACGCACCGAGCGCATCGAACGCGACACGCTGTCGCCGTTCGCGGTGCGCTCCGCCGAGTCGAAGGGCCGCGACCGCACCGAGCCGCTCGATCCCTTGCGTACGTGCTTCCAGCGCGACCGCGACCGCATCGTCCACGCGAAGGCGTTCCGCCGGCTGAAGCACAAGACACAGGTCTTCCTCGCGCCTGAAGGCGATCACTATCGCGTCCGCCTGACGCACACCCTGGACGTCAGTCAGATCGCCAGAACCGCCGCGCGTGCCATCGGCCTCAACGAGGACCTGACCGAGGCGATCTCTCTCGGTCATGACCTCGGTCACACGCCGTTCGGCCATCTCGGCGAACAGGCCCTTACCCCGATGCTCGAGCGGCCGTTCCGCCATTCCGAGCAGTCGCTTCGCGTCGTCGACTACCTCGAGAACGACGGAGAGGGTCTCAACCTCAGCTGGGAGGTTCGCGACGGCATCCTGCACCATCCCTGGTCGATGCCGCCTCCGTCGACCCTGGAGGCACAGGTCGTGCGGTTCGCCGATCGGATCGCCTACGTCAACCATGACGTGGACGACGCGGTGCGCGCCGGTGTCCTCGACCCAAAGGAGCTCCCGCCCCAGGCGATCGAGGTCCTCGGCGAGAGCCATGCCGAGCGCACCAACACGCTTGTCACCGACCTGGTCGCGGCCAGTACCGACGCGGCCGAGGTCCGCCTCTCACCGCCGGTGTTCCGCGCCCTCGACGGCCTCCGCGATTTCCTGTTCGCCGAGGTCTACCTCCGCACGGCCGCCGGCGACGAGCACGACCGGGCGATCAAGCTCCTCCGCGAGCTATTCGCCTACTACCACGACCATCCTGACGAGCTCCCGCCCGAGTACCACCGGGTTCCGGGCGACCTCGCCACCCGCGTGGCAGACTTCATCGCCGGCATGACCGACCGATACGCCGTCCGAACCTACGAGCAGCTCTTCCTTCCCCGGGGTTGGCTCCTGTAGCCGGGGGACCTGTGGCCCGTATCCGCCAAGAAGACGTTGAGGCAGTCAAGGAACGGACGGACATCGTCCAGCTCGTCGCTCAGTACCTCACGCTCAAGAAGTCGGGCCACGACTCGCTGACCGGCCTGTGCCCCTTCCATCAGGAGAAGACCGGCTCGTTCAGCGTGTCGCCCGCCAAGCAGGTCTTCTATTGCTTCGGATGCGGCAAGGGCGGCGACGCGATCACGTTCCTTCGGGAGCTCGAGCACCTGTCCTACGTCGAGGCGATCGAGCGGCTCGCGTCCGCGGCGGGCGTCACGCTCCGCTACGAGGGCGACTCCGCGACCGAACGACGCGCGGCCGAGCGCCGCAAGGCCCTCTACCGCGCCAACGAACAGGCCGCGAGCCTCTTCACGACGATGCTGACCTCGGGCAAGGAGGCGACCGACGCCCGTGCGTACGTGACCGAGCGTGGCATCAGCGCCGAGTCGATCGAGACCTTCGAGATCGGCTATGCGCCGGGGTATTCGGACTTCCTGCTGCGGCGGCTGTCGGGCGCCCGCGACCTTTCCACCGAGATCCTGCTCGAGTCCGGCCTCGCCACACGCGGCGAGGACGGCACCGTCCGCGACCGGTTCCGCGGGCGGCTCACGTTCCCGATCCAGGATCTGCAGGGACGGCACATCGGGTTCGGTGCCCGCGTCCTGCCCTCCGACGCACGGGCGGGCGAACAGGCGAAGTACCTCAACACGGCGGAGACGCCGATCTACCGCAAGCACGAGGTCCTCTACAACATGCACCGGGCCCGGCAGGCCGTCGCCAAGAGCGGCGATGTCTTCGTGGTTGAGGGCTACACGGACGTGATCGGGCTGGCGCAGGCGGGCATCACGAACGTCGTCGCCACATGCGGCACGGCGCTGGGGGAGCGCCATTTCGAGCAGCTCTCCCGGTTCGCGGACCGAGCGATCCTGTCGTTCGACTCGGACGAGGCCGGCGCCCGGGCGGCGGAACGGGCGTTCGCCTATCAAGAGAAGTACCCGATCACAGCGGTCGTCCTCATCATGCCCGACGGGCTTGACCCGGCCGACTTCGTGGCCAAGCACGGCGCCGACGCGGTCACCAGGGCCGCAGCGTCGGCCCGCCCGCTGGTCGAGTACATGGTCCGGCGGACGGTCGAGCGCCACGACCTCACGACGATCGAGGGCCGCTCGGCCGCCGCCGCGGACGCGCTGCCGATCCTCGAGCGTCTCAACGACCCGATCCGCCGCTCCGAGTACGAAGGACTCCTCGCCGATCTCGCCGGCGTCTCGCACGCGAGCGTCGCGCAGTCGCTCGCGCGCCAGCTGAGCGGCAAGCCCGCCGAGGTCGCCTCGACGATGAAGCGCGGCACCGCGCGCGAGCGGCTCGAGCGCGAGGTGGTCAAGCTGATCGCGCGCGGCGACCTCGGGCCCGACCTTGCCGTCACCATCGATGCATCCGACTTCTCCACGCCGAAACAGCGCACGCTCTTCATCGTGCTTCGCGACGTGAAGTGGGACTCCGGTGCGATCGTCGGCGGTGCCGACACCGATCTCGCGGCGAAGGTGGCCGCCGTGATCGTGGAGCCGCTCGAGGGCGAGCCCACGCCGACATACGCCGAAGCCGTCGTCGACCGACTCCGCACGTTCGTGCTCAAGGCACAGAGTGACGAGGTCCGCGGCAAGCTCCAGCGGATGAACCCGACGACCGATGCTGACTACGACGAGCTCTTCCGCAGACTGGTCGAGATCGACGGCGAGCTGCGTCGGATGAAGGAGCGGTCACCGTGAGCCTGCTTCCGTACACTGGCGTGGTCGTGATAGATACCCCCCAGGACGGACCGTGAGCGTTCCCGCCCGCGAAGCCGAACCGCTGAGCCTTGACGAGGTCAAGGAGCAGCTGGTCGCCAAAGGCAGGGAGCGTGGCTTCGTCACCTCCGAAGATCTCCTCGAAGCCGTCCCCGTCGACGACTTCACGCAGGAGCAGGTCGAGGAATTCCTGACACAGGTGCAGGAGCACCTCACCGCCGAAGGCGTCGAGGTGATCGAGGTCCCCGGCGACGACACCGATGCCGCGACGCAGGTGCGCATCGAGGTCGACCTGCTGCGCGCGCCGACCAACGACCCGGTGCGCATGTACCTCAAGGAGATCGGCAAGGTTCCGCTCCTCAACGCCGCGCAGGAGGTCGATCTCGCGCGTCGCATCCAGGCGGGGGAGCTGTCGACCGCGCTACAGCATCAGACCGCCGAGGACGGCAAACCCGACCCCAAGGCGCTCAAGTTCATGGTCGAGAAGGTCTGGGAGGTCCGCGACCATCAGCTGAACGCGTTCGGCAAGGTCGAAGGGATCGGCCGCGACAAGGTTGCCAAGAGCTACCGACCGAAAACCGAGCCTGAGCTGCACGATTTCTGCCGGCGGGTCGAGCGGGACGGGCAGCTCGCCAAGCGTAAGCTGATCGAAGCCAACCTCCGCCTCGTCGTGTCGATCGCTAAGCGCTACGTCGGGCGCGGGATGCTGTTCCTCGACCTGATCCAGGAGGGCAACCTCGGCCTCATCCGCGCGGTGGAGAAGTTCGACTACGACAAGGGCTTCAAGTTCTCGACGTATGCGACGTGGTGGATCCGCCAGGCGATCACGCGCGCGATTGCGGACCAGGCGCGCACGATCCGCATCCCGGTACACATGGTCGAGACGATCAACAAGCTCGTCCGCGTGCAGCGCCAGCTGTTGCAGGACCTCGGCCGCGAGCCCACGCCCGAAGAGATCGGCAAGGTGATGGGCATCAGCGCCGAGAAGGTGCGCGAGATCCAGAAGGTCTCGCAAGAGCCGGTCTCCCTGCACACGCCGATCGGTGAGGAAGAGGACTCGCAGCTCGGCGACTTCATCGAGGACGCCGACGCGGTCGTGCCGGTTGACGCGGCGAGTTTCATCCTGCTCCAGGAGCAGCTCGAGGGCGTCCTGCACACGCTGTCCGAGCGCGAGAAGAAGGTCATCCAGCTCCGGTTCGGACTCGTCGACGGCCACCCGCGCACGCTCGAAGAGGTCGGCAAGGAGTTCGGGGTCACGCGCGAACGGATCCGCCAGATCGAATCCAAGACCCTGTCGAAGCTCCGCCACCCGAGTCGGTCGCAGAAACTGCGCGATTACCTCGAATAGGGGACCAGCCCGTTCCCCCTTTCGGGGGAATAGGTGCTTGGTCCGTTGGAACTAGATTCCAACAGCTCAACATTCCGTGCTCGTGCGTCGATGGGCTTCCAACCGCCGAACGGAACGGAGCGACGGAATGCGGGCACCCCGGCTAGGGGACGAAGACGGCTTCACGCTGATCGAGCTGATGGTCGTCGTGCTGATCATCGGGATCCTGGTCGCGATCGCGTTGCCGACCTTCCTCGGCGCGCGCAACCGCGCGCAGGACCGTGCCGCGCAATCGTCGTTGCGGGTGGCGCTGACGTCGGGCCGCGTCGTGTTCGCCGACTACAACGACTACGCGCCCGCGACGATACCCGACTTCCAATCGGTGGACCAGAGTGTTCAGTGGGTGCCCGGAACGTTGTCGAGCACGACTCCGACCACCGTCAGCGGCGACACGACCAGCGGCGTGCTGACCATCGCTGCGTTCTCGAAGTCGGGGAACTGCTTCTTCGTTCGCGACGATCCGCCGCACGACACCCACTACGGCGAGATAGCCGGCGCGACGTGGGCGGACTGCAACGGCGGGAACGGCGGTTCGGTAGCTGCGTGGAACCTGTCCTGGTAGGTCAGCTCCAGGCCGCTTCGTCATAGCCTTGCTCGGCAAGCCGGTCGCGGATCGCGACGCGTGCGCGACGGATCGCGTCGAGGCTTCGGACGGTGGCACGATCGGAGAAGGCCGACGTCCGGTCGGAGAACGCCCGCATCATCGGATTAGCCGAGCGCGTCGGCTGTGGGCCGTGGACGATCGCCTCGTCGTCGGCCGACATCTTCTTCGCGATCATCAGGCCGGTCACGACACCAGCTCCGAACAGGAACAGCGTGCGCAGCTTCATCGAGGCTCCCTCCCGGTCGATAGGAAGGAGCGTACCGCGAGGCGCGAGGAAGCCTGTTGCCAGAAAGGCCACTGGTAAACTCGCTCGCGTCCCGTTCCGGGGTAGCTCAATCGGCAGAGCGGCGGACTGTTAATCCGTAGGTTGAGAGTTCAAGTCTCTCCCCCGGAGCCACATCCTCCAGGTCAACTATCGTAGCGGTGCGTCAGCGCTCGACGCCGATGCCCAGGGAATCGATGTTGACGACCCCCAGGACGGCGTCGACGTTGGGACGCGGGTGTCGCAAGACGACCCGTTTCGGTGTCGCCAACCGGGCGAGCTCGAGGAGTGCCCGGATGCCCGTGGAGTCGATGAACTCGAGCTCGCTGATGTCGAGCACGAGCTCCGGTCGACCGTTCAGGCTGGCCGCCGCATCGGCCGGGAACCCCTCGGCGGTCGCCATCTCCAACTCTCCGGCCAGGTACAAGACGCCCTCAGATCCGGGCTGAACGCGGAAACCAGCCATGTCTCCTCCCAAAGGTGTCATGTCAACGGCGAAAGATAGTACAGACGCGATACCTGGTCTGTTCGGTCGCTGACATTTCGGCCTCCCGAACGACTCACGTGAGTGGCACGAGCCGGGAGTACGCCGAGCGGATCTCCTCGTAGCAAGGGCATGCCGCATCTTCCAGGCCCTCGCGGTCGACGATCGTGATCTTGCCGCGGCGGTAGGAGATCAGGCCCGAGGCCTGCAGGGCCCCGGCGGCGAGCGAGACGGACGGACGCGAGACCCCGAGCATCGTCGCGAGGAACTCCTGCTTCAGCTCGAACGTGTCGGAATCGACGCGGTCGTGGCTTTGCAGCAGCCACCGGGCGCACCGCTCGTTCAGGTGATGGACCGCTTGACACAGGGTGCTCATCGAGGTTTGGAAGAGCAACGCCTCGATGTACCCGTGGATCACCCGTTGGAGCTCCGGGCTGTCGGCATACGCAGCCAGGAACCGATCGATGGGGATCTCGTAGGCCTGTCCGCTCACCTGACCTATCAGCAAGAGCGGGGCGACGCGCGAGGCGACGGCCGAGAACACGTCTGCCGCACCTTCGTTCCCGATCGTTGCCGCCTCCACCCGGTACTCATCGGTCTCGGCGATGAGGGAGAGTGTGCCGCTGATCGGGAAGGCGACCGTCTTTACGTCATCCCCCGGAGAGCGCCATCTGTCGCCGTCCTCGATCGCTCGCGGCGCATCGTTCAGCAGGAGTTGTTCGCGGACGGATCCAGGAAGCGCATCGAGCACGAGGTTGCCGGTGTGGCCGCGTTGGGCGTCGTCCATGGTGGTCCCTTCGATCGGGACACTCGGCGACGCCTCAACCTGAGGGTGACCCCTGACTAACACACCGGGGAGCATCGTGAACTCCGAGAAACAGACTAGTCGTTTGCTCTGTCGAAGCGACGGGTAGATATGTCGGCAACGCGACATAGCGCGCAGATCCGTCCAGATCATCGACTCGACCCAGAAGGGGGCCCGCTCACGTTGCGCTTCCATGGCTCCCTCGTCCCTACCGCAGATGCAGGGACACAGGCTCGCGCGATGCTCGACGGATGGCTGGGTGACGCGGTTGGTGATCAGGCGGCCGAGACGATCAGACTCGCCACGACCGAACTCGTCAGTAACGCCGTTCGACACGGCGAGCTGTCCGCGGACGATGACATCGTGCTCGTGGTCGATCTAGGTGCCGACGTTGTTCGCGTAGATGTCGAGCAGCCGACGTCAGCTGAGGCCGCAAGAGTTCTGGGTCCCGATGCCGACCGCGATGGAGGGCTCGGTCTCATGATCGTCGA
>DATAPH010000030.1:0-11211 GCA_036265325.1 Actinomycetota bacterium | reverse complement strand
GCCAGTTCGCCGGGTTCGGCTCACCGGAGGACGCGAACGCGCGCTTCAAGTTCCTGCTCGAGCGAGGGCAGTCGGCGCTGTCGGTCGCGTTCGACCTGCCGACGCAGCTCGGCTACGACTCGGCGCACCCGTCGGCGGGGGCCGACGTCGGGCGCGTCGGCGTGGCGATCGACACCGCGGACGACATGATCGACCTCTTCGACGGCATCCCGCTCGATGCGATCTCGGTGAACTTCACGATCAACGCGACGGCTCCGATCATCCTCGCGATGTACCTGGTCGCCGCCGAACGGCAGGGCGCGGCCGCTGCGGACCTGGCCGGCACGCTCCAGAACGATATCTTGAAGGAGTTCCTCGCGCGCAAGACGTTCATCTATCCGCCCGAACCGTCGCTGCGGTTGAGCTGTGACGTGATCGAGTACGCGGCGGGCGCGCTGCCGCGGTTCAACCCGATCTCGATCACCGGCTATCACGCGCGCGAGGCGGGGTGCGACGCGATCCAAGAGCTCGCGCTCGCCATGGGGAACGCGATCGCGTACGGCGAGGCGCTGGTCGCTCGCGGGCTCGCGTTCGATTCGTTCGCGCCTCGGCTGTCGTTCCACTTCGCGACCACGATGGATCTGTTCGAAGAGGTAGCGAAACTGCGGGCGGCGCGACGGTTGTGGTATCGGATCGCGACCGAACGGTTCCGCGCGAGCGACCCCGCGTCGGGTCGGCTGCGGTTCTTCTCGGGGAACTCCGGGACGACGCTGACGGCGCAGCAGCCGTTGAACAACGTGGTGCGCTCGACCATCCAGTGTTTGGGGGCCGTGCTCGGCGGCGCGCAGTCGATCCACGTGATGGGCTACGACGAGGCGTACGAGATTCCCTCGGAAGAGGCCGTCACGCTGTCGCTGCGCACGCAGCAGATCATCGCGTTGGAGTCGGGCGTCGCGCGAACCGCGGACCCGTTGGCAGGCTCGTACTTCGTCGAGGCGCTCACCGACGAGCTCGAGGAGCGCGCGCAGAAGCTGATCGCTGAGCTCGACGCTGCCGGGGGAGCGGCCGCTGCGATCGAGGCGGGCACCCCGCAGCGGTGGATCGCCGAGTCGGCCTACCGGTTGGAGCGCGAGATCTCGAGCGGCGACCGCCCTCGCGTCGGCGTGAACGTGTACGCCTCCGCCGACGAGGAGCCCCGCCTCGGCGACATGTTCGCCGCAGATCCGGGCGTGGGGGAGCGCCACGCGGCGCGAACGGCGCAGCGCGTAGCCTCGCGCGATACCGGCGTGTGCGCCGCCGCCGTCGACGCGGTCTCGGTCGCGGCGCGGGATGGCGCCAACGTGATGCCGCCGTTGATCGCCGCCGCACGGGCGGGCGCGACGCTCGGCGAGCTGGCCGACGTGTTCCGCTCGGTGTTCGGCGAGTTCCGGGAGCCGGCCCTGTGGTGAGCGCTCCGTTGGTGGGCCTGCGCGTGCTCGACCTCACCCGGTTCGTCGCGGGTTCCTACACGACGGCGTTGCTCGCCTCCTTCGGCGCCGACGTGATCAAGCTCGAGGTGCCGCCCGAGGGCGATCCATACCGCGCGCAGGGCACGGCGAAGATCGGCGACGAGTCGGTGCTGTTCCTGTCGCTCAACAGCGGCAAGCGGAGCGTGGCGCTCGACTTCCGGAAACCCGAGGCCGCGGAGGCGCGCGAGGCGCTGCTCGCGTCCTCGGACTTCGTCGTCGAGAACAGCCGCCCCGGAAGCCTGGCCGCGCACGCGCTTGACTGGGAAGGCGTGCACGAGCGCCACCCGTCGATCGTCTACGGCTCGATCTCGGGGTACGGCGAGGTCGGCCCCGACGCCGCGCGCGGCGGGTTCGACCTGATCCTGCAAGCCGAGAGCGGCGTGATGAGCGTCACCGGCAGCGAGGACAGTGGGCCGGTGAAGGTCGGCGCGCCGCTGCTCGATGTCGGCGCCGGCCTGTCGTGCGCGGTCGGCCTGCTGGCCGCCCACGCCGAGCGCGTGCGCACCGGGGTCGGCGCGCACGTGTCGTCTTCTTTATTGGAGTTCGCGCTGTCGGCGCTCGGCACGCTCGCGACCGCGATGTTCGTGACCGGGTCGGTGCCCGGGCTTTTGGGGACGCACTCGCCGACCTTCGCGCCGTACGGTGGGTTCCGCACGCAGGACGGCTGGATCGTGCTCGCGGGCGCCGGCTCCGAGGACCTGTGGCGGCGCTGTTGCACAGTGCTCGGCGCCGACGACCTGGCGTCGGATCCCCGCTTCGAGGACAACGCCGCTCGCGTTCGCAATCGCGACGAGCTGACGGCGGCCTTGGAGGCGACGCTTCGAACGCGGCCGACGGCCGAGTGGCTGGCGCGCTTGGCCGAGGCCGGCGTGCCGGCGGCCGAGGTGCGGAACCTCGCGCAGGTCTTCAACACGGAACAGGTTCGTGCGCTCGGTGGGGTGCAGGAGCTCGAGCACCCGGCGGCGGGTCCGTACCGCGCGGTGACGCCGCCGGTCCGTACCGACGGCGCCATCGCCACGTTCCCGCGGCCGGCGCCCGTCCTCGGTGCAGACACGCGCGACGTGCTCGTCGAGGTTGGCCTTTCGACGGCCGATGTCGACGCGCTCGTCGAGAAGGGCGTGGCGGTCGCCGCATGAAGGCGATCGGCGCGACGCTCGTGGATCAGGTCGTGGATCGCACGATCACGCTCGCCTCGGTGCCGGCGCCGACCGGCGAGGAGGCCGCGCGGGCCGAGCTCGTCGCTCTGTGGTGGCGGGCCGATAGCTTCGACGACGTCCACGGCGATCCTGCGGGAAACGTGTGGGCCCGCGTCCGCTCGGGTGCCGGCGCGGCCGTCGTGCTCGCGGCGCACCTCGACACCGTGTTCGGCCGCGACGTGGCGCACGAGATCGCGCGCGACGGCGACACGCTGCGTGGACCCGGCGTCGGCGACGACGCGGTCGGGGTTGCGGGCATCGGCGCCGCGGCGGCTGGGATCGGCCCGGACGGACCGCCGGTTTGGCTGTGTGCGACCGTCGGCGAGGAGGGGCTTGGGAATCTCGCGGGCGTCACCGCCGCGCTGGATGCCCCGCCGATCGAGGTCGGCGCGTTGCTCGCCGTGGAGGGCAACTATCTGGGCCGCGTGTCGACCGTCGGGGTCGGGTCGGCGCGCCGACGCGTTCGGATCGGCGGTCCCGGCGGGCATGCGTGGGAGGCCGCCGACGCCCCGAGCGCCGTGCATCAGGCGGCCTCGCTCATCGCCACGATCGTTGCAACACGCCGCGCGCCGGGCACGGCGGTGAACGTCGGTCGCGTGGGGGGTGGCGAGGGGATCAACGTCCGCGCTCGCGACGCCTGGTTCGAGGTGGACCTGCGCGCCGACGACCCGGCCGCGCTCGCCGACCTCGTACGTTCGGTGGAGTCGACGGTCGCGACCACGCCCGCGCCTCTCGAGGTCCGGCTCGAGGCGATCGGTGACCGCCCGGCGGGTCGCGTCGACCCCGGCGCACCGCTTGTTCGCGCCGCCGAGGCAGCCCTCATCGCGGAAGGCGTCACCGTGACGAACCCGGCGACCAGCACCGACGCGAACGCGGCGCACGCGCGCGGCATCCCGGCGGTCGCGGTCGGCATCACCACCGGCGCGGGCGAGCATACAACCGGTGAGTGGATCGACATCGCGCCGATCGCCAGCGGTGTCCGGGCGCTTGCGGCGACGGTCGACCGCTACGGGAAGGCGCGCCGATGACGCCGCCTCGTTCCGGGGTCGTCCTGCAGGGCGCGTATCCGCCCGCGGAGTTCACCACGATGGTCGAGCGCATCGAAGGGCTCGGCTTCGACAACCTGTGGCTCACCGACTCGTCGCTCCACGCCCGGAACTCGTACGCGTACCTCACGCTCGCCGCGTCCAGGTCGTCGCGGCTGCAGCTCGGGACCGCCGTGACGAACCCGCTGACGCGTCACCCCGCGATCACCGCCGCGGCCGCCGCGACGGTCGACGAGATCTCCGGCGGCAGGATGGTCCTTGGCATCGGCGCGGGCGATCGACCGCTGCTCGCGCTGGGCATGCATCCCGCGAAGCTCGCGTCGGTGCGCGGTTCGATCGCCGCGATCCGCGCCCTGTGGGCCGGCGAGACCGTGTCGGCGCAGGACGACGCGTTCACGCTCGACGGCGCGCACATGCGGTTCGCCGCTCGCCCGGACATCCCGGTCTACGTCTCCGCGAGCGGACCGAGGATGCTCGAGCTCGCCGGCGAGATCGCCGACGGCGTCATCCTGCTCGTCGGGCTGTTCCCGGACGGGCTTCGCTGGGCGATCGAGCACGTCGAACGGGGTGCGGCCGCAGCGGGCCGCCCGCGTCCGCACATCGCGGTGTTCGCGTACGGGGCGGTCGACGAAGACGAGTCCGCCGCGCTGCGATCGGCGAGGACGATCGCGGCATGGTTCCCACAGACGGCGCCCGTCGTGTGCGAGCTCTGGGGGCTCGACCCCACGCTGGTCGAAGCCGTCCGCGAGGCGTACAAGGGCGGCGAGTTCCAGGAGGCTGCGACCGCCGCCACGCTCTTGCCCGACGACTTCGTCCGCGAGGTCGCGCTCGCCGGCGGCCGCGAGCAGGCGCGCGGCCGGATCGAGGCCGCGATCGCCGCGGGCGCCGACTCGGTCCACGTCTTTCCGCTCGGCCAGCGCCGGATGGAAACGGTCGAAGCGTTCGCCGCGTGCTTCCGCGACGTGGTGGAGGTGCCGGCGTGAGCGACTGGCGCGTGACGGGCTTGCATCACGTCGCCGTGGCGAGCGGCGAGGACCGTACCGGGGAAGCGTTGTTCGCGGCACTCCTCGGCTCACCGGTGCACACAGAGGAGGGCGACGGGTTCACCGAGCGGATGTACGAGGTCGGCGGACCGTTCGTGCAGACCTTGGAGGCCGGCGACGACGGCGTCGTCCGGCGTTTCCTCGACAAACGCGGGCCAGGGCTCCACCACATCGCGTTCGTGGTCGACTCGCTCGACGACGCGCTGGCGGACCTGGACGAACACGGCGTCGCGTTGATCGATCACAGCCCGCGGGCCGGCGGCATGGGCACGCGCGTCGCGTTCCTGCATCCATCCGCGGCGGGCGGCGTCTTGATCGAGCTGGTGGAAGCGCCCGAGGGAGGCTCGGACGATGGCTGAGTCCACGCCCGGCACGAGCCAACCCGACGGCGCCGTCTTCCAGCCACGTCCGGATCGCCAGCTGGTCACCGACTGGGTCTACGAGGAGATCCGCGGGGCGATCGTCGACCTGCGTCTCGAGCCCGGCACCCCGCTGCGCGAAGCGGCCATCGCGACGCAGCTCGGCGTGAGCAAGACGCCGGTCCGCGAGGCGCTCGGCCGGCTCGAGCAGGAAGGGCTCGTCGAGGCGACGTCGTTCAAGGGTGCGGTCGTCACCGACTACTCCGAGCGCGACCTCCAGGAGATCTACGAGCTGCGCGAGCTGCTCGAGGGCGCCGCGGTCCGCGCCGCGGCGACCGACGTGGACGACGAGACGCTCGCGGCGTTCAGAGACGTGATCGAGCGGAGCCGGGCCGCGCGCGATGCAGGCGATCTCGCGGGGCTCGCCGAGCTGCTCGGACGCTTCGACCAGATCGTGTTCGAACAGGTTGCGAACGTTCGGATCCGCGGCCTGATCGAGACGCTCCGGGCGCACCTGACGCGGATCGGGAAGCTCACCGAGGAGATCCCCGGCCGGGTGGAAGCGTCCGTCGAGGAGCACGCGGCGATCGTCGAAGCCATCGCGCAGGGCGACGCCGACGAGGCCGAGCGCGCGTTGCGCGTGCACATCGGAAGCGTCCGGGGCGATCAACTCGCGGGCATGCAGCACCAGGCGGGGAGTCGATGAGCGGCCAGCGCGTTTCCGTGATGCTGCACGACGCCGGCGAAGAGACGTGGGCGGCGGCGGTCGCGCATCCGATGGTCCGAGAGATCGCGGCCGGCACGCTGCCGCACGAGACCTTCCGCGGCTACTTCCGGCAGAACGTGCTGTACCTCGAGGCCTATGCCCGCGCGATCGGTCTGCTGCTCGCGGGCGCGCCCGATCGATCGGCGCTCGATGTGCTCACCCGCTTCGAGATCCGGATCGTCCAGGACGAGATCCCGGCGAACCTCGCATTCCTCGAGAAGCTCGGCGGGGACGAGGACACCGAGGCGGGCCGCGGGCGGATGCTCCCGACGACGTACTCGTACACGCGACATCTTCTCGCGGTGTGCGCGATGGAAGACTGTCCGGCCGGTCTCGCGGCGGTCCTGCCGTGCCAGTGGAGCTACGGCGAGATCGCCCGGCCGCTGATGGCCTCGCGGCCGGCCGATCCGATCTACGCGGACTGGATCGCGCTGTTCGGCGACGACGACTACGACGGGCTCGTCGACGACACCACGGTGCTGCTCGACCGGCTCGTCGACCCGAACGACGGCGCGCGTGTTGCCGCGCTCGCCGACATCTTCGAGCGTTCCACCTGGTACGAACGAGCGTTCTGGGACATGGCGTACGGGAGCGCCGACGGCGGCTCCCCCGACGAACGAGCCAGAGAACAAGCCAGAGAACGAGCCAGGAAACAAGCCAGAGAACAAGGAGGAAACCCCTGATGCGTGCTGCACGGATCCACGAGGACCTGGTCTTGCGTGTCGACGACATCGAGGCGCCCACGCCCGGCCCGGGCGAGGTGCTCGTTCGTGTGCACGCGGCGGGCGTCTGCGGCACCGACCTGCACATCCTCGACGGCATGATCAAACCGGACCCGTACCCGATGACGCTCGGTCACGAGGCGGCCGGCGTGGTCGAGGCGGTGGGCGACGGCGTCCGCACGCCGGTCGGAGCCCGCGTCGCGATCTACAACAAGATCTTCTGCGGCCGCTGCGAACAGTGCCTGAAGGGCCGCACGAACATCTGTGACAACGAGCCCGACCAACTCGGGTTCAACCGGGACGGCGGCGACGCGGAGTACGCCGTGGTTCCCGAGCAGAACGCGGTACCCGTGCCCGACGGCGTCGACCTCGCGACCGCGTCGGTGCTCACGTGCGCCGGGATGACCGCGATGCACGCGACGAAGCTCTCTGGACTTCGTCTGGGCGACACCGCGGTGGTCGACGGGATCGGCGGCGTCGGCGTGCTCGTCGTCCAGGCAGCGGCGCACGCCGGCGCGCGCGTGCTCGCGATCGCCGACTCGGACGAGAAGTTCAAGCTCGCAGAATCGCACGGCGCCAGCGGCGGCGTGGTGCTCGGCGAGAAGGGATACGAGTCGGTTGCCGACGAACTTCGCGGTCTCACCGGCGGCCGGGGCGCGGACGTGTTCTTCGAGCTCGTCGGGACGACGGCGTCGATGCTCGCCGGCATTCGCTCGCTCGCGAAGGGCGGCCGGTTCGTGTCGACCGGCTACACCGATCAGTCGCTCGAGGTGCACCCGATCGAGTTCATCTTGCCCGAGACGGTCTTCGTGTCGACGGTCGCGGCGACGCGGTTGGATCTCCAGGACGCGCTCACGCTCGCGGACGCCGGCGCGCTGCGCGTCCCCATCGCCGCGTCCTACCCGATGGACGGCGTCCACGACGCGCTGGCCGCGCTCCGGGGGCGCTCGGTGCTCGGCCGCCAGGTGCTCGAGCTCGCCTAACCCCCTACGCAACCCGCTGGAAGGAGACGCAACGATGGCATCCACCGACACGCAGCCGCGGATCGACTTCCTCGAGGAGCCGATGCGGCTGTACATCGACGGCGCATTCGTCGAGACCGACGAGGGCCTCCCTTCGCTGAACCCCGCAACCGGCGCGCAGCTCGCCGAGGCGCCACTCGCGTCGACGCGCGACGTCGACGCCGCGGTCGCCGCCGCCGGCCGCGCCTTCGACGGATGGCGGTTCACGCCGCCGACCCAGCGCGCGAAGTTGATCTGGCGCCTGGCGGATCTGCTCGAGGCGGCCAAGGATGAGTTCGCGACGATCGAGGTCCTCGACAACGGCAAACCGATGTGGGAGGCGCAGCTCGTCGACATCGCCCTCACGATCGAGCTGCTTCGCTACTACGGCGGGTGGACGACGAAGATCGAGGGCAAGGTCCTGCCCAACTCGATCCCGGGCATGTTCACCGTCGCCAAGCGCGAGCCGGTCGGCGTGGTCGCCGCGATCACCCCGTGGAACTTCCCGCTCCTCGAGGTCGCGTACAAGCTGGGTCCCGCCCTCGCGGCCGGGTGCACGATCGTGATCAAGCCCTCGGAGCTCGCGCCGCTCTCGACCCTCCGGCTGATGCAGCTGGTCGACGAGGCAGGCTTCCCGCCGGGCGTCATCAACGTCGTGATCGGCGGTCCCGAGGTGGGCGCGTCGCTCGTGCGGCATCCCGGCGTGCAGAAGGTCGCGTTCACCGGCCAGACGGCGACGGGCAAGGAGATCATGCGCACGGCCGTCGACGGCCTCAAGCGCGTGACGCTCGAGCTCGGCGGCAAGAGCCCGAACATCGTGTTCGCCGACGCGAACCTCGAGGCTGCCTCCGCGGGTGCGTTCGGCGGCATCTTCTTCAACCAGGGTCAGGCGTGCGTGGCCGGCTCCCGGCTGTTCGTCGAGGCGCCCGTCGCCGACGAGCTGACCGAGCGCGTCGCGGCCCAGGCGAAGGAGATCCGCCTGGGGTCGGGACTCGACCCAGAGACGCAGATGGGGCCGCTCATCTCGTCGAACCATCGCGCGCGCGTGAAGGGCTACGTCGAGAACGCCCAGGAACAAGGCGCCAAGGTCGCGGCGGGCGGCAACGAGGCGAGCGTCGCCGGCCTCGAGGGCGGCTTCTTCCTCGAGCCGACGGTGCTCGGCGGCATGACGAACGACATGAAGGCTGCGCAGGAGGAGATCTTCGGGCCGGTGCTCGCGGTGATCCCGTGGGAGACCGAGGACGAGCTGCTCGCGCTCGCCAACGGCGTCGACTACGGCCTCGCCTCGGGGATCTGGACCGCCGACACCAGCAAGGCGCTGCGGATCGCCGACCGCCTCGACGCCGGCACCGTGTGGATCAACACGTACGGCATGTTCGACGTGGCCGTGCCGTTCGGCGGCCGCAAGCACTCCGGGTTCGGCAAGGAGCTCGGCGAAGAGGCGCTCGAGCCGTACCTGCACTCCAAGTCGGTGTGGGTCGACCTGACCTCCGCGGTCCCGACCGGCGGACAAGGCATCTCGCGGTAGGCGATAGGAAGGGGTTCGCGATGAGCGAGAAGATCATCATCAAGAACGGCACGGTCGTCACGATGAACGACGACGACGACGTGCTGTTCGGCGGGACGGTCGTGATCGAGGGCGACCGCATCACGCAGGTCGGCAAGGACGTTGCGGTCGATGAGGCCGGCGCGACAGTGATCGACGCCTCGGACAAGGCGGTGCTGCCGGGTCTCGTCGACCTGCACTACCACACTGCCCTCGGCAAGGGCTGGAGCGACCACCTTCCCCTGTGGGAGTACCTCGAGACGTGCTGGTATCCGATCATCCGCGCACTCAACCCGGAGGAGGCGTACTGGGCGGCGCTGGCCAGCTACAGCGAGTCGATCAAGTGCGGCGTCACCACGGTGAACGACATGTACCGGCGTCTCGACGGCCTGGCGAAGGCCGCAGAGGAGATCGGGATCCGCGCGGTGCTCTCGAACGACATCGCCGACGACGAGCACGACCTCGACACGCTGGAGGACAACCGGATCGCGTACGAGCAGTCCCACGGCGCGGCCAACGGCCGGATCGAGGTCTACATCGGGATCGAGTGGCTGCCGCTCGCGTCCGAAGGCCTGCTGACCGACGCCCGTACGCTGGCCGACGACCTCGACACCGGGATCCACATCCATCTGAACGAGTCGCTCACCGAGGTCGAGAACTCGAAGCAGCGCTTCGGGCGCCGGCCGACCGAGGTCGCCTACGACTGCGGCATCCTGTTCGACCGGTGCATCGCGGCGCACTGCGTGTGGCTGTCCGACAAGGAGATCGCGCTGATGCGCGAGACAGGCACGCAGATCTCGCACAACCCGTCCTCGAACGCGAAGCTCGGCAACGGGATCGCGCGGGTGCCCGAGATGCTCGCGGCGGGGCTCAACGTCGGGCTCGGCCACGACGCCGCCGAGTGCAACAACAGTCGCGACCTGTTCGAGGTGATGAAGTTCGCGTCGCTGATGCACCGCGCGAGCCGGGTCGATCCGAGCCTGCAGCAGGCGCCCGACGTGGTGCGGATGGCGACTCGCAACGGCTCGGCGGCGCTGCGGCACGAGACCGGGGAGCTAACGGCCGGGAAGAAGGCCGACGTCATCCTGATCGACCTGGACAACCAGATGTTCACGCCGCTGTTCCCCGAGTCGAAGGCGCACCTGTACTCGCACCTCGTCTTCGCGGCGAACGGCAGCGCGGTGAACACCACGATCATCGACGGCAACGTCGTGTATCGCGAGCACGAGTTCACGACGATCGATCAGGGCAAGGTCCTGCACGAGGCCAACCTCGCGTTCCAGCACGTGCTGGATCGCATGGTCGTCCCGACCGCATAAGCGGATCCGATGCTGCTGATCGACGACGCCATCGTCGTCACATTGAACGACGACCACGGCGTCTTCTTCGACGGTGCGGTCGCGATCGACGGCGACCGCATCGTCGCGGTCGGCACGTCGGCCGACGTGCGGGCGCGAGTGCCCCACGGCACGAAGGTGCTCGACGCGAAGGGCGGGGCCGTGGTGCCCGGCCTCGTCGATCTGCACTACCACACGGCGCTCGGCCGGGGGTGGGCGGATCATCTCCCGCTCGCCGAGAACCTGCAGCGATTCTGGTACCCGCTCGTGCGGGCGATCGATCCCGAGGCCGTGTACTGGGGCGCGCTGCTCAGCTACGCGGAGTCCATCAGCTTCGGCGTCACAGCGGTCAACGACATGTACCGCCACATCGATGCGATGGCCAAGGCGGCGGGCGAGATCGGGATCCGCGCGGTGCTCTCCAACGTCGTCGCCGACGAGGAGCACGGCCTCGACACGCTCGCGAATAACGAGGCGGGGTTCCGCTCGTCCAACGGTGCGGCGAACGGACGCGTCGAGGTCAAGGTCGGCATCGAGTGGTTGCCGCTTGCTTCGATCGATCTGCTCCGCGACGCCAGCGCCCTTGCGGCTGACCTCGGCACCGGCGTCCACATCCACCTGAACGAATCGATGGGCGAGGTGCAGAGCACGCTCGAGAAGTTCGGCCGGCGCCCGACCGAGGTCGCGTACGAGTGCGGGCTGCTCGGG
>DATAPH010000029.1:0-110226 GCA_036265325.1 Actinomycetota bacterium | reverse complement strand
AGAGTTCGGGGAGGACGCCGACGAGCTGTTGCTGGCTTTCGGTGAGGACGACGCCGGCGCGCAGCTCGCCGCGGTCGGCTTCGAGCGGAGCGGCACCCAGCTCCGGTTCCTCGGCGGCGTCGAGATCACCGACTACCTCGGCCCGGTCGCTCGACCTGACGTGAAGGAGGCGTTCGTCGCGGCGTTGTGGGACGCGTTGCTCGCGCGCGAGGACTGGGAAACCGCCGACCTGTGGGGGATCGCCGAGGATAGCGGCTGGTACGAGCTGATCGGCGACGCCGCGACTGCGCGCGGCATGTCGGTGGAGGAGGCGCCCGACCACGACGGGGTCGCGCCATATCTGCAGCTGTCGCCGACGTGGGATGGCTATCTCGAAGGGCTGCCGGCGAAGCTTCGCCACGAGATCCGCCGCAAAGCGAAGAAGCTCGAAACCGAGGCCGGGCCGTTCTCGATCGTGACGGCAGGCACGCAGGATCTGACTGCGCTGCTCGACCGGTTCGTGGAGCTGCACCATCTGAGCGAGGGTCCCAAGGGCGTGTTCATGGTCCCTGGGATGGAGATCTTCTTCCGGCGGCTGGGCGAGGCGTTCCTGTCCTCAGGGGCGTTCCGGTTGAACTTCATCGAGGTCGGCGGCTCGCTCGCGGCCGGCACGATCGGGTTCCGATGGGGCGATCGCTCGTATCTCTACAACTCAGCGTTCGACCGCTCATGGGGCGCGCTCGCGCCCGGGATGGTGCTCGTTGGCGAGGATATCCGGCTCGCGATCGAAGACGGCGCGAGCGGGTTCGACCTGCTCAAGGGCGACTACGCGTACAAGTACCGGTTCGGCGCGATCGCGCGGCGGGTACGTCGGATGGTCGTGCGACGCTCGCGTTAGACGTAGGCGCGCATCGTGTGCAGGACCAGGTCCGCGATCGCGATGTCGCCACCCAGCACGAGGATCCCGGACTCGAGGAGCAGTTCAGGGTCGATCCGCTTGCCGGCGACGAGCGCGAGCTGCGGCGCCCGGCCGACGATCGTCGCGTCGGGGTGGGCGGTCGGCCCCGGAACCTCGCCGGCGCCGAGTCCCCAGTGCCACTCGCCCTGCCCTGCGCCGCTGACTTCGATGTGGACGGACCGGCCGGACAGGTCGTGGCCGGCCTCGGCGAGCGTCCAGGGGAGCATCCGAACGCCCAGATCGATCGTGAGGTGGACGGGCCAGTGCTGCCAGCCGAACTGCCATCCGGGCGCGACGCCGTTGGTGGCCCGCATGTCCTCGCCGTGGAGGAACCACTCGACGACTCGCGACTGGATAAGGTAGGTGACCGCGATGTCCCCGGCGAGCCACGGGAACCGTTCATCTCGCCATTCGTGATCGTTCAGCCTGGCCGCGTGCTCGAGCAGCGACTCCGCGGCCGCGCCCCACGTGTCGAGGATCGTGCGTGTGTCCATCTCGGAGCGCCGGTTGACGGTCCACGCGTTCCACGCGTCGGTCGTGAAGACCTGACCGTTCAGCTGGCCGCGGAACTCCTCCAGCTCTTCGGCGGGCTGTCCCGCCACGAGTTGCGCGGCCGCCGTGTCGGCCGCCGCGAGGTGGGCCATCACGTCGCGGTTCCACCAGCCCGGCGCGGCGCTCGGTGCGTCCCACGTATCGGGGTCGGCGAACTGGATCATGCGGCCCAGGCGCTGGCGCTCGGCATGCGCGATGCCTACCAGGTCTTCTCGGCTGATCGTCACCTGCTCCGTGCGCCTTCCCGCTCAGTTCGGGGCGGATTGTACAGTCGCCGCCATGCGCGTCCTGGTGTGCCCCGACAAGTTCCGCGGCACCCTGTCTGCGCGCGAAGCAGGCGATGCGATCGCGCGCGGATGGCTTCGCGCGCGGCCCGAGGACGAGGTAGAGGTCGTGCCGCTCGCCGACGGCGGTGAGGGCACGTTGGATGCGCTGGTCCCGGCTCACGACCCCGATGCGACCCGAGCAACTCGGCGCGTGAGGGGCCCGCTCGGCGATCTGGTCGATGCGGCGTTCGGCATGCGCGGCCGGACGGCCGTCATCGAGATGGCACGCGCGTCGGGGCTCGATCTGGTGCCCGTCGGCCGCCGCGACCCTTTGCGAACGACGACGCGCGGGACGGGGGAGTTGATGGCCGCGGCGCTCGATGCGGGTGCACGCCGGCTGCTCGTGTGCCTCGGCGGCTCGGCCAGCAACGACGGGGGCGCGGGGATGGCGGCGGCATTGGGAGGCCGGTTCTTCGACGCGGAGGGCGCGCCGATCGCCGACGGAGGTGGCGCGCTCGCCACGCTCGCGAGGCTCGACGTCGGTCCGGTCCTCGACCGGCTGCGCAGGGTCGAGGTTGTTGGCGTGACCGATGTCGACAACCCGTTGTGCGGGCCATCCGGCGCGAGCGCGGTCTTCGGCCCGCAGAAGGGCGCGTCGCCCGAGGACGTGGTGATGCTCGACCGGGCGCTTGCGCACCTGGCGGCGGTGGCGCAGCGGGACCTCGGCGCCGACCGGTCGCACGAGCCGGGTGCGGGCGCCGCGGGAGGCCTCGGGTTCGGTCTCCTGGCGTTCACCGGAGCCCGGCTCCGGCGTGGCGTCGAGGTCGTGATGGAGGCGGTGGGGTTCCGCGACCGCCTCGCCTCCGCGTCGTTCGTGATCACGGGGGAGGGGTCTTTCGACGCCGGATCGTTGCGCGGCAAGGTGCCGGCCGGCGTCCTCGAAGCGTGCGAGCTCGTAGGCGTTCCCGCGGCAATCGTCTGCGGCGTCGCGAGCGCGGCCGCACCCGGCACGGTTGTGCGGTCGCTCGTCGAGCTCGTCGGTCCGGATGCCGCGATGACCGATCCCCGATCGTCGCTCGAACAGCTCGCCGGGGCGCTCGCGATCGATCCGGCGGTCGTTCCCTCCGCCCGGGGTTGATTCCACCGCAACGCGGAACGCCGGGAGGAGGCGAACCCGACCGCGTGGGTAGAGTTCGCGTGCATCGCCGGTTACAATCTCTTGAGTAGGAACCCCGACGGAGGATCGATGCTGACAATCACCCCGATCGCTGCAACCAAGGTGAAGGAGCTCCTCGCTGAGGAGGGCCGCGACGACATCGCGCTGCGGGTGGCCGTCTCACCCGGCGGTTGTGCCGGCCTCCGCTACGCGATGTACCTCGACGACCAGACCTCGGACAAGGACACGCTCGGCGAGCAGCACGGTGTCCGCGTCGTGATCGACAAGATGTCGGTGCCCTACCTCTCGCAGGCGACCGTCGACTTCGTCGACTCGCTCGAGCAGACGGGCTTCACGATCGACAACCCTGCCGCCCAGGGTGGCTGCGCCTGCGGGCACTCGTTCCACTGAGCTAGCAGGCCGTCGCGTCCGTGCCCTCGAGGCGGATCTCCGTCCCGGTCTCGACGGTGGCGTTGCGCACGACGCCCAAAACCCGATACGTCACGGGCTCCTGATACCAGGACGTGAACGAGCCGGGGGCGGAACAGGCATCGCGCGGCACCGTGACCTCCATCGTCAATCCCGCGACGTCCCCTGGGGACAACCGGAACGGTGCGAAGGGGCCGAACCCCGAGCCGGCGCCGGGGTTCTGCACGAGCGAGGGGCTCGCCTGGACGGCATGCGTCGAGATGCCTTGCGACTGCGGGAACCCGGCGTCGACGATCGTGATCGGCAGGCGGCCGGTATTCGTGATCGAGAAGCGATAGCGGAAGACCATGCCGCGGATCATCGGGAGCGATTGCACGGTACCCGTCACGCCGAGGGCGTCGACATCGCGCCGCTCGACGTGCAGTCCGTGTTCGGTGATGGAATAGGTGACCGGCCCGGTCGCGAGCGGTTCGATGTTCGAGAGCCACACCGCCGCGATGGCGGCGACGATCAGCACAACGACCGTTGCGATCGCGGCGAGCCGACGCGGCCAGCGGCGCGGAGCGTCGGCGACCGCACGCGGCCGCACCGGCGTCTGGGGAGGACGCGTGAGGGTCTTCACTGGGAGCACCCTACCGACGGGTGCGCGAACGCGCTATCCGCTGCCCGGCCTACCGCTCGACGATACCGGGCCTGCGCCGACGATCAGTCGGGATCGTACGCGAGGTTCGGGCGGAGCCAGCGCTCGGCCTCGAGCGCGCTCTCACCGAGCCGGCGCGCGTAGTCCTCGACCTGGTCCTTGCCGATCTGCCCGACGTTGAAGTACCGAGCCTCCGGGTGCTGGATGTAGAGCCCGCTGACACTTGCAGCGGGCAGCATCGCGCAGTGCTCGGTCAGGTCCATACCGAGCTCCCGCGCCTCAAGCAGGTCGAAGACGCGACGCTTGAGGGAGTGGTCGGGACATGCGGGATAGCCGAACGCGGGCCGGATCCCACGGTACTTCTCGCCGATCAGGTCATCGTTCGTGAGCGACTCGTCGGGCGCGTACCACGCGAGGCGCACCTGGTGATGGAGCCATTCCGCCGCCGCTTCGGCGAGCCGGTCGGCGAGCGCCTTCACGATGATCGCGCGGTAGTCGTCGTGTTCCGCCTCGTAGCGCTTCACGAGATCGTCGGCGCCGAGGCCGGCGGTGACGGCGAACGCGCCGATGTGATCGGCCAGCCCCGACTCGACCGGCGCGACGAAGTCGGCGAGCGACCGGTTCGGCTCGTCGCCGCGGTCCGCCTGCTGACGCAGCATCGGCAGCGTGACCCCGTTGCCGAGCACGATGTCTTCGCCCTCGCTGGCGGCGGGCCACAGACCGTACGCGCCGCGGATCTGCAACGATCCGTCCGCCTCGATCTCCGCGAGCAGCTCCTGCGCGTCGGCGAAGAGCTCGCGCGCCTGTTCGCCGTACACGTCGTGATCGAGGATCTGCGGGAAGGAGCCCTTCAACTCCCATGCGGTGAAGAAGAAGGTCCAGTCGATCACGTCACGCAGATCCGCGATCGTTGGCTCGACGACGCGCGCCCCGGTGAACGGCGCGGCCGGGACGTCGTCGTCGCGCCACGTGATCGGGGTCCGACGCTCGGCGGCGATCCGCAAGGGGAGCAGCGGCGTGCGCTGCCGCTCCTCGTGCTGAGCCCGAAGCTTCGCCTGCAGCTCTCGGTTCTGCTCGTCGAACCCGGGCTTACGTTTCTCGTCGAGGAGGTTCGAGGCGACGCCGACGACGCGCGAGGCATCGACGACATGCACCACCGGCTGGTCGTACGCGGGCGCGATCCGAACCGCCGTGTGCTGGCGTGAGGTCGTCGCGCCGCCGATCAGCAACGGCGTGTCGAGCCCACGGCGCTGCATCTCCTTGGCGACGACGACCATCTCGTCCAGCGATGGCGTGATCAGCCCCGAGCAGCCGATGAGGCTCGCCCCGGCTTCGGCCGCCGTGTCGAGCAGGGTCTCGGCCGGCACCATCACCCCCAGGTCGATAACCTGATAGTTGTTGCAGCCCAACACGACCCCAACGATGTTCTTGCCGATGTCGTGGACGTCACCCTTGACGGTGCAGAGCACAACGGTGCCCTGGTTCGCCCCGCCCGCCTTCTCGGCCTCCATGTACGGCTCGAGGTGGGCGACGGCCTTCTTCATCGCGCGCGCGCTCTTGACGACCTGCGGCAGGAACATCTTGCCCGCGCCGAACAGATCGCCGACGATCGACATGCCGTCCATCAACGGACCCTCGATCACGTCGAGCGGTCGCTCCGCTTTCGCCCGCGCCTCCTCTGTGTCCTCGACGATCCATCGGTCGATCCCGTGCACGAGCGCGTATGAGAGCCGGTCCTCGACGGGCGCGTCGCGCCAGGAGAGGTCTTCCTCTCTGGTCTTCGCGCCCTCGCCCTTGACCGTCTCGGCGAACGTCACCATCCGCTCGGTCGCGTCGGAGCGCCGGTTGAAGATGACGTCTTCGACGTGCTCGAGGAGCACCGGCTCGATGTCTTCGTAGACGTCGAGCTGACCGGCGTTGACGATGGCCATGTCCAAGCCGGCGGCGATCGCGTGGTACAGGAACGCGGAGTGCATCGCGCGACGCACCGTGTCGTTGCCCCGGAACGAGAAGCTCAGGTTGGACACGCCGCCGGACACCTTGGCGCCGGGGCAGTGTCGTTTGATCTCGCGCGTCGCGTCGATGAATGCTTTCGCATACTCGTTGTGCTCTTCGATGCCGGTCGCGACGGCGAGGATGTTCGGGTCGACGATCACATCGGTCGGGTCGAACCCGGCGCGGTCGATCAGCAACCGGTACGAGCGTTCGGCTATCTTCACCTTGCGCTCGACGGTGTCCGCCTGCCCCTTCTCATCGAAACACATCACGACCGCGGCCGCGCCGTAGCGTCGGATCGTCGCCGCCTTCGCGAGGAAGTCGTCCTCGCCTTCCTTGAGGCTGATCGAGTTGACGACGCCCTTGCCCTGGATGCAGCGCAGGCCAGCCTCGAGGACCGACCACTTCGACGAGTCGATCATCACCGGGACCTTGGCGATCTCAGGCTCGGTCGCGACGAGGTTCAGGAACCGCGTCATCGTCGCCTCGCCGTCGATCAGGTCGGCGTCCATGTTGACGTCGATCAGGTTCGCGCCGTTCTCGACCTGCTGCCGTGCGACATCGACGGCCGCCGCGAAGTCGCCCGACTCGATCAGCCGGGCGAAGATCTTCGAGCCGGTGATGTTCGTGCGCTCGCCGACCATCACGAATCCGGTCTCCGGCGTGATCCGGAACGGTTCGAGCCCTGAGAACGAGGTGACGGTCGACGCCGCGGGCAGCTCGCGAGGCGGAACGTCGCGCACCGCGTCGGTGATCATCTTGATGTGTTCGGGCGTGGTGCCGCAGCACCCGCCGACGAGGTTGACCAAGCCGGCATGCGCGAACTCGCCCAGGAGCGTGCTGGTGATCTCGGGCGTCTCGTCGAACCCGCCGAAGGCGTTCGGCAATCCTGCGTTGGGGTAGCTCGCGACCGGGACGGGCGCGACGCGGGCAAGCGCCTCGACCGACGGCCGCATCTCGCGCGCGCCGAGCGAGCAGTTGACGCCGACGATCGCCGGGTCGGCGTGCTCGACCGAGGTCCAGAACGCCTCGACGGTTTGCCCGGATAGCGTGCGCCCGCTCTTGTCCACGATCGTCACGGAGATCCACCGTGGCAGCTCGGGCGCGACGTCCAGCGCGGCTGCGACCGCCGCCTTCGCGTTCAGCGTGTCGAAGATCGTCTCGATGAGCAGGAGGTCGGCGCCGCCGTCTCGCAGCGCCGCGATCTGCTCGGCGTAGGACTCGTAGACCTGGTCGAAGCTGACGGTCCGGAACGCTGGGTCGTCGACCTTGGGGGAGAGGCTCAGCGTCACGTTCAGCGGTCCGACCGACCCGGCGACGAGGCCGCCATGGCGATCTGCGCTCGCGCGGGCCAGCCGGGCGCCCTCGAGGTTCATGTCGCGCACGGCATCCTGCAGCCCGTAGTCGCCCTGACCGATCGAGGTCGCGGTGAAGGTGTTGGTGGTGGTGATGTCGGCGCCGGCTTCGAAGTAGGCGTCGTGGACCGACGCGACGATGTCCGGCCGGGTGAGGTTGAGCAGGTCGGGGTCGCCCTTCACGTCTTTGGCGTGATCGGCGAACCGGTTCCCCCGGAAGTCCGCCTCGTCGAGGCCCCAGCCTTGCAGCAGCACGCCCCAGGACCCGTCGAGCACCACGATGCGCTCGGCGAGGAGCTGTTCGAGCCTGTTACGGACGTCGACCACCATGTCAGTCGAGACTACCGGAGGGTTCGGCCGTTGCCGGATCCATCGAGCGGGATGCGCCGCGACGCGAGCCGCTTGGCACGCCGCCATCGCCCCGGGGTAGGCTTCGCGGGATGAGTCAGGGAGCGGCGGACATGCTCGGCCGCGGAGGCGGACGGCTCGGGACCCCCCTGCCCGAGCAGCTGCCCCGGCGGACGGTGCGCCAGAACGCGCAGTCGCTCGCGGCGGTCCCGCTGTTCGCCGGGTTCTCCGCCAAGCACCTCAAGCGGCTCGCGAGCCAGAGCGACGAGCTCTCGTTCGAGCCCCGCGAGCCGATCGTCGAGGAAGGCATGCTCGGCGAGACGCTGTTCGTCGTCTTGAACGGGCGCGGCAAGGTGACGAGACGCGGCCGCAAGGTGGGCGAGGTTCTGCCCGGCGACTTCTTCGGCGAGCTCTCGACGCTCGATGGTGGTCCGAGGTCGGCGACCGTGATGGCCGAGACTCCGATGCGCGTGCTCCGCCTGTTCCGGCACACGCTGCGCGATCTGCTCCGGGAAGAGCCGAGCCTGACGCTCAAGCTCCTGGATGGGATCGTCCGCCGGATGCGTGAGGTCCAGCGCGATGGCGGCGACCTCCGCGACTAGCCGAGCAACGCCTCGATCTCGTCAAGCACCTCAGGCTCGAGCCTCCGATCGCCCGCCGAGGCGTTCGCACGGAGGTGTTCGCCGCTTCGGCTGCCGGCGATCGCGGCCGTGACGCCGGGCTGCGCGATGTTCCACGCGAGCGCGAGCTCGCCCATCGACATGCCGGCGTGCTCGGCGATCGGTCGAAGGCCGTCGACCACCCGGAACGTCTCGTCGAGCTGCTCGGGCGTGGTCCATTCGTTGCCGCTTCGCCAGTCGTCGATCTTCTCGGCGTCGGCTCGCGTGTACCGTCCCGTCAGGAACCCGACACCGAGCGGCGAGTACGTGACGACGCCGATGCCGTTCTCGCCGCACCAGCGGATCAATGCACGGTCGTCGAGCGCCAGCATCGAGAACTCCTGCTGGAGCGAGTCGACGTGGTGGATCGGCAGACACCGCTCGAGCAGGTCCTGGTCGAAGTTCGAGACGCCGATCGCCTTCGTCTTGCCGGCGGACACGAGCTCCGCCATCGCGCCCCAGGTGTCCTCGATGGGCACGCCGGTCTCATCCGGCCAATGCAGCTGATAGAGGTCCAGGGCATCGATCCCGAGGCGTCCGAGGGACGCATCGCACGCGGCCTTGACCGCCTCGGGCCGGAATCCGGATCCCTCGGGGGCGGGCGCCACCTTGGAGGCCGCGACGACATCGTCGCGGCGGCCGTCGAGCGCCTTGCCGACCAGACGCTCCGATTCACCGGAGCCGTAGACCTCGGCGGTGTCGACCCAGGTGATCCCCGCATCGAACGCTGCGTGGAAGGCGCGGACGACGTCGTCGTCGGCCGGGTTCGCGCCCCAGGCGTCGCCGCCGGCCTCCCAGGCACCGAGGCCGATCACCGAGATCTCCGGACCATTCGCACCGAGCCGTCGTGTTCGCATGTCGTGGATACAAGCACAGTTGCGGTCGTTCGGCCCGGGGCGGCAGTACGCTGTGTTTCGACGGCCCCGACCCCCGATGTGAGGAGCTGACCCGCACCGCCCGATGAGCATCACCGTCGAAGAACGAGAGCGAGTCGTCGTCCGGTTCGCCGGCGATTCCGGCGACGGGATGCAGCTCACGGGGGACCGGTTCACGAATGCCACCGCCCTGCTGGGCAACGACCTGGCGACCCTGCCGGACTTCCCGGCGGAGATCCGGGCGCCCGCGGGTACGGTCCACGGCGTTTCCGCGTTCCAGATCCAGTTCGCGTCGACGGACGTGACCACGCCCGGCGATCACGCCGACGTGCTGGTCGCGATGAACCCCGCCGCGCTCAAGGCGGATCTCTCCACGGTCATCCGGGGCGGCACGCTCATCCTCAACGAGGACGCGTTCCAGAAGCGGAACCTCGACAAAGCGGGGTACGAGACCGACCCTCGCGCCGACGGGACCCTCGACGGATATCAGGTCTACTCCGTGCCGATGACGTCGATCACCGTGCGGGCGGTCGAGCCGGTGGGCGTGGGCAAGAAGGAGGCCGAGCGGGCGAAGAACATGTTCGCGCTCGGGCTCGTGTCCTGGATGTACGACCGGCCCACCGCCCCGACGCTGGAGTGGCTCGAGCGGAAGTTCGGCGGGAAGCCCGAGATCCTCGACGCGAACGTCGCCGCGTTCAACGCGGGCTACAACTTCGGGGAGACGACGGAGCTCTTCGCGCACCGCGTCGAGGTCAAGGCGGCGCCCGCGGAGCCCGGCACCTACCGCAACGTCGCGGGCGCGCAGGCGCTCGCGTGGGGCCTGATCGCGGCCTCGCGCGCGTCGGGCCTGCCGTTGTTCTACGCGAGCTATCCGATCACCCCGGCTTCCGACCTGCTGCACGAGCTGTCGCGACACAAGCACTTCGGCGTCATCACGGTGCAGGCCGAGGACGAGATCGCGGCGGCCAACATGGCGCTCGGCGCCGCGTTCACGGGCCAACTCGCCGTCACGGGGACGAGCGGCCCCGGTTTGGACCTCAAGGAAGAGACGATCGGGCTCGCGGTGATCACCGAACTGCCCATGCTGATCGTCGACGTCCAGCGCGCGGGGCCCTCCACCGGCATGCCAACCAAGACCGAGCAGGGCGACCTGCTCGCCGCGATGTTCGGGCGCCACGGCGAGTCGCCGATCCCGATCGTGTCGGCGTCCTCGCCCTCCGACTGCTTCGAGGTCGCGATCGATGCCGCTCGCGTCGCGATCCGGTATCGCACGCCGGTCATCGTGTTGTCGGATTCGTTCCTGCAGAATTCCTCGGAGCCCTGGCGGCTGCCCGATGTGTCGGCCATCGAAGGCATCGACCCGCACTTCGCGCAGCCGAATGGCGCGGGGTTCCACCCGTACGCGCGGAACGACGACCTCGCCCGGCCGTGGGCGATCCCGGGGACGCCCGGCCTGCAGCACCGGATCGGCGGTCTCGAGCGCGAGAACGTGACGGGCTCCATCAGCTACGACGCCGAGAACCATGAGCGGATGACCGACCTGCGACGCGAGAAGGTGGCCGGGATCGCCGCGTCGTTGCCGAAGCTCGAGGTCGACGACGCGACCGGTGACGCCGAGCTACTCGTGCTCGGATGGGGCTCGACGGCCGGCTCGATCCGTGCCGCCGTCCGCCGCGCGCGCGACGACGGTGAGAAGGTCGCCCATGCCCACCTGCGGTGGCTCAATCCGCTGCCGTCCAACACCGGTGACGTCCTGCGCCGCTATCCGCGCGTGCTGATCCCCGAGATCAACGAGGGCCAGCTCGCGTTGTTGATCCGCGGCAGGTTCCTCGTCGACGCGCGGTCGTTCTCCCGCGTCCAGGGCCGGCCGTTGTGGGCAGACGAGCTCGACGATGCGATCGAGGAGGCGCTCCGTGGCTGACACGCTCGAGCGCAGCAAGAAGGACTTCACCTCCGACCAGGAGCCGCGGTGGTGCCCGGGGTGCGGGGACTACGCGATCTTGGCCGCCGTCCAGTCGTTCATGCCGGAGCTCGGCGTGGCGCCGGAGAACACGGTGTTCATCTCGGGGATCGGCTGCAGCGGCCGGTTCACCTATTACATGGACACGTACGGCTTCCACGGGATCCACGGTCGCGCGCCGGCGCTGGCGACCGGGGTCGCGACGGCGAACCCGGATCTCACCGTCTGGGTGGTCACCGGCGACGGCGATGCGCTGTCGATCGGCGGCAACCACCTGATCCACGCGCTCCGCCGCAACGTCAACCTGAAGATCCTGATGTTCTACAACCAGATCTACGGGCTCACCAAGGGCCAATACTCGCCGACCTCCGAGGTCGGGAAGGTCACCAAGTCGACGCCGTTCGGCTCGGTGGACCGGCCGTTCGACCCCGTGGCGCTCGCGCTCGGCGCCGCGGCGACGTTCGTCGCGCGCACCATCGACAACGACCGGAAGCACCTGACCGACGTACTTCGTCAGGCAGCGGAGCATCCCGGTGCGGCGTTCGTCGAGATCTATCAGAACTGCAACGTGTTCAACGACGGTGCGTTCGACCTGCTTCGCGACAAGACCGAGGGGCCGCACAACCAGATCCGGCTCGTGCACGGTGAGCCCATCGTCTTTGACGGTGGCACCAGGTGCGTGCGACTGGCGGCGAACGGCCGGCTCGAGATCGCAGCGGTGGCCGACACGGACCCCGCGCAGATCATCACGCACGACGTGCACGGACCGCCGTCCTTGGCGTTCACCCTCGCGCACCTGTCGCAAGGGCCGACGGAGCCGACGTGCATCGGGGTGTTCCGCGAGGTGCAGCGCGCGACCTACGGCGAGGCCGTGCACGACCAGATCGCGCGGGCGCGGGAGCGCTCGGGCGACGGCGACCTCGAGGCGCTGCTCACCGGCGGCGACACCTGGACGGTCTGATCCGTCAGGGCTTGCGCCCGCGGATCAACGACGCCGCCCACCCGAGCGCAGCGCCCAGCACGAGTCCCGCCGCGAACCCGGTCGCGTTGCGACCGCCGCTCGAGCCGATCGCCGCTCCGAGTGCGCCGCCGACGACCATGAGAACGGGCGCAGGCAACCATCCCTTGCCGTCGCTCACGTATCCGTCCCGGCGTCCGGCGGTTGGAACCGCGCCATGGCGTCTGCGGCGCCACGCGCGACGATCTCGAGCTCCCCGGCGGCTTCCTCCAGCACGTGCACACAGCGCGCGACGTCGTCGTCGCTCGTGGCAGGCGTGACGCCGATCCGGAACGAGGGCGTCTCGGGATGGCCGAGCTGCGCCAGCACGGGGGAGGGGTCTTCGGGCCGGCCGGTGGCGGGTGACCCCACGCCGAGGTGGACACCACGGTCGTCGAGAGCCATCGCGAGCGTCGCGGCGTCGAGGCCGGCGACGGAGAAGCACACGAGGTGCGGCACGCGGTGAGTCGGATGGCCGTGGACCGTCGCGCCGGGGACGCGAGCCGCGATCCGGTCGCGCAGCGTCGCGGTGAGCGTCCACGCGGTGGCCGCGTCGTCGGCCATCGTCGCGTGGGTCGCCGTGAGTGCAGCCCCCATCCCCGCGATCCCCGGGAGGTTCGGCGTGCCCGCGCGACGTCCACCCTCGCGGTCATCGCCCAGCAGCACCGGCGCCAGTTCGACTCCGCGCCGCACGTAGAGGGCGCCAACGCCGGACGGGCCGCCGAAGGTGTGGCCCGACATCGTGAGCAGATCAACCTCGAGCGCCCGGACGTCGATCGGCAGTCGGCCGACCGTCTGCACCGCGTCGGTGTGAAACGGCACGCCTCCAGCGTGCGCGAGTCGCGCCGCCTCACCGATCTGCTGCATCGTCCCGAGCTCGTGGTTGCCATGGTGGATCGTGGCCAGGGCGACGCCTGGCGCGCGAACCGCGGCGGCGAACCTGTCGAGGTCGACGCGGCCGTCGGCATCGGTTCCGATCGCCTTGGTCGTGATGCCACGGCCCGCTAGTCGGCCGATCGTTGCCGTGACCGCCGGATGTTCGATCGCGCTGGTGACCACCGTGCTGCCGCGGACCGCCGACGTCACCCCATCGATCGCGAGTGCGATCGATTCGGTGCCGCCGGAGGTGAAGACGACCTCGTCGGGCTGAGCGCCGATCGTGTCGGCAACTGCGCTTCGGGCGGTCTCCAGGACCGCGCGGGCGGCGCGGCCGGGTGCCGTGATCTGCAGCGGGTCACCGACCGCGTCGAGCGCGGCGAGCATCGCCTCCCGCGCCGCCGGCGCGATCGGGATGCCGCTGCCGGCGTCGAGAAACAGGTCGGCCATCTCCGTCCGTTCCGCGAGGGAACGGGTTCCCTCGCTCAGGGGGTCGCGGGTTCGCGGCCCCGCAGGAAGAGGTACCAGTACGCGACGCCGGCGATGATGCCGCCGGCGATCGGACCGACGATGTACACCCACCAGTTGGTGTAGTCGCTGGTCGCGACGGCCGGACCGAACCAACGTGCCGGGTTCATCGCCGCACCGGTCAGCGCGCCGCCGACGAAGATGTCGATGGTGATCACGAGCCCGATGGTGAACCCTGCCGTCCGCGCGAACGCGCCGCTGCGGTCGTCGACCGCCGTGCCGAACACCGCCCAGACGAGGAAGAACGTAAGCATCGCCTCGAGGACGACCGCCTTGCCGACCGCGAACCCGGAGGCGACTGCAGGGATGCCGCCGTGCACCGCGTCGAAGGCCGGCGTCGGTCCGATGTACTTCAAGAAGAACGCCGCCGCCACGCCGCCGAGCAGCTCGGCGACGATATAGACGGCAGAGCGACCGGTCGGCATCTTGCCGGTAACCCACAGTGCGATCTGGATCGCGGGGTTGAACACGCCGCCGGAGATGTGCGCCATGATCGAGACCATGATCGCGATGGCGAGCCCGTGGGCGAGCGCGATCGCGACGAGGTCTCCGTTCTGCGTCATGATGATCGCGCCCGCTCCGAAGAAGATCAGCGCGAAGGTCCCGATGAATTCGGCGACCGCGGCCTTCCCGATGGTGTCCAACCTGTTCCCCCCTTGGATGGAAGCCGTGCGGCGCCCACCGTAGCCGAGAGCGCTTTGCGGGGCAACGACGTCCACGGTGCGACGTAGAGTGTGCGTGGTAGCCTCGCGCGCGTGGAAGCCCTCCTCATGTCGCCCGATCCTCGGACGCGGGAGCTGATGGCCCTCACGATCCGCAGCATCGAGCGGCGACTGGGGGAGGACCTCCGGTTCCGGGCCGCGGCCAACGGCGAACTTGCGCTCCGAGCGGCGCTTCGCGACCGTCCGGACATCGTCGTCGCCGACGAACTCGCGTCGCGGATGGGCGCGTTCGCGCTCGCGCGATCGCTGCGCGACGCGCAGGATCCGTACACGGGCGTCATCGTCGTGTTGCTCGAACGCACCCACGACGCGTGGCTCGCCTCGTGGTCCGGCGCCGACGCGTGGTACGTGAAGCCCGCCGACCCGTTCGCGGTCGCGGACCGCCTGTGGGAGCTGCTCGCGGCTCGCGGGCTCGTGCCGGAGGAGGAACGGGTGTGAAGATCAAGGGAACGTGCAAGCGCTGCGGACGCGAGTTCTTCTTCGAGCAGGTCGGTGCGTCGGGGGGGCGATGCCCGTGGGACGGCGAGCCGTTCAACGCCGACTATGCCGTCGTGCTGGTCGAGGCGATGCAGAACGCAGAGGAGGCCGGGACGCGGCTGGAACAGGCGCTCGAGGACATCGCCGCGATGGCGCCGGCGTTCACGGTCGACGGGGGCTCGGTGCAGGGCAAGATCCAAGCCGCGATCACCGCGCTCGGCAAGAATCTGATCAAGCAGGGGTAACGCCGTGGGCTTCAACGCGATGCAGCCGGGCAAGATCAAGCGCGGCGACCTCATCTTCCTGATCGCGGCGATCGTCGTGATCGGCGCGCTGCTCGCCTGGGCCTTCTTCGGTCTGTGACGTCGATCGGCGCGCTGGCGGCGACCGAGTTCTGCTACCTCACGACCCGCGGCCGCCGGACCGGGGCGCCGCATCGGATCGAGATCTGGTTCGTCGGCCACGACGACGGCGCGTATCTGATGTCGGACAGCGATCGAGCAGATTGGTACCGGAACCTCGTCGCCGATCCCTCGGTCACGCTCGAGATCGCTGGGGAGACCCGCACCACGACCTGCGCCCCGGTGAGCGCCGACGATCCGGCGAACGCGTGGGTCCGGACCGCGATGGCCGCGAAGTACCAAGCCGGGGACGCGGAGGATCTGGATCGATGGAGCCGGACTGCGTGGCTCGTCCGGGTCGAGTGGCCCGGGGACGGCTGACTACGTTTGCTCGAGCACGACGGCGAGGCCCTGCCCGCCGCTGATGCAGAGCGTGGCGAGGCCGAGCGAGGCGCCTGCGCGGCGCATCTCGTAGGCGAGCGCGAGGATGATCCGTGCGCCACTCATCCCGATGGGATGACCGAGGCTGATGCCGCCGCCCCGGACGTTCACCTTGTCTCGGTCGAACTTGAGGTCGCGTTCGCAGGCGATAACCTGCGCGGCGAACGCCTCGTTGATCTCGATGAGGTCGATGTCGGCCATCGTCAGGCCGGTGCGCTCGAGCACCCTCTGCGTCGCCGGCACCGGGCCGATCCCCATGATCTCTGGAGGCACGCCGGCCCAGCTCCATCCGATGATCCGCGCGAGCGGCGTGCGCCCCTCCGCCTTGGCTCGGTCTTCGTCCATCAGGACCATCGCCGCGCCACCGTCGGTGAGCCCGCTCGAGTTGCCGGCGGTCACGCTGCCGCCTTCGCGGAAGACCGGTGGAAGGCTGGCGAGCGTCTCCATAGTGGTCTCGGGCCGCGGGTGCTCGTCGGCCGTCACCATTCGCTGCTGCTTGCCGTCGCGAACCTCGACGGGGACCATCTCGTCGGCGCGCCGATCGGCCGCCGAGGCGGCCTTCTGCTGTGACTCGAGAGCGAATGCATCCTGCTCCACGCGCGAGATGCCGTACCGATCGACGAGGTTTTCGGCGGTTTCACCCATGATCAGGTCGCAGAGCGGATCGAGGAGGCCGTCGCGGTACATCGCGTCGACGACCTCGGTGTTGCCGAGTCGGTGGCCGAGGCGCATGTCCGGCAGCAGGAACGGGACGCGGGTCATGTTCTCCATCCCGCCGGCGAGCACGACATCGCTGTCGCCGAGAGCGATCTGCTGTGCGCCGAGCTGCACGGCCTTCATGCCCGAGCCGCACGCGATGTTGACGTTGTAGCCGGAGACCTCCTGCGGGATGCCGGCTCGTATCGAGACCTGCCGTCCCGTGTTCGGACCGTTCCCGGCCTGGCGCGCGTGGCCCATGATCGTCTGGTCGATCTGCTCGGGGGCCACGTCGGCGCGGCGCATCGCCTCGACGGCGGCGATCGTGCCGAGCTCGACCGCGGTTGTGTCGGCGTAGGAGCCGAGGAACTTGCCGATCGGCGTGCGTGCGCCCTCGAGGATCACCGCGGTTCGCATGGACGCCATGTTACCGGCGGCTTCGGCGTTGACCCGGGCGCGCCTGTGCGGTGCGACCGTCCGAGCGTGGATCGTCTGCCGCGCGGATCCGCGTGAGGACGTCGGCGAGCTCGCGGCCACCTGCGACCGGTTCGGCGGGCGCGTCGTCGCAGGCGAGGACCCGACCGGGGTGACGCCGGAGCCACGAGCGCACGACCGCGAGCTCGTCGGCACGGTCGCGAGGCGCCGGCGTTCCGATAGGCGCGGCGGAGGCGATCTCCGCGGGGTCTTCACAGCACAACGCGCCACCGATCAGGTCGAACCGAGCACCCGACGCCGCGCCGATCGACAACCGCCCACCCGCGAGCCACCGATCGTGGCGAGCACGCTGCAGCGCTTCCGCGAGTGCGCGAAGCCGGTCTCGCGCCAGCGCCGCCTCTTCGAAGCGTTCTTGCCCGGCCAGCGCTGCCATCCGCGCATCGAGCAGACGCACGAGCTCGTCCGGCGTCTCGAGACTCGCGAGCATCGCGTCGACGATCGCGCGGTAGACGCCCGGCTCGACGCGACCGTCGCACGGCGCACGGCATCGCCCCATGTCTGCGAGCGCACACGGCGCGAACCGCGTCCGGCGGCCCATCGATCGCGTGCACCGCCTGATGGGGAACGCCTCCTCCAGCGCCTCTTTCGCGAGCGTCGCGCGACCCGACGATCCGAACGGTCCGAGGTACACGGCGCCGTCGTCCGGGTCGGCGCTCCGCGCGACCTTCCATCGTGGCCACGCCTCGCTCGGGTCGAGCTTGAGGAACGCGTACCGGCGCCATCGCTTTCCGTGCGCGTTGAACCGAGGGAGGTGGCGCGCGATGAGGCGGCTCTCGAGGACCAGCGCTTCGAGCTCGCCATGCGTCGCGATCGCGTCGATCCGCGCGACCGACGCGACGAGGTCCTGCACCTTCTTGCGCTCGTCGCCGTAGAAATAGGACTTCACCCGGGCGCGCAGGTCCTTGGCCTTACCGACGTACAGGATCTGGTCGTTGCGGTCGCGAAACACATAGACGCCCGGCGCACGCGGCAGGTCCTCGGCCAGCGCGATCTTCGCGAAGTTCGGGCGGCCTCGGGCGCTGCAAGCGTGATACAGCTCGCCGAGCGTATGGATGCCGAGGTGATGCCCGACGTCGAGCAATCCTTGCAGCACCTCGCCGGTGGCCTCGGCGTCCTGCAACGCCCGGTGCGTTGGCTGCACCCGCGTGCGGAAGTAGCCGGCGAGCGTCCGCAGCCGCACGTTCGGAACCTCAGGCCAGACGAGCCGACGCGCCAGCTTGGCGGTGCACACTGCGGGAGCGGGGAGCGTCGGGTAATCGAGGCGGAGCAGGTTCGCGTTGAGGAACCCGACGTCGAACGACGCGTTGTGCGCGACGATCACCGCGCCACGCGCGAATTCCAGGAACGACGGCATCACGGTGGCGAGCGAGGGCGCGCCGGCCACCGACCGGTCGCTGATGCCGGTCAGGTGCGTGATCGCGGGCGGGATCGGCCGCTCGGGATCGACGAGGGTTTGGAACGATCCGATGCGCTCCGCACCTTCGAACCGGACCGCCCCGATCTCGGTGATGGCGTCATCGACAGGCGAGCCGCCGGTTGTCTCGAGGTCGACCACGACGAACGACACGTCCTCGAGCGGGATCGACTCGCCGAGCACGGTCTGGACCGGCCCGTCCAGCACCAGGGCAGGGGTGGGGAAGGCAGACAGAGGAGGACCATACCGAACATGTGTTCGATGGTCGAGCACCGCTGAGCCCGGATCGGCGGGGCGGGAGAGGTCCATCGATGCCGATGGTGAGGCCGAGCACCGACACGCGAAGGGGGCGCCTCACAGGGCGCCCCCTTCTGCTCCAGACGAGCCCGCCTGGGGTCTTAGAGCTTGAACTTGACCGCCTTGCCTGCGGCCGCGGTGTTGGTGTCGCCGCCGAACGACGCGGTGAAGCGGTATCGGCCGTGCCCGGGCTTCGGGAAGCGCGTCCCGTAGGTGGCGTCGAGCAGCCCGTCGTGGTCACGGTCGGCGATCTTCTTGACGGTCACCTTCTTAGTGCTGACCGTCTTCCACTTTCCGTGGCGGTACTTCGACAGCGTGATCGTGACCTGGTTGCCGGTCGACGCCGGCTCGAGCAGACCGCGCGCCCCAACGTTCTTGCGGGTCTTGCCCACCTTCATCGTCAGCGTGGCGGGCTGCAGGTCGTCGTTGCGGATCGTGCCCGTCGCGGTGTCGGTGGTCAGGTTCGCCGTGCCCACGAGGCCGGACAGCGTCACGGTGAAGTCCTCATTGGGCTCGTAGGTCGTGTCGCCCTTCACCATCACCTCGACCTGGCCGACGGTGTTCCCGGCCGGGATCGTCAGTGTGCCCGACGTGGCCACGTAGTCCGAGCCCGCGGTTGCGGTGCCGTCCGAGGTCGCGTAGTGGACCTTGATGTCCTCGAAGCTCGGGTTCGACAGGGAGACGGTGAAGTCCAGCGGCGTGCTCCCGGCGTTGCCCTCGTCCACCTGCGCGGGGGCGATGTCCACGTTGGGCGCCGGGTCGTCGTCCGAGATCGTCGCGGTACCCGACGGGGTGCCGAGGGTTCCGTTCACTTCGTTGGACAGGTCAAGCGAGAAGGTGTCGTCGCCTTCGTACGTGCTGTCGTCCAGGACGGGAACATCGACCGTCGTGGTGGTGTCGCCCGCGAGGATGGTCGCGGTACCTGAAACGCCCGAGTAGTCGGCGCCGTCCGTCGCGGAGATGTCCGAGGTCGCGTAGTCGACGTTCACGTCGACAGCCGCCGCGGTGTCCAACGAGATCGTGAACGTGGCGGTGCCGTCACCTTCACCCACGGTCGGGTTGTCGACGCTGATCGTCGGCATCGGGTCGTCCTCCGTGATCGTGCCCTGGCCCTGCGCCTTCGAGACAACGCCGTGGACGGCGCCGGACAGGTTCAGGTTCAGGGTCTCGTCGCCTTCGTAGATGCTGTCGTCCAGCAGCGGGACGTCGACCGTCGTGGTCGTAGCGCCGGCGAGGATCGTCGCGGTGCCGCTGACGCCGGTGTAGTCGGCGCCGTCCGTCGCGGAGTTGTCGGAAGTCGCGTAGTCGACATTGACGTCGACCCCCGCCGGGTTGTCGAGCGAGATCGTGAAGGTCAACGGGCCGCCGTTCTCCGGTGCGGAGGGGTCGTCCACCGTGATGTTCGGCTGCGCGTCGTCGTCGGTGATCGTGCCGTCTCCCTGCGCGTCTGCAACGGTCACGCCCGACACCGCGACGATGTTCATCGTGAGGTCCTCGTCGCCTTCGTAGATACCGTCATCCAGGATCGGCACCCCGATCGTTCCCTCGGTTTGGCCCGCGGTGATCGTGAGGGTTCCGCTGACGCCCGTGTAGTCGCTTCCGTCCGTGGCGGTGACCGCCGCCGTGCTGTACGTCATCACCGCGTCGGTCGGGGAACTCTGGTCGAGCGTCACGGTGAAGGTCAGCGTGCCGCCGCTCTCCGAGACCGAGGGGTCGTCGATCGTGGCGTTGGGCTGGTCGTCGTTCGTGATGGTGCCGATGCCCTGGCCGTCGGTGATCGCTTTGCCGACGGGGTTCGAGAGGTTCACGGCGAAGGTCTCGTTGAGCTCCGGCGTCGTGTCGCCGTTGATCGTGACGCTCACGGTCGTGCACTTGCAGCCGGTGCTGGGCAGGATCGCGGTGCCGCTCTTCGCCACGTAGTCGCTCCCGGCGGTGGCGGTCTGATCCGCAGTGGCGTAGTCGACCGTCACGCCTGAGGTGCCCGGCCCCGCGTAGCTGATCTTGAACGTGGCCAAGGATGTTCCGCTGTTCCCTTCGGCCAGGGTCACATCGGTGATCGAGAGGCCCGGGGGAGCCGCGTGGGCCGCCATCCCGGACCCGAGGGTCACGGCGGCGATCGTGCTCGTCGCGACGGCGACGCGAAGCAGGATGGAACGTGCGCGCATACCGATATCTCCTGTCTTGAGGTCCCCGCGCGGGGAGCGTCCAGCCCTGTATCGGTCGAGCGGGAGCAGGACCGTATGCGTTGCCCAGGGGGGAATCCACTACCTGGTTCCGGGTAGCGAAGGGTCAGGCGTGATCCGGGTACAAGGCGCGCTCGGTCACCGACGCGAGCAGATGCTCGATCGCGAGATGCGCTTCCTGGATGTGACCCGTCACGCTTGACGGAACGCGGATCGTGACGTCGGCCAGTTGCGCAAGCGAGCCGCCCGACGCGCCCGTCAAGGCAACGACGGCGATGTCGGCGGCACGCGCCTCCTCAACCGCGACGACGACGTTCGGCGAGGTCCCACTCGTCGAGATCGCGATCAGGACGTCGCCGGGCGTCCCGATCGCCTCGACCTGCCGAGCGAACATTCGATCCGCGCCGTAGTCGTTGGCGATCGCCGTGAGCGCGGAGGTATCGGTCGTCAATGCGATTGCGCGCATCGCTGGGCGCGCGTGGTCCAGCGTGAGGGCGCTGATGAACTCCGTTGCGAGGTGTTGCGCGTCGGCCGCGCTGCCTCCGTTGCCGCAGATCAACAGCCCGTGACCGGCGCGGTAGGCGTCGATCAACAAGACGCTCGCCGCAACGATGTCCTCGAGGCATGCGACCCGCACCTCACCGAGGATGGCGGCAGCGTCAGCGAGATACGTGTCGGCGACTTGGCGCGTATCACCGGCGTCCACCGGTCACTCCTTCCCGACGAGTCCGGCGATGATAGCCACGGCGCCCGTGAGGTCGTCGGTGACGTGGTCCGCGAGGTAGCTGGCTTCCCGCTCCGCTGCAGCGCCGTGGCCCGTTCGCACGAGGATCGTCGTCGCGCCGATCGCGCGGCCCATGCCGAGATCCGCGAGGTGATCGCCGATCACCACGCTCTCGCCGGGAGCGAACCCGAGCCGCTCGGCGGCCCGAAGCGCCATCCCGGGCTGGGGCTTTCGGCACTCGCAGCGGTCCTCGGGCCGGTGGGGGCACACCTCGATCGCGTCGACGGTCGCGCCACCGTCGGCGAGGAGCACGCGCAGCCGCTCGTTGATCCGGTCGAGCTGCGCGACCTCGAGGTTGCCGCGCCCGACCTCGGCTTGGTTGGTGACGACGACGATCCCGAACCCGAGCTCGCGCAGGCGTACGAGCGCCTCGGCGGACCCGTCGATCAGCGCGACCTCGTCCTCGGTCGCGAGGTGGTGGCGCTCCTCGTTGATCGTGCCGTCGCGATCGACCAGCGCGAAGCGCCGGGTCACGACGCCGGCGTCCAGATGACCTCGCCGCGCGTGGCGCGCACGCCGGACGGCGCGAATGCGAACGGTGCGAATTCGGCGCCCATCGCCTCGAGCGCCGAACGAACCTTTGGCTGCACCTCGGGGATGGCCGCCACCAAGAGGTAGCCGCCGCCACCCGCTCCGCACACCTTGCCGCCGTACGCGCCGGCATCGCGCGCCGCCGCGAGCATCGACTCGATCGGCGTGTCCTCGGCGATGTACGGGTTCATCTGCTGCTTGGCGACGAACGCGTCGTGAAGGAGTGATCCGACGGCCGAGAGGTCCACCCGTTCGACGGCGTCCCGCATCGCGTACGCCATCTCCTGCAGACGCTTCATGCCGAGGATGGTCTCCTCGCGGCCTTCCGCGTGCAACGCGATCTGCCGGTCGATCAAACCGACGTTTCGCCGAACATGCCCGGTGTAACAAAGGAGCAAGCCCTGGGCGAGCGCCGCGAGCCGGTCGGCGTCCGCGACCGGTTGCACGCGCACGCCCGAGCGCGAGAACACCAAGAGGTTGCAGCCGCCGAACGCGGCCGCGTACTGATCCTGCCAGCCTCCCGCGATCCGAAGGTCCTCGCGCTCGATCCGGTAGGCGGTGTCGGCGAGCGCGTGCGCGGTCAGGCCGCGGCCGCCGAGCAACGCGAGCGCCGCCACGACCGCGGTCACGAGCGCGGATGAGCCGCCGAGCCCGCTGCCGGGCGGCGCCTCGCTCCGGATCTCGACGTCGACGCCGACCTCCACGCCGGCGCGCTCGATCGCGGCTTTCACCAGATCGAGCGCGCCGTCGTACACCGGGCCGTCGTCCAGGTGGTATGCCACGAGCCGGTCCAGATCGAGCGAGCGCACCGCGACGACGCGATCGGGCCGCTCGGTGACGCGCACACGGACGACGTGGTCGATCGTCGCCGACAGCACGGCGCCGCCGTGCTCGCCGTACCAATGCGGGAAGTCGGTCCCGCCGCCGACGAAGCTGACCCGGAGCGGCGCGACGGCCTCGATCTGCCCGTCGGCCTGTTGCTCGGAAGCGGCGGACGCCATGGCGCCCAGTTTAGGGGCGGCCCTGGGGGCGAGACGTCAGGCGACGTGGCGCTGGAGGCGGCGGCGCTGCTGCTCGGTCGTGCCGCCCCAAACGCCGTAGCGTTCGCCGTTCTTCAACGCCCAGGAGAGGCATTCCTCGCGGATCGGACAGATGGCGCAGAAGGCGAGCGCGGGGCCGGCCTCTTCCTCGGAGATCGGGAAGAACACGTCGGGCTCGACGCCGAAGCATGCCGCACGCTCTTGCCAGAAATCCGGTGGGGTGGGGTGGGTCGGGAGCGACGCAACATCGACTTCCGGGAACCGCTCGATCCTCACTGACGCCCCCCTCGTGCGCATCACCGGTTCAGCGCGGAACCGTTTCATAGCAGAAGTGCTGGCGCGAACGGAAGGGGTTCGTCGTTCCTCGGAGCCTCTTGACGGCGTTCTTACGCCGAAATGACACGGATGGACTAGCCCACGCTCGATGCGTCTTCGAACGGATGCCCGGCCGCGTCGGTCAGACGGGTGCCGACCGCCGCCCACGCGATCCGCACGAGACCGACGCAGGCGTCGCCGAGCGGCGCCGCGCTCGTCACCTCTCCCACCGCGTCACCGTCGACGAACACCGGCGCGCCGGGAACGAATGCAGCTTCACACCGCACATGCCGTAGGACGCGCGGCGGGTGCCCGAGGTTCGCGATCCGCGCCACCGATTCCTGTCCGAGGAAGCAGCCCTTCGTCGTGTCGATCGCGGCATCGAGCGCAGCCTCGGACGGCAGCGATCGTTGATCGAAGTCCGGACCCATCCGGGGGATACCGTGGATGATCCGCCACGCCTCCGCCGACGCGGCGCTCGCTTCGATCAGTGCCGCTTTCACGAGCGCGTCCTGGACGCGCCACGCGGGCTTGCCTTGGGCGGCGAGGAGATCCAGCCCGGGACCGAGGCTCGACGGCTCGAACCCCGGGAGCCCGATCGACGACGCGGCGGCGTCGGGGACCGCGAAGAGCGCGAGCTCGCCGGTCGCGTCCTCGAGCGAGACCGCCGAGGACAGCACGTACGGTCCGAGCAGCAGTCCGATGTGGTCCGGTTGGTCGGGCTCCTGCGTGAGCACCGCGTCGTCGTCGCGGCGCAGCACCTGGATGTCGGCGCGGATGCGACCGGTGGGCGTCAACAGGAGCGACCGGCACGATGCGCCGGAGGCAAGGCCTGCGATGTCGGCGGTCAGCAGATCGTGCAACCAGCGGATCGCGTCGTCGCCGTGGACGTGGACCTTGCGGTAGTGGGACAGGTCGACGAATGCGCGCCCGGTGAGCAGCGCCGCGAGGTCGTGCGCGAAGGCGTCGTGGTCGGCCATCCCCATCGTCGGCCATTATCGGCGGCGTGCAGGTTCCTCGGACGCTGCTCGTGACCAACGACTTCCCCCCGCGGATCGGCGGGATCCAACGGACCCTCGAGGCGCTGTGGCAGCAGCTCCCGCCGGATCGCGCCGGCGTGTTCTGCCCCGATTGGGACGATGCGGAGGCCTATGACGCCGCCGCGGCGTTCCGCGTATTTCGGCAACCGGAGCGGTTCCTGTGGCCGACGCGTGCGGTCGCGGGTCGGGTCGAGGCGGCCGCCCGCGAGGTGGGCGCCGAGGTGGTGCTCTTCGGTGCGACGTATCCACTCGCACTCGTCGGGCCGCGGCTGGCGTCCCGCGGCCTGCCGTACCTCACCGCTGCGCACGGCTTCGAGTACTGGCTCTCGCTCGCGCCCGGCACGCACACGTTGATGCGACGCGCCACCGGCTCGGCGACGCGCGTGCCGGTGATGTGCTCCGCGTTCATCGCGCGCACGGTGCGGACCGCGGTGCCCGCGCAGGTGCCCGTCACGGTGCTATACCCGGGCGCCGACGTCGAACGGTTCCGTCCGGACCTGCCGACCGACGACATCCGGGCGGCGCTCGGGCTCGACGGCGCCCCGCTTGTCGTGTGCATCAGCCGGCTGGTGAAGCGCAAAGGGCAGGACACGTTGATCGACGCGCTCCCGGCTATCCGTGAACGCGTGCCGGGCGCGCGCCTGTTGATCGTGGGAGGTGGTCCGGACGAGGAACGTCTTCGGAAGCGGGCGGCCTCGCTCGACGGCGCCGTCGTGTTCGTCGGCCAGGTTCCGGAGGACGATCTGCCTCGGTACTACGCGGTCGGGGACGTCTTCGCGATGCCGTGCCGGACGCGTCTGGGCGGCCTGGAGGTCGAAGGGTGGGGCAACGTGTTCATCGAGGCGGCAGCGTGTGGGCGGCCCGTCGTCGTGGGCGACTCCGGCGGCGCGCCCGAATCCTTGGTGGACGGGGAGACGGGGATCCTCGTCGACGGGAAGCAGACCGAGGCGGTTGCCGACGCCGTCGCGACGCTTCTGGCCGACCCCGAGCGCGCTGCGGCGATGGGCGCCGCCGGACGCGAACGGGTGCTGCGCGACCACACGTGGCCCGAGATCGCCGGCCGCCTCGCCGAGTGGCTGACGGAGGCGGCGGAGACCGGCTGAGCTTCGCGGCCGACGGCAAAGACCGGGGGTACCCTCCGCACATGAGCCCCGAGCGACGCTGTCCGAACTGCGGCGCCCTCGTGAGCGAGGACGCCGAGTGGTGCGGCCAGTGCTTCACGAACCTGGGGGAACCACCGCCGTCCCCGCCCGTCCCCGCGCCGGCGATCGCCGAGACGCCTGCAACGGCGGATGCCGTCGGCGCCGCGGCCACCGCCCCGACGCGTCCAGAGCGCGAGGAACCAACCGGCGCGTTCTGGCCGTGTCCGGTCTGCGGCACGCGCAACCCGATCGTCCTGGAGGCGTGCGAGGTGTGCGGCACGCCGTTCGCCGCGGTGATGCGCGGCGAGACGCGCCGTGAGGTCGATGGCGATAAGGCGTTCCGTCGCTCGCTGATGTATCCGGGCCTCGGCCACGCGATGCTCGGGTACTCGATGGACGGGTTCGCGCGCGGGGCGGTGTTCACGCTCGCGTGGCTCGTCGCGATCTTGTTGCCGCTCTCGGGTGTGCCGGCCACCCCCCTGACGCTCCTGTCGATTGCGTTGTCGATCGCGGCGGCCGGCGGCATCTATGCGCTGTCGGCCGTCGAGACGAAACGACTCATGGAGCGGCGGAGTCTGCTGATCGAATCGAGGTTCCTGTTGTGGGGCGGCGTCGGGTTGATGATGGTGACGGTGGGCGCGATCGCGCTGTCCGTTGCGTCGGAGACCCGACGGTAGTATCCGCGCATGGAGCACGCGGAGGGGACGATCGTGATCGACGCGCCGATCGACGACGTCGTCGACGTGATCGAGGACTACGAGTCCTACCCCGACTGGGCCGAGGTCCGTCGCGTCGACGTCCGCGAGCGAGGCGAGGGCGGACGACCGACGGAGGTCGCGTTCGAGGTCGACGTACCGGTCCTGGGCAAGGCGTCGTACACGTTGCGGTACCGGTATGCGCCGGGCGGCACCGCGATCTCGTGGGACTCGATCGAGGCGCACGGCGCCGTGCGCGAGATCCGCGGCGAGTATCTCCTCGACGAGCTCGAAGCCGACTCGACCGCGGTGACGTACCGGCTGGCCGTCGAGCTTGGGCCCCTCGTCCCGGGGTTCCTACGCACCGAGGGCGCCAAGCGGGTGATCGAGAACGCCCTCGAGCGGCTGAAACGTCGGGTCGAGATGGGGTAGGCGGCTCGCCGGGCTAAGCTCTGGCCGATGCGAGTCATCTTGTTCACGGGGAAGGGCGGGGTCGGCAAGACCACGGTCGCCGCCTCCACGGCGGTTCGGTCGGCACGGGCCGGCAAGCGCACCCTGATCATGAGCACCGACCCTGCGCACTCCCTCGCCGACGCGTTCGAGGTCGTGATCGGCGATACCCCGTCCGAGATCACTCCCAACCTCTGGGCGCAGCAGATCGACGCTCAGGAGCGCCTTGAGGACAACTGGCGCGACATCCAGGACTACATGGTGCAGGTGATGAATTGGGCCGGCACCGAGACGATCCAGGCCGAGGAGCTGACAGTCATCCCCGGCATCGACGAGATCTTCGCGCTGATCGATGTGAAGACCCACGTGGAATCCGGGCGCTACGACGTCGTGCTCGTCGACTGCGCGCCGACCGCCGAGACGCTTCGCCTGCTCAGCCTGCCCGACATCATGAACTGGTACATCGAGCGGATCTTCCCCGTGCAGCGCCGCGTGGTGAAGGTGGTTCGTCCGCTGGTGTCGCGGACGACGAATCTGCCGATCGCCGGCGACAAGGTGTTCGAGGCGGTCGAGCGTTTGCACCGGAACCTCGACGCGGTTCGCCACATCCTGGCAGACGAGGCCATGTCGTCGGTTCGTCTCGTGGTGAACCCGGAGAAGATGGTGATCGCCGAAGCCCGCCGCACCTATACCTACCTCGGTCTGTTCGGGTACCGGGTCGACGCGATCGTCGTGAACAGGATCTTGCCGACCGACGTGACTGACCCGTACTTCGGCAAGTGGAAGGACATCCAGGCGGAGCACCTCGCGACCGTGCACGAGTCCTTCGAGCCGGTGCCGATCCTGGAGGCGCGGCTGTTCGACCGCGAGATGGTCGGCGTGGGGCTTCTGCAAGAGATGTCGGACGAGATCTACGGCGACCGCCAGGCGACCGCCGTCCTCTACCTCGACGACCCCATCCAGGTCGAGAAGCGGGGGGGCGGCTACGTGCTGCGAATGAAGCTGCCGTTCGTCGCCGGTGGCGATCTCGACGTGCACCGTCGTGGCGAGGAGCTCGTCGTGCGCGTCGGCCCGTACAAACGGAACCTGTTGTTGCCCCAGACCCTCAAGCGGCTCTCGGTCCGCGGCGCCTCGCTCGTCGACGAGCACCTGGAGATCGCGTTCGAACGCCCGCCCGACGGCGAGCCGATGGAAGGAGCCGATCGATGAGCGCAGAGCCCACACCGCAGGCGGCAGAAGCCGAGCACGCGCCCGACCATTGTCCGGTCGCCTGGTGCCCGGTCTGCATGACGCTGTCGGTGTTCCGCCCGGTTCGGCCTGAGGTCGTCGGGCATCTGCTCCGCGCCGGCACCGAGATGTTCCTCGCGATGCAAGCGGCGATCGACGGCCGTGGCGCCGAGCTGGACGACGCACCGCAGACGGGTCCCGTTCGGCTGGAGAAGATCGACATCGGATGACGATGCCGACGGCCGTCGGCATCGACGTCGGGGGTACCAAGGCTGCTGCCGTCCGCGTGGACGCGGATGCGACGATCCAGGCCCACGCGCTCGTCGACACGCCGGCCACCGATGTTCCCGCGCTGCTCGACGCGATGCGCCGCGCGGTGAACGAGGTCCTCGATCCGAGCACGACGGCGATCGGGATCGCCGCGGCAGGGCTCGTCGAACGTGGGACGGGCGAGATGCGGTTCGCGCCGAACATCGCGTGGCGCGACGTCGACCTCGGCGCCGAGGTGGCGGGGTTCGGGCTCCCGAGCGTGGTCGACAACGACTGCACGATGGCGGCGTCGGGCGAGCTGCTGGCCGGCGCGGGCCGTGGCGTCGCGGACTTCGTCTACGTCGGCATGGGCACGGGGATCGGCGGCGGTCTCGTGGTCGATGGAGCCGTCCGGCACGGCGCGCACGGCTTCGCCGGCGAGATCGGACACATCATCGTCGAGCCCGGCGGCATCACATGTGGCTGCGGCAACGAGGGCTGCTTGGAGACGGTAGCGAGTGGGCAGGCGATCACGCGCCTCGGCCATGAGCGCCTCGGCGTCGACGGGTACGGTGTCGTGGCGGCGGCGAAGGCCGGAGACGAGACGGCACGTGCCATCCTGGATGAGGTCGGCCGCCGCCTCGGGCAAGGGATCGGTGGTCTCGTGAACGTCTTCGATCCTTCGCTGGTGATCGTCGGGGGCGGGCCGCCCGCGTCCGCGGGCGATCTGCTGCTCGGCCCGGCCCGGCGCGCCTCCCACGAGACGATCATGGCGGCCACGTCGCGGCCGGAGGTACCCATCGTGCCGGCGGCGCTCGGTGCCGACGCCGCGGCCGTCGGCGCGGCGCTCTCGGCGCTGGAGGAAGCGTCGTGAAGTACGGCTTGTTCCTGTCGGCGTTCACGTCGGAGCCGCGCAAGCCGCTCGCCGTCGCCGGACGTGCGGCTGCCGCCGGCTACGACGCCGTCTTCGTGTACGACCATCTGTTCCCGCCGGGCGGCCCGGATCGTCCGTCGGTGGAGCCATACACGTTGCTCGCGGCCGCGGCCGCCGCGAACCCGGGGCTCGGCGTCGGCGTGCTGGTGTCGCGCGCCGGATACCGGCCGCTCGGGATCTTGAGCAAGGAGACCTCGAGCCTCGCGCACCTCGCCGGGGGTGATGCCGTGCTCGGGCTCGGCCTCGGGGATCGGTTCGGCAAGGCGGAGCACGAGGTCCTCGGACTGCCGTTCCCGCCGATCGAGCAACGGACGGTGCTGCTCGAAGAAACCGCACGCGCAACGCGGGCGCTGCTTGCGGGTGACTCGTGGCCCGGCGGCGAGATGACCTCGGCGGTCCGCGGCCCGTTGCTACCGGCCGCCGCTGCGGAGGTGTGGATCGGCGGGACGTCCGAACGTGTGGCACGAGCTGCGGCGAACGCAGCCGACGCGTGGAACGGCTGGGGGATGCGCACCGAAGCGTTCCTCGGGCGTGCGGAGCAACTCGCCGGATGGGCGCGGGAGGCCGGCCGAGATCCGGCGGACGTCCCGCCGACCTGGGCGGGGATCGTCCTGCTCGGCCGTGACGCCGATGAGCTCGCGACGCTGGAACACCAACGCGTCGACGCCGGCGGGTCACTCGACATCTGGCGCGGGACGGTCGACGAGCTGCGGCGGCTCCGCGATCGCGTGACCGAGGCGGGTGCGACATGGATGGTGCCGCTCGCTGCGGGGCCGTCCGACCGTTTGGATCTGATCGCCGAAACGCTCCGTTCGTGAGCTCCGCCGACCTGAAGCGCGCGAAGCGCGACGTCCGCCGTCGCGTGCTGGCGCTGCGCGATGCGACCGACCCGGCGGCGCGCGATCGGGCGGCGGCCGACGTCACGCAACGCGTGCTCGCCCTTCCCGAGATCGAGGGCGCAACGACGGTCCTCGCGTTCTCGTCGTTTCGGTCGGAGCTGCCCATGCTGCCGCTGATCGAGGCGCTCGTGGCGCGCGACATCCGTGTCGGCCTCCCGGTGATCGTCGGGACCGACATCGAGGCGCACGCGTGGAAGCCGGGGGACCCGACCACGACGACGTCGTTCGGTGCAGAAGAGCCGGCCGAGGGCGTCCTGGTCGATCCGTCGTCGATCGACGTGATCTTGACGCCGGCCGTCGCCGTCGATCGGACCGGTAGAAGAGTGGGGTACGGGGGCGGGTTCTACGACCGGTTCTTACCGAGGACGCGCCACGACGCTCGGCGCATCGCTGTCGTGCTTGCCGAGCAGCTCGTCGACGAGGCGTTGCCGGCCGGCTCGTTCGATCTTCGGGTCGACGCGATCGTGACACCCGAGGAGGTGATCCGGTGCGCGCGCTAGGCGGTCGCCGACCGGCCTCGCCGCATCCGCGGCGCGGCCTCCCGTGGCACCAGACCTCGCTCGTCGCGCTGGACTTCGAAACCACCGGACTGGACCTCGACCACGACCACGTGATCGCGTACGGGGCCGTCCCGATCGAGCGCGGCCGCGTCCGCGTCGGCGCCGCGCGGAACCAGCTGATCCATCCCCCGCGGCCGCCGTCGGCGCGGTCGCAGACGATCCACCTCCTGCGCGAGGTCGACCTCGCCGAGGCGCCCGAGACGCGGGAGGCGGCTGCCGGGCTTCGCGCCACGCTCGCGAACCGGTTCCTCGTCACGTGGTACGCCGACGTCGAGATCGCCTTCCTGCGGAGGCTGTTCGGTGGCTCAGACCGAGCGTGGCGCCGCCGAGTGATCGACGTGCGCGACATGGCGATCGTGATCGACGGCGCGCCGGCGGGCGCCCGGCGCGCGAGGGGCTATGCGCTGACCCCGACGGCCGACCGGTTCGGCGTGCCGGTGAGCGATCCGCACGACGCCCTCGACGACGCGCTCGTGACGGCCCAGTTGTTCCTCGTGCTGGCCACCCGGATGCCCGGCGGCCCCGAGCCGACGCCTCGGGAGCTGACCGCGCTCTACCGCTCGCTGACTTGAACCCGCGTTCAGGCGTGCGGTAGAACGGCGGCCATGGCGAGGGAAACAGCGTTCCATCCCGTTACCTCCCGGACGGCCGCCGGCTTCGGCGACGAGGCGGGATGGCTCTGGGTCACCAACTTCGGCGACGTCGATGCCGAGTACCGCGCGATCCGCGAGGGCGTCGGCATGTGGGACCTCTCGCCGCTCAACAAATGGGAGTTCCGCGGGCCCGAGGCGAAGGAGGCGGCGCAGAGGGTCCACACCCACGACGTCATGGGGGCCGAGCCCGGTCAGATTCGGTATGGCGGGTTCGTCGACGAGGACGGGATGCTCGTGGACGACGGGACGGTCTTCACCTTCGCGGATGACCACCTCTGGGTGTGCACGAACGGCGACGAGCGAGCGGGGTATTTCGCGGACGCGACCAAAGGCCTCGACGTCTCCATCGAGTACATCGCCCCCGAGTTGCCGAGCATGCAGATCCAGGGACCACGGAGCCGGGAGCTCCTGCAAGGGCTGACCGACGTTGACCTCAACGCCTTGAAGTATTTCCGGTTCCTCCCCGAACAGGTCCAGGTCGGCGGCGTACCGGTGTGGCTGTCGCGAACCGGCTTCAGCGGCGAGCTTGGCTACGAGTTGTTCCTGCGCCCCGTGCATGCCCTGGACCTCTGGGCGGCGGTCGAAGCGGCTGGCGCGACGCCGTACGGGATGGACGTGATCGAGCCGATCCGGATCGAGGTCGGCATGATCGTCACCGATTACGACTACGAGCCGCACGAGCGATCGCCATTCGACCTGGGGCTCGACCGGTTCGTGACGTTCCACGAGCTCACGATGGGTACCGAGGCGCTCCGGACGATCGCGGATGATCCACCGAACCGCTTCGTCACCGTTCGGCTCGACGAAGAGGGGGTCGACTACGGTACCCCATTGCGGAGCGACGATGGCGCCGATGCGGGCGTGCTTACCTCGCCGGCGATGAGCCCGCGGTTCGGACCGATCGCGCTCGCTATCGTGCCCGCGGCGCTCGCGGCGCCCGGCACCGCCGTCCGGGCGGTTACCGCCGACGGCGCCATGCCCGGTACCGTCGACGTGCTATCCATCTACGACCCGAAGAAAGAGCGTCCGCGCGTCTGACCGCGCGGCGGGAAGGAGCCATCGCATGACCGAGGACGTTCGCTCGCCGCTGCACGACTGGCACGTCGCCCACAACGCCGAGATCATCTGGGAGGACGGGTTCCCCTGGGCCATGGACGAGGGGACGCCGGTCAACGAGGAATACGAGGCTATCCGAACCGCGACCGGCATCTGGGATCTGTTCTCGACGTGCAAGTACGAGGTGAGCGGACCGGACGCCACGCGGCTGATCCAGCGCCGCTTCACCAACTCGCTCGCCGGGATGCCCGACGGCGCCGTGCGCTACGGCGCCTTCGTCAACGCCGACGGCAACATGGTCGACGACGGCAACGTGTACAAGTTCAATGACGCCCGGTACTGGGTCCTCATCAACTCTGCCGGGTTCGAGGATTGGTTCAACGAGACGGCGAGCGATCTCGACGCCTCGATCACGCATAAGACGCTCGACCTCGCGATGATCGCGGTCCAGGGGCCGACGTCACAGGCGACGCTGCAGCCGCTCACCGAGCGCGACCTCGGCGAGCTCGGCTACTTCCGCTTCTGGCCCACGATGACCACCGTCGCCGGCGTCCCGGCGTACGTGCTGCGGACCGGATTCAGCGGCGAGCACGGCTATGAGGTCGTCGTCGATCCCGACAACGCGCAGGTCGTGTGGGACGCGCTCCTGTCGGCCGGCGCGAAGCCGTTCGGCCTGAACGCCATCGACCTGGCGCGCACCGAGGTCGGGCTGATCATCATCGCGGTCGACTACCAGCCAGGCGAGACGTCGCCGTACGACGTGTCGATGGACCGGTTCATCAAGACGGACACGGAGAACGTCGGCGCCGACGCGTTGAAGGCCTATGGGTCGAACCCCCCGAAGCGCTTCAAGACCCTGCGGTTCGAGGGCGCGGTCCCGGAGGCGGGAACGGCCGTGACCAGGGACGGCGCGGAGGTCGGCGTCGTGACGTCGCCTGCGGACAGCCCCCGCGTTGGCCCGATCGGGCTCGCGATCCTCGATACCGCGGTGGCCGATGACGGGACGAAGGTCGAGGTCGGCGGCGCGGTCGCGACGGTTGCACCCCTGTCGATCCTGGATCCGGAGAAGGCGAAGCCTCGCGCCTGAGGCGACTATCCTCCGCTCGTGGCTGAGCCGATCTTCGGTGTCGTGCCGAACTTCTCGGAGGGGCGCCGCGTCGACGTGATGGACGCCATCTGCGACGCGCTGCAGGTTCCGGGCGCCCACCTCGTCTACCGGCAGGCCGACGCCGACCACAACCGGCTCGACACCACGGTGCTCGGGAGTCGCGACGGTGTACGCCGTGCCTCCGTCAACGCGACGCGGGTCGCGGCCGGGTTGATCGACATGGAGCGCCACCGGGGCGGCCATCCGAGGATGGGCGCGACCGACGTCATCCCGTTCATGCCGGTCCGCGACGTCGAGATGGCCGAGTGCGTCGCGTTGGCGCGCGAGGTGGGTGAAGAGCTCGCCGGCGCGCTCGACCTTCCGGTGTACCTGTACGACCAAGCCGCGTTGCTGCCGGAGCGGCGGTCGCTCGCCGTGGTGCGGAAGGGCGAGTACGAAGGCCTGCGCGACGCCGTGGCGAAGGGGGAGCGGCTCCCCGATCTCGGCCCCCACGCCATCGGGTCGGCGGGCGCGACCGCCGTCGGCGCACGGGTGCCGCTCGTGGCGTTCAACGCCTACGTGACCGTCGACGAAGATGCCGCGAAGGACATCGCGCGCACGATCCGGGAATCGAGCGGCGGTCTGCCGGCGCTCCGCGCGATCGGCTTCTTCGTGCCCGAACGAGACTGTTCGACGGTCTCGATGAACCTCGTCGATTTCACGATCACCGGGGTGCGCACGGCGTACGATGCCGTCGTCGCCCAGGCTGAGGCCCGCGGCGAAGAGGTGCTCGACACCGAGATCATTGGACTCGTGCCGGACGCTGCGTTGTCGCCGGAGGACGCAGACCACGTCCGGCTTCGCGGGTTCGACCGGCGGACGCAGGTGCTCGAGCGACTGATCGAGGAGGCGTCGTGAGCGACCAGTGGGGCGGCCGGCAGGGATCGGAGTCGACGGCGGGCGCCGTGCCGGGTCTCGGACGTCCCGAGCAGCCGGCGAGCGGCTGGGCCGCCGCTCCGAGCACGGCCTCGACGGCGTCCCCTGAGAAGGTGCCGATCGAGGACATGCCGACCGCCGGCTCAAGGGTCGGCGTCTATCTCGAGGAGCTCGCGTCCGATCAGCCCACGCCCGGCGGTGGCGCCTGGGCCGCCGTGTCCGCCGCGGCCGGCGCGGCGCTCGTGGCGATGGTCGCGCGCCTGACCATCAAGAAGAAGGGCTACGAGTCGGTCGTGGACCGGATGCGTGCGATCGCCGACGAATGCGACGACGAACGCTACGCGTTGCTTGCGCTGGCCGACCGCGACGCCGAGGCGTATCGCGACGTCATGGCGGCATACAAGTTGCCGAAGAACACCCCCGAGGAGCAGCACACGTGGTCGACGACGCTGCAGAAGTCGCTCGAGCGCGCCGCGGATATCCCGCTCGAGGTGGCGCGGCGGGCGGTCTACCTGATGGCGCTCGCCGAAGAGACGCTGAGCTCCGGCAACCCCAACGCGGCGTCGGATGCGCTGAGCGCCGCGACGTCGTTGCACGCGGCCGCGCTGTCCGCGCTGGCCAACGTGGACATCAACGCCATCACATTCATCGACAAGACGCGGCAACAGGAGCTGAGCGATTCCGCGAACTCGCTCCGCCACCGGGCCCAGTCGCTCCTGCGGGATGTGAGCGAGGCCTTCTTCATCGCGGTCCACGCCTGAGCGGATCGCCGCGGGACTTGCGTTGCGAGGCCCCGCGGCGCAGGCTCCGGCCGTGCGGATCGACGCCATCGTCTTCGACTGCCGTGATGCCGCCCCGCTCGCGCGGTTCTGGGCCGAGGCGCTCGGGTGGAACGTCGGCGCCTACGACGAGGTCGAGCTCGCGCGCCTCGCAGCGAAAGGCATCGTCGATCCCGAGGACGATCCGACCGTGATGGTCGAGCCGCCGGAAGACTCCGAGCTGCCGGTGCTGTTCTTCACCGAGGTGCCCGAGGACAAGGTGACGAAGAACCGCGTGCACCTCGACGTGCTCGCCGACGAGGATCTCGAAGCGGAGGTCGAGCGGCTCGAGAACCTCGGCGCGACGATCCACAACTGGGCCGAGGCCGACGGCGGCGTCTGGTGCGTGATGCTCGATCCGCAGGGCAACGAGTTCTGCGTGATGCCGCCGGACGACGAGGTGGCGTAGATCGCTCAGAACAAGCCGACGGTGCGGCCGTCGGCGTCGATGTCGACGCCCATGAAGTTCGGCGTCGCGCCGAGGCCCGGCATCCGCTGCATATCTCCGCACAACACCACGACGAATCCCGCGCCGGCACTCGGCACGACGCCGCGCACGGGGAGTCGGAAGCCGCGCGGCCGGTTGAGCATCAGCGGGTCGTGGCTGAGCGAAAGGTGGGTCTTGGCCATGCACACCGGCACGCTGCCGAACCCGAGCTCGTCCATGCGCGCGATGTCCTTCTCGGCCTGCGGGAGGTAGTCGACGCCGTCGGCGCCGTACAGCCGCGTCGCGATCGCCTCGATCTGATCCTTGAGCGGGGTGCCGTCGGGCGTGAGCTGGTGAAACGTGTTCGGCCGTTCGCACGCCTCGACGACGGCCTCGGCCAGCTCGGTCGCGCCCGCGCCGCCCTCGGCGAACCCGCGGTTCACGACGACCGTCTCGGCGCCGGCGCCGACCGCCAGCTCACGGATCAACGCGATCTCTGCGGCGGTGTCGCTCGGGAAGTTGTTGATCGAGACGACGCACGGCAGGCCGTATTCGCGAAGGATGCCGATATGTGCGGTCAGGTTGTCGATCCCGCGCTTGAGCGCCTCGAGGTCCTCGGTGCCGAGGTCGTTGAACGCCATCCCGCCGTGCGACTTGGTTGCCCTGACCGTCGTCACGAGCACGCCGGCGCTGGGGGCGAACCCACCGAACCGACAGACGATGTCACAGAACTTCTGGAAGCCCAAGTCGCTCGCGAACCCGGCCTCGGTGATGACGTATCCGGCGAGCTTGAGCGCGATCCGGTCTTCGATGATCGAGTTGTTCGCGTGGGCGATGTTGCCGAAGGGACCGGCGTGCAGGAACACCGGTTGGTGCTCGAGGGTCTGCACGAGGTTCGGCTCGATCGCGTCGCGCATGATCACCGTCATCGCGCCCGCTGCCTTCAGGTCGTCGGCGGTCACCGGACGGCCGTTGCGGGTCGACGCGACGATGATCCGCCCGAGGCGTGCGCGCAGGTCCTGCAGGTCGCTCGCGAGCGCGAGGATCGCCATGATCTCCGACGCCGCGGTGATCACGAACCCCTCCTGGCGTGGCACACCGTGGACCTTCCCGCCGAGGCCGATCACGGTGTTTCGGAGCTCGCGGTCGTTCACGTCGAGCGTGCGCGGCCAGGTGATCGTCTGCGCATCGATGTCGAGCGGGTTGCCGTGGTAGATCGATGCGTCGAGCGCCGCCGAGAGCAGATTGTGCGCCGCGGTGATCGCGTGGAAGTCCCCGTTGAGGTGGAGGTTGATCTCCTCCATCGGCACCACCTGTGCGTACCCGCCGCCGGTGCCGCCGCCTTTGATCCCGAAGACGGGGCCCATGGACGGTTCACGAAGCGCGAGGATCACGTCCTTGCCGATCGATCCGAGGCCTTGGGTCAGCGAGACCGACGTCGTCGTTTTGCCTTCGCCCGCCTTGGTCGGCGTGATCGCCGTCGTGATCACGAGCTTGCCGTTGGGCCGGTCCGCCAGCCGGTCCAGGATGGACAGCGAGACCTTCGCTCGGGACGCTCCGTACGGCCGAAGCTCGCCGGGTTCGATGCCGGCGTCGGCAGCGACCTCTGCGATGGCCCGCAGCTCGGCTGCTTGGGCGATCTCGAGTCCGGACAGCATGTGCGAACACTCCTTGCGACGGTGGGGTCACCGGACCTTAGCGCAGCGTGGTGCCGCCCCGAGAATCAACGTGACCGGCGGTCTGACTTCTGGTCATGCTGTTCGGAGCGTCATACTTGCGGTATGGCCGCTCCCGAAGAGGTTCGACGCAACGTGACCCCTGTGCGCGTGGTCGCGGTCAACGGGGACGCGCGCTCGGAGCGCGCCGACGCGCTTGCGACCGAGGAGCCTCTCGAGATCCGGTCACAAGGGCCGGGTCAGGAAGCCCACCGCGTCGCCGTGACGATGCGCACGCCCGGCGGCGACTTCGAACTGGCCGCCGGATTCCTGTTCACCGAGGGCCTCGTGACTTCCGACGATATCCGCCGTGTCGCCTACTGCGACGACCTCGACGACGAGGAACAGCAGTACAACGTCGTGACGGTGACACTCGCGCGCCCGTTCGACGCCGAGCAGCTCTCCCGGAACTTCTTCGCTACGTCGTCGTGCGGCGTCTGCGGGAAAGCGTCGCTGGACGACATCGTCGTGCGGTGCGACGTGGTCCCACCCGGCTTCACGGTCGACGCGGACGTGCTTGTCTCGATGCCCGACCGACTTCGGGAAGCCCAGCGTGTGTTCGACCGCACCGGCGGGTTGCACGCCGCCGGTCTGTTCGACGCCGATGGGTCTGTGCTCTCGGTCCGTGAGGACGTCGGCCGTCACAACGCCGTGGACAAGGTCATCGGCGAACAGCTGCTCGCCGGACGCGTCCCGCTGTCGGATCGCGTCTTGCAGGTGTCGGGTCGTGCGTCGTTCGAGATCGTGCAGAAGGCGGCGGTCGCGGGGATCCCCGTGGTGAGCGCGGTCAGTGCGCCGTCATCGCTCGCCGTCGACGCGGGGGAGCGGCTCGGCGTGACCGTCGTCGGGTTCGTCCGGGACGGGCGGTGCAACGTCTACACCCACGCGGACCGCGTCGTCTGAGACGCGCCGCCGGCGCGACCCGCCCCAGTCGTAGATCACATGCGTTCCGACGATCAGGTCTTGGACGCTGCGTTGGTCCTTGCTGATGGCGCACCATGCGAGAAGCAGCGGTGCGATGCCGCACAACAGTGCACGGATCAGGGCGCGCATACCCCCGACGTCCTCCCCATCCGTCTTGCGGACGCGAAGGCCGAGCAGCTGGTCGCCGTAGGTGCGGCCATTGGTGCGCCATCCGAAGGTCATGTAGATCACCCAGCCCGCGAAGCCCACGAGATAGGCCATCCGGTAGGTCACGATCGGGAACGTGAAACCGGCGCCGCGTCGCAGGAACAGCACGCCTGAGACCCCCAGGTAGCAGGCGCCGAGCAACCCGGCGACGACGACGACGTCGACGACGTTGGCGATCGTCCGTGTGACCAGGCCGGCAGCCTGCCCGTGGAACGGGCGTGCCTCCTTCGGAACGGTGTCGAAGCCGGTCGCGCGCGTGGTCATGGCGCGTCCCCGTTGGACCGCGAGAGGATCCGGTTGACCGCGCGGCGGATCGCCCGGTCCGCCTCGACACCGCGCAGGCGCACGTCGCGCACGCCCTCGGATGCCGTGTCGGCCGTCGCTTCTCGGATCACCTGCGGGATGTCGAGGTCATCGATCACGCTCGATGCCACCGCGGGCATGTCGACCCGGTCCAGCAGCGCCTCGACGTCGATCCGCGCAGTGAGGCGCTCCATGTCGATGCGATCGAGCAGCCGGTCCATGTCGATCCCGTCCAGGAGGCGGTCCATGTCGAGCCGTCCGACCAGCGCATCCATGTCGAGATCCGCGACCATCGCCTGGATGTCGACCCCTGCCGCCACCCGCCGGATGTCGAGGTGGTCGATCACCAGGGTGGTCAGGTCGAGCTGACCGAGGAGGGTGTCGACGGCGCGCTGGAACGTGGCGCGGAGCTGCTCGTCTGCCACCTGCTGCCGCTCGTCCTCGTGCCGGTCCTCCCAGCTGGAGCGCCAGTGGTCGAGCAGCTCGCCGACGGTCTCGCCGGCACCGGTCGATCCGATCTTCGGTCCGGCGGTTCGCTCGATCGAACCGAGCATCGGCGCCGCCGCACGCAGCCCTTCTAGGAACAGGCCTGCGCCTGCGGCCACGAACGCGGCGACGCCTGCCGTGCGCTCGTCCGTGTCGTCGCCGCCGTCGAGCGCGGCGACGACGAGCCCGGCGCCGAACGAGACGACCCCGGCCAGGAAGTCGATGCCGCGCTCGGTCGCGCTGGGGCCGCTGTCCGCCGTTGCCGGGCCCGGCTCAGCGGGGATCTCGTGGATGGGGATCGATTCGGGCTCGCGCATCACGGTGCATCCTCCAACATCTGGCCGCATCATGGCTCGGCGGCCGCATGCCGGTCCACCTGGCTAGGCTCCCGAACCGTGCCCGATCGATGCGCGTGGGTGCCGCTCGGCGACGATCGGTACCTCGCTTATCACGACGAAGAATGGGGCGTGCCGAGCCACGACGAGCGGCACCTGTTCGAGATGCTCACCCTCGAGGGCGCACAGGCCGGTCTGTCGTGGCGGACCATCCTGTACAAGCGCGACGGCTACCGGAACGCGTTCGCCGGCTTCGATGCCGCGAAGGTGGCGAGATTCACCCCGGCGAAGGTCGAGCGCGTGCTCACCGATCCCTCGATCGTGCGGAACCGTTTGAAGGTGGAGTCGACCGTCGCCAACGCGCGGGCCATCGCGGCGCTCGACGGGTCGCTTGACGAGCTGCTGTGGTCGTTCGTTAACCGGTCGCCCGTGATCGGGAAGCGGCGCGGCGTCGGCACGATCCCCGCGGAGACCGACGTGTCGCGCACGATGTCGAAGGAGCTCAGGCGGCAGGGGTTCCGGTTCGTTGGGCCGACGGTGTGCTATTCCCTCATGCAGGCCGTCGGCCTGGTCAACGACCACGTCACGTCGTGCTTCCGGTATCGCGAGCTCGGTGGCCGCTGATCACCTTCGGAAGATCCCCGTTCCCACCCTCGGTGCGGTCTCGAGTCGACGCTCGGTCGTGCTCGGTGCCCGATGCCCCGTGCAGCTGTACGCCGTGCTGGGCTTCGTGCGTCACTCGCGGGATTCGAACCCGCATCGGCCGCCCCTGACCGAAACCGCCTGGCTCGGGGAGCCGGTTGCGTCACGCCCTCTCCACCACACCTACCGACTTCCGATCAGCCCTCCAGGTCGGTGTTCCAGTTCGCCTGCTGGATCTTGGCGTCGAGCTCGCGAGCGCGCTTGGCCAGCTCGTCCGCCTCGCGATGCAGCGCCGCCACGTCGAGCGGGGTCATGAACCGAACCTCGGAGCGTGAGTACCGGTCCTGACGGACCGATGCATTCCCGGCGGCCTCCACCCAGATCGAGCGCCGGAGGTGCAGCACGTCGCGCCGCGCGAGCGCATCGGTCATCGAGAGGCCCGGCTCGAGCTCGGTGCGGACGTTCGTCCGGTTGATCGCGGTGATCAGCGACTCGAGCTGGTCGGTCAGCCCGGCGACCTCGGCCAGCAGCGCGTTCGGGTCCTCGGCGGGCTGCTCGCCCTCCTGCGTGCGTGCGCTCAGCGCGATCCGCTGTCGGAGCTGTTGGATCCGCTTCTGGACGTCGGACCGGAGCTGGAGCGCTTCGGCGAGCTTCATGAGCACCTCCCTCGCAGCTGAACGTTGGTCAGCACGTCCGCCAGACGCCGTTCCCGACGCCGGCTGACCCGGTCGTACGATACGCACATCCGAACGTCCGGAGGAAGGAGAGCCTGCATCGATGTCTGCAACGATGACCCGGCTAACCGAGCCGATGGTTCGCGAGCACGGCGAGCTGCGCACCGCCACCTGGGACGAGGCCCTGGCCCGGGCCGCCGAGGGGCTGCGCCACGCGATGGATCGCAACCCCGGCTGGGGAGCGGGGATCTTCAGCTGTTCGAAGGCCACCAACGAGATGAACTTCGTTGCGCAGAAGTTCGCTCGTCAGGTCCTTGGAACCAACAACATCGATAGCTGCAACCGCACCTGACACGCACCTTCGGTCGCCGGTCTGGCGACCGTCTTCGGTGCCGGTGGCGGTACCAGCTCATACGAAGAGGTCGAGCACACCGACCTCATCCTGATGTGGGGTTCGAACGCGCGCGCCGCGCACCCCATCTTCTTCCACCATGTCCTGCGCGGGATCGAGAGCGGCACCGAGCTGATCGTGGTCGACCCTCGCCGCACGGAGTCCGCGGCGTTCGCCGATCTCTGGTTGGGCATCGATGTGGGCACGGATGTCGCACTGTCGAACACGATCGCCCGCGAGATCATCGCGAGCGACCTACACGACCGTACGTTCATCGAGCGGGGGACGGAGAACTTCGAGGAATACGCCGAGAGCGTGGCAGATTGGACGCTCGAGCGCGGCGCGGCGGTGACGGGCATCCCCGCCGAGGTGATCCGCGAGGTCGCGCACCGGTACGCGAAGGCCGACCGGGCCATGATCTGCTGGACGCTCGGCATCACGGAACACCACAACGGTACTGACAACGTCCTGGCGCTGATCAACCTCGCCTTGCTGACCGGTCACGTCGGCACGTACGGGAGCGGGTTGAACCCGCTGCGCGGCCAGAACAATGTGCAGGGCGGCGGCGACATGGGCGCGATCCCGAACAAGCTCCCGGGCTTCCAGGACATCATCCGCGATAACGACGCACGGGCGCGATTCAACGCTGCGTGGGACACCGAGATCATCCCGCGGTACGGCTGGCATCTCAGCGAGATGTTCCACGCGATGGAAGAGGGCGAGCTGACCGCGATCTACTGCATCGGTGAGAACCCAGTCAGCTCGGAGGCGGACAGCCAGCACGCGACCAAGCTGCTGGAGAACCTCGACACGCTGATCGTGCAGGACATCTTCATGACGAAGACCGCAGAGATCGCCGATGTCGTGTTGCCGGCGTCGAATTCGGCGTTCGAGTCCGAGGGAACCGTCACCAACTCCGAGCGACGGGTGCAGCGGGTCCGCAAGGCGCTCGATCCGCCCGGTGAGGCCAAGGACGACATCTGGATCATCGCCCAGCTCGCGAAGCGCCTCGGGTACGAGTGGGGAGACCTCACGCCGCGCGAGGCGTGGGACGAGCTGCGGTCGCTCTCGCCGATGCACCAGGGGATGACATGGGAGCGGCTGGACCAGATGGGCGGCGCGCAATGGCCGTGCTGGGACGTCGACCACCCGGGGACGCAGTACCTGCACGCGCGCCTGTGGTCTGAGGATCCGGACGAGCGGTTGCGCCCGGCGCCGTTCAGCGTGGTCGACGATGAGCCGCCGGTGGACGAGCTGACCGAGCAGTTCCCGATCCGGCTGACGACGGGACGGCGGCTCGATTCCTACAACACCGGCGTGCAGACCAACGCGTACACCTCGCCGCTGCGACGTCCCGAGTCGGTCGAGCTTTCGCAGGAAGACGCCGAGGCACTCGGGCTCGTCGAAGGCGAGCAGGTGCTCGTGTCGTCGCGCCGCGGGGAGGTCGTCGCGCCGGTGCACGTCTCCAGCGCCCTTCGGCCAGGGCTCGCGTTCATGACGATGCACTTCCCGGACGAGGTCGAGACCAACCGGCTGACGATCGAGGCGACCGACCCGAAGTCCGGCACCGCCGAGTTCAAGGCGACCGCGATCCGTGTGGAGAAGCTGAACGGGCACGGCGCGGAGGTAGCCTCCTAGCGTGGATCTCCACCTCATGACGGCGGAGGCGGCCCCCGCCGAACGAGCTGCCGTCGACGCACTTCTCGGTCCGCCCGAGACGAGTTGGGAGGGCGGCGCGCGGACCTCGGCCGATCTTCGCGTGTCTCGCGCCCCCGAGGACCGGCGGACGTTGCTGCTGCCGGCATTGCACGCACTGCAGGGCGCCGTCGGGTGGGTCAGCGAGGGTGGCCTCAACTATGTCTGCGAGCGTCTGACCGTCCCGCCCGCGGAGGCCTATGGCGTCGCGACGTTCTACGCGATGTTCAGTCTCGAGGAACGGGCACCGACCGTGGTTCACGTGTGCGACGACCTCGCGTGTCGTGTCGCAGGAGGCCGTGAGCTGCTCGACGCATGTCGGCGCGACGTGCATCCGGAGGAGGCCGTGGTGGTCTCGAGCCCGTGTCTCGGGCAGTGCGAGCGCGCCCCCGCCGCGCTGGTTCAGCGGGCGGGGGAGTCGCGTGACGACGTCGTCCTGACAGACGTCGCGGCGAGTCCGCCGCGGGTGATGCAGGCGATACGTGACCAGCGGATCGAGGGCGCGGTCGCCTACACGAGCGTCCCGCGAGAGCCCGTCTACGCGGGAGACCGGTTGCTCGCCCGCGTTGGCGATCCCTCCGCCACGTCGCTCGAGGGCTACCGCGCGCTCGGCGGGTACACGGCCCTGCCGCGTGCGCTCGAGCTCGGCGGGGCCGAGGTGATCCAACTCGTCACCGCGGCGAAGCTGTTGGGCCGAGGCGGCGCGGCGTTCCCAACGGGCGTGAAGTGGACCGGTGTTGCGGATCAACGCGTGACCCCGAAGTACGTGATCTGCAACGCCGACGAGTCGGAGCCCGGCACGTTCAAGGACCGGGTGGTGATGGAACGCGATCCGTTCGCGGTGATCGAGGCGCTCACCATCGCCGGGTTCGCGACCGGCGCGGAGCAGGGATATCTCTACATCCGGGGCGAATATCCGCTCGCGACGCAACGGGTGTCGAAGGCGATCGAAGAGGCGCGTGACGCCGGTCTGCTCGGCGCCGGTGTGTTCGGACCCGGTCGGTCATTCGACATCGAGCTCCGACGCGGCGCCGGCGCCTACATCTGCGGGGAAGAGACGGCGCTGTTCAACTCGATCGAAGGCAAGCGCGGTGAGCCTCGGAACAAGCCGCCGTTCCCGGTGACGCACGGCGTGTTCGGCAAGCCCACGTCGATCAACAACGTCGAGACGCTGATCAACGTGCTTCCCATCCTCAACCTCGGCGTCGACGAGTACGCGTCGGTGGGCACGGCCGACTCCACCGGAACGCGGTTGTTCTGTCTGTCCGGCCACGTCGCGCGGCCTGGCGTGTATGAACATCCGCACGGCGTCACGCTCAGCGAGGTGATCGAGGCGGCCGGCGGCGTTCGCGGCGGCAACACGATCAAGGCCATCTTGCTCGGGGGAGCCGCAGGCGGGTTCGTGGGGCCCGACCGGCTCGACGCTCGCCTCACGTTCGAGGACGCCCGCGCCGGTGGCTACACGCTTGGCTCCGGCGTCGTGATGGTCCTCGACGAGGACGCCGACCTCGTCGACCTGTGCCTGCGGATCGCGCGCTTCTTCCGAGACGAGAGTTGCGGGCAATGTGTGCCATGTCGTGTCGGCACGGTTCGACAGGAGGAGGCTCTACACCGACTTGTGATCGGCCGAACGATCGGCTCGATCGCCGATGAAGTCGCGCTCCTCGGCGACGTCGCTGCCGTCATGCGGGACGCGTCGATCTGCGGGCTGGGCCAGACAGCCGCGAGCGCGGTTCAGTCGGCGATCGCGACGTTCGGCCTGTTCGACGGGGAGGCGACCGCATGAGCACCATCCCGGTCGAAACCCCACGGAAGTTGATGGACGTCGAGATCGACGGGACGACGGTGCGTGTCCCCGAAGGCTCGACGATCCTCGACGCGTGCCGCGCGACCGGCGTCGACACGCCGACGATGTGCTACGCCGACAACTTGACGCCGATCAACGCATGCCGGGTGTGCGTCGTCGAGGTGGAGGGCTCGCGGGTGCTCGTGCCCGCATGCTCGCGCCGGGCCGAGGCCGGAATGAGGATCTCGACCGACACCGAGCGCGTGCGGCATTCCCGGAAGCTCGTCATGGAGTTCCTCGGTTCGAGCGTGGACACGTCGCTCGCGAACGAGGACTGGCACCGGTGGCAGGACGAGTACGCGGCGGACCCGGAGCGGTTCGGCCCCGCGATGGAGCCGATGCCGGCGGGGGAGCGCGACGGGCGTGAGCCGGGCCACCACCACGATCCCGACCCAACCGTGGCGGAGACGGTCGAGCAGCCGGTCAAGATCGACAACGATCTCTACGTGCGCGACTACGGACGCTGCGTGCTCTGCTACAAGTGCGTCGAGGCGTGCGGCACCGACGCGCAGCACACGTTCGCCATCGCGGTGGCAGGGCGCGGGTTCGATGCCCGCATCTCGACCGAGTACGCGGTGCCGCTGGACGCGAGCGCGTGCGTCTACTGCGGCAATTGCATCGGTGTCTGCCCGACGGGCGCGCTGATGTTCAAGAGCGAACACGACATGCGCGAGGCGGGGACCTGGGATGAGTCCGCGCAGACCGTCACCAACACGATCTGCCCGTATTGCGGCGTGGGGTGCGAGCTCGAGGTGCACGTCCAGGACAACACGATCGTGAAGGTCGGCTCGCCGGCCGACCAGTTCGTGACGCACGGCCATCTGTGCGTCAAGGGACGGTTCGGCTTCCAGTTCGTGCAGCGGCGGAAGCGCCGGGACGATGCCGCCGCTCCGTAGCGGCATCGTGCTCGCCGGCGGACGCTCTACCCGGTTCGGATCGGACAAGCTCGGTGCGTCGCTGGACGGCGTGCCGCTGGTTCGCCGCGCGGTCGATGCCGTCGCGGCCGTCACCGACGGCGTGATTGTCGTCGTCCCTCCCGGCGTCGAACGGGAGGACCTCCCGGACGACGTGACGGTGACGCACGATCTGCAGGAAGGCGAGGGGCCGCTCGCCGGGTTGCACACGGGGCTCCTCGCTGCGGTCCGAACCGACCAGGTGCTCGTTGCGGGCGGGGACATGCCCGAGCTCCAGCCCTCGGTCCTTCGGCTCTTGCTCGACACGCTCGACGAGGCGAGCGTCGAGGCCGCTGCGCTTGCCGATGGCGACCGGCCTCGTCCGTTGCCGATCGCGCTTCGCACGTGGCCGGCCGCCGACGCGGTACACGCCCTCCTGCATGCAGGCCGTCGCCGGTTGCGCGACGCGCTCGACTCGCTGCGCACCGCCGTGATCGACGAGGCGACGTGGACGGCGCTCGACCCGGGCCGGTTGACGCTCCGCGACATCGACGAACCGGGCGACCTCCAGGGGCAGGGCGACCGCTCCGGGTAGGCTCCGTGGCCATGACGCACGTGTCGCCTGCGCACGTGGGCCGCTTCGAGATCCGGACGATCTGCGAAGGGTTCGCTCCGCTCCCGACCGCCGAGGAGTTCCCGGGGCTGCCGGTGGACTGGGACGCGGAACGTCGGTCGTATCCGTGGGCGTATCACGGGACGGACGCGTGGGCCTGGCACGTGCATGCGTTCGTCGTCGAAACACCCGAGGCAACGGTGGTCGTCGACACGGGCGCGGGACCGTTCGGGCCCTACCGGCCCTGGGAGCACTGGAACGCGGACGCCTGGGCGAAAGAAGACCTCGCCGACGTCTCGCACGTCGCGCTCACGCATCTGCACGCCGACCACGCAGGGGGGATCGAGGCTGCGGAGCTCGAGCCGCGGTTCCCGAACGCCGCGTACCACCTTCACTCGTCCGACCTCCGGTACTTCGAGGGCGCGCACGACGACGCGTACGTCGCGATCCGGCCGGCGGAGCGTCTGGAGTCGCTCGGTCTCCTGCGGACCGACGGAACGAACCACGACATCGTGCCGGGGGTCCGGTTGATCCACGCGCCCGGCCACACGCCCGGGCACCGCGCCGTGCTGTTGACCGACCGCGACGAGGGCTTGCTGCTGACCGGCGACCTGCTGCATCAGCCGATCCAGATCGCAGAGCGCGAGTGGTTCTCGGAGCACGACGACGACCCGCTGCTAGGCGTCGCGTCGCGCCGCTTGCTGTTGTGGCGCGCGGAATCGCATGGCTATCGGATCGGGGTGAGCCATTTCGCTGAGCCGTTCGGCTCGATCGAACGCGGCCGCTGGGTCGGCGACCCCGCCTAACGTCCGCCTCCTCCAGGGAACCGGGCGGACCGCCGATATCGTGACCTTCGTCCACCGACGCGCTGCGCAGGAAGGAACGTGATGAACCGGGTCGTGATCGCCCTCGGAGGGAACGCGCTGCTGCGCCGTGGCGCGCCCGACACCTACGAGGAGATGTACGCCGCCGCGCGGACGGCTGCGGAGCGGATCGCCGACGTCGCGGCCGCCGGCTGGGAGGTCGTCGTCACGCACGGCAACGGGCCGCAGGTGGGCCGGATCTTGATGCAGCAGGAGGCGGCGGCGAAGCAGGTGCACCCCATGCCGTTGGACGTCTGCGGCGCCGAGAGCCAAGGCCAGATCGGCTATCTGCTCCAGGTCACCATCGGCGACGTCTTCTTCGAGCGCGGCACGGAGCGCCCGGTCACGACGATCCTCACGCTCACGCGGGTGCGGTCTCAGGACCCGGCGTTCCGCAACCCGACGAAGTACGTCGGGCCGTACCTGACCGAGGCGCAGGCGCACCGGCGGGAAGAGCAGCGCGGGTGGGCGGTCAAACCCGACCCGCACGGCGGCTGGCGTCGCGTCGTGCCGAGCCCGAAGCCGTACTCGATCGTCGAGACGCCGGTGATCCGCCAGTTGATCGCCGACGGGGTGATCGTGATCGCCGCGGGCGGCGGCGGCGTGCCGGTGATCGAGAAGGGACCGCGTCTGATCGGCAAGGAGGGCGTCGTCGACAAAGACCTGGCCGCCGCGATCCTCGCGCGCGAGGTCGACGCGGAGGTGCTGTTGATCCTTACCGACGTGCCGCGCGTGCAGCGCGGCTTCGGCTCGCTCATGCCCGAGGCCATCGAGCGCATGGACCTCGCCGAGGCCCGGCGCCTCCTGAAGAAGGGTGAGTTCGGGCGGGGATCGATGGGTCCGAAGGTAGAAGCCGCGGTTCACTTCGTCGGCGAAGGCGGGAGCAGGGCGGTGATCGCCGATCTCGCGCAGGCGACCGAGGCGCTGGCCGGGACCGCCGGCACGGAGATCGTCGCGGGCGAGCCTTAGCGGCGGTCGGAGCGGCCCGGGTTGCGGAACTGCTGCCCGACCACGTACAGCGCGAAGACCCCGACCAACGCCGCGAGGACCGTCAACCCGAACAGGAAGATCCCTTCGAGCAGGCCGATGTGGTCGGGGATCAGACGGGCAAGCATCTCGACATCGTACCGACTCGCCGGCGGCTCCCGACGCGCGCGTGACCGGCGGATAGGGTGCCTGCATGCGTCTGGGGGTCCTCACGGGCGGCGGTGACTGCCCCGGGCTGAACGCCGCGCTCCGCGCCATCGTGCGGTACGGCCACGCCGAACGCGGCGCAACGGTGATCGGGTTCGCCGACGGCTGGCGAGGCGTCCTCGACAACGAAGCCAAGGAGCTCACGATCGACGATGTCCGCGGCATCTTGCCGCGGGGCGGCACCTTCCTCGGCACCAGCGGCGTGCAGCCGCACCGGATCGAGGGAGGCGTCGAACGCGTCCGCGAGACGTTCGGCGTGCACCGGCTGGACGGGATGCTGGTGATCGGCGGCGAGGGCACGATCGCAGAGGCCGTGTGGGTCAGCGTGCCTGTCATCGGCATCCCGAAGACGATCGATAACGACGTCTGCGGCACCGACGCAAGCATCGGGTTCCATACGGCCGCGCAGATCGCGACCGACCTCGTCGACCGCCTGTACAGCACCGCAGAGAGCCACGACCGCGTAATGGTGTGCGAGGTCATGGGCCGCCACGCCGGCTGGATCGGCTACACCGCGGGCGTGGCGGCAGGTGCCGACGTGATATTGCTGCCGGAGCACCCCTTCGACATCGAGGCCGTGTGCCGGCGGATCCGCGAAACGGTGGTGCTGCGGCGCTCGTTCGCGATCGTTGTCGTCTCTGAGGGCGCGACGCCGATCGAGGCGTCCATGTTGGTCCCGGACTATCCGGTGGACGCGAACGGGTTCCCGCGGCTCGGCGGGATCGGGTCGATCGTCGCGGAGGAGATCGGGCGCCGCACCGGATTCGAGACCCGTGTCACGGTGCTCGGCCATGTGCAGCGTGGCGGCTCACCCGTGGCGTTCGACCGCGTGCTCGCGACGCGTCTCGGGCGCGACGCCGTCGATCGCGCGTTCGACGGCGGCTGGGACGTCATGATGGGCCTGCACGCCGGCCGGATCGAGCCCGTGCCCCTCGCCGAGATCCAGGGTCCGCGCACGCTCCCGCCGGAGTTGTGGCAGATCCCCGAGATCCTCTGCTAGCGGCGTGAAGGCGCTCTGTAGGCTGCCCGCATGAAGATCGGCATCCTCACCGGTGGCGGCGACGTGCCGGGGCTGAACGCGTGCATCAAAGCCGTCGTCGGCCGTGCGACGAGCGAAGGCCACCAGGTGATCGGCATCCGCAAGGGCTGGGCGGGCCTGCTCGACACCGATCCCGAGAACCCGCTCGCCGTCCAGACCGGCACGATCATGCTGGATCCGGCGACCGTGCGCACGATCGACCGCAGCGGTGGCACGTTCCTACACACCTCCCGGACGAATCCGGCCAAGGTGAGGCCCGCGAACGAGCCGGCGTTCTTGCGCGGCGGTCGGACCGACGATGCGCCGCGCGACCACACCGCGCACGTGTTGCGGATGATCGAACGGCTCCGCATCTCGGCGCTCATCCCGATCGGCGGCGACGACACGTTGTCGTTCGGCCTTCGACTGCATCAAGAGGGCGTCCCGGTCGTCGCGATCCCGAAGACGATGGACAACGACGTCCACGGCACCGACTACTGCATCGGCTTCTCGACCGCGGTCACGCGTACGGTGAATTTCGTGCACCAGCTGCGGACGAGCGCGGGCTCGCACGAGCGGCTCGCCGTCGTCGAGGTCTTCGGTCGCTACAGCGGTGAGACGTCGCTCGTGTCCGCGTACCTCTCGGGCGTCGACCGCGCGATCATCAGCGAAGTGCCGTTCGACGTCGACAGGCTCGCCGAGCTGCTGATGCGCGACAAGAGGGACAACCCGAGCAACTACGCGATGATGACGATCAGCGAGGGCGCGACCCTCACGGACGGCGACATGATGCTGTCGGGCGACGAGGATGCGTACGGGCACCGCAAGCTCGGCGGGATCGGCGAGCTGACGAGCGAGCTGCTCAAAGAGCGCACCGGCCAGGACATGATCCATCAGCAGCTCGGCTACCTGATGCGCTCGGGCTCGCCGGACTCGCTCGATCTGATGGTAGCGATCAACTACGCAGTGATGGCGACCGACCTTGTCATCGAGGGGTCGACCGGTCGTCTCGTCGCGCTCCGCAACGGCAACTACGTGAACGTCCCGCTCACCGTCCTCGGCCAGGGCGTCAAACGCGTCGACGTATCCGCGCTCTACGACGCCGAGCGCTACCTGCCGAAGATCCGCCACGTCGACGGCAAACCGATGTTCCTGTACTGAGGGTTCGACCGAGCGTTCCTCCAAGCCGCCACTAGACTGCGCCGCATGCCGCCGTTCCGGGTCGACTTGCGTTCGGACACCGTCTCCACCCCGTCGGAGGCGATGCGGGCGGCGATGGCCTCCGCCGAGGTCGGGGACGCTTGGTACGGCGACGACCCAACGGTGAACCGACTCCAGGACCTCGCGGCCGAACTGACGGGCAAGGAGGCGGCGCTCTACGTTGCGACCGGCACGATGGCGAACCAGATCGGCGTCCGGCTCAACGCCGGCGGCCAGGGTCACCTCGTCGCGGCCGAGACGTCGGCGCACATCGCGACCACCGAGGTGATGACGAGCGCGGTGCTCGCCGGGATCGCCTACCGCACCGGCCACGACAACCCGAACGGCTACATGACGGCGGCGCTCGCCGAGCGCCTGCTCGAGCACGACGATTACTTCGACGTCGAGGTCGTCGACGCGCTCGGGGTCGAGAACACCGTGGGGGCGTACGGCGGGACGATCTTGCCCAGTGCCGAGCTGCGGGCGATCCGCGAGATCACGACGCACGCAGGCGTCGGCGTCCACCTCGACGGCGCGCGCGTCTGGAACGCGGTCGCGGCGACCGGCGAGGACGTTCGTGCCTGGACCGACCAGGTCGACACGATGATGTTCTGCCTCAGCAAGGGACTCGGGGCACCGATCGGCTCGGTGCTCTGTGGACCGGCCGATCTCATCCGAGAGGCCAGGCGGATCTGGATCCTGTACGGCGGCGCCTGGCGCCAGGCGGGGATCATGGCGGCGGCCGGGCTGATTGCTCTGGACACCGGCCGTGACCGGCTCGTCGAGGACCATGTGCGCGCGCGCCGGCTCGGCGAGGCGATCGCGGAGCTGCTTCCCGGCAGCGTCGATCTGGACCGCGTCGTAACGAACATGGTCTTCGTCGACACCGATGCCGTGGGGCTACGAACGGCCGAGGTGCTCGACCGGCTCGCGGCCTCCGGCGTCGGCGCCGTCCCGGTCCCGGCGGGCGTGCGGATGGTCACCCACGTGGACATCGACGACGAAGGTGTCGCGACGGCGATCGACGCATGGAAGACGATCGCGGGCGACGTCCCGAAGGAGGCTTCGTGAGTCTGTTCCAGAAGAGCTATCCACCCGAGATCGCGAAGCGGGTGCCGCCTGGCCAGCGCCTGGTGAAGACGTGGCCGGTGCTCCACTACGGCCCGATCCCGAAGTTCGACGGCGTCAACTGGGACCTTGAGATCTCCGGCCTCGTCGAGGAGCCGTACACGCTCACGTACGAAGAGCTGCGTGCGCTCCCGACCGTGAAGATCGATGCCGACATGCACTGTGTGACCGGCTGGTCGCAGCTCGACAATGTGTGGGAGGGCGTGTCGTTCGCGACGCTCCGGGACCGCGCGAAGCCCACACCCGAGGCCAAGTGGGTCATCGCGCACTGCGCCTACAACTACACGTCCAACCTGTCGCTCGAGGCCATGAACGACGACGACGTGCTGGTCGCCTGGCGCAAGGACGGCGAGGACCTTTCGCCTGATCACGGCTGGCCGCTCCGACTCGTCGTACCGAGTCGCTACGCCTGGAAGAGCGCGAAGTGGCTGACCGGTCTGGAGTTCTCTGCGAAGAATACGCGCGGGTTCTGGGAGGTCCGCGGCTACCATATCCACGCCGAGCCCTTCGCCGAGGAGCGGTACAGCTATCAGGAGGGACCCGGGGCCGAGCTCGAAGCCTGAGCCTCGCCAAGTGCCCTGATTGACACCGTCGCGGACGCTGGGGAACGATGCGTCCCATGCGTGTTCGTCGGATAGTCGCTGCAGTCGCGTCCCTCATCTTCATCGCCGGCCTCGCCGCTGAGCCCCTGGGTCCGGCTGCCGCCTCGACCAAGACCGTGAAGATCGCCGCGGTCGGCGACATGGTCTGCTCGGGTCCGCCCAACAAGGGCGCCGATCCGAGCTCGACCGATCGCCGGTACATCCGAGGCTTCTGCCAATACGGCAAGGTGGCCAACCTGATCGCTAACGGGAACTACGACCGGTTCCTGCCGCTCGGGGACCTGCAGTATTACTACGGCGCGTACCCGGACTTCCGACGCTGGTACGACCCGACGTATGGCAAGGTCATGTCCATCACGATGCCGTCGCCGGGCAACCACGAGAGTTACACCGTGGATGCCAAGGGGAACCCGTACGCGGGCTATCGGAAGTACTTCGGTGATCGGGCGCACTGGAAGAACCGGCTCGGCGGCTCGTACTCCTACAACCTCGGCGCCTGGCATATCGTGTCGTTGAACTCGCAATGGTGTTGGAGCTACACGTCGGTGTTCTACGGAGGTCACTGGCACACGGTGCCGGCGTGGGGGAGCGGATCGCCCTGGGGTTGTCACAGGGGCGACCCGATGTACGACTGGTTCGCGCGTGATCTGCAGCAGCATCAGAACGACTGCACGCTTGTGTACTTCCACCATCCGTCGTACTTCGGGGTCGGGAACGGCTGGCCCGGTGGGACGGGTTCGCTGCTCCACGGCGTGTATTCGCATACCCGGCCGCTGTACCGCGTCTTCTACCGGAACGGTGGCGACGTGGTGCTCAACGGGCACGAGCACTTCTACCAGCGCACCGTGCCGATCAACCCACTCGGCAAGGCCGATCCCGCGCACGGGTTCACAGAGTTCATCGTCGGAACCGGCGGCGACACGCTGCAGCCCATGATCCCCGTGAACAAGATGCCGAAGGAGATCGCTGCGGCCAGCAACAGGGCCTTCGGGATCTTGTCGATGACGCTCAAGCCCGACGGCTACGCCTACCGGTTCGTGCCGGTCCAGGGGAGCCCCGGACACTGGGTGTACTCGCCGCGCCGCGGCTACAAGATCTTCAAGAACCGCACCGGAAGGGGGTCCGTCGACTCGGGTGCGGGAACGTGCCACGGCGCCCCGTAGCCGACGTTACGCCACGTAGAGCGTGATCGTGTCGCCCGCGTGCACGGTGGCACCTGCCGTGGGGTTCTGACCGATGACCGTCGTGTGGGGCGTCCCGGGAACGTCGAAGAACGACACCTTCAACCCGTACTTGTCCGCAAGCGACGTCGCTTCCTCCGGTGTCAGGCCCGTGAATCGGGGGACGGGGAAGGTCTCGGGGCCTTGGGAAACGGTGAGCGTCACCGACGAGCCGTACGCCGTCTTCGTCGCCTCGCTCGGATCGACGGAGATCACCTGACCGCGCGGGACGACGTTCGAGTACGCGGTGTGGACCACCGGGTTGAACCCGGCAGCCCGAAGCGCCTTCTCGGCGGCGTGCTGGCTCTTGCCGATCACGGCAGGAACCGGGACAGGGGCGTGGCCTTTGCTGACCCACAGGTCGACGGCTGAGCCCTTCGGGGCGTTGCCGTCCGACGGCGTCTGACGCACGACGGACCCGTCCGGGGTCGTGTCGTCATAGATCTGCTTGACGATGCCGAGCGTGAGGCCCTGGCTCTTGAGCGTCGCGGTCGCCTTGTCGAGGGTCATGCCGGTGAGATCGGGGACGGGAACCGGCGGGGGGCCGAGCGACGGGAAAAGCGTCACGGTCGAGCCTTCGTGCAGGCTCGTTCCCTCGGCCGGATCGACGCTCAGCACCGTTCCTTTTGCAGAGGCGTCGTACTGACCGTGCGCCACGACGACCGTGAAGCCCAGATCGTTCAGTTGCCGGCTCGCGTCCTGAAGGGTCGAACCCACCACCGACGGTACGTCATGGCTATGCGGGATCAGATACGTCCACGCGCCCCACGCCGCGGCCGCGATGAGCGCGATCGCGAGCAACACGACGAGCATCCGCCGACCACGACGGCGCTGCATGTGCGCGCCGGGCTGGGGGATGGTCTGGGTGATCGCGGAGCCTGCGGGAACCGCAGGCATGGCTGCCGTCCCGTCGCCTGCCGGCTCACCCTCGCGAACGATCCGAGGAACGTCGGCGACGAGGGATGCCAGTGTGCGCGCGCGTTCCAGGTGCGGCGCGATCGTCATCAGGTCGCGGCGCATGGCGGCGGCCGACTCAGGGCGCAGCTCGCGGTCGGGGTCGGTGGCGCTTGCGATGAAGCCGTCGAGGTCCGCGGGCAGCCCGGCGATCGTTTCAGATGGAGCCGGAACGCGGTCCGACAGGTGCTTGTAGGCGATCGCCATAGGCGTCTCACCGGTGAACGGCAGGCGGTCGGTCAACAGTTCGTATCCGACGATCCCCAGCGCGTACAGGTCCGACCGCGGATCCGCTGGTTCGCCGCGGATCTGCTCGGGGGACAGATACTGGACCGTCCCGGTCACGGCGCCGGCCCGCGTGCTCTTCGCGTCGGCGAAGGCCCTGGCGAGCCCGAGATCGGTGAGCTTCACGACGCCCTCGGTCGTGATGAGGATGTTCTCGGGTTTGAGGTCGCGGTGGACGATGCCCTTGGCGTGCGCGTGCTCGAGCGCCGCCAGCGTTTGGTCCAGCACCGCGGCCGCCTGTGCCGCTGCGAGCGCGCCGTGCGCGTTCAAGATCTCGCGCACGGACCGTCCGTGCACGTACTCCATCACCATGTAATAGATGCCGTCGACGGCGCCCCAGTCGTAGACCGTGACGATGTTCGGGTGGTTCAGCGTCGCCGCGGCGCGCGCCTCGCGCCGGAACCGGTCGACGAACCCCTGGTCGCCCGACAGTGACCGGTGCAGAACCTTGATCGCCACTTCCCGGGCGAGCACGGCGTCGTGCGCCAGGTAGACCTCGCCCATGCCGCCGACGGCGATCCGCTCGGTGATGTGATAGCGGCCGTCAAGCGTGACCAGGGCGTCCGCACGCGCAGCAGCGGTCGCCTTGGCCTGTGTCATGCTCTTCGACATCGAACTCCCATCGGGGAAGCGCTCGAGAGCAACGGGAGCGCGTCGGAGGAAATCCTAGACCGGAGGAACGCCCCAACCGTGGAACCCCTGCGACCAACTCCCGCGCAATCCGCGCTCGAGGACCTCGGCGACGAGCTCGACCGGATCGCCGGCGCCGTGGCCGCGGGGAACCACGACCTGCGGGCTCTCGGCTTCTGGCGGGTCGTGGGCCGCATCAAGCGCGACCAGCTCGCGATCGCCCGCTACGCCGCCCAGGTGGCGCATATCGACACCCACGTGTTCCGGACCGCCGTTCGAACCCGTGTTCGACCGTGGATCGGGATCTCGGCGCTGTTACTGCTGACCGCCGGCGGCATCGCCGCGGTCGTCGTGGCGGGCATCTGGACCGGGTTGTGGGCCGGCATGGCGATCGTCGCGGCCGGGGTTGCGTGGTCGATCGGCTGGCACCTGCCGGCGCACGCCTTCGCCGGCTGGCTCGCCGGGATCCGGTTCACCGACGTGTTCCTCGGTGGTCCGCCGCCGCCACGGCCCGGGCTGAAGACCGACTACGGAACCTATCTGCGAGCGGAACCGGCGCTCCGCGTGTGGTTCCACGCGAGCGGTGCCATCGCGACGAAGCTCGCGCCGTTCGTCGCACTGGCCCTGTGGCCGACGACGAACGCGCCGGGCTGGGCGGCATGGGTGCTTCTGGCGCTCGGTATCGTGCAGATCGCGACCGACGTCGCCTTCAGCCGGACGTCGAGCGACTGGAAGAAGGTCGCGCGCGAGCGCGCGGTCGCCAGGGACGTCCGGAACCAGTGGAACCGGTTCTGACGACTCAGCGCAGCCAGGTCTGGATGATGACCTTCGAGAACTGCCACCCGTAGCGCAGCGACGTCGGCTTCTTCGTCGTGCCGCTCGCACGGGCCACGATCGTGACGGGCACCTCGACGACACGGGCCCGGTGACGCAGCGCCTCGATCAAGATCTCGCTCGTCCAGAAGCGATCCTGCTCGAGCACCAGGCGCTGGAGCAGATCGGCGCGCGCGGCGCGGTAGCCGCTCGATGGATCGGTGATCCGCCGACCCGTGAGGACCGACACCACACGCGAGAACACGTGCACGCCGACGTGGCGAATCACGCTTTCGCGCTCGAAGGCACCCAGCAGGCGCGAGCCGTTCACGTAGTCGGCGGTGTCCTCAACGATCGGCGCGAGCATCACGGGGAGCTCGCTCGGCAGGTGCTGGCCGTCGGCGTCCATCGTCACCACGATCTCCGCGCCGAGCTCCAGCGCGATCTCGTAGCCGACCCGAAGCGCGAGGCCGCCGCCCCGGTTGATCGGCAGCTCCGTGACGAGGGCGCCCGCTTCGCGGGCCGCCCGAGCGGTTCCGTCGGTGCTGCCGTCGCTCACCACGACGGGCACCACCCGCAACCCCGCCACCGCATCCGGCATGGCGGCGATCACCGCGCCGACGTTGTCCTCCTCGTTGAACGCGGGCAGGACAACCACGATCCGCCGGCCCGCCGACAGCGCCGCCGCACGACCCCAGTCGAACCGTTCGCGACCGAGCGCCTCGACCAACAACCGCATGCTCCGGTCGTTCGTGTCGCTCGCCGACTGCACCCGCAGAACGAGGAAGAACAGTGCGATCACCGCGAGCACGACGATGAACAGCTCCCGGCGTTCGTTCCCCGGTGCGATGTTGAACCAGCCGAACAGTGGTCCGTACCACGACGGCCGGATCGCGAGGATCGTCACGCCGATCGACAGCGCGCCGGCGATGAGCAGCGTGAGCCTGCTGATACGCCGACGCTCGTACGCGCGAGCCGCGAGATACAGGACGACCAGGGCAGCGACGACGCCGAGGAATCGGATCGTCGTCACGAAGCCATCACATGCCCGGGCGCCAGCGGTCGTGCGGGACGATGTGTTCAGTGATGACGCGATCGCGGAATCGTTCGATCACCGAGAGCATCGACCCGACCAGTTCGGTCGACAGCAGGTGCGGCTTCAGACCGAGGTCCAGGAGCTTCGTGTGTGCCGGGTTGTAGTAATGCGCCTCCGACTCGACGCGCGGGTTGTCGAGCGGGCGGATCTCGACGTCCAACCCGGCACCCACGCCGGCCTTCTGCACGATCTCCGCGAGCTCCATGATCGAGAACGACTCGGTGAACTGGTTGAAGACGCGGAACTCACCGGGCTCCGCCGGATGCAGCACCGCCAGCTCGATGCACCGCAGCGTGTCGACGATGTTGAGGTAACCACGGGTCTGGCCGCCGGTGCCGTACACCGTCAGGGGGTGCCCGATCACCGCCTGCACGCAGAAGCGGTTGAGCGCGGTTCCGAAGACGTCGTCGTAGTCGAACCGCGTCGCCAGCCGGTCGTCCAGGCGCGTTTCGTCGGTCTGGATCCCGTACACGACGCCCTGGTTGAGGTCGGTCGCACGCATACCCCACACGCGGCACGCGAAGTGAATGTTGTGCGAGTCGTGCACCTTCGATAGGTGGTACATCGAGCCGGGCACCTTCGGGAACGGCAGGTAATCCGACCGGCCGTTGTGCACGATCTCGACGTATCCCTCTTCGATGTCGATGTCGGGGGTGCCGTATTCGCCCATCGTGCCGAGCTTCACGAGGTGACAGTCGGGGGCGAGATCGCGCATCGCCCACAAGACGTTCAGCGTGCCGACGACGTTGTTGGTCTGGGTGAAGACCGCGTGGTCGCGGTCTTTCATCGAGTACGGCGCGCTCGGCATCTCGCCGTAGTGCACGATCGCGTCGGGCTCGAAGCCGGCGATCAGGTCCTGCGCGACCGCCGGGTCGGTCAGGTCGCCCTCGGTGACGCCGATCGTGCGTCCGGTGACGTCGAGCCACGCGGCTGCGCGAGCTGGCAGGTCGGCGAGGATCGGCGTGAGCGAGTCGGTGCCCGCCTCGGCGTGCGCGCGGCGGCGCAAGTAGTTGTCGACGACGTGCACGTCGTGGCCACGCTGTGAGAACCGCATCGCGGTGGGCCAGCCCAGGTATCCGTCACCGCCCAGGATGAGGATGCGCATGTCAGAACGTCCTTCGGATCGCGGGAGTGATATCGATGGTACCGGCTGAGGGCTGCATCACCTCGCGAGGTCGGCCAGGGTTTCCAGCACCCTATCGACCTCGTCGAGCGTGTGATAGTGGCAAAAGCCTATGCGGAGGGCGCCACCGGTCTCGAGTAATCCGAGCCGTTCGAACACCTCGATGGCGTAGTAGTGCCCTTCCCAGGTGAAGATGCCGCGATCCCCGAGCATCCTGGATGTCTCGAGCGGGTGCTGGTCGCCGACGCGGAGCGCGAACGTGGGGGTGCGCTCGTCCAGCCGTTCGCGGTCGGCGATCCCGATCAGACGAACCCCTGTGATCCCTGCGATCCCGTCGAGGAACCGTGCGGCGAGGTCGCGTTCGTGTGCTTCGAACGCGGCGTACCCACGCCGGACGGCGTCACGACGGTCACCACCACCGCCGACCTCGGCGATGTAGTCGATCGCCGCGATCGTCCCGGCGAGCGCCTCGTGGCTCTGCGTGCCCGACTCCCAGCGGTCGGGGTTGTCGTCGGGCGCCGCGCGCAGCTTGTAGGGCGTGAGCGACGCGAGGAGCTCCGCGCGCACCGCCGCCATCCCTTGGTGCGGACCGAAGTACTTGTAGGGCGAGCTCGCGACGATGTCGGCGCCGAACGCGTGGAGGTCGATCGAACGGTGCTGCGCGAGGTGGACGCCGTCGAGCGCCACGAGCGCGCCGGCTTGCTTGGCGAGCGCGACGACGTCGGCGACGGGGGGCATGGTGCCCACGGCGTTGGACGCGAGGGTGCAGGCGACGAGCTTCGTTCGCGGCCCGATCACCCTTGCGAGGTCGTCGAGGTCGAGGATCACGTCCCCGGGCACGACGTCGACCCACCGAACCGTCGCACCGGCGTCCTCGGCCGCGAGGATCCACGGCCGGACGTTCGCGTCGTGGTCGAGGCGTGTGACGACGACCTCGTCGCCGGGTCCCCACGTTCGTCCGATCGACCGTGACAGATGCAGCAGGAGCGACGTGGCGTTCTGGCCGAAGACGATCTCGTCCGGATCACACCCGAGAAGGTCGCCGCCGGCGCGACGCGCATCGTCGATCAACTCGTCGATCTCTTCGCTGACCGCGAAGACGCCGTGCGTGTTGGACGCACCCGCCCGCATCCGGCCGGTCATGGCGTCGATCGCCGTGTCGACCATCTGCGAGCCGCCCGGCGCGTCGGCCCACACGAACGGCCGGCCGTCGGGTCCGGTGCGTCCGAGCGCGGGGAACCGAGCCCTGATCGCCGTCACGTCGAAGGTCTCGGTGGCCGCCACGGCCGCAGCCTCCCACATCGACGAACGTGAAGGGCGCCCCGGCATGGGGCGCCCTTCGGAGACGGCCAAGACGTCAGGCTTGCGCGGCGTCGAGCTCCGTGCCGAGCTGTGCCGACGACAGACCCTCGTGGCGCGCACGCAGGTCGATGTACAGCAGGACATAGACCAGCGCGACGTACGGCGCCGTGATGATCTGCGCGATGCTCGAGAAGATCCATGAGCCGATGAACGAGTTTCCGCCGATCGCCGTCAAGATCCCGTTCACGATGCCGGCCAAGATCGCCGCAACGATGATCACGCCGAAGGTGTGCCACCAGTTGCCGCTCACCAGTCGCCACGAGCGTTTCATCGAATCGACCGCGCCGAGTCGCTCGATGATGAAGGCTGCGACGGACACCGACAGGAACACCAGGAAGATGATGCCCGGGATGATGAACAGGATGAACCCGACGCCGACGACGAGCCCGATCAACAGGGCAAGACCGATCAACCCCCAGATCCGCGAGAACGCGTAGCCGTAGCTGGCCTTGACGTCGACCTCGCGGCCGAGCGTCGCCGCCGCGCCGCCTCGCGTAACCGCGCCCGCCAAGAGTTGCTGGATCGCGACGGCGATGAAGAACCCGATCGCCGACAGGAGCGCGCCCCGGACGAACCCGCCGGTGCACTTGTTCACGACCTCCTGCACCGATGTGACGCCCTGGAGATCTGCGCTCGTGCACGTCGGCTTGAAGATGACTTTCGTCAGTAAGGCCGACACGAACGTCAGCGGGATCACGACGATCGCGACGATCTGGATCAGCTTCGCGGCGTTCGCGCGGTAGAGCTCGAAGGCGGCGGTCAGGATGTCGCCCAAGCCTCGCTGGGGGATTGCACCGCCGCCGCCGGCGCTTGGGGGTGGTGGTGGCGGGGGCGCCATCCCGCCGTCGTCGAACCCGGACATAACCCAGCCCTCCTCAGGGATCTCGGGGAACGGCCGGATAGTACGCCGGACCGCCGAAGCGTGTGGGAGGCCTGCGGTTCCTACGCCGAGACGAGATCCCAGCCGGTGGGGAGCTCCGGCGGCGGCCATGCGGGATCCGGGCGCCACGACGACCAGTCCTCGTCGAACGGCGGCTCGCGCAACAGGATGTGCTCCACGGCGCGCTCGCCCCAGTGGTGGAACCAGGCGGCGTCTTCCTCCGTGAACAACCCGCCGTCGATCGCTTCGGCGAGCTCGTCCTCGTCCTTCCACGCCCAGGTCGAGCGGTCGGGCGGGATCGTGACGTCGAGAATGTGTTCGACCAGGTCGAACCCGGTCGTCGTCCGCGCGAGCGGGGATTGCAGGTTCACGTAGTACTCGCGCAGGTCCCCGGCGGTTCCGTACCCCAGGATGACGGCATATGGCGTGTCGGGGAACGCGAACGAGAGATTCCAGTTGTCGGCGCGCTCCACGTCTCGAAGCGTCCATGCCGCGGTCGGGATACGAAGGGCTGCGCCGTCTGTGCCCACCGGTTCTTTGGCCATCACTTGTGGCGGGACGAGAAGCATCGTGAGATTCGGCTCGTCTCGAACAACGGTCGCGGGTCGTGCGTACCAGACGCGTCCGTCCCAGAGCTCACGGATCGCGACGGTAGCGCCAGGCTCGAACGGCGCGGGTGTCTCGTCGACGCCGGTGCCGTTCGTTCCCCCCATGTCCCGAGCGTACCGTCGCGACATGCGCCCCTCGGTGCGGGCGCGTTGCGGTTCGATGACGGCGCCAGTCTCTCTTGACGGATGTCAGACGAGGGGAGTAGCGTCGTTCTCCCTCCTCGAACATATGTTCGATTCACAGGAGGACGGGTAACAGGAACCAACGACTGGCCGGGGAACCAGATGACCAAGCGCTTCGACGAAGAGGTCCTCGTCGAACGCGACGCCGGGATGCCGGCGGCGTTCGAGTGGCGCGGGCGCCGCTATGAGGTCGCCGATGTGATCGGCAAGTGGCGGATAGAGGGGCAGTGGTGGTCCGACGGGCGCGATCGCGAGTACTGGCGGGTCGAGGCACGAGGCGGCGCGGTATGGGACCTCTATTTCGATCGCCAGCGAGACCGCTGGCACATGGAACGGCTGTGGGACTGACGGATCGTCGCCGGCGACGCACGATCGGAACGCCGACCTCCCGGACGTACGCTGCGGTCGATGTCTGCCTCCAGGACGTTCGCGCGTCTCGCGCTTGGGGCGGCGGTGGTCGCCGCCCTCGTCGTGGTGTTCGCGCCGACCTACTCATCATGCACGAGCGGACACGCGGCATGTCACGGCGCCTCAGCGTTGGCCGTCAACGGGCCGTGGATCTTCGTCGTGGTGTCTGTTCCGGTGGTGCTTGCGCTGATCCCGGTGCTGATCAACCGCCCGGTCACGCGGGTAGTCGCAACCGTGTTGCTCTGGCTCTTCTGCGTGGTAGCGCTGCTCACGATCGGGATCTTCTTCCTACCCGCAGCGATCTTGATGACGATCGCCGCGAGCCGGGGCGATCCGGTCGCCTCGGTCGACGCTCCCTTCACCGATCGCTGATCCCATAGGCACCGGATGGACATTCCTTTCGTCCATCTCGATGTGCGCTCGTGCTTCTCTTTGAAGGACGGCGCGTTCACGCCCGAGCAGCTGGTCGCGCGGGCCGCCGAGCTTGGGATGCCGGCGGTCGCGTTGACCGACCGCGACGGGTTGTATGGCGCCGCCCGGTTCGTCCTGGCGTGTGCTGCTGCAGGCGTGCAGCCGATCCTCGGCGCCTCGCTCACCGTGCGCGCCGAGACGCCACCACCCGGCGACGCATCGGTCGTCCTTCTTGCCAACGACGACACCGGCTACGCGAACCTCTGCCGGTTGCTGACCGACGCGCATCTCCTCGGTGAGCGTGGCGACCCCTGGGTTGCGACCGAGCAGATCTGCGCGCACGCGGCGGGCCTGACCGTCGTGCTCGGGCCGAGGTCGCATCCGGGGCGGCTCGCGGCTGCCGGTCGGATCGACGCTGCAGCGGCGCTCGCCGCCGATTACCGCGAGGCGTTCGGTCCCGACCGGTGCGTCGTCGGGGTCGAGCACCGCGTCGAGGCGCGCTCGCCGCGTGAGATCCGCGACCTGCTGCGGTTCGCCGAACGGCTCGACGCGACGGCGGTCGCGACCAACCCCGTGCGATACCTCGATCCCGCCGACGCGTTCGTCGCCGACGCATTGGAGTGCATGCGCCGGATCGTGCCGATCGCGTCGACCAACGTCACCCGCACCAACGCCGAAGGATGGCTGAAGCCACCGGACCGGATGCGCAGCTTGTTCGCCGAGCGCCCCGACCTCTGCGACCGGACGCTCGAGCTCGCCGAGCGGTGCACGTTCGATCTCGGTCTGAAGCGGATCCACTTCCCGGACTTCCCGACGCCGGTGGGACGAAGCCCCGATGCGTTGCTGGCCGAACGGAGCTGGCGCGGTGTGCACGAGCGCGGGATGCGAGACGACGAGACGCTGCGCCAGCGTATGCATCTCGAGCTTTCGATGATCCGTCAGATGGGGTACGCGGCGTACTTCCTGACGGTCGCCGACATCGTCGCCGACATCAAGGCGATGGGCATCTTCGCAGCGTGCCGGGGGAGCGCCGCCGGCTCGCTCGTGTGCTACCTCACCGGGATCTCCGACGTCGACGCGCTCCGGCACGACCTGTCGTTCGAGCGGTTCATGAACCCGATGCGCGACGAGCTGCCAGATGTCGACATCGACGTCGAATCGGCGCGCCGGGAGGACGTCTACGACATGATCCTCACGCGCCACGGGCACGAGCGCGCCGCGTGCGTCGCGATGATCGACACCTATCGTGCACGCTCTGCGGTGCGTGAGGTCGGCAAGGCGCTCGGCCTTCCCGAGGTCGAGGTCGGCGTCGTCGCGAAGGCGTTCCCGCATATCTCGGCACGACATCTTCGGGACGGCCTCGAGCAGCTGCCGGAACTCCAAGGCTTGAACCTGCCGATGCGCCAGCTCGACCTGTTGTTCCGCGTTGCCGAGCGGCTCGACGGGTTCCCCCGGCACATAGCGCTGCACCCGTGCGGGATCGTGCTCGCGAGCCACGACCTGGTCGAGCGCGTGCCGCTCGAGCGAAGCGCCAACGGACACAGGATGATCCAGGCCGACAAGGACGACGTCGAGCTGCTCGGCTACCTGAAGCTCGACATCCTCGGCGTGCGGATGCTCTCGTCGATGCGTCATGCGATCGACGAGATCGCGCGCACCACCGGCGAGAAGGTCGATCTGGAGCGGATCCCGCTCGACGACGAGCCGACCTTCGAGCTGATCCGGGCCTCGGACACGCTCGGGTGCTTCCAGATCGAGTCACCCGGCCAACGTGAGCTGCTCCAGCGGCTCCTGCCGGCGCGGTTCGAGGATCTGATCGTCGACATCTCGCTGTTCCGGCCGGGCCCGGTCAAGTCAGACATGATCCGGCCCTACATCCATCGACGCAACGGCTTCGAGGAGCCGACGTACGCGCATCCCGATCTCCGTCCGGCGCTGCAGGAGACCCACGGCGTGATCGTCTATCACGAGCAGGTGATCCGGACGCTCGCCGCGATCGCTGGCTACACGCTGACGCACGCCGACCACGTCCGCCGGCATCTCGACGACGAAGCGCTCCTGCCCGAGCTCCGCGCCGATTTCCTCGCGAAGGCCGCGACACGAGGCGTCGACCGGGCTGCCGCCGAGCAGACCTGGGACGACGTCGCCCAGTTCGCGAGCTTCGGGTTCTGCAAGGCGCACGCGGCCGCCTTCGCGGTCCCGACCTACCGGTCGTCATGGCTGAAGACCCACTACCGCGCGCAGTTCTTCGCCGGGATCTTGACCCACGACCCCGGGATGTATCCACGCCGTGCGCTGCTCGACGACGTCCGTCGCGCCGGGGTGCCGATCCTCCCGCTCGACATCCATCGCAGCGAGCCCGAATACGTTGCCGAGGAAGCCGGCGACGGTGTGGTCGGCATCCGGATCGGCCTGCAGGACGTCCACGGCATGTCGGATGCCGACATCCGATCGATCCTCCGGGCTCGGGCCGACCACGCCTTCCGCGACGTCGGTGACATCCTGCGGCGTACCACGCTGTCGCGGCCGGTGGTCGAGGCGCTCGCGCACGCCGGTGCGTTCGAAACGCTGCCGGGTGGCCGTCGCGCGCATCTGTACGAGGCGATCACCGCCGAGGCTGCTCGGGAGGGCGATCAGCTCGCGCTCGCCGACACCGTGGCGCCGCACCACTCGTTCCCGGACTACACCGACGTAGAGATCGTGCGCGCCGAGCTCGAGGTGTTCGGGATGGACGCGACCCGCCATCTCGTGAGCTTCTCCGAACCGCTGTTGCGAGACCTGGGGGTCACGCGGGCCAAAGACCTGCATCGCGAACGCCAGGGCACCTGGGTGATGGTCGCGGGCGTGAAGATCGCGTCGCAGACGCCGGCCGTGCGAAGCGGCCAGCGGATCATCTTCGTGTCGCTGGACGACGCCACCGGCCCGATCGAGGTCACGGTGTTCCCGTCGGTCCAGGACAAGACCGCGCGCACGGTGTTCCACGCGACGGCGATGGCGGTCTGGGGCGAGCTACGCCGCACGGGCAAGCAAGGTGTGACAGTGATCGCGGAGGACGTCTGGGACTTGGTCGCGTTGCATCACGCGCGGGGCGAGGGGCACCTGCGTGAGGCGATGGCGGTCGCGACGCAGCCGGTCGCGCCGCACGCGGGCAAGCACCTGTGGCACGCGAGTCCGGGCTCGGCAGGCTAGGGTGGACGTGCGATGCCCGCCCGCCCGCCGGAGCCGATCCTGCATGTCGACCTCGACGCGTTCTACGCCGGCGTGGAGGTCCTGAAGGACCCGTCGCTCCGCGGCAAGCCGGTCGTCGTCGGCGGCACCGCTGCGCGCGGCGTGGTGTCGAGCGCGTCGTACGAGGCCCGGCGGTCCGGCGTCCACAGTGCGATGCCGACGGTTCGCGCACGGCGGCTGTGTCCCGACGCGGCGTTCCTCCCGCCGGACTTCGACGCTTACCGCCTGCATTCCAACCGGTTCCGCGAGATCTTGCTCGCCCACACGCCGCTCGTTGAGCCGATCTCGCTGGACGAGGCGTTCCTCGACGTTGCCGGCGCGACCCGGTTGTTCGGCGAACCTGTTCGGATCGCGGCGAAGATCCGGGCCGACGTCGAACGCGAGGTCGGCGTGACGTGCTCGGCCGGCGTCGCGGCGACGAAGTTCGTCGCCAAGCTCGCATCCGACCACTGCAAGCCGAACGGGATCCTGCACGTGCCTGCGGAGCAGACGCGCGCGTTCCTGGAGCCGTTGCCCGTCGGGCGCCTGTGGGGAGTGGGAGAGAAGACCACAGACCTGTTGTCGCGGCTCGCGATCCGGACGGTCGGCGATCTGGCGCAGACGCCGCGAGCGGTCCTCGAGCGGCTCCTCGGCGAGGCGGCGGCCCAACACCTCACGGAGCTGGCGCACGGTGTCGACGACCGCGCTGTGATCCCGTACGAGGCACCCAAATCGGTCGGCCACGAGGAGACGTTCGAGCGTGACCTCGACGACACCGACGAGATCTTGCGGGAGCTCCTCCATCTCTCGGGCCGGGTGGCGGCGCGCCTGCGTGACGATGGGTTTCGCGCCCGGACCATCACGCTGAAGGTGCGGCTGGCCAACTTCACCACCCTCAGCCGGGCGCGCACACTGCCCGAGGCGACCGAGGTCGGCGCGGACCTGTATCACGTGGTCGCCGAGCTGTACCAGGCGCTGCCTGGCGGCGCCCGCCGGGTGCGCCTCCTGGGCGTCCAGGCCTCCGGATTGCAGCCCGCAGGCGCCGAGCAACTCGCGTTGCTGCGCGGCGAGCGGTGGGGCGACGTCGAGCGGACGCTCGATCGGATCGAGCACCGCTTCGGCAAAGGAGCTGCGACGCAAGCGACCCTTTTGGACAGGCGGCACGAGCGGGTGCAGCAACCCGAGCCGAAACCAAGCCGTTCACAAGAACCCGTCCCGCCTACTGCAGCACCTTCCTATAATCGACGATGAAGGTCGTGTCCCCGGCGGCCGGAGGGATCGATGCCACTTAGCGATCACGAACAGCGCATCCTCGAGGAGATCGAACGGCGCCTTGCCGAAGACGATCCCGCGTTCGTGGAACAGGTGGGGCGCACCGATCTCTACACGCATCTGGCGCGGCGCATCCGCCTCGCCTCGATCGCGTTCTGCGTCGGTCTCGTCATGATCATGCTGTTCGTCTGGTCCGTGGTCGTGGCGGCGATCGGCTTCGTCGTGACGGTCCTGTCCGCCGTGCTGCTGTATCGCTACGTCGGGCAGCTCGGCCGCGATCAGCTCCGGCTGATGCAAGACGAGGGTTTCACCGTATCGGGCCTGCTCGGCCGGATCGTCGCGCGCTTCCGGCGACCGTGACGCACCGCGTGCGCGCATGAAGCGCGACGCGCAGACACCCCGCTAGCTCGACGCTTGCCACCACGCGAACGCGAGGTGTACAACGAGCACTCCCCTTCCCCGGGGGCGCGTGACCGCAGCGAACGGATGATGCTCTTCCTCTCCGAGGCCAGGCGGCGCCCGCAGCGCGTGGAGTGAGGTCGAACGGAACGGAGGACGGGCGTCCGCATGGAGGGGTTCACCGCTCATCAAGCAAGCAAGTTCACGGCGTGTTCTCCCCGGCAGCTCCGCTATTGGGACCAGATCGGACTGGTTTCGCCGTCGGTGCAGAGCACCGGCGGCAGGCCCGGCGTCCCACGTCTCTACTCGTTCCGTGATCTCGTCGCGCTCCGCGTCGTGAAGTCGTTGCTCGACGGTGGCATGTCGCTGCAACGTGTTCGGCGATCCTGGGCGTTCCTGAACAAGCGAGCCGCCCTGGACAAACACCTGTCCGAGGTGCAGCTCGTGACCGATGGTCAGAGCATCTTCAAGATCTGCCGGCGCGACGGCGAGGTGATGGACGCCTTGAAGGAAGGGCAGATGGCGTTCTTCGTCGCGATCGACGACATCGCGACCGGCGTCGATTCGAACGTTCGGACGTTCCAGGAAGACCGGGACAAGTTCGTGCGAGCGCTGCGGGAGGCCGCGGCGGTCACCGCGACCGGCTCCTAGCTCAGTCGCTTCTGTATCGGCCAAGCACACGCTGACGCAGCGGCGTCGCCGCACGGAGCGCATGGAGCACCTCGTCCGCGTCGCGCCGGACCGACGCTGCGACGCCGGCATCGGGGTCCTCGGCCGCGTAGGCGGCGCGGACCACCTGTGCGGTCATCCTTGCGAGCGGTTCGTTCGCGCCGTTGAGCGTGTCGGTCGCGGCGAGCTTGCGCCGGAACTCATCGGGCGTTTCGCCGGGTGCCCGACCGACGCCGAGCTCACGTGCGCGGTCGGTGAACACGTCGTACGTCGCGAGCACCAGCGTGCGCGGATCGTGAGCGGTGAGGAGCCGCCGGCGCCGTCGGAGCCAATGCAGGAGCGGGATCCCGATCGCGAGGAGCACGACGATGCCCGCCGCGGTCCCGACGACGTTCGAGAGGGTGACTCCGCCGAGCGCCGCGTTCCCCCTCGGCGTCGACGCGGTCCCTTGGGTGGCGTTGACCTGTCCCTTCACATGCTTCGTGATCGGGTGTGCCGGGGTCGGGCCGCCCTTCGACCCTGGGCCGCCGTGGAGCCCGCACGTCTGGTGCCCGTTGACGACCGTGCACGTCTCGGGCGAGGAAAGGGTCGTGTAGCTCGAGGTGGAGGGGTCGTAGAAGTTCGGCGTGGGGTCGAAGGTGAGCCACCCGAACCCGTTGAACGGGACCTCGACCCAGCTGTGATAGTCGTGGCCGTGCACGATGTACGTACCGGTCTCGTTGGTCACCGGTTGCCCCTGCGTGAACCCGAGCCCGATGCGCGCCGGGATCCCGATGGAGCGCAACATCACGGCCATCAGGCTCGCGAACTGCTGGCAGAACCCTTGCCGTTGTTGCAGGAAGTCCGCCAACGCCTGCGGGTTGTCCTGGAGATCGACGTTCGGGTTATAGGTGAAGCTCGGCCCGCGGAGGTGCTGCATGATGGCCATGACTCGGTCGTACGGGTTCTGAGCGTTCCTCGTCCACTTCTCGGCCATCTGCGTGACGCTCGCGGGGATCGTGCCCGGCGGAAGCGCCGTGTAGAGCCGGTCAACGGGCTCGACCCCGTTGATCCGGAGCTGCTCGGGCGTCGGGTCGGCATACGTCGACGTCACCGCGTAGCTCTCGCCCTTATCGGGCCACCCGTCCATCGTCAGCGACGACGACAGCGGGTGCCACGTCACCGTGTCGTTCATCGAGATCGACGCCGGGTCGCCGCCCGCGACGAGCCAGCTGTAGCCGAGGTCGTTCAGCATCGTGAACGTTTGCTGCACGGTCTCGCCGCTGATGGCCGGTGACTGGATCGCGTCGTTCTGAACCTGGACGCCGGGGTCGTCACGTTGCTGCCACGTGTTGCCGTCGAACTGGTCGAGCGCAACCATCTGCCAGTAGGACTGGTGGCCCGGCGCGACTTGCACCTGGAAGAACGGCGGGTTGTTGTCCTTGGTGTCGCGGAGGATCGACCCCATCTGCACCAGGGGGCTCACCCGGATCCGGTTGTCGCTGCCGAAGCGCGAGATATCGAGCACAGACGTGCTGCCGAAGCCCGGGACGAACAACGGCGCCAACGCCGCGACGGCGAGGGCCGTCGCGCCCACGCGACGCGCGTTACTGCCGGCAACGGGCATCAGCCGATCCCGTCCGGCGACGGGCGACCAGACCGGCCCCCAGGCGCGGATCCGACGCAGGGAATCCGCGAAGAGGACCGCTAGAGCCGCGATGAGGAACAGCACGCCGTACACAGGCTTCATCTGCTGGTCGAGCACGCTGTCCGCGAACACGACGAGCGCCAGCGGCGGCACCAACGCGAGCAACGGACTCTGCGCCCGGAACGCGAGCGCGTAGCACGAGAACACCGCTGCCCACACCGCGATCACGCCCGCCATGATCAGCGCCGGCGTCGCCGGCGCGGGGGAGACGTACTCGCGGGCCTGAGCGCCCACGAGGGTCGCGAGCGTGCCGAGCGATCGGATGCTGTCCGCGGTGGGGATGCCGTACCACGTCTGGTGCGCTACGGAGAGCCACGTCACGGCGAGCAACAGTGCGACCGCGCTCATGGCCGTCGCGAAGAGCATGCCCCGGCGCTCGGTGGCCCACGCGATCACGGCCGAGACCGATCCCACCGCGATCATGCGGTATGTGGCTCCGTGGCCGACGAGGATCCGGCCGAACGCGAAGCCAACCGCGATCGCGACGAGCGCGATCGCGACGAGCGCGCTCAGGCGCTGGACGCGGGGCGTTGTGCCTTCGGTGTGTGCCATCGCTCTCGCAATCGCATCGATGGGGACAGGACCAGACAGTCCCACCCCGCCCGGACGAGGGTGAGGTGTGCCTGGGTGGCGCGGGACGTCAGCTGCGCGCGGCGAGCCTCCGGCTCGGTCTCCGGGTCGAGGGGGTGCACGAGCACGGCGAGCTTCGGTCCGAACGACCCGCCGGCGCGCACGAGCGGCGATAGATCCTGCGGCGGCGGCGGCGCGCCGACGAACACCAACGAGGTGTCCTGCGCGCCCGCGAGCCGGAGGCTCGTCAGCACGCGTCCGAGGGAGCGGCCGCGCGCTGGACGCACGCCTGCGAGCACGTCGAGGAACGCGTCCTCGTCGACCGCGGTGATCGCCGTCTCGTCCGTGCCGAGGCGCAGTGCGAAGCCGTTGCGCGTGAACAATGCGCCGATGCTCGCGGCGCACGACACGGCGCGCTCGAACGCCGCACCGTGCTCGGGCCCGAGCATCGACTCTCTGTTGTCGAAGTAGATGAGGCCCGCCGCGCGCCGCGATGCCTCGTCCTGGCGGATCATCAGCTCGCCGGTGCGCGCGACCGACGGCCAGTGGATCCGGCGGAGATCGTCGCCCTCCTCGTAGCTGCGCATCGTGTAGTACTCCTCGCCGGTGCGAAGCAACTGCCGGGCGCGCGCGCTGCCGACGTTGGTGACGCTCGTCGCCTCCGCTGGCGCGCGGAGGTCCTCGACCTCTGGTGTGACGAGGAGTTCCTCTCGTCCGTCGAGCAGGACGCGGCGTCGCGTCAGGCCGAACGCGTCCGTGCGGTCGACCGCCATCGGCCCGATCATGTAGCGGCCGCGCGCGTGCGGCACGATCGTGTAGGAAACGTGCTGCAGCGCGCGCGACGAACCCGCGACGACGACGCGCGCCGGGCGGCCGAGGGTCGGCGGCAGCCGGTCCTCAAGGAGCAGGAACGACGGCTTGGCGGCGCCCTCGTGGGTCACGTCGAGCCGGACGGTGACCCTCGCCCCCGGCGACACGCGCGGCTCGGACAGGTGACGTTGCACGTGGAGTGTGCGCGTGCCCCAACGAACGAACAGCGCCGCGATGAACGGCAGCAGCAGCAGCCCGACGGCGACGGTCTCCAGACCGGGGGAGCCGAGGATCCTTGCCGCCACCCACATCCCCACGCCCGACAGGGCGACCGCGATCCCACGAGGTGTGAGCATCAGTCCCGCTCGGCGACCGGCACCTCAACCGTCGACGACAGATCGGCGATCACCGTGGACGTGTCGCGCCCCGCCATCGCGGCGTCGGCGGTCACGATCAAGCGGTGCGTGAGCACCGGGCCGGTAAGCGCCTTCACGTCGTCGGGGATGACGTAGTCGCGCCGCGCTGCCGCCGCGTACGCGCGGGCGGCCCGAAGCAACATGATCGACGCGCGCGGGCTCGCCCCGAGATAGATGTCCGGGTGCGCCCGAGAGGCCTCGACCAACGCGACGATGTAGGTGCGGATCGCCGGCGCGACGTGGACCTCGCGTGCGAGTTCGATCAGCTCGGCCACGGCCATGGCGTCGCAGACGGGCTCGAGGTCGTCGAGCGGCTGCCCGGAGCTGTGCGTTGCGAGGATCTCCGCCTCGACGTCCGAGTCGGGGTACCCGACGGACAGCCGCATCATGAACCGGTCGAGTTGTGCTTCCGGCAGGGGATACGTGCCCTCGTGCTCCACTGGGTTCTGCGTGGCGACGACGATGAACGGCGTGCCGAGGCTGCGCGTCTCGGCGTCGGTCGTGACCTGCCGCTCCTCCATGCACTCGAGCAACGCCGACTGTGTCTTGGGAGACGCGCGGTTGATCTCGTCGCCGAGCACCACGTTCGCGAACACGGCGCCCGGACGGAACTCGAAGTCCCCGCGTTCCTGGTTGAACACGTTCACGCCGGTGATGTCGGTGGGCAGCATGTCCGGCGTGAACTGGATCCGCCGGAACGAGCAGTCGATCGACCTCGCCATCGCCTTGGCGAGCATCGTCTTGCCGACGCCCGGAACGTCCTCGATGAGCAGGTGGCCCTCGGCGACCAGCGCGACGAGCGCAAGCCGGATCTGATCGTGTTTTCCGCGCACCACGCGTTCGATGTTGTGCTCGAGCGCGTCGAAGCGCTCGGCGAACGCTTGCGGATCGTGCGCTTCTTCCCGGAGCTCCACGACGACAACCTCCGTTCCGTCAGCCGTCCCTAGGCTCGGTTGCGTCACATCGTACCCCCGGCGTGCAGATCGGTTGCCCGTACACAGACAGGCGCGCGACACCCGTCGGACGCTGAGGCGGGCGCGAAGGTTCCGTGTCGCGCCGCGGTCGGCGGTGGGAGACGCGGACGGGGCCGGTCCGGCGGTTCGACGCCTCGCGCGGCCCCTGATCGCAACTCCAGGCATCCCGCCGGACCGACCCGGGCACAAGGTTACACGCTTGTGATTCCAGCAGCGAGCCGTAGACTCCCGACATGGGTAGGTCGCTGGTGCTCAACGCCACCGATGTGCCGCTCGCGGTGTTATCGGCTCGCAGAGCCGTGGTGCTGGTGCTCAAGGAGAAGGCCGACGTCGTGGTCAGCAACGGCGCGATCTTCCGCAGCGAGCACATCAACATGGACGCGCCGTCGGTGGTGCGTCTGCGTCGGTTCGTGCACGTGCCCTACCGCCATCAAGCGCCGTTGACGCGCCGCGGTGTGTTCGCGCGCGACGCATACAGTTGCCAGTATTGCGGCGCCGGCGCGGAGAACCTCGATCATGTGCTCCCGCGGTCACGCGGCGGGCTCCACGTCTGGGAGAACGTCGTCGCGGCCTGCCGCCGCTGCAACGCGAAGAAGATGGACCGCACGCCGGCCGAAGCGGGCTTCACGCTGGCCCGGGCGCCGTTCGCGCCGTCCGACGGCTTCCGGCTCACCCTCGGGGCGGTCGAGCCCGGCTGGGCGCCGTACCTCGGCTGATCCAAGCGTCTCGCGATCCTTCCTGCCCCTCCCCACTCCCACTCCTCTCTTAGAGGTCGCTTCCGAGCGCGCCCGAACATCAGTTCGGGCGCAACGCGTATTGACGCGGTGGAGTCGTGGTGGCATAAACGGGGACCCAAGTGGAGGAAAGGGGAGGACGCGTGGCCGAACTGCTCGGCGCGCACAGTTACCAGCTCGACCCCAAGGGGCGGTTGTCGCTGCCGGCGAGGTTCCGTGAGGCCTTGGCCGACGGTGTCTGGCTGACGATCGGCCAGGACGGCTGTCTCTTCGCCTTCCCCAGGGTCGAATGGGATCGGCGTGCCGACGAGGTCGCGGCGTCCCCCCTTTCCGACGCCGAGGGACGCGCGTACGCGCGCCTGTTCTTCGGGTCATCCGACGAGCTTCGGCTGGACGGTCAGGGGCGACTGACGCTCCCCGGCCGACTGCGGGAAGCCGTCGGTATCGACAAGGACGTGGTCGTGCTTGGGGTGCGCGACCGGATGGAGATCTGGGACCGCGCGACGTACGAGCGCTACGAGGCGACGTTCGCCGGCGCGTACCAGGCAGGGACCTTGCAGCCGCGCGCGTAGCGGGCTGCCGACAGAGGGGTGACAGGGATGGCGGATCGGTCGACGGCATCGACAGGCAGGCTCGCGACAGAGGTGCGGCAGAGCCTGTCGTTGATCGGGATGACGGCGCTAACGCTCGCGGCGTCGATCGCGTTCGGGTTGTTCGTCGGGCATCTCGGGTGAGCGACGAGGCACATCGTCCGGTCATGGTCGCGGAGGTGGTGGACCTGCTCGGCACCGCAGAGGTCGTCGTTGACATGACCGTCGGGGCCGGCGGCCACACTGCCGCGCTCCTCGACGCCGGCGTGCGTGACGTCGTGGGCGTGGACCGAGACGCTGCCGCGCTCGAGCGCACCGAAGCGGCGTTGGCGAGCTACGGCGATCGGATCCGGCTGGTGCGTGCGCGCTTCTCCGAGGTGGATGAGGAAACCGTCGGCGGCACCGTCGGCGGCGTGCTCTTCGATCTCGGCGTCTCGTCGATGCAGCTGGACCAGGGGGAGCGGGGGTTCTCGTTCCGGACCGACGGGCCCTTGGACATGCGGATGGCCGGCGCCGCCGACGATGAGCCGAGCGCGGCCGACCTCGTGAACGAGCTCCCTGAGGACGAGCTCGCCGACGTGCTCTACCACTACGGCGACGAGCGACGGTCGCGACGGATCGCCGCGGCGATCGTGCGCCGGCGTCCGATCCGAACGACCGATCAGCTCGCGGGCATCATCGTGAGCGCCGTGGGACGGCGTCCGGGGGGCCCCCACCCCGCGCGCCGCTCGTTCCAGGCGCTCCGGATCGCGGTCAACCGGGAACTCGAGGAGCTCACCGCGTCCCTGCCTCACGCGGCGGGGCTCCTCGATCCCGGTGGCCGCGTCGTCGTGATCTCGTACCACTCGTTGGAAGACGGCATCGTCAAGCGGTCGTTCCGCGACGACGACCGGCTCCACGTGTTGACGCGCAAACCGGCGGTGCCGACCGACGTCGAGCGCACGTCGAACCCACGTTCGCGCAGCGCCAAGCTGCGCGCGGCCGAGCGGATCGAGGCCGCGGCATGAGCGTTCCCGCTCGCATTGCATCGTCGCCGGCCCGAACGCCGGCTCCTCGTGTGCGCCCTTCGCGCACGACCGCGGCGCGCCCCCCACGCCATACCCCTCCCCATCCTCACGGTGGGGCGCGCCGCGGTTCCCCCGTCGCGTTCTGGATCATGGTCGCAGTCCTCGCTGCGGTCCTGATCATCGGGATCGCGTCGCTCTCGGCGCTGTTCGTCCAGTCGAGCTTCTCCGTCGACGGCTTGCAGACCAGCCTGAGCACGCTGCAGCAGCAGAACACCGACCTCCGCGAGCAGGTCGCGCAGGCATCGTCGCCGCAGCGGGTGATGGCGTGGGCGCGGGCGCGTGGGATGCGCATGCCAGATCACGTGATCACCCTGCCGCTGCGCTCCGCGCCGGGCGGCGGCGCGTGACGCGACCCCCGGCCGGACGGCTCGTCGCCGTGCTGGTCGGGATGGTCCTCGCGCTCGGCGGCATCGTCGCTCGCCTCGGCGTCTTGCAGGTGCGCGAGTCGGGAACCTACGAGGCGCTCGGTGTCGAACAACGCGTGCGCACCGAGCAGCTGAGCGCCACCCGCGCCGAGATCCTCGATCGCAACGGGAGCCCGCTCGCGATGACCCTGGACGCGAAGGACATCTACGCGAACCCGGTCCTCGTCACCGACCCGGTCGGCGAGGCGACCTCGCTGGCGCCGCCGCTCGGCTTGAAGGAGCGCGATGTCGAGGCGGCGCTGCGGACACCGAATACGACCTTCGTATACATCGACCGCGGCGTGACGCCGGACATGGCCGCGCAGATCTCCGCCCTCGCGCTGCCGGGGATCGGCGTCTTGCCGTCGGAGCGGCGGTACTACCCGAGCGGGTCGATCGCGGCCCAGACCGTCGGCGTCGTGAACGTCGACGGAAGCGGCATCACGGGCCTCGAGGAGCAGTACAACACCGCCCTCGCCGGCACACCGGGGGAGCGCACCGTCGAGCTATCGGCGACGGGCCAGCCGATCGCCGGCGGCGTCCAGGTCGACGAGGAGCCGCAGGCCGGCGCCAACCTCGAGCTCACGATCGACCGGCAGATGCAGTTCCAGACGCAGGTATACCTGCGCCAGGCGGTCGCGGCGAACCACGCGAAGGGCGGCAGCGTGATCGTGATGGACCCGCGGACGGGCGAGATCTACGCGATGGCGACCTACCCCACGTTCGATCCCAACGCGTTCAGCACGGCGAACCCCAGCGATCTCGTGAACCGGGCCGTCACCGACGCGTGGGAACCAGGGTCGGTGAACAAGACGGTCACCGCGGCGGCGGCACTGTCGTCGGGCGCGGTGCGCCCGTCCCAGACGTTCCAGGTGCCCGGGACACGGACGATCGAGGGCTACACGATCCACGACGCCGAGCCGCACGGCACCGAGACGATGACCCTCGGCGACATCGTCGCACACTCGAGCAACGTCGGGATATCGCTCGTGGCGGACAGGGTCGGCAACCAACGGCTGGCACAGACGTTCCACGCGTTCGGGTACGGCGAGCCAACGGGCGTCGGGTTCCCCGGTGAGGCGTCCGGCGTCGTTCCGCCCGGGGATCAGTGGAGCGACATCACGCGAGCGACGGTCTCGTTCGGCGCGGGCATGTCGGTGTCACCGCTCCAGATGGCATCCGTGTACGCCACGGTCGCCAACGGCGGCGTGTACGTGCGTCCCAGCCTCGTGCACGCGACGGTCGGCGCCGACGGCGTCGCGACGCCGGTGCCGTCGGCGCCGGAGCACCGGGTCTTGTCGCGCGCGACGAGCAACGAGCTCACCCAGATGCTCGCGTACGCGGTGAAGGACGGCACCGGCATCAACGCGCAGATCTCGGGCTACCAGGTCGCCGGCAAGACCGGAACCGCAAAGAAGGTCGACGCCCAGGGCAAGTACATCGACCGCTACGTCGCGTCGTTCATCGGGTTCCTGCCGGCGTCGCAACCGCGCGTGGTGATCGCGGCCATCTTGGACGAACCTCGGACCGTGTACGGCGGCGTTGCCGCCGCGCCGCTGTTCCAGCACATCGCGCGGTACGCGATCCAACGGATGGGGATCGAGCCGAGCGCGCCCGTCGTGATGCCGCCGCACCGGCTGGCCGCTCCCTAGGGCGCGACCGGGGACGTGTAGGCTCGCGCGCGGTGGACCCGACCTTCCCCCAGGTGCGGCTCGCCGACGTCGCCGCTGTCGTCGGCGCCGAGGTGCGCGGCGACCCCGAGGGCACGGTGCGGGACGCGTCGAACGACTCGCGCGACGTGCCGGCCGGGTCGCTGTTCTTCTGCATCCCCGGCGAGCGGGCGGACGGACACGCCTTCGCGCAGCAGGCGGTGGACGCCGGCGCGGGCGCGTTGGTGGTGGACCACCCGCTGGCGATCGCGGCGCCACAGCTGGTGGTGCGCTCGGTCCGTGAGGCGATCGGTCCCATGTCGACAGCCGTCTTCGGCTATCCCGCCCGCGAGCTGACGGTCATCGGCGTCACCGGGACGAACGGGAAGACGACGATCACGTATCTCTTGGAATCGGTGTTCCGCGCGGCGGGATGGGCGCCGGGCGTCATCGGCACCACGGGGCTCCGGATCGACGGTGTGCCGTCCCCGCTATCGCACACGACGCCCGAGGCGCCCGAGCTGCAGCGTGCGTTCGCGCAGATGCGCGCCGATGGTGTGCGCGCCGTAGCGGTAGAGATCTCGTCGCACGCACTGGCGCAGCACCGGGTGGACGGCCTCGTCGTCGACGCCGCGATCTTCACCAACCTCTCGCAGGACCACCTCGATCTGCACGGGACGATGGACGCGTACTTCGAGGCGAAGCGGCGGCTGTTCACCCCGGCGCTCGCTCGCCACGGCGTGGTGAACGCCGACGACGCATGGGGCAGGCGGCTGCTCGAGGAACCGCTCATCCCCATGACGAGCTACGGCGCCGAGCACGAGGCCGACGTCGGCGCGACGGAGGTGGCCGTCGACGCCGGGGGGTCGACGGCGACGATCGATGGTGTGCGCGTGGGTACCGCGCTCCGGGGTCGATTCAACGTCGAGAACGTGCTCGCGGCGGTCGCGGCGGCAGGCGTGGTCGGTATCCCGACAGAGATCGCTGCCCGGGGGATCGCGCAGGTGGGGCCGGTGCCGGGCCGGATGGAGCCTATCGATGCGGGGCAGGACTTCACGGTGGTAGTGGACTACGCACATACGCCGGATAGCATCCACAACGTGCTCCAGGGCGCACGCGGATCGGCCGAAGGCCGAGTGATCGTCGTGTTCGGTTGCGGCGGTGACCGCGACCGGGCGAAGCGACCGATGATGGGCCGCGCGGCAGCCGAAGATGCCGACCTGGTGATCGTGACGACCGACAACCCGCGGTCCGAGGACCCCCGCGTGATCATCGACCAGATCACGAGCGGCATCCCGGACGGCGCGGCGGCGGTCGTCGAGCCTGACCGCGCAGCCGCGATCAAGCGCGCGATCGATACGGCCGAGCCCGGAGACGTCGTGGTGGTCGCCGGCAAGGGACACGAGACCACGCAGGAGATCGACGGCAGTTTCTTGCCGTTCGATGATCGCGAGGTCGCGCGCGCGGCGCTCGCCCGGCGGGGCTCCGCCTGATGCGTCCCACGACCGTGGGCGAGATCGCGGTGGCGGTCGGCGGCGCGGTGCGCGACGGCGGCGACACGGCGATCGGGAGCGTCGCCACCGACTCCCGGGCGGTCCGGCCCGACGGCATCTTCGTCGCGCTGGTCGGCGAGCGGCTCGACGGGCACGACTACGTCGGCGATGCGCTCGAGCGGGGAGCGGCGGCGGTGCTCGTCCGGTCGGGGTTCTCCGTCGACGCGCCCGCCGTGCACGTTCGCGACACGGGCAACGCGCTGCTCGATCTCGGGGCCGCAGAGCGTCGTGGGTTCGACGGGACGGTGGTCGCGATCACCGGCGCGAACGGCAAGACATCGACGAAGGACCTCGCGGGCGCGGTCGTCGGCACGCGCTGGCGAACGCACGTGAGCCCGTCGTCGTTCAACAACGAGGTCGGCGTCCCGATGACGCTGCTCGGCGCGCCGCCCGACACCGACGTGATCGTCGCCGAGCTCGGCGCCCGGCACGTCGGCGATGTCCGGCGGCTGTGTGACGTGGCCGAGCCACGGGTGGCGGTCGTGACGAACGTCGGTCTCGCACACCTGGAGGCCTTCGGCAGCTGGGAGGCGATCGTCGAGTCGTCGGCCGAGCCCATCGACGCGGTGCCGCCCGACGGGGTCGCCATCCTGTCCGCCGACGATCCGGTCGTCGCCGGGTACGCGGCGCGGACGGAGGCGCGCGTGGTCACGTTCGGCCGTTCGGCTGATGCCGATGTGCGCGCGAACGACGTCTCGCTCGACCGGGACGGCACCGCATCCTTCGAACTCCGTCATCACGGCGACCATGCGCGTGTGCACCTGAACGTCGCCGGCGAGCACATGGTCACGAACGCCCTCGCGGCGGCCGCCGTCGGTCTCGAGTTCGACGTCCCCATCGCCGAGGCCGCCGTCGCGCTCAGCGACGCGCGGGTCACCCGCTGGCGGATGCAGACGTCCGGCACCGCGGCGGGGGTCCGTGTCGTGAACGACGCGTACAACGCGAACCCCGAGTCGGTCGCCGCCGCGCTGAAGACCGGCCGGTGGATGGCGGGCGACGGACATCTGATCGCCGTGCTCGGACAGATGGCTGAGCTCGGCCCGATCACCACCGCCGAACACGAACGGGTCGGCGAACTCGCCGCGCGGCTCCCGGTCGACCGGCTGCTCGCGATCGGACCGGACGCCAAGGCGATCGTCGTCGCCGCCGTTCGCGAGGGTGTCGAGCCGAACGCCGCGGTCGCCTACGACGACGCTGACGCCGCCGTCGCAGACGTCGTCGCGCACGCGGCGCCCGGCGACGTTGTCCTCGTGAAGGGATCGCGCGTCGCGGGGCTCGAGCAGCTCGGTGAGCGGCTCGCGGAGTCGCTCACGTGATCTCGATCCTGATCGCCGCCGGCGCTGCGCTCGCCGTTGCGCTGCTGGGCACGCCGGTCGCGATCCACGCGTTCAGCTCGTGGGGGTGGGGCCAACGGATCCGTGAGGATGGCCCGCACACACACATGGAGAAGATGGGCACGCCGACCATGGGCGGGATCGTGATCTTGATCGCGTTGGTTGCCGGCTACCTCGCGTCGCGGATCTCGACCCAGCGCGTCACGCCGACGGGCGTCGCGCTCGTGATGGTCGCCGTCGGCTTCGGCATCGTCGGGTTCCTGGACGACTACGCGAAGGTGCGGCGCCAGCGCTCGCTCGGGCTGACCAAATTGCAGAAGTTCGCCGGCACCGCCGTCGTCTCGCTGGCGTTCGCGTGGCTCGTGATGCACAGCGGCGAGCAGGCAGGGATCACCACGCACGTGTCGTTCGTGCGGCCGACGGCGATCGCGCTCGGCGGATTCTTCGTCGTGTGGGCGTTCTTCGTGCTCACGGGCGCCTCGAACGCCGTCAACCTCACCGACGGGCTGGACGGCCTGGCGGCGGGCGCATCCATCCTCGTGTCTGCGGCGTACATCTTCATCAGCTTCTGGCAGTTCCGGCACACGTGCGACCTGCTCGGCGGCGCGACCGGCTGTTACGCCGTCGCGGGTGCCGACATGCAGGACGTCGCGATCGTCGCCGCCGCGATGATGGGCGCCGCGACCGGGTTCTTATGGTGGAACGCGGCGCCGGCGCGGATCTTCATGGGCGACACCGGGGCCCTGGCCATCGGTGGACTGTTCGGTGCGCTCGCGCTGGTGACGAACACCGTCCTGTTGCTCGTGATCATCGGCGGCCTGTTCGTGCTCGAGACGGTGTCCGTGATCATCCAGGTCATCTCGTATCGCGGATTCGGACGACGGGTGTTCCGGATGTCGCCGTTCCACCATCACTTCGAGCTGGCGGGGTGGCCCGAGTTCACCGTGATCGTGCGGTTCTGGATCATCGCCGGGCTCTGTTCGGCCGTCGGGATCGGCCTGTTCTACGCAGACTTCATCGCGCGCGGGGGCCTCGGATGACCGCGTTCGATGGACGGCGAGCGGTCGTGATCGGTGCGGGGGTTGCCGGCCGCGCCGCGGCCGAGACGCTCGCGGCGGAGGGCGCAACGGTGCTGGTCACCGAGCAGCGCGACGCCGACGCGGTCGGGGACGTCTCGGTGCTCACGTCGGCGGGCGTCGACGTGCGGACCGGAGGCCATGACCCGGCGGACCTCGAGGGCGCCGACGTGGTCGTGGTCAGCCCCGGCGTGCCACCCGGCGCGCCGGCCGTGGTGTGGGCGCGCGAACGCGGGATCGCGGTGTGGGGCGAGCTCGAGCTCGGCGCGCGACTGGCTCGCGTTCCGTACCTCGCGGTCACCGGCACGAACGGCAAGACGACCACGACGGGCATGCTCGCCGCGTGCCTGCGCGCCGGCGGCGTCGACGCGGTCGCCTGCGGCAACATCGGGTTCCCCTTCACGACCGCGGTGCGCGAGGATCACGAGGCGCTGGTGGTCGAGGTGTCGTCGTTCCAACTGGCGGTGCAGGAGCGGTTCCATCCGCGTGTCTCGGTCTTGGTGAACCTGGCGCCGGACCATCTCGACCACCACGGGTCGTTCGAGGCGTACCGCGATGCGAAGGCGGCGATCTTCCGCAACCAGCGCGACGACGACGTGCACGTCGGCAACCGCGACGATCGGACCGCCGCACAGGTCTCGGCCGAGGCGCCGTGCACCCACATGTGGTTCGGCGCGGCCGATCCGGTCGGCGACGGTGTAGACGTCGGGTACGAGGCTGACGCGCTGTTCGCCCGGAGCGCCGACGGCCCCGTCCCGCTCGGATCGGTCGACGGCGAGCGCGCCGGGCAGCGCGAGGATGCCGCCGCCGCGGCTGCCGCCGCGCTCGCGTACGGAACGGCGCCCGAGGCGGTGCGCGACGGGCTCGCCGCGTTCGAACCCGCGGCGCACCGGGGAGAGCTGGTCGCCGAGGTCGACGGTGTGCGCTTCCTGGACAACTCGAAGGCGACGAACGTCCATGCAGCATCCGCCGCGATCACGGCTGTCCGCGATGCGGTGCTGATCGCGGGTGGCCGAGCGAAGGGGCAAGATCTCTCGCCGCTGCGCGACACCGCCGCGAACCTCCGCGCCGTGGTCGCCATGGGTGAGGCCGCGCCGTCGCTGCACGCCGTCTATGCGGACCTCGTGCCGGTGCGCGACGCCGCCTCGATCGAAGATGCGGTCGCCGCCGCCTTCGTCGCGAGCGCGCGACCCGGCGTCGTGCTTCTCGCACCGGCGTGCGCGAGCTGGGATCAGTTCACGTCTTATAGCGAGCGCGGCGATCGGTTCGCCGCGGCCGCGCGTGCGCTTGCGTCGGGGGTGCACGCCGGTGGCTGAGCGCACACAAGGCGCCGCGCGCGCCAAGACACCCGCGAGCCCCAAGGCCCCGGCGACGAAGTCGAGCGCCACTGCCAAGGCGACGAAGTCGAGCGCCACTGCGAAGGCGACGAAGTCGAGCGCCACTGCGAAGGCGCCGAAGTCGGGCACCACGCCCACGTCGACGGCCGGGCGGTCGACGCGTCTCGCGCACCATCTTCGGCTGGTCCCCACGCCGCGACGACGGAACGCCGCCGAGGCCAAGCGGCTCGCGCGGCGGGATATCGCGCTGCTCGCAGGGTCGGCCGGGGCGCTCACCGTCGTCGGCCTCGTGATGGTGCTCTCCGCCGGTTCGGTCTCGGCCGCACAGGGGTATGGCGGCAATAGTTTCTGGTACTTCCAACGTCAACTCGTGTACGCCGGTCTCGGCGTCGGCGCCGCGGTCGTGGTGGCGCGCCTGTCGCCCCGCATCTGGAAGCACCTCGGGATCTGGATCCTCGGCGGCGCGACGGTGCTGATGGTGATCGCGGCCCGGCCGACGTCGGGGACATCCCTGTACGGCGCGTCGCGATGGATCGACCTCGGGCCGCTCACGATCCAGCCTTCGGAGTTCGCGAAGCTCGGCCTTGTCGCCGTCGCGGCGACGATCCTCACCAATAAGTGGAGCAAGCTCGACGAGCCGATGCAGCTCCTTATGCCGCTGGCGCCGATCGTGCTGCTGGTCAGCCTGCTCGGCATCGCCCAACGCGACCTCGGCACGACGTTGATCTTGTGCGGTCTGGTGCTCGTCATGCTGTTCGCCGCGGGCATCAGGATGCGCTACCTGGTGTTCGCGGCCGGCGCGGGCGTGCTCGGCGCGATGGTCCTGATCGTGGGGGAGACGTACCGGCGCACGCGGTTCTTCGACGCATGGCTCAATCCGTGGGCCGACCGCCAAGGGAACGGCTACCAGCTGATCCAGGGGCTGATCGCGATCGGCTCGGGCGGCTGGCTGGGCACCGGCCTCGGCACGAGCCGGGCGAAATGGGACTTCCTGCCGAACGCGCACTCGGACTTCATCTACGCGGTGATCGGCGAAGAGCTCGGTCTGCTCGGCGCCCTCGCGGTGCTGATCGCCTTCGGCGTGCTGATCTACGCCGGCATCCGGATCGCGCTGCACGCGCGCGGCACGTTCGAACGACTGCTCGCGGCGGGGGTGATCGGCTGGATCGGCCTGCAGGCGATCGTGAACATGGGGGCGGTCACCGGCCTGTTGCCGATCACGGGGGTGCCGCTGCCGCTCGTGTCGTTCGGCGGTACCGCCCTTGTCGTGACGCTCGTCGGGGTCGGGATGCTGGCGAGCGTTGCGCGAGATGCGGGCTCACCGACGCGTGCAGCGCGAGGGTCCACGCCGGGGCGATGAACGTCGTCGTCACCGGCGGGGGGACCGCCGGCCACGTCTTCCCCGCGCTTGCTACCGCCACCGCGCTCCGAGACCTTCACGGGGCGTCGGTCGTGTTCGTCGGCGCGGAGGACGGCCAGGAGGCGAGGCTCGTGCCCGACGCCGGGTTCCGGTTCATCCCTGTCCACGTGTCCGCGGCCCAGGCGCGGTTCTCCGTCGCGACGCTGCGAGCCGTTGCCCTGGCGCTTCGCGGCTCGCGCTCGGTCCGCGGGCTCGTGCGCGGCAGCGACGTCGTCGTGAGCATCGGCGGGTTCGCGAGCGGCCCGGCGGCGATCGCCGCTCGACGTACGCGACGACCGCTCGTCTTGATCGAACCCAACAGCGTGCCCGGGATCGTCAATCGGATCGCGGCGCGGTGGGCGGCGGCGGTCGCCACGACCTTCGACGGCACCGCGTCGCGGCTGCCGGCGGGCGTGCGCGTCGAACGGACCGGCAACCCGATCCGCACCGAGATCGCCAGCGTTCCGGAGCGACGTGGGCGGCTTCGCGTCGAAGCGTGCGAGGCGTTCGGTCTCGAGCCCGATCGCGTGACCGTCTTCGTGTTCGGCGGCAGTCAGGGCGCGCTGCATCTGGATCAGGTCGTGGCGGAGGCGCTGCCGCTGTTGGCGAGCCGCGGCGATCTGCAGCTCCTCGTGAGCGCGGGGCCCGGCTATGACGCCGAGGTGGCGCGCGCCGTGGATCGGTCGACCACGCTGCGCGTGGCCGTCGTGCCGTTCATCGACCGGATGGACCGCGCCTTCGCGCTCGCGGATCTCGTCGTCGGCCGGGCTGGGGGCAGCGTCGCAGAGGTGACGGCGTGCGGGCTGCCGTCGATCCTCGTGCCGTATCCACACGCGACGGAGAACCATCAAGAAGCGAACGCGCGCGAGCTGGTCTCGGCCGGCGCGGCCCGGATGGTGCTCGATCGCGATCTGTCGTCATCGGCGCTCGTGAACGCCATCCTGGACCTCGTGGACGACCACGCGACGCGAGCAGCGATGGGGGCAGCGGCCCAGGCCTGGGCGCGCCCCGACGCCGCGGCACGGATCGCCGATCTTTGCGCCGAAGTCGCGGAGGCAGCGGGATGATCGACGGCGACGCACTCTGGACGCCACCGCCCGGATCGATCCCGACGCTCGCGGTTCCCGACATCGCGGGCGTTCACCGCGCCCACCTGATCGGGATCGGCGGCGCAGGCATGCGGAACCTCGCCCGGTTACTGCGCGCGCGCGGCGTCGCGGTGCAGGGCTCCGATCTGAAGCGGTCTCGCGCGGTGGAAGACCTCGAGGCTGCCGGGGTCGGCATCCGGGTCGGCCACACCGCGGCCGCGGTGCTTGACGAGCCGCGTCCCGATGTCGTGATCACGTCGAGCGCGATCGCGGCTGAAAACCCGGAGCTTCTCGCCGCCGACGAGGCCGGCATCCCGCTGTGGCGCCGGCAGCAGGCGGTCGCGGCTCTGGCTGCGGGGCGCCGGGCGATCGCCGTGACCGGGACGCACGGCAAGACGACCACGACCTCGATGCTCGCATCGGTGCTGGTGGCCGGCCGCCGCGACCCCTCCTACCTGATCGGCGGCGACCTCAACGAGACCGGTGGCGGCGCCAACGACGGGACGGGGGACCTCTTCGTCCTCGAAGCCGACGAGAGCGACGGCTCGTTCTTGCTCGGATCGCCGGCGATCGGCGTGATCACGAACGTCGACGTCGACCACGTCGACTTCTATCCGGGTGGCCGAGACGAGATCGAGCACGCCTTCGCCCGCTTCGGGGCGGGATGCGGAGCCGTCGTGGCGTGCGCCGACGATCCCGGCGCGATGCGCGCGGTCGCGCTCGCGTGCATCGAGCCGATCACGTACGGCCTCGCCGGCGACGCTCGGTATGTCGTTCGCGTCGAGGAGCTCGGCCCGGACGGCGCGCGGGGCTCCGTGACCGTCGACGGTGAGGAAGTTCCGCTTGCCTTGCGCATCGACGGCGCGCACAACCTGCTCGATGCCGCCGCCGCCATCGCGACCGCGCGGGAGCTCGGCGTCGATCCCGCCGTGGCGGCCCAGGCGCTCGCGTCGTTCGGCGGCGTCCATCGGCGGTTCGAGCTGCGCGGCCGCGCTCGCGACGCGGACTTCTTCGATGACTATGGCCAGACGCCGACCGAGATGGAGGTGACGATCGAGACGGCACGGCGCCGTGCGCCTGCGAGGGTGATCGCCCTCGTCCAACCGCACCGGTACTGGCGCGTCCAGGCGCTGTGGCGCGAGCTGGGGGCGAGCGTCGCCGGCGCGGACCTGGTCGTCGTCACCGATGTCTACGGCGCCGCGCAGCCGCCGATCCCGGGGATCACCGGACAGTTGGTCGCCGACGGCGTCCTCGAGGCGGTCGCCGAGCGCGACGGGCGCGGCGCGGCGACCGTCGTCTACCTGTCGCACCGCGGCGACGTCGTGACATACCTCGCCGACGAGGTGCGGGCCGGAGACCTCGTGGTCACGATGGGGTGCGGGGACGTGTGGTTGCTGGGTGATGCCGTGCGGGAACGGATCGCGGAGCTCGACGGATGACCGCCGCGACGGATGTCGCCGGGACCATCCTCCGGGACGCGTGTGGCGATCGCGTGCGCGCGAACGTGTCGATGGCGCCGCTCACCACCTTCCGGATCGGCGGCCCCGCCGCGTTGTTCCTCGAGCCGGATTCGATCGAAGACCTACACGTGGTCGCCCGCGCCGTCGCCGAGACCGATGCCCCGGTGGCCATCGTGGGGAAGGGTTCCAACGTGCTCGTCGCCGACGAGGGGTTCGACGGCATCGTGCTGCGGCTGGGCCGAGGGTTCCGCTGGTCCGCGCGCGCGGGCGCCATCGTGACCGCCGGCGCAGCCATGCCTTTACCGGCCCTCGCGAGCGTCGCCCAACAGCATGGCCTGGCGGGGCTCGCCTTTGGCGTCGCGATCCCGGCGACCCTCGGCGGCGCGGTTGCCATGAACGCGGGCGCGCACGACGGCGAGATGGCCGACGCGGTTACGACGGTCGACGTCTTCGAGCTCCGCAGCGACGCGGCGCGCACGATCACCGCCGACGAGGTCGGCTTCTCGTACCGCTCGACGAAACTTCCCGCCGACGCTGTGGTGGTGGCTGCCTCGCTCCGGCTCCGACCCGGAGAGGCCGGCGAGATCCGGGCCGCCATGGACGCCGCTCGGCGGTGGCGCCGCGACACCCAGCCCATCGCGGAGCCGAACTGCGGGAGCGTCTTCACGAACCCGCCGGGAGGGCACGCGGCCGCGCTGATCGACGCGGCGGGGCTGAAAGGCACATCGATCGGCGGTGCGGCGGTCTCGACGAAGCACGCGAACTTCATCGTCACGACGCCCGGGGCGACCGCCGCGGACGTACGTGCGCTGATCGAGCTGGTACGCGCCGGGGTCGAGCGGGCGAGCGGAGTCGTCTTGCACACCGAGGTACGGACGATCGGCGGGCCGGATGTCTGAATCAGCGGACGCCCCCGCCCGGTCGGTCCGGCGCCGCCGACTGCTGGCACTCGCGCTCCTCATCCCGATCGTCATCGCGACCGCGGCGTGGGCGGTGACGTACACGCCGCTGTTCGACGCGAAGCACGTCCGCGTCGAGGGCGCGGTGAGCCTCCGGCCCGACGACGTACGCGCGCTCGCCAAAGTCAGTCCCTCCACGAACGTGTTCCACCTGCAACCCGATGCCGTGACGGCTCGGTTGCTGACGGATCCCTGGATCGCCTCGGCGACCGTCGCGAAGGACCTGCCCGACACGGTTGTTCTGACCGTCGTCGAACGGCGGCCGGTTGGCGTCATCGACGCCATGGGCGAGCGCTCGGTCCTGGCGAGCGACGGCACCCTCCTGCCGGCGTCGGCCGCCACGGACCAGACCATCAATGGTTTGCCGTCGGTGCAGGCGGGGCTCGGAGCGCCCGACGACACCCAGCGCGCTGCGGCCGCCGCGATGCTGTCCGCGCTCGACCCCGTCGTCGAACAACGCGTGACGGATCTCACCGTCGGCGGGGACCTGAACGAGACGCTCACCCTGCGCGACGGCGTCACGGTGGACGCCGGGACACCGGGGGATGAAGCCGCGAAGGCGACGGCGCTTCGCGCCGTTCTGCGGTGGGCGGCAGGCGGTGGCCATGCACTTGCGACCGTCGACGTCAGCGCTCCCGAGGCGCCGAGCGCGACCCTTCCCGACGGCTCGACGTTGAGTCCCTGAGCCCGACCGTCGGGTTGGCGGAACTATCACCGGGACCACCAACGTCAGGGTCGCGCGCGAGGATGTCAGCGCTTGACGACCCTAGTTGCCGCTAGTAAGGTCACGACCTCGACTGTAGATAGATATAACAATAACTATCGAGTTGAGCGTTAGTGTTTTGTTGGTACGCGGAGCGGCCAAGCAGCGCAAGTAGTGGGCACAAGTGGGGAAGAGTCGAGGGTAAGGAAGCCATTCGGAGGGAACGATGCTTCCGCCGGTGAGTGATCGGCTCGTCGGCAGGCGGTGACCGAGCCGGTCGCCCGGAGGACTGGACGAACGATGGATGCTCCCCAGAACTACCTCGCCGTGATCAAGGTGATTGGCATCGGCGGCGGCGGCGTGAACGCGGTGAACCGGATGATCGAGGCAGGCCTCCGGGGCGTCGAGTTCATCGCGGTCAACACCGACGCGCAAACGCTGCTGATGTCCGACGCCGAGGTGAAGCTCGACATCGGCCGCGAGACCACGCGCGGTCTGGGCGCCGGATCCGACCCGGCGGTCGGCAAGGGCGCGGCCGACGAGCACGCCGATGAGATCGAAGAGATCTTGAAGGGCGCCGACATGGTGTTCATCACCGCCGGCGAGGGCGGCGGCACCGGCACCGGCGGTGCACCGGTCGTCGCCGAGATCGCACGCAACCTCGGGGCGCTGACCATCGGCGTCGTGACGCGGCCGTTTGGCTTCGAGGGCCGCAAGCGCGCGACGCAGGCCGATGTCGGCATCACGGATCTCAAGAAGGCGGTCGACACGCTGATCGTCGTTCCCAACGATCGCCTGTTGCAAGTGGCCGACCCGACGATGCCGATGGTCGACGCGTTCCGCATGGCCGACCAGGTTCTGTATCAAGGGGTCGACGGCATCACGTCGTTGATCACGACGCCGGGACTCATCAACCTCGACTTCGCCGATGTGAAATCCGTCATGTCCGGCGCCGGCTCGGCGTTGATGGGGATCGGCATCGGGTCGGGGGCCGACCGCGCGACGGAGGCGGCGAAGGCCGCGATCTCGAGCCCGCTGCTCGAGTCCTCGATCGACGGCGCGAAGGGCGTGCTGCTCTCGATCGCGGGCCCGACCGATCTGTCGCTGCACGAGGTTAACGGGGCCGCCGACGCGATCACCCGGGTGGCCCACCCCGACGCGAACATCATCTTCGGTGCGGTCGTCGACGACATGCTCGGCGAGGAGGTCCGCGTGACGGTCGTCGCGGCGGGCTTCGACAAGGTCGCGCTGTCGGCCGACAACCGCTTCGAGAGCCGGCTCTCCCGTCTGCTGGAGGAGCCGGTTCGGACGGGGGACGACGAGCCGCTGCCGTCGCTGTTGCACGACGACGACGCAGACGTCTTCTCGACCGAGGACCAGCCGGCGTCGGTTTCGTTCGACGCCGAGGAAGACCTGGACATCCCGGACTTCCTCAAGAGTTAGCGGGCACGACCCGCCCCGCGCGGCCCCGCGCGAAACTCGGGGCGGGCGAGCCGGGACCGGAGGCGACCTTCCCCCGCCTCGTGGACCCGGCCCGTCCGCCTCCTTCCGTATGCTCGGTCGGTGGTGACCGCGCGCGCCGAGGAGATCGCGAGCAACCTCGGAACGATCCGCCGGCGCCTCGACCAAGCCGCGTCCGACGCCGGCCGCGATCCCGCCGACGTTCGCCTGATCGTCGTCACGAAGACCATCCCGCTCGCGGCGATCCGCGATGCGATCGCCGCCGGCGCTCACGACCTCGGCGAGAACTACGTGGCCGAGCTCCGCGAGAAGCGATCCGCGCTCGCCGACCCGACGGTGCGCTGGCACTACATCGGCGCCTTGCAATCCGGCACCGCCAACCATGTCGCCGACCTTGCAGACGTGGTCCACACCGTGGCCGGGGAGCACGCCGCGCGCCGGCTGGCCGGACGCTCCACGCGAAACGGCCGAACGCTCGACGCCTTCCTTGAGGTGGACTTCACGGGTGGGCGAGCGGGCGTCGCGCCCGTCGATGCAGCCGCCGCCGCCGACCTCGTTGCCTCCCTCGAGGGGCTCCGGCTCCGGGGCGTGATGACGATCGCCCCGCAGACGCCGGACGCGGAGGGGGCCCGCCCGTGGTTCCGCCGGCTCCGGGAGCTCCGGGATACGTTGCGGGAACGCCATCCCGACGTGCTGGAACTCTCGATGGGGATGTCGTTGGATTACCAGGTCGCGGTGCAGGAAGGCGCTACGATGGTCCGGATCGGGACGGCGGTATTCGGAGCGCGGATGCCTCGCCCCGGAGGTGAGCGACCGGGTCCCGACCCCGGATCGTGAGCGAGAGGAAGCGAGGATGCCCGGCGTGTGGAAGAAGACTCTGAACTACCTCGGACTCGTGGAGGAGGACGAGGCGTTCGTCGACGAGATGCCCGAAGCGGAGCCCGCGAGCGTTCGGCGCATGCGGCCGCAGCCCGTCGAGGACCACCCGGCCGAGGCTGAGGGGGTCGTGCGCACGATCGCCGCGCCGCGTCCGGCGGCCACCGGCCCGACCGCGATCCATCGGTCCGAGCCGAAGCGCTTCAACGAGGCGCGTGACGTCGCCGACCGCTTCAAGGGCGGCGCGGCCGTGATCATGAACCTCCAGGGCACCGAGGACGGCACGGCGCGCCGGCTGGTCGACTTCGCGTCCGGCCTCGTCTACGGCCTCGACGGCAAGATCGAGTTGATCGCCAACCGCGTGTATCTGTTGACCCCCGCCGATGTCGAGGTGAGCGCAGAGGATCGCGAGAAGCTCGCAGGCGGCGCGTTCTACAACCAGTTCTGATCGGCACCGCGGCGGGACGCCCCGCGTCTGCCGGGGTCCGATGGGCTGCTAGCCTTCTCGCCCGATGATCGCCGCCTCGAACCCGCTGCAGACCGTCGTGTGCTTGGTGTTGACGGTCGCCTGGCTCCTGTTGCTGGCCAGGGTGATCGTGAGCTGGATCGTCTTCGCGGGGTGGCGGCCCCCATCGACCGGGCCGGTGCGATCGGCCTACGATCTCCTCACCGACGTCACCGACTGGGGGATCAGGCCGCTGCGCAAGATCGTGCCGCCGGCGGGCATGTTCGACATGTCCGTGCTGGTCGCCTTCATCATCATCTTCGTGGTACGTGTGGCGTTGCACTGCTAAGAGCAGGGGGAAGCTCCATGACGGACGAACGGACGGAAGCACCGGCGGCATCGATCATGCCCGCCGACATCCAGAAGCAGGAGTTCGGCGTGTCGCGGTTCGGCGGCTACCGGATGCGAGACGTCGATGAGTTCCTCGATCGTCTGACGGCGTCAACCGAGTCCCTGATCGCGGAGAACGACCGGCTCCGCTCGGGCTCGGCGCCCATCGTCGGCACGCCGGACCTCGACGACGTCAACCGGCAAGCCGACGAGATCTTGCAGCGGGCGCGCGAGCAGGCCGCGCGCATCGTGGCTGAGGCGAACGCGAACGCAACTCCGACCGCGGCCGAGGGGTCCGGCGACCGGCCGGCCGTCGATGCGTTCCTGCAACAGGAACGCACGTTCCTCCAGGATCTCGCAGGGTTGGTCCAGGGCCATGCCGAGTCGGTGAAGGCGATGGCGCGCAAGACCCGGCAGCCGGCGGACGCACCGCCGATGCATGCGTCGGCTCCAAGTCAGCCGCCGGCCGTATCGCAAGCGGCGCGGACGGACGAGCCCGCGACCCCCGACGTCGCCGATGCGGGCGCAGACGAGGACGGCCCGGGAAGGCATGCCGATACCGAGGCCGTCTCTGCGGGGGCGGGGAACGCCGGAGACGAGACCGTCGTGATCGAGGTGCCACAGCCGGCCGCCGCCCCGGGCGGCGGCGAGCGGGACGTTGAGAGCGGCGACCCGTCGCTGAAGAAGCTCTTCTGGGGCGAGGAGCGCTAGGCGCGCTCAGCTCCGTCGGACACCGACATCGACGGGCATCCCATCGATGTCGGCTGTCGTCGTGTGGGATCCGTCGCCCGCTGCATCCGTCCTGAGCTCCGTCGCGAGCGTCTCGCCGGCGATGAACGCGGCGTGGGCGTCGCGCGCCTCGGCAAGCTCGCCGTCGCAGACCAGATGCAACACGATCCGGTCCTGCACCTCGAGGCCGGCCGCGCGGCGTGCATCCTGCACGACGCGAACGAGCTCGCGCGCGAGACCCTCCGAGCGCAGCGCGGGCGTGAGCTCGAGCTCGAGCGCCACCGTGACGCCACCGTCCGATGCTACGCCCCAGCCGGCGAGCACCTCGCGTGTAAGCACGACGTCGTCGTGGCCGACCTCGATGGGTCCGCCGTCGAGTTCGAGCGTGACGGGCGAGCCGGCCGCGAGGTGTTCCGCGAGCGAGCCATCATCGTCGGCGAACGCGCGGGCGACCGCCTGCACGCGCTGACCGAGACGCGGGCCCAAGGCTTTGAAGTCGGGCTTCGCCCGCCACGTGCCGAACGCGTCGGCCGACGTGGCGAGCCGGACCTCGTGCACGTTGAGCTCATCGGCGACGATCGGCAGCAGCGCTTCGACGCCCGTGTCGTGGCCGGACACGTGGGCGACGGCCTCGGCGAGCGGCTGGCGGATCCGGACTTTCGTCTCGACACGTACGCGACGGCCGAGCTCGACGATCTGCCGCGCGGTCGCCATCGCGGCATCGAGCGCCGGGTCCACCGCAGCGGCGTCCGCTTCGGGGAACGAGGACAAGTGCACGGAATCCGGTCGACCGCCACGCCCTCCGGCAAGGTTCCGCCAGAGTTCCTCGGCCACGAACGGCGTGAACGGCGCGAGGAGCTGACTGAGCGTGACGAGACAGGCGTGCAGCGTCGCGAACGCGGCCCCGCCGCCGCCTCCGTCGACCTCCGATCCGGGATGCCAGAACCGTCGGCGCGACCGGCGCACGTACCAGCCGGATAGATCCTCGAGGAAGGTCTGGATCCGACGGCCCGCTCCCGTGGCGTCGTAGCGGTCCATCCGCTCGTGCACCTGGGCGACGGTGTCGGCGAGCTGTGAGCGCACCCACCGGTCCATCGGGTCGGTCGCAGCCGTGTCGCCTGCATCGGCGTCGACACCGCTCGCGTTCGCGTACGTGACGAAGAACGCGTACACGTTCCACAGCGGGAGCAAGAACTGCCGGACGTTCTCGTCGAGGATGTCGTGCCCGATCCTGCGCGATTCCCACGGCGAGCCGTTCGTCAGCATCCACCAGCGAAGCGCGTCGGCGCCTTGACGGTCGAGCGCCTCCCACGGGTCGAACTGGTTGCCGAGCGACTTCGACATCTTGCGGCCGTCCTCGGCGACGAGGTGTCCGAGGCACACGACGTTGCGGTACGCGGTCGTGTCGAAGTGGAGCACCGCCTCGGCCATCAGCGTGTAGAACCACCCGCGCGTCTGATCGATCGCCTCGGAGATGAAGTCGGCGGGGAACGATGACGCGAACGCCTCGAGCCCGCGCCCGAGATCGGGGTGATAGCCCCACTGCGCGAAGGGCATCGCGCCGGAGTCGTACCAGGTGTCGATCACCTCCGCGACGCGCGTCGCCTGCGCAGCGCATATCGGGCAGGCGAACGTCACCTCGTCGATGAACGGCCGGTGCGGGTCGACGCCGGTGACGTCGGTCCCCGCGAGCTCGGACAGCTCGGGGAGCGATCCGACCGCGGTGTCGTGCCCTTCGCTGCAGCGCCAGATCGGCAGCGGCGTGCCCCAGTAGCGCTCCCGCGAGATCGCCCAATCGATGTTGTTCTCCAGCCAGTTCCCGTACCGTCCTTCCTTGATGTGGTCCGGGTACCAGTGCACGGTCTCGTTGACGGCGAGCAACCGGTCCTTCACCTGCGTCGTGCGGATGTACCAGGACGTGCGCGCGAAATAGAGGAGCGGTGTATGGCATCGCCAGCAGAACGGGTACGCGTGCTCGTAGACGCCGACGTCGAACACGCGCCCGCGCGACCGTAGCTCGTCGACGATCGCGCCATCGGCGTCCTTCACGAACACGCCGCGCACGAAGTCGGGCGCGTCGTCGGTGAACGTGCCGTCGTCTGCGACCGGCCGCCATACCGGCCATCCCTGCTTGCGGCCTTCCTCGAGGTCGTCCGGGCCGAACGCCGGCGCGAGGTGCACGATGCCCGTTCCGTCGTCCATCGACACGAAATCGGCGGCGACGACGGTGTGCGCGTTCTCCACGTTCGAGTAGGGCGGCTCGTAGCGAGTGCCGACGAGCGTCGCACCGTCGAAGGGTTCGCCGCGCGTCCATCCCTCGCCGAGGACCCGTTCGGCCAGCGGAACCGCAACGATCAGTCGTTCGCCGTCGCGTTCGTAGATCGCATACGAGCCGTTCCCGAGCACGGCGGCGCCCTCGTTCGACGGCAGCGTCCAGGGGGTCGTGGTCCACACCAGCAGCGACGCGCCGCCGAGATCGGAGCGCGGCGACGTCGCGACCGGGAACCGGACGAACAGACTCGGGTCGCCGACGTGCTCGTACCCCTGCGCGACTTCGGCGTCGGACAGCGCGGTGCCGCAACGGGGGCAGTAGGCGGTCACCTTGTAGTCCTGTTGCAGCAGGTCGCGCGCGTGCAGCTGCTTGAGCGACCACCACACCGACTCGATGTAGTCCGTCGACATCGTCCAGTACGCGTCGGACATATCGATCCAGAAGCCGATGCGTTCCGTCAGGCGCTCGAACTCCCCGACGTACCGCTGGACCGACGCACGACAACGCTCGTTGAAGGCCGCGATGCCGTACTCCTCGATGTCGCGCTTGCCGGTGGTGCCGATCTCCTTCTCGACCTCGATCTCGACCGGCAGGCCGTGGCAGTCCCAGCCACCTTTGCGGGGGACGCGATGGCCGGTCATCGTCTTGTAGCGCGGGTACACGTCCTTGAACGTGCGGGGTTCGACGTGATGGATGCCCGGCTTGCCGTTGGCGGTCGGCGGTCCCTCGTAGAACTGCCACGTGGGGGCGTCGGCGCGCGCCTCGAGCGAGCGCGCGAACACGTCGGCCTCACGCCACCACGACAGGATGCGCTCCTCGAGCGCGGGGAACGACGGCTTGGCCTCGACCGGTTGGTACGGCATCTGGTCCTCCACGTTCACTCGTCCTCGGTGCGAGGACGAGGCCGGAGGGCCCCGCGGTACCACCTCGCTTGCCGCCCACGCCGGCGCGGCCGCTCATCGGTCGCCTGCTGCGATCCGGCCGGAACCGGACCCCCACGACCTGCCGCGCTCACGGGCGGCTCCCGCCTGCGCCTACTGCGGGTGCGGACCATCCGCGCCCGGTTGGGGCAGGGGCTCGGGGAGGATGTTCGCCGGGACCGCGGCGCCGGCTTCCACCATCCCGGCTCGCTCGTGCCGCGGCGTCCCCGGGTACTCGTTCCCGTCGACGCCGATGAACGGATGCTACACCCCCTACCACCGCGCGCAGCTTGGTGGGTGACGCGGTCCTCGCGGAGCAGGGAAACCTTTCCACCGGAACGATCATCAACCGCGATGCCCCTCGTGAGAAACCCTTCCTGTTATCCTTCGCCGACCATGGCGGTGGCGAAACTGACGGCGCACGAGATCGACGAGCTTCGGGAGCGCTTGACGTCCGAGCGCGAAGAGCTCGCCGCCCAGCTGACGACGATCGAGGACCAGGCGTTCGCCGCGACGCAGTCCGACATGTCCGGCGACGTCGGCGTCGATGACGAGTCGGCGGATGCGGGGACCGCGACGTTCGAGCGGGAGAAGGAGCTCTCGATCGAACAGAACGTCCGCGACCTGATCCAGAAGATCGACCGCGCGTTGAAGCGTATCGAGGACGGCACGTACGGCATCTGCGAGGTCTGCGGCAAGCCGATCGAGAAGGCACGGATCAAGGCGCTGCCGTACGTCGACCTCTGCATCAAGGACGCGCAGGCGCGCTCGCGCCGCTGAGACGTCGATGGACGCGGCCCGCCGTCGCGGCGGCCTCACCCTGTGGCTCACGGCCGGTGCCGTGTTGGTGCTGGACCGCCTGACCAAGCTCTGGGCCGAGCACACGTTGCCGAACCACCCGCGCGATCTGATCGACGGCCTCCTGGCCCTGCGGTACACGACGAACAGCGGCGGGGCGTTCAGCCTCGGCGACCGCGCGCCCCTCGTGTTCGCGATCGCGGCGATCGTCGTGTGCAGCGTGATCGCGATCACCTCGTTCCGCGCGCGTCCGACGGCGCACGCGATCGCGCTGGGGTTCGTGCTCGGCGGCGCGGCGGGCAACCTGATCGACCGGATCGTGCGCGGCCCAGGTCTGTCGGGCAGGGTCGTGGACTTCGTCGACCTGCACGTCTGGCCGGTGTTCAACGTGGCGGACGCCTCCATCGTCGTCGGCGCGTTGCTGTTGGTGTTCCTCGCGCTGCGGGAGGGCGCCGCGGCGCGGGATGCAACGCCGGCCGAACACGATGGGTGAGCGGTTCATCGCCGCGCCCGGGCGACTCGATGTCGTCGCGGCATCGGCCCTCGGCGTGACGCGGGCCGAGATCCAGCGCGCGATCGCCGGCGGCATGGTCACCGTGGACGGCCGGGCCCGGCCCCGGTCGTTCGCGTTGACCGGTGGAGAGTCGGTCGAGGTCGAACTCCGCGCGCCGGAGGCGATCGTGGCGGGCGGCGACCCGGTGCCCGTTCTGTATCGCGACGACGCGCTCGCGATCGTGGTCAAGCCGGCCGGCGTGCTCACACACCCGACCGCCGTTCATCGCGACGGCACCCTCGTGTCGCGGCTGCTCGCGATGGGCATCCCGTTGGCGCCGGCGGGCGGGCTCATGCGCCCGGGCATCGTCCACCGGCTGGATGCCGGCACGAGCGGGCTGCTGCTGATCGCGAGCACCGACGAGGCCTATGGTGCGCTGCAGGAGATGCTCCGGCGCCACGAGGTCGAACGCCGCTACCTCGCGCTGGTCCGCGGCGCGCCCGCGCACGACGACTTCCGGGTGGAGGCGCCGCTCGGCCGCCGCGCGGCGAAGATCGTCGTCGACCGGGTGGGGGGTCGCGCTGCGGCCACGGGCTTCACCGTCGAAGAGCGCCTCGCGCGCTCCGCCCTGCTCGAGGCCGCTCCGGAGACCGGCCGCACGCACCAGATACGGGTCCATCTCCAGGCCGTCGGGCATCCGATCATCGGCGACCCGAGGTACGGCGGCGGGGGGGACGACGCCCGACGCCTCGGGCTGCACCGGCCGTTCCTGCACGCCTGGCGCTTGGACCTGATCCACCCATCGACGGGCGCGCCGGTGGCGGTGGAGGCGCCGTTGCCGCCCGACCTCGTGGAGGCGCTGGATCGCGCCCGGGCCGACCAGCGACCTTGACGCCCCTTCGGCCCCGGCGTACTTTCGAACCTCGTCGAATCACATGCGTGTAAGTTCTCCACAGGCCCGGAGCGCCCTGTGGAAAGGTGCGCGAAGGAGCTGGACGCAGCCACGATGACGGACCGATTCGTCCACCTCCACACGCATACCGAGTATTCCCTTCTGGATGGGGCCGCGCGGATCGAGGCGCCGAAGTCCAACCCGACGGCGCCCACAGTCTTCACCGAGGCGCTGGCGCACGACATGCCCGCGCTCGCGATGACGGACCACGGGGCGATGTTCGGCACGCTCAAGTTCTACGAGGCCGCCCGGGCGGTCGGGATCAAGCCGATCATCGGGGTGGAGGCCTATGTCGCGCCGGGCTCGCGGTTCGACCGCACACCGGGCGAGAGCGAGGAGAAGTACTACCACCTCACGCTGCTCGCGCAGACCGAGACGGGCTACCGCAACCTGCTCAAACTGGTGTCGCAGGCCTACCTCGAGGGCTTCTACCACCGGCCCAGGATGGACAAGCAGCTCCTCGCCGAACACGCCGAGGGCGTGCTCTGCCTGTCGGGGTGCCTGTCCTCCGAGATCGGCGTGCAGTTGGTCGCCGGACAACGCGAGCGAGCTCTCGAGACGGCCGCCACGTACCGCGACATCTTCGGGGCGGACCGCTACTTCATCGAGGTGCAGGATCACGGCCTCGCCGATCAGCGGGCGATCCTTCGCCACCAGGTCGAGCTCGCGCGCGAGATCCGTGTCCCGGTCGTCGCGACCAACGACCTGCATTACACGCGGCCCGACGACGCCAAGCCGCACGACGTCCTGCTGTGCATCCAGCAGCAGAAACTGCAGTCCGACCCGAAGCGACTGAAGTTCGACGCAGCGGACTTCTATCTGAAGAGCGGCGCTGAGATGCGGCGGCGCTTCGCCGAGCTGCCCGAGGCCTGCGACGCGACGCTCGACATCGCCGAGCGCGTGGAGCTCTTGCCCGAACTCGAGCGGGTGCTCGTCGAGGGTGTGACCGAGTACCGGCTGCCCCGGTTCGAAACGCCGGCGGGGGAGCCGTTCGAGAGTTACCTGCGCGAGCTCGTCGAGCGCGGCGCGGTCGAGCGCTACGGCGACCCGCTGCCCGCCGAGGTGATCGAGCGGATCGACCACGAGCTTTCGATCATCTCGAAGATGGGGTTCGCCGGGTACTTCCTGATCGTGTGGGACCTGATCCGGTTCGCGCGCGAACAGGGCATCCGGGTCGGTCCGGGCCGCGGCTCTGCGGCGGGCTCGGTCGTGTCGTACTCGCTGCGGATCACCGGGCTCGATCCGTTGCGATACGGGCTGCTGTTCGAGCGGTTCCTCAACCCCGATCGCATCGAGATGCCCGACATCGACATGGACTTCGACGAGCGCCGTCGCGACGAGGTCATCCGGTACGCGACCGAAAGATACGGCTCCGACCACGTAGCGCAGATCGTCACGTTCCAGACGATCAAGGGCAAGCAGGGGATCCGCGACGCCGCGCGCGTGCTCGGGTTCCCGCCGCGCGTCGGCGACGAGCTCTGCAAGATGTATCCGCCGGCGATCATGGGCCGTGACGAGCCGATCGACTCGGCCCTGCAGACGAGCCCCGAGCTGCGGGAGGCGTACGAGCGCCAGCCGGAGGCCCGCGAGATCATCGATACCGCCCGCGCCCTCGAGGGCCTGCGTCGTGAGGACTCGGTGCACGCCGCCGGCGTCGTGATCGGCGACCGCCCGTTGGTCGAGTACCTCCCGCTGAAGCTCACGAAGGACTCGCGCGACGACGCCAAGAAGATGGTGACCCAGTTCGATATGAACGGGGTCGCGCAGCTCGGGCTGCTCAAGATGGACTTCCTGGGCCTTCGGAACCTGTCGGTGATCGAGGAGACGCTCCGGCATCTGCGCACGCGCGGGGTCGAGCTTGACATCGACCACGTGCCCCTGGACGACGACGACGTGTACGCGATGCTCCGCCGGGGCGACACGATCGGCGTGTTCCAGATGGAGTCGCCCGGGATGAAGAACCTGCTCAAGCTGCTCGAGCCCGACCGGTTCGAGGACTTGATGGCGTGCAATGCGCTGTATCGGCCGGGGCTGCTGTCGATGGGTCAGCACACCGAGTACGCAGAGCGCAAGCACGGCCGCAAGAAGGTCACGTACGCGCACCCGGACCTCGAGCCTGTGCTCAAGGACACCTACGGGATCATCGTCTACCAGGAACAGGTCATGCAGACCGCGGTGGCGATCGCCGGGTTCTCGATGGGCGAGGCCGACACGCTCCGCAAAGTCATGGGCAAGAAGATCCGCGAGAAGGTCGCGGCCCAACGCGAGAAGTTCGTCGCGGGCGCCGTCGCTCGGGGCGTTGAGCGCCGGGCGGCCGAGGGCCTGTTCGAATACGTCGAGCCGTTCGCGGACTACGGCTTCAACGCATCCCACGCGTGCGCATACGGCTACCTCACGTACCAGACCGCGTACCTGATGGCGCACCACCCGGTCGAGTACATGGCCGCCATCCTCACGTCGGTCAAGGACGACAAAGATCGGAAGCCGTACTACCTGTATGCGTGTCGGGGGATGGGCATCGAGGTGCTGCCCCCCGACGCGAACGAATCCGACATGGACTTCGCGCCGGCGCCCGGCGGCCGCAGGGCGATCCGGTACGGGCTGTCGGCGGTCCGCAACGTCGGCAGCGGGGTCGTTCAGGGGATCATCGAGGCGCGAGCGAACGGCGGTCCGTTCACCTCCTTCGCCGACTTCTGTCGCCGCGTCGAGCCGACCTCGCTCACCAAGCGCGTGCTCGAGTCGCTCATCTTCGCGGGCGCCTTCGATTCCCTCGGCTACACCCGTGGCGGGATGGTGCAACAGGTCGGGGAGCAACCAGCCTACGAGAAGGTCTCCGCGCCGATCATCGCCGAGCGGAAGGCGGAGGCGGCCGGTCAGTTCTCGCTGTTCGGCGGATCGGGCGACGGCCCGGCTATCGCGGAGGTCGACATCGCGGTCCTCGAGGGCCCGGAGCTCGATAAGCGGCTCCTGCTCTCCAAAGAGAAGGAGATGCTCGGTCAGTTCGTGACCGATCACCCTCTGCTGGGCGTCGAAACACAGCTCGCGGCGCAGACCACGGCGCAGATCCCCGAGCTCGAGGACCGCGACGATGGCGAGCTCGTGGTGCTCGGCGGGATCATCGGCGCGCTGTCTCGGAAGTTCACCAAGCGCGGCGAGCCCTACGCACAGTTCCGGCTCGAGGGGCTCACCGGCGGCGTCGAGGTGGTGGCGTTCCCGAGCGTGTACGAGGGCGTGCCAGACCTGTTCGAGCCCGACCGGATCATCTTGGTGACCGGCCGGATCGACCGGCGCGGCCGCGAGCTCCAGATCCGGGCGAGCGACGTCAAAGAGCCGACGCTCGACGCGAGCGTCGGCTCGGACCCGGGGGTGCTGGTGGTCGACCTGCCGGCGGCGGTGTGCTCGCCGGGGGTCCTGGAGAAGCTGAAGACGCTGCTCGAGGGCTCGCCGGGCAACGTCCCGGTTCGGCTCCGGTTCCTGTCTACGGACGGCGTGCAGCCGCTGTCCCTCGGGGCCTACACGGTGAACGGGCAGGGATCGCTGCTCGACGAACTCCGGCACCTGCTCGGACCGACGGCGGCGCGACTCGAACACGAACGGATCTAGGGCCGTCGGCCGGCCCGTGGCCGGTATCGTGCGTCGATGCCGTTCACGGTGTTGCCGGCGATCGATCTGTGGGAAGGCGGATTGGCGCTGCTCACGCGTGACGGGCCGGCCCCGAGCGATGCGTTCGGTGGCGATCCGCTCGCAGCCGCCGAGGCGTACGTGGCCGCGGGCGCGCGGTGGCTGCACGTCGTCGACATGGACCTCGCCTTCCGTGGCGAGTCGGCCAACGCCGATGTGATCCGATCGATCTCGGCGACCGGCACGAAGGTCCAGGCGAGTGGGGGCGTCCGAACGGCAGCGCAGGTCGCGGAACTGCGAGCGCTCGGCGCGACGCGTGTGGTGCTCGCATCGGCGGCGCTCGAGGACGAGGACGCCCTGCTCGAGGTCATCGCCCGCTCGCAACAGGGGGAGACGGTGATCGGGATCGAGGTCGCGGACGGCCGCATCCGCGCGCGGGGAGCCGACGTCGACCTCGAGCTCGCGTCGACGCTCGGGTGGCTCAGCGCCGTTGGCGCCGAGGGGCTCCTCGTCACGGCCGTCGACCGGGTCGCGACGGTCGCCGGCCCCGACACGGCGCTGGTTCGGCGCGCGGCCCGTGCTGGCTTGCCCGTGCTGGCCGCCGGTGGCATCCGCTCGCTCGACGACCTCGACGCGCTTCGCGAGGCCGGCGCGACGGGTGCCGTCGTCGGCCGCTCGGCGCTCGAGGGCAGTCTCGACCTCGCGGCGGCGCTCGCGTGGTCGGCGGTCTGATGTATCCGCCCACGTAGACTGCGCGGCCCATGGGCTTCCTGACCGATCTCGTCACGGAGCTGCGGCTCGACCTCGCCGCACACCCGCTGGATCGCGAAGCGCTCGCCGCGGCCGCCGAAGCGATGCCGGCGGCGCGCGACGTCGCGGGCGCCCTGTCACGTGCCGCGGCGGAGGACGGCGTCGCGCTGATCGCCGAGGTGAAGCGCGCCTCACCCTCTGCGGGATCGATCGCGGCCGATGCCGACCCCGTCGCACAGGCGCGCGCGTACGCCGCTGCCGGGGCGGCCGTCGTGTCCGTGCTCACGGAGCCCATCCACTTCGGCGGTTCCTTGGCCGACCTCGGCGACGTCCGCCGATCCGTCGACGTGCCGGTCCTGCGCAAAGACTTCTTGATCGACGTCGCGCAGGTTCTCGCCGCCCGTGCAGCCGGGGCCGACACCGTGCTGCTGATCGCCGCGAGCGTGGACGACGACACGCTGAGAGCGCTGCTGGCGGCCGCGCGAGAGCTCGGCATGGAGCCGCTGGTCGAGTCGCACACCGACGGAGACCTCGACCGCGTCCTTTCGACCGGTGCCCGCATCGTGGGCGTGAACGCGCGCGACCTGGAGTCCCTCGACGTCGACGTGGAGGCCGCACTCGCTCGGATCCGACGGATCCCAACGGACCGGATCGCCGTGGCCGAGAGCGGGATCAGGTCGCGCGACGACGTGACCCGCGCCGTCGACGCGGGCGCGTCTGCCATCCTGGTGGGCGAAACGTTGATGCGCGCGGGCGACCCAGCGGCAGCCGCCCGTGTGCTGCTCGGCAGGAAGGAGCGGACGGCATGAGTGTGGCGACGGTGTCCGAGGCGCGAGGTCGGTTCGGGACATACGGGGGGCGGTACGCGCCCGAGGTTCTGATCCCCGCCCTGGAGGAGCTCGACGACGCCTGGACCTCGCTGCGCGACGACCCGTCGTTCCGTGGAGATCTTTCCACGCTGCTTGCGGACTTCGTCGGGCGGCCCACGCCGATCACGTACGCGGGCCGTCTGTCCGAAGAGCTCGGCTACGACGTCTGGCTGAAGCGCGAGGACCTCGCGCACACCGGCGCGCACAAGATCAATAACGCCCTCGGCCAGGTGCTGCTCGCCAAGCGCCTCGGCAAGACCCGGATCATCGCCGAAACGGGGGCCGGGCAGCACGGGGTCGCAACAGCCACGGCGTGCGCCCTCCTCGGCTTCCCGTGCGTCGTCTACATGGGCGAGGAGGACACCCACCGCCAGGCGCCCAACGTCGCGCGGATGCATCTGCTCGGCGCCGAGGTTCGTCCCGTGACCGCCGGCAGCGCCACGTTGAAGGAAGCGGTCAACGAAGCGCTCCGCGACTGGGCGGCGAGCGTGCAGACCACGCACTACGTGATCGGATCGGTGGTCGGCCCGCACCCCTTCCCCACGCTCGTGCGCGACCTGCAGCGGGTGATCGGCGACGAGGCGCGCGCGCAGTACGCGGATCGGCTCGGTGGCGACCCTGCGTACGTACTGGCGTGCGTCGGCGGCGGCTCCAACGCGATCGGCATGTTCACGGCGTTCGTCGGGGCGCCCGGGGTCGAGCTCATCGGCGTGGAGGCCGGTGGCACCGGCTCCGAGCTCGGCCGGCACTGCGCGTCGCTCACGCACGGGCAGCCCGGCGTGTTGCACGGCGCGCTCAGCTATCTGCTGCAGGACGCCGACGGGCAGGTCGTCGAGACGCATTCGATCTCTGCGGGGCTCGACTACCCCGGCGTCGGTCCGGAGCACGCGTATCTCAAGGACGCCGGGCTCGCGCGCTACGTGAGCGCGACCGACGACGAGGCGCTCGCCGGGTTCCAGCTACTGGCTCGCACCGAAGGGATCCTTCCGGCGCTCGAGCCGTCCCACGTGATGGGCTGGCTCGCCCGCAAGGAGCTCCCGGCCGGCGCGCGGATCCTCGTGTGCTTGTCGGGGCGTGGTGACAAGGACCTCGACACCGTGCGCGCGGCGCTCGAGAGCCGGTAGTGGGGGAGCTCGAGACCGCCCTGCGCGCCGTCCGGGACAGCGGCGGACGCGCCTTCGTGCCGTACGTCACCGGGGGGTTCCCAGGCGTCGACGCCGGCCTGCTGCGCGCACTAGCCGATGCCGGCGCGGACGCGATCGAGGTCGGGATCCCGCATTCGGATCCGATCATGGACGGGCCGGTCGTCCAGCAGGCGTCGAGCGTGGCGCTCGAACGAGGCACGCACCCCACGGATGTGCTCGCGATGATCGCCGAGGCCGATGCGGGGGTGCCGGTGGCCGTGATGACGTACGCGAACATCGTCAGCCATCCCGACCTGGAGACGTTCTGCACCGAGCTCGAGGAGGCGGGCGTCACGGGCGCGATCGTGCCCGACCTCCCCGTCGACGAATCGGGCGGCCTCGCCCGCGCCGGCGCCGCCCGCGGCATCGACATGGTGTTGCTCGCCGCGCCCGGAACCCCCGACGCGCGATACACGGCGATCGGTGCGGCCGCACACGGCTTCGTGTACTGCGTTGCCACCTATGGCGTGACCGGCGCGCGGAGCGAACTCGCCACGACGGCGCGCGACGTGGTCGACGCGATGCGACCGCACACCGACTTGCCGCTGCTCGTCGGCGTCGGGCTTGCGACGCCCGAGCTCGCGGCTGAGGCGTGCGCGTTCGCCGACGGGGCCATCGTGGGCACCGCGATGATGGCGCCGCTGCTCGAGGGCGATCGCGATGGGGTCGTCACGGTCGCCGCCGCCTTCCGCAAGGCGGTGCGCGCGCCCTGATGCGGGTCGTCTGCAAGGAAGAGCTCCGCGAAGCGCTCTCCATGACCGCGGCGATCGACGCGCTCGACGCTGCGTTGCGGCGAGAAGACCCGTCGCTCACCACGCCGCTTCGCACGACCCTGGCGACGCCGGCAGGAACGCTCCTGAGCATGCCGGCCGCCGGTGAGGCCGGCGTCGGCGTCAAGCTCGTGACGCTGTCTGAGTTCAATCCGCAGCGTGGGCTTCCGTTCACCCAGGCGGTGTACGTGCTCTTCGATCAGACGACGCAATCGCCGGAGGCGGTGATCGACGGAACAGAGCTCACGGCCATCCGGACGGCGGCGGTCAGCGGGCTGGCGACGAAGCGCCTCGCCAATCCGGATGCGTCACGGCTCGTCGTGTTCGGAGCCGGCGTGCAGGGCACGGCGCACGTGGAGGCGATGCACGCGGTCCGACCGCTGAGCGAGGTCGTCGTCGTCGGTCGGCACGCCGCACGGGTCGATGCGCTCGTCGCGTTCGCGAACGGGCTCGGCGTGGAGGCCCGTGCGGGCGTGCCTGCCGACGTTGCCAGCGCCGACCTCGTCTGCACGTGTACCACCTCGGCGGTCTCGGTCTTCGACGGCCGCGAGCTGGCCGACGGCGCCCACGTGAACGCGATCGGTGCGTATCTCGCCGACCAGCGGGAACTCGACACCGAGACGATGCGTCGAGCGAAGACCGTGGTGGAGACGCGGGACGTGGCGCTCCGCGAGGCGGGAGACGTGGTGATGGCGATCGAAGAAGGCGCGATGCATGCCGATGACCTGGTCGACCTCGCCGACGTCGTCCGTGGCCGCACGGTACGAAGCGCGCCGAGCGACATCACGGTCTTCGTGTCGGTCGGATCCGCGTTCGAGGACCTCGTCGTGGCGCGAGCGGCCCTTCGCGCGATCGCCTTAGCTGGCAGTTGAGGGGTGCCGGGAGAGGGGGTCGAACCCTCACGCCCTTTCGGACACGGGATTTTGAGTCCCGCGCGTCTGCCAATTCCGCCATCCCGGCTGGAGCTGCGAAACATACCAGGACCTGCGATAACGCCTGTTGTCGGTCGCTGAGTCGAACCGATGCTAGAGCGTCACGCGGGAACCATTCACGGGTTCGCCTTGGTCTACGCTCCGTGGATAACAGGCCGACGGCCATCTCCTGAAGCGTGCTCGTGAGACGTGCCCTCGTGTTGCTAGCTCCGAACCATCTCCGCGCTTCGCGCATCTCTGTCGCTCTGATGTCGAGCCTCGTCGCTCTGATAGGGGGACGTGGTCCACGCGGCCTCAGGGTCCTGCATGTCGCGACCGGGCGAAGCCATTGGTTCCCGCGAGGCCGCTGTGACGACCCGAGCTGGAGTTGATCGCCGGCGATGAGCACCGTTCGAGACATGCAACGCATGACCAGCATCGTTGTCCTCGTGGTGGCGATCGGCGCCTTGACTTCGTGCCGCGCAGCCGACTCGGGCGCGGCCGGCGTCCGCGAACGACTGAGCACGGCCGGCTTCCACGACGTCGGATGGTCCGACGCCAAGCTGGATCGGTTCGGGGCGAGGGTTTGCAAGGAGTTCCCAAGTGGCGTTTGGGGCGACCCGCGCGTCTCGGGGTCGGCGTCGGATCCAGGCCACGCTGCGTATGTCGGCGATCCGAGGCCGCAGTGGATCACGTGGATGGCGCCCTGGATCTGGCAGGACTTCTTCGATGCCTACTGCTCGAACGCGTAGGGCGGCTCGTGGTGTGCTTCGTCGTGCCGTTCCGACGTGCTACTCGTTCCGACCCTCATCAGGATCGCGGCCGGCGTTCGGCACGTTCGACCCGGCCCGTGTCGGCGCCGACTTCGTCCCTTCGTCCGGTTCGTTGTCGTCGCTGCCCCGTTCGTCGTCGGGCTGTTCCGGCTGCTCGTCACGCATGGTGTGATCCCTACCCGATCGGACGTTCTGCAATCAGTCGAACCTAGGCTCGACCCCGTAGTTAGGTCATTATGCAGGCGTGAGCGGTCGGCGCGGGTGGATCACTCCGATGGCGGTCATCTCGTTCGTCCTCGCGCTGGTCGCGGCCGGCGTTGCAGCGAAGTGGACGAGCAGCCCGGAGCGCATAGGCGTCCCGTTCGGACACCACGGTGAGGTGTACGGGAAGGGATTGATCTCGGGTCAGCTTCTCGTTGGAGACGATCCTCAGCACGCCGAACCGGTATCAACAGGCTCAGTCGCATTCGGCAACATCTATCAAGTCGGCCCGGTCGCTCCAAGCGTCGTGGTGTGGTCCGACGGAGGCTTCTCCGCCTACGCCGAGCCGGGCACCTACTCGGTCTTCGGCGTGAGCCCCGAGTATCACGACGGCGCGGCGGCATGTGAGCCGTACGGAAGACCGAACGGAACCATCACGGTTCGAGCAGGCGACCGGATCGCTGTCGCGCTGCTCTGTTCCGTCTCGCGCCCGCGGCGTCAGATGCTCGGTGATCTCGGCAAGGCGCTGAAGCGGCGGTGACTCACAACAAGTTCATGCGCCGCTACAACCGGCATAAGACGAAGCACAGCGCGTACTTCGAAGACGTGGCCCGCGACGTCGTGAAGGGCGCGACGACGGTTCAGTTCGGGGAAGAGCGGTTCACCGTCGAAGCCCGCACGCGGTTCTTCCGCCGCAAGTGGCTCAGCATCTGCCTACCGGATGGGCGGGAGATCCGGGGTGGAGACATCAGCGGCTTTCCGGACTTGGTGCCGGTCATCGCGGACTACCTGATGCAGCTGGCCGCCGATATCCCGGGCGTGGTCACGCCCCCATCGGACTAGCGCCGGGATCTCGTCCGACTCCGCCATCCCGGCTTGCGTCCCAGCGCGTACAAGCAAGGGAAGGTGGCGCTGATTTGCTGCTGCGTTGCCCGGGTGGAACCGCGGGCGTAGAGTCCGCGCGGAACGAGGGTCTGCGCCGCAGGCCGCGTGAAGGAGGGATCGATGCGGAACGTGCGAACACGGGTCCTCGTGGGACTCGCGGTCCTCGGGATGATCGGGGCGGCGTGTGCAAGCAACAGCACGTCGTCGGCACAAGGATCGGGAGCGGCGACCGGCGTCTGCCAGTCGGTCGACACATCCGGCACGGACGCGCTCGCCCAGGTGTGCGCGAGCGGCAAGCTCCAGATCGCGACCGACCCGAAGTATCCGCCGCAGTCGTCGTTCAACGTGCAGACCCAGACATGGCAAGGGTTCGACGTCGACGTGGCCACGGAGATCGCTCAGCGACTCGGCGTCGAGCCTGTGCTGCAGGCGCAGAAGTGGGACGCCATCACCGCCGGCTCGTGGAACGACCGGTGGGACGTGAGCGTCGGGTCGATGACCGACACCCTCGACCGCGAGAAGCTCTTCTACTTCACCCCGGCCTACTACTACACGCCGGCGGCGATGGCGGTTGCGCAGGACAACACCAGTATCACCGGCCCCGCCGACCTCACCGGCAAGACGGTGTGCGTCGGCGTGTCGACCACCTATCAGGACTACGTGGAGGGAACGCTGAAGCTCGGCGCGGGCGCGCCACCGTTCGACTTCCAGGTCCACGGTGCGAACCTGCAGACGTACACCACCGACACGGACGCTCTCGACAATCTGGCGCTCGGCGACGGCGTGCGCTGCGACGCCGCGATCAGCGCGCAGCAGACGATCCAGGCCTACATCGACGACGGCGGCAAGATCAAGATCGTCGGCGACCCGCTCTACTACGAGCCGCTCTCGGTCGCGTTCGACAGGAACGACCCGCGCGACTCGCAGAGCCTGAGCCAAGCGGTGGGCAAGATCATCGACGACATGCACGCGGACGGGACGCTCTCGTCGCTGTCGAAGAAGTGGTACAACGGCGTCGACTGGACGGTGACGTCCGCATCGAAGGGTTCATCATCCGCATCGCCGTCCGCCTAAGCGAACGGAGCATGCGCGCGTGAGCGCCTTCGCGAGCACCACGACGGGAGCCGAGGAAGATCCTCGGCTCCCGTCTGCGCAACTGAACGAGCCGCCGCGCGCGGTCGCACTCCTGCTCGCCTCGTGGGTCATCATGCTCCAAGGCGCGCTGATCGTGATCTTCTTGCCGGTGCTCGTCTTCACGACGAAGGACGTCACCCCGCCGGGCACGATCGTGAGCTTCGGTCTCGTGGGCGTCATGGCGCTGGTTGGTGGGGGACTCATCTACGTGCCCCGGCGGTGGACGTGGGGGACGGCGCTGCTGGCGACCGTTGGATGCGCCGGATACCTGCTCGCCAGCGGGGGCCTCGCCTCGCCGCGGGAGGGCTACCTCGCCGCCGGGCTGACCGGCATCGCGGTCATCCTGCTCGTGCTCGGCTACCCGGCCGCCGGCAACACCGAGGCTTTGTCGATGGCGAGCGCCCGCATCCCGTTCCGCCTCAAGGTGACCGCAGTGTGGATCGCCATCTTCTTCATGCTCGGGCTCTTCCTGACCCTGTCGGACTTGGACACGACATTCATGCGGGACGTCGGCTGGTACATCGCGAAGGGGCTCGAGTGGACGATCATCCTGTCGGTCTGCTCGATCGTGCTGGCGACGATCTTGGCCCTGTTCGGGGCGCTCGGCCGCCTCTCCCGCAACCCAGTCGCCTATGGGGTATCCGGGTTCTACACGTCGTTCTTCCGAGGGACGCCCCTCATCGTGCAGCTGTTCCTTATCTACCTCGCCCTGCCGGAGATCGGTTCCAACCTCGATCGGACGTCATTGACGCAATTCCTGACGCTCACGGTATTCGTTGCCGGCGTGATCGGGCTTGGCTTGAATTACGGCGCGTATATGACGGAGATATTCCGGGCGGGCATCCAGTCCGTCGGGCATGGCCAAGCGGAGGCCGCCGACGCGCTCGGGATGACCTACACCCAGCGGATGCGACGCGTGGTGCTACCGCAGGCGATCCGCGTGGTCATCCCGCCGATCGGAAACGAGTTCATCGCGATGATGAAGGACACGGCACTCGTGAGCTTCCTCGGCGTGCAGATCGCACGTACCGAACTGTTCGGGCGGGCGCAACTCGCGTTCAGCGCCAACCTCACGAAGCGCCTCGAGACGCTGCTCATCGCGGCAGCGCTCTATTGGCTGCTGACGTCGATCTTCACGTTCTTCCAGAGCCGGTTGGAGCGACGGATCTCGAAGGGATACGTCCGCACGGCTGTGCAGTCCGGGACGGGCCGCAAGCGGGTGCAATTCCTGCCGGTCGCAGGAGGCGGCCAGGGCGGTCACGGTGGAATGGTCGAGATGCCATTGCCCGACGAGGAGGAAGCGGCTCCGTGAGCATGACCGAGCCGGTCGTTCGCGTTGAAGCGCTGCATAAGTACTTCGGCGCGCTCGAGGTGCTGAGAGGGATCGACATGGTCGTCGACCGAGGCGAAGTTGTCGTCATCTTCGGCCGGTCGGGGTCGGGCAAGTCGACGCTCCTTCGATGCATCAACTTCCTCGAGGACCCGACGCATGGAACGATCGAGGTGGCCGGCGTGCGCCTAGAAGGCGGTCACCGCACTCGGAGCAAGCGCGAACAGGTCCGGCAGCTGCGGCTGCATGCCGGGATGGTCTTCCAACAGTTCAACCTGTTCCCCAATATGACTGCCCTGCAGAACGTGATGGAGGGGCCCGTGACCGTGAAGGGCCAGAAGGCAGATTCGGTGCGGCCCATGGCATCGGAGCTGCTCAGCAGGGTCGGGCTGGCGGACAAGGCCAACGAGTACCCGATCCGGCTCTCGGGAGGCCAGCAGCAGCGAGTCGCCATCGCTCGGGCGCTCGCGATGCAGCCGGACGTGATGTTGTTCGACGAGCCGACATCGGCGCTCGACCCGGAGTTGATCGGCGAAGTGCTGTCGGTCATGCGATCGCTCGCGACGGAGTTCCACATGACGATGATGGTCGTCACGCACGAGATGGGGTTCGCTCGCGAAGTTGCGAACCGCATGTGCTTCTTCCACGACGGCGTGATCTTGGAAGAGGGAACGCCCGACGACATCTTTGATCACACGCGCGAGCCGGAGACGAAGAAGTTCCTCGACGCGGTGCTGTGATCGACGCGCGCGAGACGCGCGACATAAGCGACGGGCCGCGGCTCTCCTCGGTGTCGGTCGCGCCTTCCCCATACGCGATCGTCACCTATCGAGGGCCACGGCCCGTGACGCTTCGACCCCTCTCAGGGCCGGAGCGGAATCTAGACGCAAGGTTGAGGCATGTCAACCTGAGCATGAGCGC
>DATAPH010000028.1:0-38543 GCA_036265325.1 Actinomycetota bacterium | reverse complement strand
GCGTCGTACGCGGTCGCGCCGGCCGTCGGGCCGCGTGCGCAGGTTCTGTTGCTGCCGCCTGAGGCGGTCCGGAGCGCGAATGAGATCGCCGTGATCGACGAGCGGGTGGTCCGCAAGCTCGAGCCGCCTAGGTCAGTCGAGAATGACGATGTCGTCGCCGACGGCGATGGTGCCGGCCTGCTCGATGTCGCCGAAGACGCCCAGCAGCAGTTCGTTCCCGACCTTGCGGTACTCGGCGAGCGCGTCGAGCACCGGTGCGTTCTGCTCGCCGGTATCCGGGTCGAGCGTCGTCATGACGCAGCGGTTCATCCGTTCGCCGAGGCGCACGATCGCCTCGCCGAACCGCACACGCCGCCCCCGCCAGGTGTCTTCTTCGTAGGCGTCGACGCCGTCGACCTCGATCAGCATCCGGAAGCGCCGAGGATCGAGCCGCTCGTCCGCGGTGTGCCGACCGACGTCGGCGACCGACGCCAGCGAGATCACCGACGCCCGATGCGTGCCACCGGCGTACTCGGGTTCGACGACGCGGGCGAAGATCAATGTGTCGTCGCGCGCGTGTTCGCGGATCGCGTCGGTGAACGGTCCGTCGAGGAGGCGGACCGGGATCGTTCGGTCGAAGAGCCCGACACACAGCGGCGCACCCACGTTCGACGCGTCGTCGTCGACGACCCGCCCGTCGGGGAAGGTCAGGCTGAGTCGCTCAGCTGCCGGATCGTATGCGGGCCGGATCGGCATCAACGCGCCCTTGGAGATCCCGGATAGCCGTGTGCCGTCGATCCGCGCGCACAGGAACCGGCGGTCCCCCACGCAGCCGAACGCGGTCAGATCGATCCGGTCGGGCCGCGACAGCGCCATGGATTTGACGGGCGTCGTGGTGAACCCAGCGACCGTCGGCATCAGGTGCCGAGCGTAACCTCACGGCAGATACGCCGTCGGAACGTCGGTCGTTATCCTTCGGGGCCATGACGGTCCCAGAGCACCTCGCGAACCGCGACGTCGACAGCTCCATCCTGGAGCCGGTCGCCGAGCCGCCCCCCCGGGCGCGAGTGGTGATCGTCGGCGGCGGGATCATCGGATCGTCGATCGCCTACCACCTCTCGAAGCTCGGTATCACCGACGTGGTTGTGCTCGAGCGGGTGCGGCTGACGGCCGGCACCACGTGGCACGCCGCAGGTCTGGTCTCGCAGGTGCGCGGGACGCACGCGCTCACCGAGCTCTCACGGATCAACGCGGCGCTCTACGCCGCCCTCCCGAACGAGACCGGCGTCGAGACGGGATTCCGCCGGGTCGGGTCGCTCACCGTCGCCCGAACGCCGGGCCGCATGCAGGAGCTCCTCGCCGGTGCGGACATGCATCGCGAGTTCGATGTGGAATGCCGTGTCCTCGAGCCCAAGCAGGTGCTCGACTGGTGGCCGCTCGCCCACGTCGACGACCTGGTCGGCGCGACCGTCACGCCCGGCGACGCCACGGTGAACCCCGGCGAGGCCGCGCTGTCGCTGGCCAAGGGTGCGCACGACCGCGGCGTCGTGTTCGCGTTCGGTGTGACCGTCACTGGGTTCCGGATGCAGGGCGGCGCGGTCACGGGCGTCGAGACGGATAAGGGCGTCGTCGATGCCGACACGGTCGTCTTGGCGGGCGGCCTATGGACCTCCGAGCTCGCACGTCTGGCCGGCACGTCGGTGGCGCTGTACCCCGCGGAACACGTCTGGGCGATGACCGACGCGGTGCCCGGCGCGGAGGAGCGGTTCCCCTTCCTGCGCGATCTGGACGGGTACTTCTATGTGCGTCATCACGCGGGGCATCTCGTCGTCGGCGCGTTCGAGCCGAAGGGCAAGCCGAAAGCGCCGAAGGATGTCCCGACGAGCGGGTTCGCCGAATTCGGCGAGGACTGGGGGCACCTCGCGCCGGTGCTCGCGGCCGCGCGCGAACGGCTTCCCGTGCTGCATACCGTCGGCTTCCAGCAGTACCTGCGGGCGCCGGAGAGCTTCTCGCCCGACGCGAACCTGCATCTCGGCGAGTTCCCGGAGGTGCGCCGGTTGTTCGTCGCGGCCGGGCTCAACTCGCAAGGGATCATCTACGGGCCCGGCGTCGGCAAGGCGCTCGCGGAATGGATCGTCGAGGGGCGTCCGACGATGGACCTGACCGAGGTCGACGTCGCGCGGACCGGGCGGTGGGCGAACAACCGTGCGTGGCTCCACGAGAAGACACATGAAACGCTCGGGCGTCTGTATGCGATGCACTGGCCCGCGCTCCAGTCGGACTTCGGGCGCGGCGTGCGGCGGACGCCGTTCCTGCCGCAACTCCGCGAGGCCGGCGGCGCGATCGGAGAGGCCGCGGGCTGGGAGCGCGCCGCGTGGTTCGAGCCGGGCGCCTCGGAGGAGCCGCTGTGGATCTACGACTTCGAACGGCCGTCGTGGTTTGGCCCAGTCGGCGACGAGATGCGTGCCGCCCGTACGGGCGTGGCCCTGTTCGACCTTTCGACGTATGCGAAGTTCCTGGTGCAGGGACCCGAGGCGGTTGCCGGGCTTCAGCGACTGTGCACGTCGGACGTGGATGTCGCCGTCGGACGCGTCGTCTATACGCTGCTCTGCAACGAGCGGGGCGGCATCGAGATGGATCCGACGGTGACCCGCCTTGCGGAGGATCGGTTCCTCGTCCTCGCGCCGACGCTGTATCAACGGCGGACCGAGATGCTCTTGCGCAACGGGCTCCCGGCCGGCGCGACCATCACGGACGTCACGAGCGCCTACGCGACGCTGCACATCGCGGGGCCGAAGAGCCGCTCGGTGCTGGGCGCGTTGACCCATCAAGAGCTGTCGAACGCCGTCTTCCCCTTCTTGTCGGTGCGCGAGATCGACGTCGCGTGGGCCAAGGCGCTCGCCTTGCGCGTGTCGTTCGCCGGCGAGCTCGGCTGGGAGCTGCTCGTGCCGACGGAGTTCGCTGCGGATGTGTTCGAGAAGGTCGTTGCGGCCGGCGCGCCCCACGAGATGCGATTGGCCGGCGCGTTCGCCTTCGACGCGCTTCGGTTGGAGCGCGGCTTCCGCTCATGGGGGCACGACATGGGCGCGCAAGACGATCCCTACGCGGCTGGCCTCGGGTTCGCGGTGCGCGGCGACAAGGACTCGTTCGTGGGCAAGGACGCGCTCGCCGGTCTGAAGGATCAGCGGCGCGACCGCGAGCTCGTCAGCGTGAAGCTCGACGATCCGGCTCCGATGCTCTGGCACGGGGAGCCCGTCGTGATGGGGAAGGACCGCATCGGGTACGTGACGAGCGGCGGCTACGGGCACCATCTCGGCACGGCCGTCGGTCTCGCGTGGATCCACGGCGTGATGGCCACGGACCTTCCGGTCTCGGTCGAGATCCGCGGAGCGAAGGCTCGGGCGACGATCAGCCGCGCGCCGTTCTACGACCCGAAGGGAACGCGCCTGCGCGTCTGACGGTCGCTGGTCTACGGCTGCGCGTTGCCGTCGAAGCCGATCAAGCGTTCGGCGACGTCCAGACAGATGTCGTACATCCGCTGCGGCGTCATCACCGTGTCGTTGAGCAACACCTGGATGGCGAGGCCGTCGGTCATGGCGCTGAACTGCATCGCGAGGTCGTCGGCGTCGCGTGCGTCGGTCGGGAACTCGCCGGTCTGGCGGCCGTACCGGATCATCTCGGCGATCGTCTGCACCCAGCGCCGGTCGAGGACCTCGCGCTCCTTCGCCAGATCGGGGTCGCGGAGTGCCCGCACCCAGATCTCGAGCCACAGCGCCCATTCGTCGAGGAGGTCGTACTCGGGAAGCAAGCCCGGCACCGACAGTTCGATCACGCGGATCAGCCGGTCGCGCGCCGACGGCATCTTGCGCAGCTCGCGCGCGGTCCGCAGATAGAACTGGTCGCTCGTGAACGTCAGCGCTTCGACGAGCAGCCGGTCCTTGGACTCGAAGTAGTAGAGGATCAGGCCGGGGGAGACCCCGCACGCCTCGGCGATGTCCTGGATCCGGGTCTCGGCCAGGCCCCGGTCGGTGATGACGCGAGAGGCGGCCTCCAAGATCTCTTGGTGGCGATCACGCTGCGGTTTCCGGGTTTTGGTGGCCATGCGACTCCTGAACGGTATCTAAACCGATGCCTTGCGAGCCACCCATGTCTGACCCGCCGTTCAACGCACCATACCCTTCTGACCTGCAGAGTCAAATCCGCCGAACGGTCGGAAACCGATTTGACTCACGATTCAGTCAAGGTCCATGATACGGGCCGACCCGGACGGGAAGGATCGATCCTGCATGGCTTCGAACGTCTACGACGCGATCATCATCGGTGGCGGCCACAACGGGCTTACCGCCGGCGCCTACTTCGCCCGCGAGGGTGCGCGCACCGTCGTCCTTGAGGCGCGCAACAAGACCGGTGGCGCCGCCGACACGAGCGCCCCGTTCGCCGATCACCCCGAGATCAACGTCACCACCTACTCCTATGTGATGTCGCTGATGCCGCCGACGATCATCCGCGAGCTCAAGCTCAAGCAGTTCGGCTACGACGTCACGCCGTTCGGTCCGTACTTCCAGGCGTTCCCCGACGGGCGCGCGATCACGGTCTACGCGGACGATCATCAGAAGAGCTACGACTCGATCGCGCAGTTCTCCAAGCGCGACGCCGACACGCTGCCGAAGTGGGAGGCGTGGCTCGCCGGCGTGTCCGATGTGCTCGGCCCGCTGCTGCTGCAGGTCCCGCCGCACGTCGGGTCGATGAAGCCCGGCGACCTGCTGGCCACGCTTCAGTCGGCGTGGAGGATGCGGAAGCTCGGTGAGCGCGGGGTCGGCGACGTGACCCGGTTGTTCACGATGTCGGTCAGCGACCTGCTGAACGACTGGTTCGAGTCCGATGCGATCAAGGCGATGCTCACGGTGAACGGCGTGATCGGCACGTGGGCCGGACCCGACGAGCCCGGCACCGCCTACGTGATGCTCCACCACTCGATCGGTGACGTCGGCGACGGCCACCTCGGCTCGTGGGGGTTCCAACAGGGTGGGATGGGCGCGGTGAGCGATTCCATCCGGTCCGCCGCTGAGGCGTTCGGCGCCGAGATCCGCACCGACGCGCGCGTCAAGCAGATCATCGTGCGCGGCGGCCGTGCGGTCGGCGTCGCGCTCGAGGACGGCACCGAGCTCCGTGCGCCGGTCCTCGTCACGACGGTCCACCCGAAGATCGCGTTCCTCGACATGATCGAGCGTCACGAGCTCCCGGCGGACTTCGTCTGGGACATCGAGCGCTGGAAGACGCGCAGCGGCGTCGTCAAGATCAACGTCGCGATCAGCGAACTTCCCGACTTCGTCGCGCTGCCCGGCACCGAGATGCAGGCGCACCACACCGGGTCGGTCGAGCTCTGCTTCTCGCCGCAGTACGCGGAGCAGGCGTTCCAGGACGCCCACATGGAGCGCAAGGGCTCGGTCGCGCCGTTCGTCGATGGCACGATCCCGACGACGCTCGACAAGAAGCTCGCACCCGAGGGCACGCACGTGTTCTCGATGTTCACGCAATGGGTTCCAGACGATTGGAACACCGAGCCCCATCGCGACGAGCTCGACGCCTATGCGAAGCGGATCTTCGATCTCTACGACCAGCTCGCGCCCAACTTCAAGAGCTCGATCATCGACTACCAAGTGATCGGGCCCTACGACATGGAGCAGGACCTCGGGCTGATCGGGGGCAACATCTTCCACGGCGAGCTTTCGGTGGATCAGCTGTTCCACATGCGCCCGGCGCCTGGCTACTCCGACTACCGGACGCCGCTGCGCGGGCTGTACCACGGATCGAGCGCGACACACGCCGGCGGCGGCGTGAACGGGATCCCCGGTTGGCAGGCGTTCAAGATGGCGAAGAAGGACCACGCCCTCGGGAAGAAGTAGGCGTGACCCAACCCGACGAAGCACTGCCGGCGGTTCGCCGGATGCTCGAGCCGCGGTCGATCGCGGTCGTGGGCGCGTCGGTCAAGGCGGGGTCGCTCGGTGCGTCGATGATGGCCGAGCTCATGCGCGGCGGTTTCGAGGGCGCGATCTACCCGGTGAACCCGGGATACGAGGAAGTCGCCGGGTTGCGCTGCTACCCGTCGATCGCCGAGGTGCCCGAACAGGTGGACCTCGCGATCCTCGGCGTTGCCAACCAGCGGGTCGAGCGGGCGCTCTCGGACGCCGCGGCGTTGGGTGCGGGGAGCGCGGTGACGTTCTCGTCGCTGTACGAGGAACCGTCCGAGGGGCCCGACCTGCGCGCGCGACTTCGTGCGATCGCGGTCGAGCACGGGATGGCCATGTGCGGCGGCAACGGCATGGGGTTCATGAACCAAGCGTCGAAGGTTCGCGCCACCGGATTCCTCACACCGGAGGTGATCCGGCGCGGACCGGTGACCTTCCTGTCGCACAGCGGATCGGCGTTCTCGGCGCTCGCGTTCAGCGACCGCGGGCTCGGATTCAACCTGCTCGTCTCGAGCGGCCAGGAGGTCGTCTCGACGATGGCCGACTACATGGCGTACGCACTCGACCTGGACGAAACACGGGTGCTCGCGCTGCTGTTGGAAACCGTTCGTGACCCCGACGGGTTCGTGGCGATGCTGGCGCGTGCCGCGGAACGGGGCGTTGCGGTCCTTGCGCTCAAGGTCGGGCGGACCGCGGCGAGCCAGGCGATGGTGACGGCGCACTCCGGCGCGTTGGCCGGCGAACACGGCGCGTACGAGGCGTTGTTCGACGCGTTCGGCGTGCACGAGATGCGATCGCTCGACGAACTGGCCGACACGATCGAGCTCTTCTCATCGCCTCGGCGGGTGCGGCGGGGTGACGGCATCGCGAGCGTCCACGACAGCGGCGGGGAACGCGCGATGTTCGTCGATCTTGCCGGCGATCTCGGGGTGCCCTTCGCGTCGGTGAGCGACACGACGATCGCGCGAATCGCCGACACGATCGATCCCGGCATGGAGTCGTCGAACCCGCTGGACGCATGGGGAACGGGCATCGACGGCGACCGGATCTTCCGCGAGGCGTTCGCTGCGTTCGCCGACGACCCGGCGGTCAGCGCGAGCGTGTTCTGCGTCGACATGACGCTGCAGGGCGAGCCGTACGACGAGGGGTACCTCTTGCTCGCGCGCGAGGCGTACGACGGAACGTCGGAGCCGTTCTGCGTGCTGTCGAACCTGGCGAGCGCCGTCACCCAGCACGAGATCCGCATGCTCCGAGACACGGGCATCCCCGTGCTCGAAGGGACGGAGAACGGGCTTCGCGCCCTCGGGCACCTGCTGGATGACGCCGAGTTCCGGGCCCGACCTGCCGTCGAAGCTGTCGTGCCGGTGGATCACGCGATCCGCGCCCGGTGGCGCGACCGGCTCGCGACCGGGGTGCCGCTCTCCGAGCTCGACGGCCTCACGCTGTTGGAGGAGTACGGCCTCGAGGTGGCGTCGGCACGCCCAGCGTCCACCCCGCAGGCGGCCGTCGACGCCGCGACCGCGATCGGGTTCCCCGTTGTCCTCAAGACCTCGGCGCCGGGGATCACGCACAAGTCCGACGTCGACGGGGTTCGGGTCGGGCTCACCGATGAAGCCGCGGTGCGGAACGCATACGAGGACGTCAGCGGCCGCCTCGGGCCGGAGGTGACCGTCGCCGCGCTGGTGCCGCCCGGGGTCGAGATGGCGCTCGGCATGATCGCCGATCCGACGTTCGGGCCGCTCGTCTTGGTCGGCGCCGGCGGCGTGCTGGTGGAGCTCCTGCGGGATCGCGCGCTCGCGGTTCCACCAATCGACGCCACGGCGGCCCACCGGATGATCGGTCGCCTTGCGGTGCGGCCGATCCTGGACGGCGTTCGCGGCGCCGAGCCGGCAGACGTCGATTCGTTGGCGGACGCGATCGCTCGGTTGTCGGTGCTTGCGGCCGATCTCGGCGACCTGATCGCCGCGCTCGACGTGAATCCCGTGATCGTCGGTCCGAAAGGCTGCGTCGTCGTCGACGCGCTCGTGGAACTGCTCCGCGACTGAGCGGCCCAGCACGCCGTCGCCGGTACCCTCGATGCATGGTGGTGGATCCGTTCGCCGCGTTCACGGACGTCGTCGTCCTCGACGGCGGCCTCGCGACCGAACTCGAGGCGCGTGGCGCGGATCTGTCCGATGAGCTCTGGTCGGCGCGATTGCTGCTCGACAACCCGGACTTGATCGTGGAGGTCCATCGCGCGTACGTCGACGCGGGCGCGGACGTCGTGATCGGCGCGAGCTACCAGGCGAGCTTCGAAGGCCTGGAGCATCGGGGGCTGGATCGTGCGGCTGCCCGCGCGCTGTTCGCGCGAAGCGTGGACCTCGCTCGCGAAGGCGCCGATGGCCGCGCGCTCGTCGCCGCATCCGTCGGCCCCTACGGCGCGGTGCTCGCCAACGGCGCCGAGTACACCGGTGACTACGGGCTCGGCGACGCGGACGCCGCGCGCGCGTTCCTCCGGGCGTTCCACAGCCAGCGCGCGGAGGCGCTGGCCGCCGCGGATCCTGACGTGCTGGCGATCGAGACCATCCCGTCGATCGTCGAAGCCGAGGCGCTGCTCCAGGTGCTCGACGAGTTGAACGATGTCCCCGCGTGGGTCTCGTTCTCGTGCCGGGACGCCGACCGCCTGAACGACGGCACACCCTTCCAAGACGCCGTCGATCTCGTCGCAAGACACCCGTCGGTCGTGGCCGTCGGCGTCAACTGCACTTCGCCGATCGCGGTTCCGAAGCTTGTCCGGATCGCGGCACGGCGAACCACCACTGCGGTCGTTGCCTATCCGAACAAGGGCGGGACCTGGGACGCGGCGGCCAAACGCTGGACGGGCGATGACCTCCCGCAGGGCCTGGCTCCTGTCGCCGTCGAGCTCCACGGCGCGGGCGCGCGATTCGTCGGAGGTTGTTGCGGCACAGGGCCTTCCGACATCCATGCCGCGGCGGCGGCACTTCGCCCTGCGGCCTAGGGCCTCTGGGCGGTGCGCCCCAAGGCGACCGACGGCGCAACCCCCCCTTCCGGCGTCCCGTAAGCGTGAAGCGATAGCTGCCGACAACTACGACGTGGGACCGCCAGATCTGCTCGCTGACGGGGACTGGAGCGTGCGCACCGCAGGCGGTGCACGCGCTCGAGGCCTACTCAGGAACCGCCGGTTCGTTCGTCTGTGGACAGCGCAGATCATTTCGAACCTCGGCGACTGGGCGTACCTGATCGCCGTCGAGATCGGGTTCGCCGCCACCTTGAACAGTCACCAGTTGGTGCGCGCGATGGCGCTGTTCCTCGGCGTCGAAGGGCTCACGTCGGCGGTGGTCGGACTGACGCTCGCCGGACCGATCGTCGACCGGTATCCCCGCCGCACCGTGATGATCGTGGCTGATCTCGTGCGATGTCTCGCGGTGGCGACGCTCGTGTTGACGCCCCATCCCACCTGGATCCATGTCGTCGCTGTCGCCGCAACCCTCGGCGCGTTCCGGTCGATGTTCCACCCCGCGATGATGGCCACGGTGCCCGACATCGTCGACGGCGACTCGATCGTTGTGGCGAACGGGTTTCTCACGAGCACGTTCCACCTCGCGATCATGATCGGGCCCGCGCTCGGCGCCGGGCTCGTCGCCCTCGTCGGTACGAGCGGCGCCTTCGCGTTGAACGCCGCGTCGTTCGCGATCTCTGCTCTGTTGCTCCTCGGGTTGCGGTTGCCCACACGCGCTCGTGACCCCGACGATCGCTTCACGCTGTTGGCGGACCTTCGCGAGGGCGCTGCGTACCTGATCCATTCGAAGCTCGCACGTGGGATCGCGATCGTGATGGCGTCCGTGCTGATGCTGCTGGCAGGACAGGGCGCGTTCCAGATCGTGCTCGTGAAGGAGGTGCTGGCGCCGCACGGCGACGCATCGGAGTGGGCCGCGATCTTGGGTGGTATGACCGCCGCGTTCGGCGTGGGGATGGTGGCCGGCTCCGTCCTTGCGCCCTGGTTGAGCGGGCGCATCCGAGGCTGGACGTTGTTGGTCGGGTCACTGCTGGTGGTCACAGCGGCGTTCGTCGTCGTCTCCCGCACGAGGCTCATACCCGTCGCTGTCATCGCGTGGGCGTGCAACGGACTCGCGGGCGGCTGTGTGAACGTGACGTACGAGACGATGCTGCAGGTCGGAACGCCGGAGCGGTTCCGAGGACGCGTGTTCGCGACCGTCGAATCGGGGTCCGACGGTGCCTACGTGGTCGGCGCCGCGATCGTCGCGGCGGTCGGTGCGAGCGTGAGTCCGTCGAACGCCCTCCTCGTCATCGGGGCGTGCTTCCTTGTGGTCGCCGGTCTGGCGGCATTCGTCATCCCGCGGAACGCGCCGATGGCGCTCCGCGACAAGGCACCAGAACCGGCGTCGGCGATCGAGCCGCAGCCGGTGGCTCCCGCCGCGCCGGCAGCCGAACCGTGGCGAGCGCCCGAACAGCCGACCGGCGCGCCGACCCCGGCTCCGGCCGACCTATCGTCCGCGACCGCGCCAGAGCCTTCCCCCGTGCCCGCGGCCGCTCCGGAGGCATTCTCCGTCGCGGAACCATCGTCGACGGGCGACCGCTTGCCCGACTGAACGCCGTCGGTCATCATCGCCTCGTGGCGGGGATGTTCGGGAGCAGCGGGAAGACCTCGAACCCGCTCGGCGTCGTGGGCGCGGTGGTCGGCGCGATCGGCGCGGGATTCTCGGTCTTGCTGTGGCTGTACCACTTCAACCCCGACTCGACGATCCTCGGGTCCTACTCCGCCCAGATGACCCATGGCGGCCAGCTCGCGGGTCAGCTGGGCACGCTGGCCATCGTCTTCGGCGCGCTCGCCGTCTTGCTCGGCATCATCGGTGGGTTGGGCGGCCGCGGAGCGGGCTCCACGATCCTGTCGATCATCCTGGGGATCATCGCGCTGTCGTATCCGGTGCTGAACGCGTTGCACTTGATCGAGCGCCACGTGCCCAACCCGATCGGCGGTTAGATCCCGGGTCAGATCCCGGCCGGCCACCCGGTGTACGCGCGCGTCCCGCGCTTGCGGAGCTCGTTCGTGACGACCAGCCGTTGGATCTCGCTGGTGCCCTCCCAGATGCGATCCACACGGAGCTCGCGCCAGTGCCGCTCGACGGCGTACTCGCGCATGTAGCCGCGCCCGCCGAAGATCTGCACCGCACGGTCGGCGACGCGCCCGGCGGTCTCGGAACACAGGAGCTTCACCACACTCGCCTCGGCATGAAGCTGTTTGCGATCGATCCCACCGCGGGCCGCCTCCCAGCACACGCGATACAGCAGCGACTTCGCGGCCATGATCTCGACGGCCATGTCGGCGAGCATCGTGCCGATCGCCTGGAAGTCGGCGATCGCCCGGCCGAACTGCCGGCGCTCCGTCGCGAACGCGAGCGACTCGTCGAGGCACCGCTGCGACGCGCCGACCGTCCGTGCGCCGATCATCAGGCGTTCTTCGACGAACCAGTCCTTCGTGAGCTCGAACCCTTCGCCGATCTCGCCGAGCACCCGATCGTCGGTCACCCGTACGTCGTCGAACGCGAAGATCGGGTGCTCGAAGACGAACGTGTGCGTGTACTTCGGCGTGCGGACGAGGCGCACGCCGGGTGTGTCCTTGTCGACGAGGAACACCGTCGCCTTGGCGGGGTCGCCGTCGACGTGTGCGTGCACCAGGAAGAAGTCGGCGACGTCGCCGCTGGTCACGTGCCATTTCTCGCCGTCCAGGACCCAGGCGTCGCCATCGCGGCGCGCGGTCGTTTCGACCATCGTGACGTCGGAGCCCGCACCGGATTCCGTGATCGCGTACGCGTCGCGCCGCTCGCCGCGGCATGCAGGTCGCAGGAAACGCTCCTTCTGCTCGTCGGTTCCGGCGGCGAGGGGGATCGACGGCCGCCATGGGACGTCCCACAGCGCGTTGGTCGCACGTCCCCACTGCTCTTCGACGAGCATCACCTGGAACGTATCGAGCCCCGCGCCCCCGTTCTCGACGGCGTGGTTGATCGCGGCGAACCCGTGATCGAGCACGGCCTGTTTGGCGGCGGCGGCGCTCTCGGGCGTCAACCCATCGTGCTCCTCACACTCGAGCTCCAGCGGCTGCAACACCTCGTCAGTGAACGCGCGTGCCCTCGCTTGCAACGCGGCGTCGTCGGGCTGGAGCTGCAGATCCACGGTCACCCCTCGGCGTAGTGTTCCGGGAGCATAGAGGCGGCCATCGAGGGGCCCTGAGCCGATCATGAAGACGTACGCGTTGCTTCCGGGCGCATGTCACGGTCCGTGGTGCTGGACCGCGACGATCGCTGCCCTCGACGAACGCGGCCATCGCGCGATCGCGATCGACCTGCCCTGCGACGACGTGACGGCCGGGTTCGACCGGTACGTGGAGGTGACCCGCGACGCGCTCGACGGCGCCGGCGACGACATCGTGCTGGTCGGGCACAGCCTGGGCGCGCACACGGCGGTTCGAGCGAGCCACCTCATGCCCGTCGCCGCCGTGCTCTTCGTCTGCGGCGTGATCCCGCCGCGCGAGGGCGAGGACACGTCGGGGGAGCCGCATCTCGATGCAGACGGTGCGTTCGAGGGCCTGGAGCTGGACGCCGACGGTCGGATCTTCTTCCCCGACCCCGCCGACGCGATCCGCGACTTCCTCCCCGATGTCGACGAGGAGACGGCCGCCTGGGCGGCGGCGCAGCTCAAGCCGCAGTCGACGACGCCGCATCAGCACATCAACGACCAGGTGGGGCCGCCTTCGGGGCTATGCGCCTCCATCGTGTGCACCGACGATCGCGTCGCGACCGCAGCGTGGGGCCGATGGGCGGCACACGAGCGTCTCCTCGACGCGCCGGTGGTCGAGCTCCCGGGTTCCCACTCGACGTTCCTGTCGCGGCCGGCGGACCTCGCCGACGCGTTGGTCGAGTTGCGCGGCCGGCTGTAGCGTCCGGCGCCAAAGGGGGCTCTGTGACCAGAACGCTGTTCCACGGGGGCACCGTCTTCGACGGCACGATGGCACCCATCGCCGAGGCCGACGTCGTGATCGAGGACGGTCGCATCGTCGACGTCGGTTCAGGCCTCGATGGCGACGAACAGGTCGATTGTTCCGGCCGCACGGTGCTGCCCGGACTCTTCGACACCCACACCCACGTGATGTTCTCGACGCTCGACTGGGTCGAGGAGCTCGTCACGCCGTTCTCGTTCAAGTTCTACGACGCGATGCGGAACCTCGAGGCGACGCTCGCGACCGGCATCACGACCGTGCGCGACGCGGCGGGCGCCGACGCCGGCGTGAAGAAGGCCGTCGAGGACGGCGTGATCGCAGGCCCGCGGATGCGGATCAGCGTGAGCATGCTGTCGCAGACGGGGGGCCACGCCGACGGGTGGTTGCGGAGCGGCATCGACCTCGATGTGGCGTGGCCGGGCGCGCCGAGCGGACGCGTGGACGGACCCGATGCGGTGCGTCGCAAGGTTCGCGAGATGATCCGCGCGGGCGCGGACGTGATCAAGGTCGCGACCTCCGGCGGCGTGCTGTCGCCCACCGACGACCCGCGCCATCCACACTTCCGCCCCGACGAGCTCGAGGAGATGGTTGCCGAGGCGACGGCCGCGGGCATCTTCGTCATGGCCCACGCGCAGGGCGCCGAGGGCATCAAGAACGCGGTTCGAGCCGGCATCCGCTCGATCGAGCACGGGATCTATCTCGACGATGAAGGGATCGCCCTCATGCTCGAGCGCGGCACCTGGCTGGTCCCGACCTTGGTCGCGCCGCTCGGCGTGCTCGACGCGGTCGACGCCGGCGCATCGCTCCCGGCATCGACGGTCGAGAAGGCAAAGGCGGTGATCGACATCCATCAGGAGAACGTGCGCCGCGCGATCGGTGCGGGCGTCAAGGTGGCGATGGGCACCGACAGCGGTGTCGCACCCCACGGCAGTAACCTGCGCGAGCTCGACCGATTGGTGCGATGCGGGATGTCGCCGCAGCAGGCGCTCGTCGCGACGACGAGCAGCGCTGCGGACCTGATGGGTCTCGGCGACGAGCTGGGTACGCTCGCGCCCGGAAAGCGCGCCGACCTCGTCCTCCTGGACGGCGATGCGCTCGAGGCCGCGACGCTCCGCGAGCGCGTGCGGCGGGTCTGGAAGGACGGGGTGTTGGTGGTCGACGACGGAAAGGTGCTGCGATGAGGACGCTGTTCCACGGAGGGAAGGTGTTCGACGGGACGATGGCGCCGCTCGCCGAGGCCGACGTCGTCATCGAGGACGGCACGATCGTCGAGGTCGGGTCGGGCCTGGACGGGGACGAGCACATCGACTGCGCCGGCAAGGCGTTGCTCCCCGGGCTGTTCGACGTACATGTCCATCTGACCGGCACCTACGAGGACGACGAGCTCACGATCCAGCACCGGCCGTTCAGTTACGGCTTCTATCAGACGCCCAAGAACCTGCTGACGACGTTGGCGCTCGGCATCACGTCGGTGCGCGACGCCGGCGGCGCCGACGCGGGGCTGCGTCGTGCCGTCGACGACGGTGTGCTGGTGGGCCCGAGGATGCAGGTGTCGATCACGATGCTCAGCCAGACGGGCGGGCACAACGATGAGGTGCTGCCCAGTGGCGGGATCAGCGCCGGCTGGCAGCCGTATCCGGGCTTCCCGAGCGGCGTCTGTGACGGCGTGGACGGCGTGCGCGAGAAGGTGCGCGAGGTGATCCGCGCCGGCGCCGACGCGATCAAGATCGCATCCAGCGGCGGGTTCTTCTCGCCGGCCGACGACCCGATGCACCCCCACTTCGCCCAGGACGAGCTTGACATGATCGTGTCGACGGCGGCCGACCTCGGCCGGTGGGTGATGTCGCACGCGCACGGGCCCGAGGGGATCAAGCGCGCGGTCCGCGCCGGCGTCCGGTCGATCGAGCACGGCACGTTCCTGGATCAGGAGTCAGCCGACCTCATGCTCGAGCGCGACACGTGGCTCGTCCCGACGATCACGTCGGGTGACACCACGGAGGAACTGGCGAACGACGAGAAGCTCGCCCCCGAGATCCGCGCGAAGTTCGCCGGCCTCGGGCGGCCGGAGTTCGACGCGATGAAGCTCGCGGCGCAGGCGGGGTTGAAGGTGGCGCTCGGGACCGACGCCGCGGTCTTCCCGCACGGATGGAATCTGAACGAGCTCACGCACATGGCGAACAACGGGTTCACGCCGGAGCAGGCTCTGCACGCCGGGACGCTGTCGGCTGCGGAGCTGATGGGCTGGGAGGGCAAGCTCGGCTCGCTGGAGCCCGGCAAGATCGCCGATGTCGTCGTCGTCGACGGCGACCCGTTCGCGTTCGAGACGCTGAAGGACCGCATCGAGCAGGTGTGGAAGGACGGCGTGCGGGTCGTCTGACCCGTTCGCATGGGCGCCGTCGGTCTGGCGCTGTTCTCCGCGTTGTCGTGGGGAACGGCGGACTTCTTCGGTGGGCTGACGACCCGACGCTTCGGGATCCTCCTCGTCGGCGCGATCTCGCAGGCGGCGGGGCTCGTTCTCACCGGCGTCTTCATCCTCGTCAGTGGCTCGGCGATGCCGGACGAGCGCGGGATCCTCTTCGGGGTCGCGGCCGGGCTCTGCGCGGTGGTCGGGCTCGGCGCCCTGTATCAAGGACTTGCCGTCGGCCCGATGAGCGTGGTGGCGCCCATCACCGCGCTCGAGGTCGTCGTGCCGGTCACCGTGGGCTTCGTCCGAGGAGACCGGCCAAGCACGCTCCAGATCGCGGGGATCATGATCGGCGTCATCGGGGTGGTACTCGCGTCTCGCGAGACGGCGGCCGACGCCGACGCGACCGCGCCGAGGGTCCGCGGGGTGGTCTACGGCATCGTGGCCGCGGTGTTCCTCGGGTTGCTCGTGACGTTCCTGAACGAGGCCGGGAAACAGAGCGCACCGTGGGCCGTCTTCACCTTGCGGCTGGTGTCCGTGCCGGTCTTCCTCATCGCGCTCTTCGTGACGCGGGGGTGGCGCGGGCGGCACCCGACGCGACGTGACACGGCGACGATGGTCGGCGTCGGGCTGCTCGACAACCTCGCGAACGTGACGTTCGCGCTCGCCGGTCAGACGGGGCTGTTGGCCCTGATCTCGGTGGTGGGGTCGCTGTATCCGGTCGCGACGGTGCTGCTTGCGTGGACGTTCCTGCGGGAGCGGCTCACGAGGTCGCAGTGGATCGGCGTCGGATTGGCGTTCGCCGGGGTCGGACTGATCGCGGCAGGCGGCTGACGGGCGCGGGCGGCATCAGCCGAGGGCGCACAGGACGCCACCGCAACCCGTTCGCGACACCGGTCGTCCGCACTACCCTCGCGCTCGTGGATTGGTGGGGGGACATGTTCTCGAGCCCCTTGTGGCAGCGCGTGCAGCTGTCCTGGGAAGAGGCGGACGACGCCAACGTCGACGCGGATCAGGTGGTTCGCGCGCTGGGCCTCGTCGAGCCGTCGCGTCTGCTCGACACCCCGTGCGGCACCGGTCGCATCTCCAAGCGGCTACGTGCGATGGGGCATGACGTCGTCGGGATCGACGCGTCCGATCGGTTCCTCGATGTCGCGCGCCGGGCCGAGGTGCCCGTGATCCGCGCGGACGTGCGCACCTCCGTCGTCCAACCTGCGACATTCGACGCCGCCTTCTGCCTGTGGGGTTCGTTCGGCTACTTCGACGACGATGGGAACCGCACGCAGGTGCGGGCGCTGGTCGACGCGCTCGTGCCGGGTGGCCGGGTCCTCCTCGACACGCTGGTCGCCGACACCCTGCTGCCCCGGTTCGTCCCCGAAGCCGCGTGGTCCGTCGGCGATGTCGACGTGACCGAAGTTCGGCGATACGACGGAGACGACAAGCGCATCGAGACGATGTGGACGTTCGCGCGCGGCGCCGAGCAGGCGACGCAGATCACATCGGTCCGCATCTACAGCGTCGCGGAGCTCACGGACCTGTTCGCGGCGTGCGGATGTACGACGTTCCAGGCCTACGACGGGGACCTCGAGCCGTTCGGTGCGTCGTCGGACCGGCTGTGGCTCGTCGCGACCAAAGGCTAGGCCGCAAGATCTCGTCGGCGGAACGTCCACACCCCGACGACGAGACACACGGAGGCGATCGCGGCCAGCACCAGCACGTTCTCGGCGTGGATCCCCGTCACCAAGGGATCCGGTTCGAGGTACCAGCGGAACGGTGAGAGCGCCTGCGCCCAAGATAATCCGGAGATAGTCGGCGCGATCGCGTTCAACACGTACATCACCACGGCCACGCCGCCGGCCACCGCGCTCGCCCATGCCCGCCTGCCGGTCGCGCACCCGACGGCGAGCGCGAACCATGTGAACGCGAGTCCGAGCAGGAAGAACATCGCGCACATCGCCGCGACGTTCGCGATCGCGACATCGAGCCCGAACGGCGGCCCGAGCACGATCACGACCACGAACACGAGCACCGCGAGCGCGAGCAGCGTGATCGCGAGCGTGATCGCCTTGTCGACCACGACTCGCCCGCGCGGCATCGGCGTCGTCAGCAGCAGGTCGAGCGAGCGCGCCTCCTCCTCGCCTGCGATCGCCTTGCCGCCCGCGCCGATCCCGTAGACGAGCAGCAAGACCGGTCCAAGCAGCGCGAACAGCTCTGCACGGAGATACCCGGCAGGCGACGTGTAGTTCGTCCCGATGATCGACCGGAGCGCGTCCGGTAGGTTCTGCATGTACTTGTCGAGGTCTGCCGCGCTCTGCTTGATCGATGGGTAGATGGCCGCGTACGTCAGCGCGATCGCGGCCAGGCCGATCCCCCAACCGATCAATGCTCGGCGCTGCGCCGACAGCGACACCCGGATCAAGGGCCTCACGAGACGCCGCCGTCCTGGTACGCCCGCAGGAAGATCTCTTCGAGGCTGGGCTCCTTCGTCTCGACGTTGACGACCGTGTGGTGCGCAGCCGCCTTCACGATCTCGTCGAGTTCGCCCTGCACGGTCAGGGTCACCGTATCGCCATGCCCGGCGGCCGCGACGACCGACGGCAGGTTCTGGAACGAGCTGACGTCGACTGGCGCCGCGAAGTGGAAGACGATCGTGCGCAGCGCCTTCGCCTTGAGATCGCCGATGTCGTCGACCGAGAGCAGGCGGCCGTCGCGGATGATGCCCACGCGGTCGCAGGTGCGCTCGACCTCCGGCAGGATGTGCGACGACAGGAACACCGTTCCGCCACGGCCGCGTACCTCGTCGACCAAGCCGTAGAACGTCTGCTGCACCAACGGGTCGAGGCCCTGCGTCGGCTCGTCGAGCACCAGCAGGTCGGGGTCGTGCATGAACGCCTGCACGAGGCCCGCCTTCTGCTTGTTGCCGTGCGAGAGCTCGTGGATCGGACGGTCGAGATCTAGGCGCAGCACCTCGGCAAGCGGCTCGATCCGGTCGCGACCGCCGCCGTTGCGGAACGACGCGAACGCCTCGAGGTACTCCCGGACGTGCAGCCGTTCGTAGAGCCCGAACTCACCCGGCACGTACCCGACGCGAGCGTGCACCTGCGTCGGATGCGTGCGCGGCTCGACGCCGAACACCTCGATCCGACCGTCGGTCGGGCGGATCAGGTCGAGCATCGTGCGGATCGTCGTGCTCTTGCCGGCGCCGTTCGGTCCGAGGAACCCGAAGACCTCGCCGGCTCGGACCGAGAACGACAGGTCGATGACTCCGCGGTCCGAGCCATAGGACTTCGTCAGGTGCTCGGCGACGATGACGTCATCGACCATGAGCTCCATCGTGCCTGGCAACGACGCCGGTCGGCAAACCGGCTAGATCGTGAACGTCGAACGCGTCGGCGCGACCGCGTTGTGGACCCGGTCCACGACAGGCGCCACGCCGGCCGGGTCGACGACAGCCAGATACGCCTTGCCGTGGTCGAGCGGCGACTTCGGCGTGAGCGTCGCCCGGCGTACCTGGCCCGTCCCGCACGGCGTGCGTGCGCCCGCGCCAGTGAAGCAGCGGAGCGTGGAGGCGACGATGTGCCCGTGCTTGGGTCGGAGCACGATGTTGGTCGTGGTCAGCCGGTGCACCGGCTCGTCGAACGACACCCGGAGCGGGTCGGTGCGGCGGCGCGGCGTGTTGAGGTGGGCCGTCGCGGGCCCGAGGTCCCTGAACGTCGCCGTCACGGTTCGCGGCTGGTCCATCGTGACCGTGCACCCGTTCGGATCCGTTCCGGTGCAATCGCCCGACCAGGTGACGCCGGCCCACTGGTCGGTGGTCGCAGCCAGCGAGACGGTGGAGCCCGGTGCGAACGCCGTGGTGCAATCGCTCGGGCAATCGATCGCGGCGGGGCTCGAGACGACGTTCCCCTGAACGTTGCCGGCGACCTTGACCGTAAGCGTGTAGCTGAACGTGGCGGTGACGGTCTTCGCGCCGAGCGTCGCGATGTTGCACGTGGGCGCCGATCCCGCGGCCGCACACACGCCGCCCCACGAAACGAACGAGTACCCCGTGTCGGGCGTCGCCGTGAGCGCGACCGGATCGCCCGCGTTGTAGAGCGCCGAGCATGTGAGCGTCGCAGCGCAGTCGATCTTCCGGGCGCCGTCGGTGATCGAGCCGCCGGTCCCGGGCTGGGCGATCAGCTCGGAGATAAGGGCTTTCTGCAGGTTCGTGCCCGTGTAGCGGTCGCGGTCGACGTCACCGTGGATGCCGTGCACCCTTCCGCTCCAGGAGTACTGCCAGAACGTCCAGCTCTGTCCTTGCCAGTCGTGCGCCGGCATCGACTTCGGCAACGTCGATCGCGGCCACGCGAACCACAGCGCGAAGCCGTTGTCGGCGAACCATGTCGAGTTGCCGAGGATCGTTTGGAAGAGGTACTGCGAGCCGTAGACCATCGGGCGCACGCCGGTCCTGGCTTCGACACGGTTGAGCCACGCGCGCGCCCACGCCATGAGTGTCGCCTGTGTCGTGCCGTCGGGGATCCGGTTCATCTCCATGTCGAGGACGGGCGGTACATCGCCAACCGTTGGGTGCACGACCGACACGAAGTGATCGGCCTCGATCCGCGCTTCGTCGCTCGACTTGTTCGGCTTCCCCCAGACGTGATACGCGCCCACCGGGATGCCGGAGAGCTGCGCCTGCGAATCGTTGTACGCGAACGTCGGGTCGACGTACGTCTGTCCTTCCGTCGCCTTGAGGATCGCGAAGTCCATCCCGTCCGACGCGACCGACGACCAGGTGACCGTGTTCTGGTAGTGCGACACGTCGATCCCGGAGACGGGATAGGTGGCGGTCAGGACGTCGACCGTCCCGCCCGACGATGCGAGCGTGCTCGTCATCGAGCTCACGACGAGCACCACGGCAAGACCGACGGCGGGCAAGCGCAGACGCATCAGCAGAGGGTATCGGTCGAGCATCGGCAAACCTGTCAGGGTCCGAGCTCGTAGCCGATCAGGCGCGGGAGCCGCGCGATCAGGTCGGTGACCGGGTCCGGCTGCAGTCCAACGTCCTCTGCCTCGTCCTTGCGCACGATCGCGTGCTGGGTAACGGCCGCCCCGACCGAAAGGAACGGTTCAGGTGGGAAGCGCTGCATCGGCATCCCGACGAGCGGCAACGCCGTGTGTTCGTCCTCGATACCGAGCGTCAACGCGGCGAGGATCTTGCCGCCCAGATGGCAGGGCCCGACCCCACCACCGGTGTACCCGACGCCGTAGTGCACGGCGCCACCGGGAAGGGCGCCGAACGATGGCTGGTGTTTGCCGGTGACGTCCATCGGTCCGCCCCATGCGGCCTCGATCGCGACGTCGTGCCACGACGGGAAGAACCGTCGAAAGTCGTCAACTAACTTGACGATCGACGGTTCGTCATAGCGCAGCCGCGGACCGAGGCCGACCCCGGCGCCCGCGGTCGCCGCGGCGGCGCCGAACGCGATCCTGCCGTCGGGCGTGGTGCGGAAGTAGTGAAGCGCCGTGCGCCAGTCGCCGAGGCCCTCGCCGCCGGTCCATCCGATCTCGGCGAGTCGGTCGGGCGCCGGCTCGGTCACGACGATATAAGTGCCGCGCGGCACGATCGAACGCCGGAACGCAGGGAGCGACGCCGACCACGCGCCGAGCGCAAGGACGCCGCGCTCGGCACGCACGCTGCCGTCGGTCGTCTCGACCTCGACGGGCGGTCCTTCGCGGAACCGAACCACATGCGAGGACTCGTGGATCCTCACGCCCCGCTCGAGGAGCGCCGCGCGGAGTCCGAGCGCCAGCCGGGCTGGCTGGAGGGTCGCGTTGCCGGGCTGGAGCAGCCCGGCGCGGAACACCGGTGATGCGCACCGCTGCTGCACGGCCTCTGCGTCGAGCTCAACGAACCGGTCGCCGACGCCGACCCGACGGGCCGTCGCGAGGAGTGCGTCCCAGGCGTCGTCTTGCGCACGCGAGGTCGCGATCGTCAGGTGACCCGCCCGCGTGAACCAGGCGGCGACGTCGTTGGCCTCGAGCCACGTCTCGATCTCGTCGACGCTGCGCTGCGCCGTTTCGGCGACCCGCACCGCGCCGGCCCCACCGAACAACCGGACGAGCGCCTCGAGGTCTTCCCACATCCCGTAGCAGAAGCCGCCGTTGCGCCCGCTCGGCCCGCTCCCACAGAGTTCGTCGCCTTCGAGCAGCACCACGTCGCAGCCGGGGTCGCGTTCCGTGAGGAACCACGCGGTCCACAGGCCCGTGTAGCCGCCGCCGAGGATGACCACGTCGGCGGTCATCGCCTCGGTGAGCGGCGGTTGGGGTTCGGGCGCGAGCGCCGCGCGGGCTTCTTCCATCCACCAGGAGACGTGCGCCTGGCGGGCCGGCGCCGTCGTGGGCCCAGCCATCACGGACCGAGGTTGTAGCCGAGCCTCCGCGGCAGCTTCGCGACGAAGTCGACGAACGGGTTCGGATCCTCTTCGTCGTCGAGCGACTCGTCGCGGCGGTGGATCGCTCGGTTCGCGACCGCGGCGCCGACCGAGCGGATCGGCTCGGGTGGGAACCGACGCGGCTCGAGGTCGACCAGCGGCAGCGCGAGCACGTCGTCGTATTTCGCGAGCGCGCGGTGCGCGAGTATCCGGCCGCCGAGATGCGCCGGGCCGACGCCGTTGCCTGTGTATCCGAGACCGTAGTGCACCGTGCCTGGATCGAGCGTTCCGAAGAACGGCAGGTGGTCGCCGCTCACGTCGATGGGGCCGCCCCACGCGGCCTCGATCCCGACGCCGGCGAACGTTGGGAACATGCGGTGCAGGTCGGCGATCGCGACCTCGATCGACGGTTCGTCGTACGCGAAGCGCGGGTCGATGTGACGCGCGACGTCGGGCTGCATGCCGCCGATGCCGAACGCGATCCGGCCGTCCGGCGTGTTCCGCACGTAGTGCAGCGCCGACCGATAGTCGGAGAACCCCATCCCGTCGGTCCACCCGAGCTCGGCCAGGAGGTCGGGCGCCGGCTCGGTCATCACGATGTAGGAGCCACGCACGGTGATCGCGCGCCGGAATCGCTTCCAGTGCTGCGCCCAGGCGTTCATCGCGAGCACGCCCGCGCCCGCCGTGACGCGAGCGGTCGGCGTCTCGGCGACCACCGGATCCCCGGTCCCGAACCGCGCGACATGCGTGTGCTCGTGGATCCGGACGCCGGACGCGAGGAGCGCGTTGCGAAGGCCGCGCGCGAGCCTCGCCGGGTGCAGCGTGCCGCCGTAGCGCGAGAACACGCCGCCGTGCAGCACGGGCGAGTCGACCCGCGCCCGAACTTCCTCGGTGGTGAGCACCTCGAGGTGATCCAGCCGCAACCGGTCGGCCGTGATGATGTCGTCGGCCCATTCACCGATCTGTGAGGTGCTCGATGCGGCGTTCAGGTCGCCGTCCGGGCGGAACCACGCGTCGAGGCCTTGCTTGTCGCAGAACGCGCCGATCTCGGTGACGCTCTCCTCGCCGGCCCGGCACAACCGGAGCGCTGCCTCGTCGCCGAAACGTTCGCACAGCTTGGTCAGCTCGCCCCAGAACGAGTTGACGAACCCCCCGTTGCGCCCGCTCGGGCCGCCGCCGCAGATGTCCTGCTCGAGCAGCAGGACGTCGACGCCCGGGTCGAGCTCCTTCAGGAACCACGCGGTCCACATCCCGGTGTAGCCGCCGCCGAGGATCATGACGTCCGCCGTGGTGTCGGTGGTCAATGGCGGGCACGGGTCGCCGGCGAACTCCGGTTGCGCGAGCGCCTCGCGGAGCCACCAGCTGCGGCCATGGTCGGGTGGGATGCCGGTCATCGTCGTAAGGGGTTGGTTGGGTCGAGGCCGAGTCTACGGAACGACCACACGACGGCCCGCACGGCCGTTACCGCGTCGGCGTGATCAGGCAGAATTCGTTGCCTTCCGGGTCACCCATGATCGCGAAGTCGTACCCGTATTCCGTCTGGAGCGGCTGGATCACCGACCCGCCCAGCTCCTGCACGCGCGCGATCGCGGGGTCGAGCGCCTCGACCTCGATGTCTAGGTGAAGGCGGTTCTTCAGCGTCTTCGCCTCGGGGACGCGCTGGAACCGGAACATCGGCGCGCCGTCCGTGGCCGCGACGTCGATGTAGTGCGCCTCGTTCGGCATGCCCTCGTTGGCGATCGATGCGATCTGGGTGTCGAACATCGCGGCCCAGAACCGCGCGAGCGCCATCGTGTCGGCGCCGTCGATCACGAGCGCGTCCACCCGTCCGATCGGGCTCATCGCCGCATCGTAGCGAGTCGCCCGCCGGACCTGGTTGTTACCGTGATGCCCCGCCTCTTCCGTAAGGACGCGCGCCCGATGACTCAGCGTCAGCCGAACCGTCCCCGCAGCTGGGAGGTCACCGACGGCCCCCAGCGCGCGCCCGCGCGGGCGATGCTTCGCGCGGTCGGGTTCTCCGAGGACGACTTCGGCAAGCCGCAGGTCGCCGTCGCCTCGTCGTGGAACGAGGTGACGCCGTGCAACTACCACCTCGGCAAGCTCGCGGCGCTCGCGAAGGAGGGCGTGCGGCAGGGCGACGCCGTTCCGATCGAGTTCACGACGATCGCGGTGTCGGATGGGATCGCGATGGGCCACGAGGGGATGAAGGCCTCCCTGATGAGCCGCGATCTGATCGCGGACTCGGTCGAGCTTGTGATGCACGCGGAGCGCCTGGATGGACTCGTCGGCATCGCGGGGTGCGACAAGTCTGAGCCGGGGATGTTGATGGCGATGGCGCGGATGGATCTGCCGAGCGTGTACCTCTATGGGGGCACGATCCTGCCCGGCACGTACAAAGGGAAGGACGTCACCATCCAGGACGTCTTCGAGGCGGTTGGGGCGCACGCGAAGGGCACGATCGACGATGACGAGCTGCACGCCGTGGAACGGGCCGCGTGCCCGACCACCGGATCGTGCGCCGGCATGTACACCGCCAACACGATGGCCGCGGTCGGAGAGGCGCTCGGCATGTCGTTGCCCGGCTCGGCCAGCCCGCCCGCGGTCGACTACCGGCGAGAGATCGCCGCACGCGAGTGCGGCGTCGCGGCGACCAAGGTGCTCGAGCTCGACCTCCGGCCGCGTCAGATCCTCACCAAAGAGGCCTTCGAGAACGCGATCACCGTCGTCATGGCGGTGGCGGGCTCGACCAACGCGGTGCTGCACCTGTTGGCGATCGCGCGAGAGGCGCACGTCGACCTGACGCTTGACGACTTCGACCGCGTGTCGCGCCGCACGCCGCACCTCGTGGACGTGCGCCCCGCCGGGAAGTTCGTGATGAGCGACCTCGACCGTGTGGGTGGCGTGCCGGTCGTGATGCAGGAGCTGCTCGACCTCGGCCTGCTGCACGGCGACTGCTTGACCGTCACCGGCAAGACGCAAGCGGACAACCTCGCCGACGTCGGGCCTCAGGCGCCGGACGGCGTGGTCGTCCACCCGGCCGATGCGCCGATCCACCCGTGGGGCGGGATCGCGATCCTGCGCGGCAACATCGCGCCCGATGGCGCGGTGATCAAGGCCGCGGGCATGGAGGGCACGGTCTTCGAAGGGACGGCGCGGGTCTTCGACTCAGAGCAGGCGGCGTTCGACGCGCTCACCACGGGGTCGATCGTGGCCGGCGACGTGATCGTGATCCGGTATGAAGGACCCAAGGGGTCGCCGGGCATGCCCGAGATGCTCGCCGTGACCGCGGCGGTCGCGGGGGCTGGCCTCGGCAAGGACGTCGCGCTCATCACGGACGGCCGGTTCAGCGGCGCGACCAAGGGCATCAGCGTCGGCCATGTCGCGCCCGAAGCATGCGTCGGCGGCCCGATCGCCTTCCTCGCAGACGGCGACCGCATCCGGATCGACGCCGACGGCCGGACCCTCGACGTCATGGTTGACGACGCGGAACTCGAGACGCGTCGGGGCGTGTGGACCAAGCCAGCGCCGAAGTACACACAGGGCGCGCTTGCGAAGTACGCGCGGACGGTGGGTTCCGCCGACACCGGGGCGACGACATGGTGAACCCACCGACGATCACGACGCCCGCCGCGCTCGAGTGCCGGATCTGCCACACCCGCTATCCGGTCGAGCCGCTCACGATCTGCGAGGAGTGCTTCGGGCCGCTCGAGCCGACGTACGACCTCGACGCGATCGACGGCGCCGCGTTCCGCCGAGAGGTCGAAGACGGCCCGGCGAGCATGTGGCGGTACCAACCGCTCCTTCCCGGCGGACCCGGGATCGACCGCGTCGACCTCGGCGCAGGGTTCACGCCGCTGCGCCGCGCCGACAACCTCGCCGCGCGCCTCGGGCTCGAGAGCCTCTGGATCAAGGACGACTCGGTCAACCCGTCCAACTCCTTCAAGGACCGTGTCGTGAGCGTTGCGACGACGATGGCGCGCGCGTTCGGGTTCGAGGCGATCAGCTGCGCGTCGACCGGCAACCTGGCGAACGCGACCGCCGCGCACGCCGCGAAGATCGGCATGCCGTGCTACGTGTTCGTGCCCGACGACCTCGAGCGGGCGAAGATCCTGGCGACCGAGATCTACGGCGCCAAGGTCGTCGCGGTCAAAGGCAACTACGACGACGTGAACCGTCTGTGCTCCGAGGTCGCTGAGGCGCTGCCCTGGGCGTTCGTCAACGTGAACATGCGGCCGTTCTACGCGGAAGGGTCGAAGTCGCTCGGGTTCGAGACCGCCGAGCAGCTCGGGTGGCGCCTGCCCGACCACGTCGTCGTGCCGATCGCGAGCGGCGCGTTGCTGACCAAGATCCACCGGGCCTTCCAGGAGCTCACGACGATCGGCGCCGTCGACGGCACGTCGTACCGCGTGTCCGGCGCCCAGCCCGAAGGATGCCGGCCGGTCGCGCAGGCGTTCCAGGACGGCGCCGAGACGGTCACGCCGATGAAGCCGAACACGCTCGCGCGCTCGCTCGCGATCGGGTCGCCGGCCGACGGGATGTTCGCGATGCAGGTCGCGCGCGAGACGGGCGGCCACATCGAGTGGTGCACCGAGGACGAGATCCGCGACGGCATCGTGCTGCTCGCCGAGACCGAGGGCGTGTTCACCGAGACGGCGGGCGGTGTCACGATCGCGAACCTCAAGCGCATGTGCGAGCAGGGGATCGTCAAGCCCGACGAGGAGACGGTCGCGTACATCACCGGGAACGGCTACAAGACGATCGAGGCGTTCGAGGGGTGCGTGGAGCCGACCTTCCACGTCGCGCCCGACCTCGACGAGTTCCTCGCCACGCTCGACGCGTGATCGAGCGGCGTTCGCACGCGTCGCGCAGCCGCTGACCGGATTGGACTAGCGTTCGCGCCGGATGAACCGGCTGCTCTCGCACGTTGGCCCGCCGCTCCGCGCCTTGCAGGCGGTGTTGCGCAACCGCCGGATCACGCGGATGCAGCTGGCCTTCCTGTTGTTCAACGTGGCGGAGCCGGCGATGTGGGTCGCGATCTTCGTCTACGCCTTCGAGCAAGGCGGCACGAAGGAGGTCGGCATCGTCTCGATCCTCGTGCTCGTCCCGGCGGGCGTGCTCGCCCCGGTCGCCGCGGCGCTCGGCGACCGGTTCCGCCGCGAGCTCGTGGTGCGTTCCGGATACCTCGCGCAGAGCGTCACGACAGGTGTGACCGCCGTCGCGCTCGCCGCCGGCGCGCCTCCTGCCGTCGTCTACGTCCTGGCCGCGATCGCCGCGATCACCTTCACGACCGGCCGGCCGAACCACCACGCGCTCACGCCGCTCCTCAGCGAATCGCCCGAACAGGTCGCCGCCGCGAACTCCGTCTCGTCGCTCGCGGAAGGGATCGGCTACACCGCCGGCGGGATCCTTGCGGCGGTTCTCGCGGACTCGGGGGCGGGAGCGGTCTTCGCCGGAGCCGCCGTCGCGCTGTTGCTCGGAACGCTCCTCACGCTGGGCGTGCGAACGCACGCGAACGACCGGGAGGCGGGCCCCTTCCGTCCGTGGACGCTCGCGGCCGACGCGGCGATCGGCATGACGATCCTGATCCGCGCGCCGGGGACACGACTGCTCGTGTTCCTCGCCGGCGTGGTCGCGATCTCGTCCGGCGCGCTCGGCGTGCTGATGGTCCCGCTCGCGGTCCAAACGCTCGGACTGGGTGACGCGGGCGTCGGCTTCCTCACGACGATGATCAGCGTCGGGCTGTTGGTCGGCGCCGGCGCGTCCGTCGTGTTCGCCGCACGCAGGCGCCTCACCGCCCCGATCGTGCTTGGTGCGGCGATCTTCGCCGTGTCGGGCGTGCTGTTCGGCTGGACCGCCGCCACGATGGTCGCGGTGATCGCGTCGATCGTCTACGGCGCTGCGTTGACGCTGCTCGACGTCCTCGGCCGCACGATGCTGCAGCGCACGACGACCGACGACGTGCTCACGCGCGTCTTCGGCGCCGTCGAGGCGCTGTGGCTGCTCGGCTACGCCGGCGGCGCCGCGCTCGCACCCGTGCTCGATTCATGGCTCGGGTTGTCATGGGCGTTCGCGACCGCTGGGCTCGCCGTGATCGCAACGGCACTGGCGATCACCGTCGGACTCCGCGCGATCGACGCGAAGGCGGTGCTCCCGGAACGGCAGCTGAGCTTGCTCGCGCGCATCCCGATGTTCACGCCGCTCCCGCGGATGGACCTCGAACGGTTGGCGCGTCAGCTCGACCGGATCGACACGCCGGCCGGCACCGAGGTGATCCGGCAGGGCGATGTCGGCGACCGCTTCTATGTGATCGACGGCGGCCGCTTCGAGATCGTGATCGACGGCAAGCCGATCGCGGTCCAGACCGAGGGTGACTACTTCGGCGAGATCGCGCTGCTGCAGGACGTCCCGCGGACCGCGACGGTTCGCGCGATCGAGGACGGCGCGGTGTGGGCGCTCGACCAGGAGGAGTTCCTCGCGACGCTCACCGACCTGCCGCAGGCCGCGAGCGCCGCCCATGCGATCTCGACCGAGCGGTTGCGGACCGCTCAGCGCTCAACGAGCGCATAGCCCTCGCCATCGCGAACGATCGAGCCCACGACGGGCAAGTGGCTCGCGGCGAACACCAACCGGTCGTCCGCGGCGCGTGCGAACAGCGCGCGCCGCGTCGCCTCGTTCGTCGGACCGTCCATGTCGGCGGCGCTGACCCACTCGGGGTGGGGGACGTTCAGCTGAGAGACCACGGCGTCGCCGGCCCACAGCAGCGCGTCGTTGATCACGACCGCGAGATGTCCCGGGGTGTGGCCCGGCGCCTCGATCGCCCGGACGCCCTTCGCGACCTCGAGGTCGCCGCCGATCACGTCGAGCAGGTCGGCCTGCAGCAGCGCGTGCAGCGCCGCGATCGCCGGCTCGCCGGCGTCGTCCGGCAGCTCGCCCGCCTCATCGGACGCCCAGTAGTCGGCCTCCACGCGATGGATCACATGGCGCGCGTCGGGGAACGCCGGATCCTTCCGCGGCCCGAGCAGCCCGCCCACGTGGTCGGCGTGCCCGTGCGTGATGATCACGGTTCGCACGTCCCACGGCCGGACGCCGAGGATCTCGAGCTCCTGCGGCACGCGGCCGCCGTCGAGCTCGCCCGCGAACGGGCCGAGACCGGCGTCGATCAGCACGTGCCCGCCGGGCGACTCGATCAACAGTGCCGCGAACCGGCCGGCGAGCCTGCCCTCGTCGTCGAGGTACGGCCGGACGAAGGGACCTTGCAGGTCGTCGTCGTACCCGCGGAAGACGAACCGCGGCGAGACGGTGCGGCCGCCGTCCACGAGGACGTGACACGCGACGCCACCCGCGTCGAACGACTCGACCATCGGCACACGGTACCGAGACGCGCGGGGGGCGGCCCCGAAGGGGCCGCCCCCACCACGCGCCGACCTGCGCCCTACGGAAGCAGGTTGAAGATGAAGTCGTACTGCTTGCCGCCGAAGCGGCTGACGAGCTTCATCGAGCCGCGGGCATTGCGGAACTCCTGGGTTCCGCCCGTGACGGCGAGCGTGCTGTTGCGGCCGTCGTAGAACGCTCCCTCGACCGTGATCGCGCCTCGTCCGGCGATGTAGGTGAGCCAGCGGCACTCCCACGTGCCGGCCTTCGGCGAGATCCGGACGCAGTCGCCCTGGTCGTGCCCGACCTTGTGCGAGTTCGTCGAGTCGAAGATCGGGTTGTGGAACGTGAGCAGATCGCCCGACGAGTCGCCCTTCTTGCCGGTGTTGATCACGGTGTCGGTGAGTGCGTGCTCCCGCACCGCGACCCGCATCGGCTGCACGACCGCCCGTTGGCCCGAGGCGAACGACACCGTCAGCGCCGCGCCGATGGTCACGAGCACGAGAGCAGCCACGAACAATGGCTTGCGCATGCTTCCCCTCCCTCCTCGCGAACCGCCGACCGGCCCGCGAGAGGCGACCGTAGCGCCTTTGGTCGAAGCGCGCTGCGCCGCAGGTTGACACTCAGCTTTCCGGCCCCCACACTGTCGTGACCATGTCGACAGCAGCTGTGTCCGGACGCAGCGTCCTCGTACTTATCGCGTAGGCGCGGAGGCCCCGCAGGGGCCAAGCCATCCGCGCCAGATGCCCTCCGCCAGCCGGGGGGCTTTTCATTTCCCCGATCCGGCACCACCCCGGGCCGGAACCGGCCCCGCACCGAGAGGAGTCACCCGAGATGCGTTACGAGTTCGAACGAGACGGAACCGTGGTCGCGAGCGTCCTGTGGGAGGGCCCCGGCCAGGTGACCGTGGACGCGATCGACCACAGCACCCGCGCGACCGTCGACCGGTACCTGTCCTCGGACGTGCAGTACCTGGGCGGCGGGTTCGACGTCGCCGAGGAGCACATCGCCGACGTGCTGCAGATGCGGCGCCGCGACTGGACGCCGTGGGAGTTCGAGCGGGCGTGCCGCAACCTGGCGCACCGCTTGCAGGCCCAGGTCCGCCGCGTCGAGACCGGCCCGGTCGATGGCTGGCCCGCGGGCGAGGTCGCCATGGGGAGCAAAGCATGACGATGAAGGGCGCCGACGCCGTCCTCAAGGCCCTCGAACAGGAGGGTGTCGAGGTCGTGTTCGGCATCCCCGGCGGGGCGAGCATGCCCATCTACGACCCGCTGGTCGACCGCTCGCCGATCCGCCACGTGCTCTGCCGCCACGAGCAGGGTGCCGGGCACGCTGCCGAGGGCTACGCGTGGGCGACGGGCAAGGTCGGCGTGTGCATGGCCACCAGTGGCCCGGGCGCGACCAACCTGGTCACGCCACTCACCGACGCAAAGATGGACTCGGTGCCGATCGTCGCCATCACCGGTCAGGTACCGACGCCGGTCGTCGGCAACGACGCATTCCAGGAGGCAGACATCACCGGGATAACGATGCCGGTGACCAAGCACAACTTCCTCGTGAAGGACCCGGCAAACATCGTCGAGACCGTCCGCGAGGCGTTCCACATCGCGTCGACCGGCCGGCCCGGTCCCGTCCTGATCGACCTTCCCAAGGACGTGCTGCAGGCCGACGTCGAGTACGCGTGGCCAGAGAAGATCTCGCTGCCCGGCTACCGGCCGACCACCAAGGGCAACAACCGGCAGGTGAGCGAGGCGGTGAAGCTTATCCTCGCGGCGAAGCGCCCGGTGCTGTACGTGGGCGGCGGCGTGATCAAGGCGAACGCGACCGACGAGCTCCGCCAGCTCGCCGAGCTCGGCACGCTGCCCGTCGTCACCACGTTGATGGCGCGCGGCGCGTTCCCTGATTCGCATGAGCTGTGCCTCGGTATGCCGGGTATGCACGGCGTCTACACCGCAGTGACCGCGATGCAGCGAGCCGACCTGCTCGTCGCGCTCGGCGCCCGCTTCGACGACCGTGTGACCGGCAAGCTGTCGGCCTTCGCGCCCGACGCCAAGATCGTGCACGTCGACATCGACCCCGCCGAGATCGGGAAGAATCGCGTTGCCGACGTGCCGATCGTCGGTGACTGCCGCGACGTTATCGCCAAGATGGTCACCGAGCTCGGCAAGCGACAGGGCGACGCCGGCGCGCCGGACCGGTCCGCCTGGCTCGACACTCTGAAGGAGTGGCAGGCCAAGTACCCGCTCCGCTACGCCCAGAACGGCGACACGGTCAAGCCGCAGTACTGCGTCGAGCGCCTGCGTCACTTCGCCGACGACGACACCATCCTCGTCTCGGGCGTCGGGCAGCATCAGATGTACGCGTCGCAGTACTGGCGGTTCGAGCGGCCTCGGCATTGGATCAACTCCGGCGGTCTCGGCACGATGGGCTTCGCCGTGCCCGCGGCGATGGGCGCCAAGGCCGGCCAGCCCGACAAGCGTGTCGTGGCGATCGACGGTGACGGCTGCTTCCAGATGACCGCGCAGGAGCTCGCGACGAGCAACACCGAGAACATCCCGTTCATCACCGCGATCTTGAACAACGGCTACCTCGGGATGGTCCGCCAGTGGCAGGAGCTGTTCTTCGACGAACGGTACTCGGGCGTATACCTCGACCCGAACGTGCCCGACTACGTGAAGCTCGCCGAGGCGTACGGCGCGGTCGGCTTCCGTGTCGAGAGCCCGGAAGAGGTCGACGCCACGATCGAGAAGGCCTACGCCATCGAGGATCGCAGCGTCGTGATCGACTTCCGCGTCGACCCGCGCGAGGGCGTCTTCCCGATGGTGGCCGCCGGCACGTCGAACGACGACATCATCCTCGGGCCGGAGTTCGCGCCGCACGAGATCCCGGGGGAGGCACCGATCGTATGAACGGCCACCTGCACACCATCTCGGTGCTGGTCGAAGACCGGCCGGGTGTCCTCACCCGGATCGCCGGCCTGTTCGCCGCGCGTGGGTTCAACATCGACTCGCTCGCGGTCGGCGCCACCGAGAGCCCGGGCGTCTCGCGGATGACGATCGTCGTCAACGTCGAGGAGAAGCCGCTCGAGCAGGTCACGAAACAGCTGAACAAGCTCGTCAACGTGATCAAGATCCTCGAGCACGACCAAGGTTCCGCGGTCGAGCGGGAGCTGATGCTGGTCAAGGTGCGTTCCGACGGCGACAACCGCGCGCGCATCATGGAGATCGCAGACGTGTTCCGCGTGAACGTCGTCGACGTGACGCACGGAACGCTCACCCTCGAGGCGTCGGGCAAGCCCGAGAAGCTCGAGGCGTTGCTCGGCATGCTTCGCGACTTCGGCGTGGTCGAGCTGTCCCGGACCGGCCGCGTGGCGCTCGCGCGTGGGGACCGCAGCATCAAGGATCGAACGCTCAAGGTCGCGAACGACGCCTGACCGGCGATCTCGCGCACGACGGAAGGACGCCCGCAGATGGCCACGATCTACTACGAGAAGGACACCGACCCCGGCGTACTGAGCGACCAGAAGATCGCGATCCTCGGCTTCGGCTCGCAGGGGCACGCACACGCCGAGAATCTGCAGGACAGTGGGTACGACGTGCGGGTCGGGCTCCGGCCCGGGTCGTCCAGCCGCGCGAAGGCCGAAGAGGCCGGCCTGCGTGTGCTCGATACGGCCGACGCCGTCGCCGACGCCGACGTGGTGATGTGCCTGCTGCCCGACACGTCGCACGGCGCCGTCTATGCGAGCGACATCGCGCCGAACCTCAAGGACGGCGACATGCTGATGTTCGCCCACGGGTTCTCGATCCACTTCGGCACCGTCGTGCCGCCGTCGGGCGTCGACGTCACGATGATCGCGCCGAAGGGGCCGGGTCACCTCGTGCGCCGCACGTACGAGCAAGGGATCGGAACGCCGGCGTTGGTTGCCGTCCAACAGGACGCGACCGGAAAGGCGAAGGCGCGCGCGTTGGCGTACGGCAACGGGATCGGCGGCGCCCGCGCCGGCATCATCGAGACCTCCTTCAAGGAAGAGACCGAGACCGACCTGTTCGGCGAGCAGACCGTGCTGTGCGGCGGGATCTCCGAGCTGATCCGCAACGGATTCGAGACGCTGGTCGCCGCGGGCTACCAGCCCGAGATCGCGTACTTCGAGTGCATGCACGAGCTCAAACTGATCATCGACCTGATCTACGAGGGCGGTCTATCGTGGATGCGCTACAGCGTGTCCGACACGGCGGAGTGGGGCGACTATCAGAGCGGCCCGCGCGTGATCGATGCGCACGCGCGCGAACAGATGGAGCAGGTCCTGGCGGAGATCCAGGACGGCACGTTCGCCAAGAGATGGATCGCAGAAGCCGACGCCGGGTTCCCGGAGTTCCTCCGACGTAGGCAGCAGGCGCAGACCTCCCAGCTCGAGCAGGTGGGACGGGAGCTGCGCCAGATGATGCCCTGGTTGGAGTCCGAAAAGAAGGTGCCGAGCTGAGATGAGCGAACCTGGCGTAGTAGGCAACCACGTACGGATCTTCGATACGACCCTGCGAGACGGCGAGCAGGCTCCCGGGATCGCGCTGACCAAGGCCGAGAAGGTCGAGATCGCCGAGCAACTCGCGCGGCTGCAGGTTGACGTTCTCGAGGCGGGGTTCCCGATCTCGTCGCAGGGCGAGTTCGAGGCGGTTCGCGAGATCGCCGACACCGTGCGCGGACCGGTGATCGCGGCGCTCGCCCGCACGGCGACCGGCGACATCGAGCGCGCGGCCGAGGCGCTCAAGGGAGCCGAGCGCTGGCGCATCCACACATTCATCTCGACGTCGGACGTGCAGCGCGAGTCGATGCTGAAGATGAGCCATCAGCAGGTGCTCGACGCGATCGAGGAGAACGTCACGCTCGCGAAGGGGTACACGGAGGACGTCGAGTTCAGCGCGCAGGACGCGACGCGGACCGACCTCGACTTCCTGCTCGAGTGCTTCCGGCTCGCGGTCCGGTGCGGCGCGACGACGATCAACGTCCCCGACACGGTCGGGTACGCGACGCCGACGGAGTTCGGTGAGCTCGTCCGGATCGTCCGTGAGGACACGCCCGACCACGTGGTGATCTCGACCCACTGTCACAACGACTTGGGGCTTGCCGTCGCGAACGCCCTGGCGGGGATCGAGAACGGCGCTCGGCAGATCGAGGTCGCGGTCAACGGGATCGGTGAGCGGGCGGGCAACTGCTCGCTCGAGGAGATCGCGATGATCGTGCGCACGCGGGGCGAGCACCTCGGCGTGGAGCACGGGCTGAACGTCAAGGAGATCACGCGGACGTCGCGGCTCGTCTCGATGACGACCGGGTACAGCGTCCAGCCCAACAAAGCGGTGGTCGGTGCGAGCGCGTTCGCTCACGAGAGCGGCATCCATCAGCACGGCGTCCTGGCCAACCGCGCGACCTACGAGATCATGGACCCGCTCGAGATCGGACTTGAAGGCAACCAGCTCGTCCTTGGGAAGCACAGCGGCCGCCACGCGTTCGTCGACGCGCTGCAGAAGATGGGCATCGCGCTCGATGACGGCGCGCTGAACCGCGCGTTCACCCGGTTCAAGGACCTGGCTGACCGCAAGGTGCAGCTGACCGACCAGGATCTCTCGGCGATCGTCGCCGAAGAGCTCGGCGCGGCGGATGAAGACGTCTTCCTTCTTGAATCGGTGGTCGTCGGCGGCGGGACGCATCTGCAGCCGAGGGCCACCGTGCATCTGCGCAAAGGTGAGGGGACGATCGAGGAGTCGGCGATCGGCGACGGGCTGATCGACGCCGCGATGGGCGCGATCTCCCGGGCGGCCGGCGTCGAGGCGCGGCTCGCGAGCTTCCAGGTGTCGGCGGTCACCGGCGGCACCGACGCGCTCGGGGACGTCGTCGTCCAGGTCGATGTCGACGGGCGCCGCGTCACGGGTCGCGGGGTTGCCACAGATGTGGTGGAAGCGAGCGCTCGCGCGTACCTCGCGGCGGTCAACCGCGCGATCGCCGTCGCCGCCAAGGACGATGAGCAGACGAACGAGGTCACGCCGTGACCCACCGCATCGGCGTGATCCGCGGGGATGGCACGGGTCCCGAGGTGGTCGGCGAGGGCCTCAAGGTCCTCGAGGCCGTGCGCGACGGCTTCGAGGTGGACCTCGTCGACTTCGACCTCGGCGCCGACCGGTACCTGCGAACCGGCGACGTGCTGCCCGACCAGGAGCTCGAGCAGCTCGGCGCGTGCGGCGCGATCTTCCTCGGGGCGGTCGGCGATCCGCGGGTCAGGCCCGGGATCCTCGAGCGCGACCTGCTGCTCAAGATCCGGTTCGGGCTCGACCAGTGGGTAAACCTTCGGCCGGTCGTGCGGTACCCGGGCGTGCAGACGCTCGTGCCGAGCCACACCGAAGACGACGTCGATCTGGTGGTCGTCCGCGAGAATTCCGAAGGCCTCTACACCGGCGCCGGCGGCTTCCACCGCAAGGGCACGCCGCACGAGGTCGCGGTGCAGGAGTCGATCAACACGCGGCACGGCGTGGAACGGATCGTCCGCTACGCGTTCGCGCTCGCGGCGTCGGTGGCGCGCCGGCAGAAGCTCACGCTGGTGCACAAGACCAACGTGCTGACCTTCGCGGGCGACCTCTACCAGCGCGTGGTCGACGAGCTCGGCGGCGAGTTCCCGAGCGTCGAGACGGACTACGTGCACGTCGACGCGGCGTGCATCTACTTCCTCGACTCGCCGTCGCGGTTCGACGTGATCGTCACCGACAACATGTTCGGCGACATCATCACGGACCTCGGCGCCATGATCCAAGGAGGGATGGGCATCGCCGCAGGCGGCAACATCAACCCGCACGGCGTGTCGATGTTCGAGCCGATCGGCGGCACCGCGCCGAGCGAGACCGGCAAAGGCACGATCAATCCCCTCGCTGCGATCGGTGCGATGGAGATGTTGCTCCGCCAGCTGGGCGAAACGGCGGCTGCGGAGCGGATCGACCGTGGGATCCGGCATGCGACCGGCCAGATGAAGAGCATGCGCGCCGGCGAGATGGGCTATACGACGACCGAGGTCGGCGATCTCGTGGTCGACGGGGCGACGGCGTGAGCGACGCGGGCCCGGTACGCGTCGAGCTCTACGACACGACGCTTCGCGACGGCGCCCAGCAGGCCGACCTGTCCTACACGGTCGAGGACCGTCTGCGCATCCTGCACCGGCTCGACCAGGTCGGGTTCCCCTACATCGAGGGCGGGTGGCCCGGCGCGAATCCTCGCGACACCGAGTTCTTCCGGCTCGCGACCAAGGAGACGCTCGAGCACGCGCAGCTCACGGCGTTCGGGATGACGCGCCGGGCGGCCGAGCGCGCGGAAGACTCGGCCGTCCTTCGTGATCTGCTCGACGCCGGCACCGAGGTCGTCTGCCTGGTCGGCAAGGCGTGGGACCTGCACGTGACCGAGGCGCTCCGGACCGACCTCGACGAGGGCGTCGCGATGATCCGCGACTCGGTGGCGTTCCTGCGGGCGCAAGGCCGCCGCGTGTTCTTCGACGCGGAGCACTTCTTCGACGGCTACCAGAGCGATCCCGCGTTCGCGATGGCCGTGCTCGCGGCGGCGGAGGAGGCCGGCGCCGAGCGGCTGGTGCTCTGCGACACCAACGGCGGGATGTTGCCGTTCGACGTGGCGGGCATCGTCAAGGTGGTGCGTGAACACGCGAGCGCGCCGCTGGGGATCCACGTGCACAACGACGCGGGCTGTGCGGTCGCGAACTCGCTCGTCGCCGTCGACGCCGGCGTGCTCCAGGTGCAGGGCACGGTCAACGGCTACGGCGAACGAACCGGGAACGCCGACATCGTGCCGATCGCCGCCAACCTCGTGTTGAAGCTCGGCGTCACCGACGCGCTCCCCGAGGGGTCGGTCGGCCACCTCACCGAGCTGGCGCACTACGTCGCGGAGATCGCGAACCTGTCGCCCGAGGCGCGCCAGCCCTACGCGGGCCGCTACGCGTTCACCCACAAGGCGGGCCTGCACACCAGTGGCGTCGCACGCGTCTCGCGCGCCTACGAGCACGTCGAGCCGGGCGCGGTGGGGAATCGGCGCAACATCGTGGCGTCGGACTACAGCGGTGGCGCGTCTGTCCGCATGAAGGCCGACGAGTTCGGAGTCGCCGTCACGGACGACGCCGTGGGCGCGGCCGTCCAGGAGCTCAAGGACAGAGAGTCGCGCGGCTACACGTACGACCTCGCGGAGGCCTCGCTGGAGCTGCTGCTGCGACGCGCCGACGGGTGGGTCCAGCCGTGGTTCACGATCGAGAGCTATCGCGTGCACGTCGAGGAGCGCTCGGGCGAGGAGCCGCTCGCCGAGGCGACGGTTAAGGTCATCACCGGTGGGACGCGGCACATCGAAAGCGCCGAGGGGCAAGGCCCGGTCGGCGCGCTCGACAACGCGCTTCGCAAGGCGCTGTCCAACGAGTACCCGGCGCTCGACGAGATGGAGCTCGAGGACTTCCGCGTTCGTGTGCTCGACCGCAGCGTCGGCACCGGTGCGACGGTCCGCGTCCTGATCGACCTGTCCAACGGCGAGCGAGAATGGACGACCGTCGGCGTCAGCGAGAACATCATCGAGGCCTCGTGGGAAGCGCTCGTCGACGGCTACACCTACGGCTTGCTCCACCCGAGGTCGGCACCGGAGGAGTAGCGATGCCGACGACGATCCGTCCCGCGACCGTGGACGACGTCGATGCCTTCCTGACGATGAAGGTCGAGGCCTGGCGGTGGGCGTACGCGGGCGTGTTGCCGGACGCGCATCTTGCCGCATTGGCGATCGATGAGCAGGCCGCTTGGTGGCGTGCGCGACTCTCGAGGCCCGACGCCGGCGACTGGGTCTTCCTGGCGGTCGACCGCGATCGCGTGGTCGGCGTCGCAGGCGCGGAACCGTCGCGCGACGAGGACGCCACGGCTTCGACCGGCGAGCTCGCGATGCTCTACCTCGCCCCCGACCACGTCGGGCAGGGACTCGGCCGCGCGCTCCACGATCGCGCGCTCGCTGCGCTCCGCTCAGCGTCATACACTCGCGCGACGCTCTGGGTGCTGGAGGCGAACGAACGCGGCTGCGGGTTCTACGAACACGTCGGATGGGCGCCCGACGGGACGCGTGGCGAGCACATGGTCGAGTGCGCGAACCATCCCATGCTGCGCTACGCGATCACGCTTTAGCGCCGCGGCTTCGCGCGGTTGGCGAACACCTGGGCGATCCGGTCCTCGAGGTCCTTCGCTGCGTATTCGTCCATGCCGCTCGTGAGCATCGAGAACGTGATCCAGCCGTCGGTTGGCCCGTTCCAGACCCACCCCGATAGCGCCGAGATGTTGTCGAGCGTGCCCGTCTTGGCTCGGATCCGGATGCCGCCAAGCCGGTGC
>DATAPH010000027.1:0-16651 GCA_036265325.1 Actinomycetota bacterium | reverse complement strand
GCGCCTGCGATGGCCAGGGCGTCGCCCAGAGCGGGATCGGTGAGCTGACCGCCGGTCGAGGCGCCGGCGATCACCACGGTCCCGACCAATGCGATCAGGATGCCGACCCAGCCACGGCCCGACGTGTGCTCGCCGATCAACGGGCCGGCGAGCGCCACCCAGATCGGCATCGTCTGCACGAGGACGGAGCTCGCCGCGATCGACGTGTACGACAGCGAGGAGACCCACGCGGCGAAGTGACAGCCGAGGGCGAGCCCCGACCCCAGCAGCAACCACCGGGAAACGGGCGACAGCGCGTGGAGCTCGTCCCTGTGGCCGAACCACAGGAGCGGCAGCAGCACCACGCTCGCTAGCGCGCACCGGTAGAACGCGATCGCGAGCGCGGGGACGCCGAGGTTGTCCGCGGCCCGGATCAGGACGGCCGATGTGGACACGGCGGTCACCGCGACCGCCAACAAGACGATGTGCCGGCGCTGCATCGCCCGATTATCGTGCGGCCGTGACCAGGATCGCGGTGTTCGGTGCCGGCGCGATGGGTACGGCCGTCGCGATGCATGCCGCACGCCTGGGCCACGACGTCACCTTGTGGGGCTCCGCCCACGATGCGCGCGCTTTCGAGCGGCTCCGCGCCGAGGGCAAGCACCCGTCGCTCTCGGAGCATCTCCCGGCCGAGGTCCGGCTGTTCGCTCCCGGCGAGCTCTCGGACGCGGGCGCCGGCGCCGAGATCGTGATCCTCGGCGCGAACTCGCACGGCGCTCGCTCGCTCGCCCGGGAGATCGCCCCGCACATCGGCACCGGGATGGTCGCCGTCAGCGTCGCGAAGGGGCTCGAGCCCGGGAGCGGGCTCCGGATGTCACAGGTCTACGGTGAGGAACTCACCGAGATCCCGATCGTCAGCGTCGGCGGCCCGTGTCTCGCCACCGAGCTCGCCCAAGGGCTCCCCACCGCGGGCGTGTGGTCGGCCGCCACGCTGGAGACCGCCCGCGATGCGGGCCGGCCGTTCGACGTGGAGGCCTATCAACTCACGTACACCGACGATGTGATCGGCGTCGAGCTCTGCGCGATGATGAAGAACGTCGCGGCGATCGGACTCGGGATGCTCGACGGGATCGGGAAGCCCACCGGCGAGGACTTCAAGAACGCGAAGGCCGCGCTGTTCACCAAGGCTGCGCACGAGATCGTCGAGCTCGTCGGCGCCAGCGGCGGCCGCGCAGAGACGGCGTTCGGCCTCGCCGGCATCGGCGATCAGCTCGTCACATCGCTCGGCGGCCGGAACCGGTTGTACGGCGAGCTCGTCGGCGCTGGCGAGTCGCCCGATGCAACGCTCCGCGATCTCGAGGCCCGCGGCCTCACGGTCGAGGGCGTCGACTCGACACGCGACGTTGCCCGTTTGGCCGAGGAGCTGAACCTGAACCTGCCGTACCATGCCGCGATCCACCGCGTGCTGTTCGACGGCGCCGACGCCCGAGACATCTTGGAGGTGCTTCGATGAGCGAGCGAACGAAGGAACGACCCGACCGCAACCTGGCGATGGAGCTCGTCCGCGTGACCGAGGCGGCGGCGCTCGCCGCCGGCAGGTGGGTCGGGCGCGGCGACAAGAACGCCGCCGACGGCGCGGCGGTCGACGCCATGCGGCTGATGATCGACTCCGTGTCGATGGATGGCGTCGTCGTGATCGGCGAGGGCGAGAAAGACGCCGCGCCGATGCTGTTCAACGGCGAGCAGGTCGGCTCCGGAAGCGGTCCGCAGACCGACGTCGCGGTCGACCCGATCGACGGCACCACGCTCACGAGCGTCGGACAGCCGAACGCGCTGTCGGTGATCGCGCTTGCGCCTCGCGGCGCGATGTTCTTCCCGGGCTCGGCGATGTACATGCACAAGATCGCGACCGGTCCGGAGGCGGCCGAGGCGATCGACATCAACGCGCCCGTCGCCGAGAACATCCGCCAGGTGGCGAAGGCGAAGGGCAAGCGACCCGAAGAGGTGTCGGTGACGGTCCTTGCACGGCCACGCCATGACAGCCTGATCGCCGAGATCCGTGAGGCCGGCGCACGTGTCTTGCTGATCACCGACGGCGACGTCGCCGGCGCGATCGTCGCGGCGCTGCCCCGCACGGAGGTCGACCTGCTGCTCGGGATCGGCGGAACGCCCGAGGGCGTCGTCGCCGCCGCGGCGATGAAGTGTCTGGGCGGCTCCATCCAGGGCAAGCTCTATCCGCGTGACGACGGCGAGCGGCAGGCGCTGATCGACGAGGGCTACGACGTCGACCAGGTGCTCACCAACGACGACCTCGTCGCCGGCGACGACGTCTTCTTCGCCGCGACCGGCATCACCGACGGCTACCTCCTGGAGGGCGTCGAGTACTGGCCGGACGGCGCGACGACGTACTCGACGGTCATGCGCGCGCGATCGGGGACGATCCGCTCGGTGAAGTCGGACCATCGCTTCGAGAAGCTCGAACGTTTCTCGGCGATCGAATACCGGCCCTAGCCGGCGAGCGCATAGACGCCGGTCGCGGTCTTGACGGCTCGGCCGTCCGCGACGAGCTCGCGCACGGCGGTCAGCACCGCACCACGGACGTCCGGCGTTTCGAACGGATCGAGGTAGCCGGCGCGAAGCGCACGATCCTGGATCACCGTCCAGTGCAGCGGCCCGTCCGCCTCGCGGAGCACCGCGACCACGGCGTTCGCAGGCGTCATCGCCCGGCGAGCGCCTCGGCGAACAGGTCGACCTGTTCCGGCTCGGCGATCGTGAAGGGCAGCGTCCACGGCGATACGATCAGATCCGTCACGCCGATCGCCCCGAACGCATCGGCGCGCTCGCGAACCTGATCGACCGAGCCGCTCAACGTGTCGGCCCGCCACGATGCCCACGTCTCGTCGCGCATGGCGTCGCCGGGGAACGTGGCGCGGGCGCGTTCGAACGCCGCCTCGGCATCCGCTTCGGTTCGCCCGATCGTGCCGTAGAGCCCGAGCGAGAGTCCGAAGGTCGCGGGATCGCGGTTGACGGCCTCGCATGCGTCTCGGACCGAGGCCACTGCCCGGGCGTAGGCGCTGGGCGCCATCCGCCAAACGGTGTTCCAGCCAGCGGCCCAGCGGGCGGCGGCGGCCAACAGACGCGGGCCACCCTTCCCGCCCGCCCAGATGGGGATCGGGCGCTGCACGGGCGGCGGCGTCAACCGGCCCTCGTGGAGCGACCAGACGCGCCCCTCGTGGGTCAGCGGGTCCGCGCCCCCGAACAGCCCCGACGTGATGGCAAGGGCATCCTCGAGCGCGTCGAAACGCTCTCCCACCGAGCCGAAGGCATACCCGAACGCGTCGAACTCCTGCTCGAACCACCCGGCGCCGAGCCCGACCTCAACACGGCCCCCCGAGAACTGATCCGTGGTCGCGGCCGCCTTGGCGACCACGGCAGGGTGTCGGAACGCGGCACTCTCGACGAGGATCCCAAGGCGCACGCGCGACGTGGTCGCGGCGATCGCGGCGAGCGTCGTCTCGGGCTCGAGCGCCGCGATGGGTTCATCCCCCGCTCCGTACCGTGCGAACGAGTAGAAGAAGTGGTCGGACAGCCACACGCTGTCGAACCCGAGCGTCTCGGCACGCGATCCCCACTCGATCGCGTCTGACGCCCGGATGTCGCCGGAGGCCAGCGAGAATCCGTACTGAGGCACGGCGAGCCCGATGCGCATCGGGGCAGGATACGCAGCCCGGCGCTACGGCGAAGGTGACGAGACCGCGGTCTGCACCTGGAGCGTCCCGCGAAGCACAACCTTGCCATGCGCGTCGCGGATGGTCACGTCGAAGAAGCCGTCGAGCGACCCCTGCACCTTCCACGCGCGGGTTGCGCCGCCGGCCGTATCGAGCCCAGGGATGCTTCCGACGTCGATCGTGTGGCCCTTCGTGTCCGAGATCGAGACGTCAAGCGGCAGCAGCCGCCCGGCGAGGTCGTTGACGATGACGAGCATCTGGTCGTTGGCGTCTTTGGTGAGGATCGTCAGCGCGGAGCCGCTCCCGGCACCGGAATCAGAGGAGAGCACGCCCGTGAGGACCTTCGTGTTGGCCCCGGCAAGACCGGCCGTCGCCGCAGCCAAGTTGGCTACCGCCGTCTGTTGCGCGAGCGCCGTCCGTTCGGCCTGCAGCCGCAGCCGCTCCTCACGTCCGGCGAACACGGACCCGATCCCCACGCTCGCGACCAGCACGGCCGCGACGAGCAGCGCGATCCCCGTACGGCGACCGCGGGTGTGATGATGCTTGACCGGCCGCGCGACCTCGTGGACGGCGTCGACCACCTGCTGCTCGAGCGACGCCGACGGTGCGCCATCGCCCGCGAGCGCGTACCCGAACGAGCTCGCGGCACGCTGCAGATCGACCGCTTCCTTGCGGCAGGCGGCGCACGTCTCGACGTGGAGCTCGACCGCGTTCGCATCGCCGGACGGCGCCACGCCGAGCGCGAATTCCGGGAGCACGTCGCGGACGGCGGCGCAGTTCACGACAGTTCCTTCTGTTGGTTGGCAAGGCGAACCTTGATCAGCGCAGACCGCAGGCGCGTCTTCACGGTCCCCAAGGGGATGCCGTCGTCCTCGGAGATCTCCCGCGCGGTCATACCTCGGAAATACGTACGAAGCACCAACCGGCGTTCGGCGTCGGACAAAGAAGCGATCGCGCGCAGCGCGGCATCGCGCTCGAGCAGGAGATCTTCGTCGACCGATTGGGGCGACTCGGGGATCTCGTCGACGAGGACGAGCTTGGGCCGGGTCACGCCCGTCTCGCGCCGAAGTCGGTCGATCGCCTGGTTGTGGGCGATGGTCATGAGCCAGGTGGACAGGCGCCCGCGGTGCGGGTCGAAGCGCGCTGCTTTGCGCCAGGCGGTCACGAACACGTCTTGGGTCAGCTCTTCCGCGGCCTCGCGAGAGCCCAGCAGCCGAAGCCCCATCGTGTACACGGGTCGGGCGAACCGTGCGTAGAGCGCACGGATCGCAGCGTCGTCGCCGGCAAGCAAGCCTTCCATGAGTTGCGCTTCCTCCCGCGGGAGGAGCGGTCCGTCGTCACGTCCCTGCACTACGGGTCCTTCCGGTGATACGCAGCCGAGGTCCGGGCAGGCTTGCCGGCCCCGTGATGCGATGGTCGCATGGGTTCGCCGCGATGGCCACCGTCGGTTGACCACCTTCCGCCCCGCAACACGAACAGCGTAGGCTCGCAACCGAACCGCCATGCGGCGCGAACCCTGCCCGGCGCCTCGGCGAACCAGCAGGCAGGAGGCGAACGGATGCAGCGCAGGTGGAGAGTGGGGGCGACGACGGCGATAGCGGCTGCGCTCATGCTGACCGGTCTCGCGAGCCAAGCTCGCGCCCAGACCGGTCAGCCCGTTATCGCCTCCGTCGAGCTCACAGGCGTCGTCGACCCGATCATCGCCGACCACATCACGTCGGTCATCCAGCGGGCCAACGACGAGCAAGACGCCGCGATCCTCCTGACGATCGACACCCCGGGCGGGCTCGGCTCGTCGATGGACGAGATCGACGAGGCGATCTTGAACAGCGCGGTCCCCGTGATCGGCTACGTCGCGCCGAGCGGTGCGCGGGCCGCCTCGGCGGGCGCGTTCGTCCTGATGTCGTGCCCCGTCGCCGCGATGGCGCCGGGAACGAATGTGGGTGCCTCGACCCCGATCGGCATCTCCGGGGGCGACCTCGCGAACAAGGTGACGAACGACGCGGCCGCGAGCATGCGGAAGCTCGCGCAGACGTACCACCGCAACGCGGACGTCGCCGAGAGTTTCGTGACCAGCGCGACGAGCATCACCGCGGAAGAAGCGCTCGCGCAGAACGTGATCGAGTACATCTCCCCCAGCCAAGACGACCTCCTCACACAATTGAACGGCAAGACCGTCATGCTCGCGAACGGCGCACCGGTCACCCTGCACACAGCAGGTGCGACGATCGAGGAAGAGCCACTCGGTGGCTTCTTCGGACTGCTGCACACGCTGCTCGACCCCAACCTCGCGTTCATCTTCTTCTGGCTCGGGCTCGGGCTGCTCATCTTGGGGTTGGTCGTGCACGGCCACCCGCTGTCCGTCGTGCTCGGCCTGATCATGCTGATGCTCGCGTTCGTGTCGTTCGGCGTGCTGCCGGTACGCATCATCGGCGTCGCGCTGCTCGTGCTCTCGGTGATCGCGTTCATCGTCGAGATCAAGGTGCCGGGGTTCGGCGCATGGGGCGTGATCGGGATCGTCGCCCTGGTGCTCGGCGGGTGGTTCCTGTACGACCGCGCCGGCGGTGTCGAGGTCAACCCCGCCGTTCTCGGCGTCGTCGCGATCGCGGCGGGGCTGTTCTTCGGTGTCGTCGTGGTCAAGGGTATGGCGATGCGGCACAAGCCGCCGGCACAGCTGCGTCCGATCGTCGGCGCCGACGGCGTCGCCATCGCGCCGGTCGGGCCGAACGGCGGCCTCGTCCGTGTGGCCGCCGAGGAGTGGCAAGCGATCTCTGCTGCCGACCGGATCCGTGAAGGAACGGCGGTCCATGTGACGTCGATCGACGGGCTCGTGCTCACCGTCGAGCCGATCACGAGTGAGCACACACGGGCCGGGCAGCGGGCGCCGGCCTCGGAAGGAGGAGACCCGGCATGAGCATCGCGCTCATCCTCGGAGTGATCGTTGTCGTCCTCGTGATCCTGGTTCTGGTGCGGGCGATCCGGATCGTCCCGGAATACCAGCGGCTCGTGGTGTTCCGGCTGGGACGTCTGCTGGCAACCAAGGGTCCCGGCCTCGTGCTGTTGATCCCGTTCTTCGATCGAGGGACGGTCGTCGACCTGCGTGAGTTCTTCCTGGAGATCCCGCGGCAGGACTCGATCACGAAGGACAACGCCGCCATCTCGATCGACTTCATCATGTACTACAAGGTCCTCGAGCCAGCGACGTCGGTGATCCAGGTGTCGAACTTCGCCGGCGCGGCCACGAACATCGCGGCGACCACCCTGCGTGCAGTCGTTGGCGACATCTCGTTGGACGACGTCTTGGCCAAGCGCGACGAGATCAACACGGTCCTGCGCGTCAAGCTTGACGAGGTCACTGAGCGCTGGGGCGTCAAGGTCACGAACGTCGAGATCCGGGAGATCATCCCCCCGCCGTCCGTCCAGGAGGCGATGACCCGCCAGATGTCCGCCGAACGGACCCGGCGAGCTGTCGTGACCGAGGCGGAGGGCGCCAAGTCGGCCGCGATCACCGTCGCGGAAGGCAACAAGGAGGCGGCCATCCTCAACGCTGAGGGAGCGAAGCAAGCGGCGATCTTGACCGCGGAGGGCGAGCGGCAGGCCGCGATCCTTCGTGCCGAAGGGTTCGCCACGGCGCTGACGAAGATCAACGAGTCCGCGAGCAACGCCGACGTCCGCACGATGCAGCTCCAGTACCTCGACGCCCTGCGACAGGTCGGCGGGTCGCCGTCCTCGAAGGTAGTCGTGCCGATGGAGCTCGCCGGACTGGTGGGCGCCGTGACCGCGATCGCCGAGACCGCGTCCAACGGGAAGGACAACAGCTAGGGACTGACCTCGACGCCCGCGGGCGCGCCGCCCAGAACGTCGGCGACGCCCGCGGGCGCCGTCGTGTTCGGCTCCGGCTCGGGCTGCGCGCGGCGCCCGTCGTTCGTCGGGATCGGGATCCCCGCCTGCTGCAGCGCCAACTCGAAGTCGTGGACGCTCGACACCGCTTGCATCGCGTCCTCGACCGACACGCGGCCTTCCTGGATCAATCGCAACAACGCCTGGTCGAACGTCATCATCCCGTAGAAGCCGCCCTCTGCGACGACCTCCTCGATCTCGGAGGTCTTCTCCTCGTCGGCGATCCGCTCGGCTACGCGACCCGTGTTCACCAGGATCTCGACCGCGGGGATGCGGCCGCCATCGACGGACGGCACGAGCCGTTGGCAGATGATCCCGCGTAGCGTCCCTGCGAGCGACAGACGGATCTGCTTCTGCTGGTGCGGGGGAAAGAAGTCGATGACGCGGTTCACCGTCTCGGCCGCGTCCTGCGTGTGCAGCGTCGACATCACTAGGTGGCCGGTCTCGGCCGCCTGCAACGCCGCGCGCACCGTCTCGGTGTCACGCATCTCGCCGATCAGGATGACGTCGGGATCCTGGCGAAGGGCCGCGCGGAGCGCGGACAGGAAGTCGTTGGTGTCCTGCCCGACCTCGCGCTGGTTGATCGACGCGACCTCATCCTTGTGCAGCACCTCGATCGGGTCCTCGACCGTCACGATGTGCACCGGCTTGGTCGCGTTGAGATACCCGATCATCGCGGCTAGGGTCGTCGTCTTCCCGGAGCCGGTCGGACCGGTGACCAAGATCAGGCCGCGGTGTTCCTCAGCCAGCGTCCGGACGACGTCGGGCAGGCCGATCTCGTCGAAGGACGGGCCGCCGAAGCGGAGCTTCCGGAGCACCATCGACACCGAGCCCCGCTGCCGGAACACGTTCGCCCGGAAGCGGCCGACGTTGGCGACCGAGTAGGCGAAGTCGACCTCGCCACGCTCCTTGAAGAGGGCCTTGCGGTCCTCCGGGATCACGCCGTCCGCGATCGCCTGCGTCTCGATCGGGCTCAGCGGGTCACGGTCCAGCCGTACCAACCCGTGGGTCAACCGCATCATGGGCGGGGATCCGACCTTCACATGGAGGTCGGATCCGTTGCTGCTCACGAGTTCTTCGAGCCAGGAGTTGAACTCCGGCACGATCGTTTCATCCATCGGTGGTGCAGCTCCCTCTCATCTGCAGCCTCGCCCTGGTGGAAGGCCGCCACCGGTTCCCCATCGGCCGGTTCGGGGGACGACTTCAGTCGCGGCGGGGGAGTCCTCCGGCGGAAGGGAAGCGGACGCGCGCACGTAGACTGGACCCATGGCCAGCGAGGCAGAGGTCCGTCAGGCGCTCCGCGAGGTGCTCGACCCCGAGATCGGCAAGCCGATCGAGGACATCGGCATGCTCCAGAGCATCGCCGTCGAGGGCGGCCACGTTCGGGTCGACGTCCTGCTCACGATCGAGGGGTGCCCACTCCGCGACCGGATCACGCAGGACGTCACCGCTGCGGTGCAGCCGCTCATGGGCGTCGAACGGGTCGAGGTGAGCCTGACCCCGATGTCGCCCGAGCAGCGCGAAGCGCTCGTCGGCAAGCTCCGCGGTCCGAACGCCCAAGGGCCGACCAAGATCTCGTTCTCGCCCAAGACCTCGATCATCGCGATCGCCTCGGGCAAGGGCGGCGTCGGCAAGTCGTCCGTGACCGTCAATCTCGCCGCCTCGCTCGCGGCCGACGGCTACAAGGTCGGTGTCCTGGACGCCGACGTGTGGGGGTTCAGCGTTCCGCGGATGCTCGGTGTCGAGGGAAAGCCGGTCGGGTTCAACGACATGATCCTGCCGCTCGAGGCGCACGGGGTGAAGGTCATCTCGATGGGCTTCTTCGTCCCGGAGGACACGCCGGTGATCTGGCGCGGTCCCATGTTGCACAAGGCGATCGAGCAGTTCCTCGGCGACGTCTACTGGGGCGAGCTCGACTTCCTGCTCTGCGACCTGCCGCCCGGCACCGGCGACGTGAGCATCTCGCTCGCCTCGTTCATCCCGGGGGCGTCGATGGTGGTCGTGACGACGCCGCAGGAGGCCGCGCACACGGTGGCGCAGCGCGCGGGAAAGATGGCCGAGCGCACCAACCTCCGGCCGATCGGCGTGATCGAGAACATGTCGTGGTTCGTGTGCCCCCATTGCGGCGAGCGCGAGCTGCTGTTCGGCGAGGGGGGCGGCCAGCTCGTCGCCAACACGATCGGCGTGCCGCTGCTGGCGCAGGTGCCATTGCAGCCCGCGATGCGGGTCGGTAGCGACGCCGGCGTCCCGATCGTCCTGAGCGACCCCTCGTCCCCGGCCGCCGTCGCGTTGCGCGAGTCGGCCGACGCCGTGCGCAAGGCCGCGAAGACCAAGATCGGCAAGCCGCTGCCCGTGATGGCGCACTGAGCGCCGCCGTCAGGCGGTCGGCGTCGGCTCGGGTTGTGGCGCCTGTTTCGAACGGCGGATCTTCGGTCTCGGCGGCGTCGTCGGCCCAGGGCGTTTCGTGATCGCCCAGGTCGCCCAGACGATCACCACCACGATCACGACGCCGAGCGCCGTCCATTGCGATCCGGTGAGCGGACCGAAGCGCTTATCGATCCGCAGGAAGTCCTCGAGCAGCCGGCAGCATCCGTAGTAGCCGGCGAACAGCAGCGTCGCGACGCCCTCACGGCGTGGCTTCGTGACGAACCACCACAAGATCGCGAACAAGATCCAGGCGAGGAACATGTCGTACATCGCCGTCTGATGGACACCGACGCCTTGCTCGACGACCTCACCCAGCTTGGTTTGGACGCCGTTCACCACAGTCACCTGCTGCAGCGTCGCGCCGGTGTTGGTGATGAACTCCTTGTACGTGCCGTTCTGCAGGTCAGCCTGGCACGACAGCGCCCCGACCTGGCACGTCCACGGCGGCGCGAGCGTCCCGCCGTGATAGGTCCAGGCGAGCAGCCATGAGGTCGGCTTGCCGAGGTGGTCGCCGATGATGAGGTCGCCGATCCGCCCGATCGCGATCCCGAGCGCGAGCGGCGCGACGAGCGCGTCCGCGACCTGGAAGAACCGCAGGCCGAACCGGCGGATGTTGATCGCGTTGGCGATCGTGGCGCCGGCGATGCCGCCGAGCAGCGAGATGCCGCCCTTCCAGATGTAGATGCTTTCGATCGGCTTCGGCGCGAACTCCGACCAGTGCGCCAAGACGTAGAAGAACCGGGCGCCGACGATGGCCCCGATCAGCGACCACAGAACCACGGAGTTGATCGCGCGGTCGTCGATCCCGCGACCGGCGGCGATGCGGCCGAACAGCCACGCGCCGATCATGAACCCGATCGCGATGAACAGTCCGTGTGGCGAGATCGCGAACGTCGAGCCGATGCGGAACCGGTCGAGGACGGGCCACCCGACGCTGGCGAGGAAGGCGACCGCGGACATCGGGCGCGAGCCTAGCAGCGGCCTGCGCTACGACCGGCGGCGCGGCCACAGCCGCGCGACCGCCCGCCCGACCAACAGACCGCTCAGCACGTCGCTCGGGTAATGCACGCCGAGGTACACACGCGACGTCGCCACCGTCGCGTCGAGTACCGTCAGCGCGCCCCGGCCCGCGGCGCCGAGCTCGAGGTCTCGCGCAGCCACGCGCGTAAACGTCGTGAGCACCGCGGGATGGGACGACGGCCACGACATCCCGTTCGGGCGCGCGACAAGCTGCCGCGTCCCGTCCGGGTTCGCGTCGAGCGGGCGCGGGCGGTCGACGACCTTCTTCATGCCTTGGAGCAGGAGCCACGTCGCGAACGTCGCGCTGAACGCGCGCACCGCGGTCCCGCGACGGCCGGTCACGAACAGCGACGCCGCCGCCGCACCGGACGCATAGAGCGAACCAAGTTCGGTGACCGTGACGAAGACGCGATCCGCCTGGGGGCCATGGCCGGCGTTGATCACGTCGAACAGATCTTGATCCGCCTCGGCGACCTCGGGATGGTTCGTTACCGCGACAGCCACGGCACACGCACCGACGAAGAGTCCTGCGCCCCAGAGCCACCGACCGATGCCCATGGCCGCCCATGATGCGGCACGGGGCGCGCCGGCGTCAGTCTTTGGGCGACCGGCGCTTCGGCGACTTGGCGGGGCGTCGATTCGCCGCGATCGCGCGGAGCTGCGCGTCAGTGCCTCTCCGCAAGGCATACTCGGCGCCGCCGATCGCCCGGAGGCTCGCCGCGGCGAACGACCCGAGCGGACCCTTGAACACGTACTGCACCTCGTGGCGCAAGACGCTTCGGTCGAACGGCAGACTTGCGACCGACGTCGCGACGGTCGCAACGAGCAGCCCGTCGAGGCCCACCACAGAGCGCCACGGCGGCTCCCACTCGCGAACGACGCATGGCACCGTGGCGCGCACGCCCGCGAACGACATCGTGACGGTGAAGCGAACGCCCGGTCCGAGTCCGCCGACCGGGGCGGCCACCGACTCGATCAGACGCTCCCACGCCGGCAGCCCGCGTGGGTCGCTCGTCACCGCCCAGACGTCCTCCGGCGGCGCATCCACCTCGACCGAATACTCGACCGAGGTCATACCGGTTCGGCGCTGCCGCTTGTCCAGCCTTGCCACCACACCACCCGCGCCGGTGTTACCCGCGCGAGAGCGGTCGCACCCGGCGCGATCGACGACGCGAGCGACCGAAGCGAACTCGCGCCGGAGCCGACCTGGCCGTCGACCGCGAAGCTCGCGGTGCCTTGGAACATCGCGCCGACCATGTCGCGCGCTCGCCAGATCGAGGGCGCGTCGACGGTGAGGGCGACGTCGGCGTCGGGGCCGGCGCCGGCGAGCGCGAGGATGTCGGCCGGCAGCGCCGCGTACAGCGATGTCGCGTCGGCGCGCCACCGAACAGGCAACGCGACCGGACCGCGCTCACCCGCGATCGCGAGCGCCCCCTCCCCCTCGCGCCCGAGTTTCTCGGCGATGTCGGCGGGAACGTCGGCGAACGGATCGGCGCCTTTGGTCCTGCGGAACGTCTCGTGGGAGCCGGCGGTCCCGCCCCACCGGCCGCGGCCCTCCTGCACCCCCTGCGGATCGACCAATGCGGTGCGCTCGAGATCGACGCCGACGAACACGCGGCCCGGCGGCGTCCATGCGAACGGCACCTGGCGCGCATCGACCGCGTACCCCGCGAAGAATCGCGCGTTCTTCGCGCTGAACGCGGCCGTCGCCCGCGCGATCGAGGTGGCGCCGGCGACCGCCGCGCCCCACGTCCTGCGGTCGAGCGCGTCGTAGGTGCGGACCGTCCCGGTGAAGGTGACCGCGAGGTCCCCGTCGCGGATGAGCCCCGCCATCGTCGGATCGCGCCGCCATGCGTTCGCCTTGACGGACCGGCGCGAGGTGGTGAGCCACACGCGCGCCCCGCTCCCGACGTAGACGAGCGGCGTGCAATGCGGTCCCCGCGGCGTCGTCGTCGCGACCGCGCAGAACTGGCCGCGGTCCAAGACATCCTGCACCGCTGTTGATAAGAAGCTCACGTGTCCTCCGGTCGCAAGGCGCCGAGCGGGAGCCCGAGCGGTTGCCCGATCCTCAGCATATGGAACGCTCGCCCCTGGCCTCCCTCGGCGCTACCCCGGGAAGAACCGCGTCTTCACGGCGACCTCGGCGGTGAACGCCGTCACGAGTGACAGGTAGAAGAACCCCGTCGCCGACTGGACCGCGGCGGCGCGCTCACCTTTGAGCGCTGCGCGGGCCAGCACGGCGATCAGCAGGGTGGCCGCGGTCATGCCGATGGCGATCCACGGTGCGAGCCCGCCCGACGTCAGCAACGGGTTGAACGCCTGCGAGGATGCGGAGCCCGAAAACCCGCCGGTCGCGATCGCGACCGCCTCGACGACGGTCGCCACGATCAACACCACCGTGAACCGATCGATGGGCGTCCGCGTGAGCTTCCGATCCGTCAGGTACCAGTGACCCAGGAACAGCGCGCTGTAGGCCGAGCCCAAGAACGCGGCCCCGGCGAGGAGCTGGAACAGACAGAGCGCGAACGACTGCCGTCCGGTCGGCGCCATCGCGACGAGGGTCGCGACCGACACCACGGTCGCGACGATCGCGACCACGCGGCCGGCCGCCTTCTGGCGAGCGAGGAGCAGGATCGTCGCAAGCGACAAGACGACCGCCGTCGCCAGGGCCAGATTCGCGGCCCGCGTGGCGTCGGTGTCGCCGGGGATCGTCGCGGATCGAGCGGCGAGCCACGCAGGCCAGGCGAACAGCAGGACCATGATCACGGACCAGATGGAAAAGAACGAGCGCTTGGTCTCGTCCCACAGGGGCGTCGCCCACGTAAGCATGGAGGACCCCGCGACCGTCTCGGCCAGGATGAGCGCGAACACGCCGGCGAAGCCGGTCACGGGCGCCCTGTCGACATGGCCCATCAGGGTATCGGGCACAGCACATCTCGCCCTCGCCGGTACCCTGTGCCGGATGGACGACTGGCGCTCCTATGACCGCACGGCCGAGACGTACGAGCGGATCCACGCTCCGCGCTTCGCCGAGCCGGCGCGCGACCTCGCGACGCTCGCCGGCGTCACGGCCGGTTCGGCCGTCCTCGACGTCGGCACGGGCACCGGGATCGCCGCCCAGGTGGCGGAAGACCTCGGTGGGACCGCCGTCGGGGTCGACCCGTCCGAGGGCATGCTCGACGTGGCGCGGTCCGCACGGCCGGCCATCGAGTTCCTCGCGGCCCAGGCGATCGACCTGCCGTTCCCCGACGGACGGTTCGACGTGGTGCTCGGCAACTTCGTGCTGGCGCACTTCGCGAAGGTCGAGACCGCCCTCTTCGACATCATGCGGGTCACCAAGCCGGGCGGCGTCATCGGGTTCACGACCTGGACCGACGGCCGCGACGCGTTCACCGACACGTGGCTCGAGTTGGTCTCGACGGTGGTTCCCGACGATCTGCTCGAGCCGACGCTCGACAAGGCGATCCCGAACCACGAGCGCTTCACGCGGCGGGCCGCGGTCGAGGAGGTGCTGCTCGACGCGGGCCTGCGGCACATCCGCACAGAGCCGAAGCAGTACGAGTGGCGCTATGGCCGCGACGAGTTCGTCGACGGGCTCACCGTCTGGGCGACGGGGCGGTTCGTTCGCGAGATGCTCGGCGAGGACGGCTGGGCGTCGTTCATCGAGCGGGTACGCGCGACGTTCGCTGACCGGTTCCCCGATCCGCTGCACGACCGTCGGGACGTGCTGCTCGCGATCGGCACGAAGGAATAGCCGGCCTCAGCTGAGGTTGAGGACCCGGAACTCCTCCGCGAACTCGGCGTCGACCTTCATGCCGGCCTCGCGCGCGTCCTTGCCCAGCGCTTCGTCCCAATACGCGATGCCCTCGCTGATCTGCGACGCGTGGAGCCCGAGCGCGTCGACCTTCTTTCGGAAGCTCGCCTCGTCGAACGGTTCGATCCGATTGGGCTCGGGCGTCCACCCGAGCCACACGTCGAACACCTCTTGCACGCCGAGCCCTTCGCCGAGGTGCTCGCTGAAGAAGTGCGGATTGCCGCTGCCGGGGAAGACCGAGTCGAGCGCGACCCAGCCCGCCATCCGGTGGTCGGAATGGTTGTAGTAGCGGTTCTCGAAGAAGACCGCGGTGGGATCGCACGACACGACCGTTTCGGCCTTGACCTCACGCACGCGCCGTACGACGGCCTCGCGGACGGCGGTCGTGTTCTGCAGTTCGCCGTCGTGGGTCGAGAGGACACGCGCCGAGCGCATGCCGAGGAACGACGCCGCGGCCTCGGTCTCCGCCAAGCGCGTTCGCGCGAGCGCCGCGCGTGAGAGCGTCGGGTCGCTCGATCCGCGGTCGCCGTTCGTCAGGACGAGCAGATGCACCTCGCGGCCCTCAGCAGCCCACTTCGCGAGGACGCCGCCGGCGCAGATCTCCATGTCGTCCGGGTGGGCGAACACCGCCAGGACGGCACCCATGCGGACGACCGGCTCGTCGGCCATCAGGCCGCGCGGTCCAGCACGAAGCGCACGAGCGCCCGAACCGGCACGCCGGTCGCGCCCGCCGGGCCGAGATCGTGCGCGCCCTCGAGGAACGCGGGGCCGGCGATGTCCAGGTGCACCCACGGCGTGTCGCCGACGAACTCGGCCAGGAACAACGCCGCGGTGATCGCGCCGCCGTAGCGCTTGCCGATGTTCTTCACATCCGCGACCTTCGAGTCGATCAGGGTGCGGTAGTCCGCCCACAGCGGCATCTGCCAGATCGGCTCGCCGACCTCGTCACCGGCCGCAACGAGCTGCTGCGCGAGCGCGTCGTTGTTGCCGAACGCGCCGGTGATGTCGGTGCCTAACGCAACCATGCACGCGCCGGTCAGCGTCGCGGTGTCGATCACGCAGGTGGGGTTCTGCTCCACCAGGTACGCGAGCGCGTCGGCAAGGATGAGGCGGCCTTCGGCGTCGGTGTTGAGCACCTCGCTGGTCTTGCCGCCGCGGTGGTGGATCACGTCGCCGGGGCGCTGTGCCGAACCGCTCGGCATGTTCTCCGAGGACGGGATCGCAGCGATCACATTGACCTTCGGCTTGAGCAACGCGAGCACCCGCATCGTGGCGAGGATCGACGCCGCGCCGCCCATGTCGCACTTCATCGTCTCCATCCCGGCCGGGTCCTTGAGTGACAGGCCGCCGGAGTCGAACGCGACGCCCTTGCCGGTCAGCGCGATGGGTGTCGCCTTGCCAGCACCCGTGTAGCGAAGCTCGATCATCCTCGGGGGGTTCACCGAGCCCTTTCCGACGCCAAGGATGCCGCCGAACCCGCCCTGGGTGAGCTGGTTCTCGTTCCAGATCTTGCAGGTGAGCCCGACGTCCTTGGCCATCCGCTGCGCCTCGCGCGCGATCTCGGCGGGCGGCATGTCCCCGGCGGGCGTGTTGACGAGGTCGCGCGCCCAGCGCACCGACTCGGCGACGATCGCGCCGGCCTTCGCGCCGGCCTTCACAGCCTTGGCGTCCCAGCGAGCGGGAACCAGGACGGTGCACTCGCGGAGCGCCGTCTCGTCGGACGAAGACTTGTATCGGTCGAACCGGTACCGCCCGAGGTCGATGGCCTCGACGGCGGCCTGGA
>DATAPH010000026.1:0-17884 GCA_036265325.1 Actinomycetota bacterium | reverse complement strand
GCCGATCCACGCACGCAGTCGCGCGTCGCGGCGATCGACGAGCGGAACTCCGTGCGCGCCTACGGCAGCGCGGTCCGCTGGCGCATCCGCCAGGGCAGCGCGATGCCCTACCGCGCCGCGGCCCATGCGATCGACCGGTCGACGGCCGACATCGTCTGCGTCCAGCATGAGTTCGGGCTCTACGGTCTGTGGAAGGGCGGCGGCTTCGTCGGCGACCAGTGGATCGAGGGAACGTACGAGGACCACCTCACGCCGTTCCTCGAGGAGCTCAAGAAGCCGGCGCTCGTGAACATGCACACCGTGCTTCCGAACCCTTCACCCGCGATCCGCGACGCGGTGCGCTCGGTCGCCGAGAACGCGCACCGTCTGACCGTGATGGCCGAGACGGCGGTCGACATCCTCGAGCGCGACTACGGCGTCACCGAGGCGCCTCTCGTCATCCCGCACGGGATGCCGCACATCGAGCCGAAGGGCCGCCGCAGGCTCAAGGCCAAGCTCGGGCTCGACCATCACACCATCATCTCCACCTTCGGCCTCGTGGGCCCCGGCAAAGGTCTCGAGTACGCGATCGAGGCGATGCCGGCCATCGCGGCGCGCCACCCGGAGGCGCTCTACCTGATCGCGGGCCAGACCCACCCGGAGTTGCTCAAGCAACGAGGCGAGGAGTACCGCAACCGCCTGCAAGAACTGGTCGACGGCTTGGACCTCGGCGACCACGTGCTCTTCGTCAACCAGTACCTCGACCAGAAGGACATCATCGACTACCTGCTGGCCACCGACGTCTACGTGACGCCCTACCTCGACCCCAACCAGATCACGAGCGGGACGTTGTCGTACGCGCTCGGGGCCGGCAAGGCGGTCGTCTCGACGCCGTACCTGCACGCAAGCGAGGCTCTCGCGAAGGACCGCGGCATGCTCGTCGACTTCCGGAGCGCCGAAGGCATCGCCGAGGCGGTGAACGCGATCCTCGACGATCCCAAGCTGAAGGCGCGCCTGGAGAAGAAGGCTTACGCCTACGCCAACGAGGCGACCTGGCCCAAGACGGGCGCCCGCTTCATCGGTGCGATGCAAGAACTCGTCGACGAGCACCCGGTCGTTCCCACGCGCAAGCGGCAGGAGAAGCCGCTCGACATCGCGAAGCGGGTGGCGTCGAACCCGTTGATCCGGCCGAAAGACCTCGAGCCGTCGCAGCCGGGCTTCGAGGTGATCGGCACGATCAATCCTGGCGTCGCGAAGCTCGACGGCGAGACGATCCTCATGGTTCGGGTCGTCGAGCGACCGCGGCGCGACGTCACGCTCGACGGCAGCGCGCAGATGCTCGACCTGAGCGGCCCCCGTCCCCGCCTGACGCCGCTGCCGCACGGGTTGACCGCAGAGCACCTGATCGGGATGGCGTACTTCGACTACGACGGCGATCCGCCCGGCGTGGTGATCGGGTACGTGCCGCGCGACCTGCCCGGACTCGACCTGTCGGACCCGCGCACGATCCGCTACCGCAACACACAGGGCGGGTTCGCGCCGGGACAGGTCGAGTTCACCGACTACCTCTCGCACATCTCGCACTTCCGGATCGCACGCGCGACCGACGGTGAGCACTTCACGTTCGACGAGATGCGGATCGAAGCGGCGGAGCCGATCGAGGCGTACGGCATCGAAGACCCGCGGATCACCGAGATCGACGGCATGTACCACATCACGTACGTCGCGGTGAGCCGTCTCGGCATCACCACCGCGCGGATGTCGACCACCGACTTCCGCACGTTCGAACGGCACGGCACGATGCTCCAGCCCGACCAGAAGGACGTGGTGCTCTTCCCCGAGAAGGTGAACGGGCGATACCTCGCATTCACCCGTCCGATGCCGGGCTCGTTCGGCCGGGTGCTCGGTCTCTGGATGGCCGAGAGCGACGACCTGATCCATTGGGGCGGCCACCGACCGGTCGCGGAGCCTCGCCACGCCATGTGGGACGAGATGCGGATCGGCGCGTCGTGCGTCCCCATCCGCACCGACGGCGGCTGGCTCGAGCTGTATCACGGCGCCGATCGGATGAATCGGTACGGCATGGGCGCGATGCTGCTGGACGCCGACGACCCGACGAAGGTGCTCGCGCGCACGGCGCGGCCGATCCTCACGGCGGAGGCCGAGTACGAGCACGACGGATTCTTGCAGGACGTGGTCTTCCCCAGCGGGCACATCGACCTCGGCGGCGGCCGGATCCGCGTGTTCTACGGCGCGGCCGACGAGTGCATATGTGCGGCGGACCTCGCGATCGACGACGTGCTGTCGACGCTCACACCCGTCTGACTGTGCTGCGACAGCTCTGGCGCCTCACGAGGCCGGTACCCGCCGCCGGACCCAACGCCCTCGCGGTCACGATCTATGAGCACCCCGACGGCGTTGTCCACGCCGAGGAATCCGGCTTCGAGGGCGTCGCGTGCGTCGACGACGCCGCACGTTTGCTGATCGTCCTCGTGCAGGTCTGGGCTGCGACGAAGCTCGACTGGGTCGAACGATGGGCTCGCGGCGTGCTTGACTTCGTCCTGTGGATGCAGGAGCCCGACGGAACGTGGCTCAACTTCATCCACGACTGGGACGGCGACAAGAACCGCGAGGGCATCACGTCGCGCGCGGGACAGAACTTCTGGCTCGCGCGCGGCGTTCTCGGCACGCAATGGGCAGCCTTCGTCTTCGGCGAGGAGCACGCGCGAGAGGCGTGCCGAACCGGGTTGGTGGCCGCCGCCGCCGAAGAAGCGCCCCCAGACATCCGGGCACTCCATCTGTTCGCCGCGCTGTTCGGCGACGACGCCGAACCCTTCCTCGCGGAGAGATGGGCGGAGGAGCTGCTGGCCTGTCGCGACGGCGACGTGCTCAAGAACGCCGAGCTCGAGGTCGGCGTGCCGCACCTGTGGGCGCACGTCCAAGAAGGCGCCCTCGCGGAGGCCGCGGGCAAGCTGGACCGGCCCGACTATCTCGATGCCGCGATCGCGAGCGCCGAGCGCGTGATCGTGCCGGCCGTCACGTCCGCCTTCGGCGGCCGCGAGTCGACATCGCCGTACGACGTCGCCGCCGCCGTTTGGTCGCTCGATCGCCTCGCGACGGCGACCGGCGATGCAAGATGGGCGCGCCTGGCCGCCGACGGCCGGGCATGGTTCGACGGACGGAACACGGCCGGGGCCGCGGTGTACGACCGGGAACGCGGGCGGGTCGCGGACGGCATCGACGGCACGCGCGTCTCGGACAACTCGGGCGCCGAGTCGAACATCGTCGCGGCAGAGGTCCTGCTCGACCTTGCGATCGAGGTCGCGCGGTCGATGCCGGATCCGTTCGCCTCGTGACGCCGTTCGTTCTGGTCGCGATCGCGCTCATCCTTGGGTTCGCGGCGGTGACGCAATCCGTCACCGGCTTCGGCTTCGCGCTGATCGGCGTGCCGGGACTCGCACTCCTGCTGGGTCCAAAAGTGGCGGTCGTCGCGATGAGCTCGGTCGGCGTTCCCCTCGTGATCTGGAACGCGACCCGATGGCGCGACGACATCCTGTGGCGCGAGGCGATCACCACGGCCGTCGCCGCGCTCGCCGGGATGCCGCTCGGCCTGCTTGTGCTGACGCATGCGAACGACCGGTCGCTCACCGCGATCATCGGCGTGACCATCCTCGTGATGACCGGGTGGCTGTGGCGCGGACTGACGTTGCCGAAGGGCCGCAAGACCGAGCTCACCGCCGGGTTCGTGTCTGGCACGCTCTCGACGAGCGTCGGGACGAACGGGCCACCGCTCGTCATCGCGTTCCAGGCGGTGGGGCTCGAGCCACGGCCGTTCCGCGCCACGTTGCAGGCGTGCTTCGCGTTCCAGGGCTCGATCGCGCTCGCGCTCTTCTGGTCACGCGGCCTAGTCGTGCACGACGTCGGCATCGCGTTCTTCGTCGGCGCGCCCGCGGCGGTGATCGGCGCGTTGATCGGCGACCGCCTCGCGCCCCGCGTGCACGCGGGCCCGTTCCGCAACGCGGTGCTGCTCTTGCTGCTGCTGTCGGGGACGCTGGCGCTCGGCGACGCGTTGCTGGGCTAGAGCGTCGGGAGCTGCTCGGCCAGCGACGTGAGCCCGAGCCGCGTCATCCCGGCGTACGGCGCGTCCCACGCGACGGGCCACGTCGAGAACTTCGCGATGACCGTCTTGGTCGGGCCGTGCACGAACACCGTTTGTCCGTTGATCCCGCTGCACTGGAAGATCGGTGCCTTCGGGTCGATCACCCAGAACTGGTTCCGGTAGTAGGCGGTCTCAGGCAAGCCCTTCTGATCCTCCGACGCCTCGAACGCCATGCGACTGTCTGGTTCGGGCGTCAACGTGTCCTTGATCCACGAACGCGGGATCACAGCGGTTGTGCCTCGACGCCCGTTGCTCAACAACAGTTGCCCGAACCGCGCGAGGTCTCGGAGCGTCGTACACACACCGCCGTCGGCCATCGCGTTGCCGTGTCCGTCGACCGTGATCTCCGCGTCGAACTCGGCGCCCATCGGCTGCCACACGTACCGCGAGATCAGCTCGGGAAGCCGGATGCCACTCGCACGCTCCATGACCCAGGCAAGCATGTCGGTGAGCACCGAGCGGTAATCGAAGACGCCGCCGTGCTCGGATTGGTTCTGCAGCAGCGGGAAGTACGCCGTGATATCGGTCGGCAACGTAAGGTCGACCTTCGGTGTCCACAGGTAGATCTGCTCGTAGACGCGCACCTCGGCGGTCGGGTCGTCGTAGTCCTCGTTGAACTTCGTGCCTGCGCGCATGTCGAGCAGGTGCCGCACGGTGCAACCATCCCACGACGTGCCGGCGAGCTCGGGGATGTGACGCGTCACGAGATCGGCCGGCGAGAGGATCCCGTCGGCAACGAGCGACCCGCAGGCCGCCGAGGTCACCGACTTCGACACGGACATCAGCAGGTGCGTCGTCTCGGGACGCATGCCGTTCAGGTAGCGCTCGAGGACGACCTTCCCGCCCTGCAGCACCAAGATCCCGTCGGTGTAGGTCTCGTCGAGGAAGGCGGGGAAGTCGATCGATCGGCTCCCACCGATCGAGAGCGTCAGGCCGTCCAGATCGCGCTCCGCTCGTTTCAACGCCCACGGCTTGCCGAGTCCCCGCGAGATGTTCGCCGTCGGGACGAGCTCGCGGACGTGTTGGAAGCCCCAGCGGTTGTAGGGCGGGTACTCCCAGTTGCCGAGGTCCACCTGGCCCTCGGCAGGAAACGGCGGCACGCCGGTCATCATGCCGAGCTCGGCGGCGGTCTGGGGCGGCATCGCCGAACCCTAACGCAGCGGTCGAAGCTACGCTGGGCCGCATGAAAGGCAACCGACACCTCCGCATGACCGTGAATCCAGACGACACCGTGACGGTGACGAACAAGCACGGCACCGAGCTGCTCGTCGACCTCGATGGGGAACGCGGCCTGTCACCCCTCGAGCTGCTGCTCGCCGCGCTGGGCGCCTGCAGCGCCGTCGACTTCGCGATCTTGATGCGCAAGCAACGCGACCCGGTCGAACCCCTTCACCTCGAGGTCGACGGAGACAAGGAGGACCACCGCATGCAGTGGCTCCGCGTCACGTATCACGTCCACGATGGCGCCGATGAGGCGAAGGTCGAGCGGTCGCGCTCCAAGGTCGCGAACGACCTCTGCACAGTGTCGCGCACGATCGCGTCCGGAACACCCGTCGATCACGTGATCGCATAGTCATGGACGCCGAATCTCTCCTCGCGTTCGTTCGCTACCACGCGTGGGCGAACGACAAGATCCTCACGACCGCCGCCGCACTGTCCGACGACGAGCTTCGGAAGGAAGGCGTGCTCGACCTTGGCAGCGCGTTCGACGTGATCCGGCATCTGGTCGACGTGGACTGGAGCTGGCGCGAGTTCTGCCTCGGTCACGACGTCGGCGACACGTACGTGTGGGACCACGGCTACGAGCTCGACGACCTCAACCAGATCCACGCGTTCTCGCTGGAGGAGGACATGCGCCTACGTCAGTTCGTTGAGTCACTCGACGAGGCGGCGCTCGCCGAACCGTGGGGCACGAACGATGACTTCAAGCGGCCGAGGTGGATCGTGATCGCGCACATCGTGAGCCACGGCACCCAGCACCGGAGCGAACTCGCGCGCTACTTCACCGTCTGTGGGCATTCTCCGGGTGACCTCGACAACATGCTCGACGCGCTCGAGCTCTCCTGGCCGACCGACGGCTAGCACTCAGCGCGCGACGAGATAGGCAAGCGCAGCGGCGCCGCCCAGGAGCACGCCAACGGCGACCAGGACGCGGAGGGCGACACGCATCGAACCTGGTAGGCCGCCACGGATCGGCAGCGGAATAGTCATTCATTCGGGAATCTAGCTGGCCTCGGAGAGCGGCGCTCGTTCTCCAGCAGTCGGTGCGGAAGAGACGGCCCGAGCGCACCGTATCCCTGAGCTACTACGCTCGGGCGTCGTGACCCATCGTCTGTTGTTGGACGTTTCGAGCATGTTCTACCGGTCCTACTTCGCGATGCGGGAGCCGGGCGTATTCGCGAAGGACGGGCGGTCGGTCAGCGCCCTGCACGGTTACCTCGACATGGTCACGAAGCTCGTCGTCGACCGCCACCCTGACGAAGTCGTCCACGTCTACGACCACGACTGGCGTCCGACCGCTCGGGTCGACATCTATGCGGGCTACAAGGCCGAGCGCCCCGAAGAGCCGGCGGATCTGACGATCCAGTTCGCGATGCTTCGCGAGATCCTCGATCGCACCGGGATGCTCCAGGCGCAGACCGAGAACTGGGAGGCCGAGGACGCGATCGGCGCCTTCTGCCTCGAGGCCGCAGACAACGACAAGATCGAGATCGTCAGCGGCGACCGCGACCTCATCCAACTCGTCCGTGACCCGGTCGTCACGCTCCTGTTCACGCTCCGTGGCGTCTCGGAGCTCGGCGTCTACGACGAGGCCGGCGTCCTCGCCAAATACGGCGTGCCCGCCGACCGGTACGGCGAGTTCGCGATCCTGCGCGGCGATCCGTCCGACGGCTTACCCGGCGTCCGCGGCGTCGGTGAGAAGACCGCCCGGGCGCTGGTGCAGGGGTTCCCCTCGATCGACGCGATGCTCGACGCCGCCGAGGCCGGCAACATGGTCATCAAGCCCGGCGTGCGGGCGAAGCTCCTCGAGTCGCGGCGTTACCTCGACGACATGCGGCGGCTCGTTCCGATCAACGGAGAGGCGCCCCTCAGCCTGTGGGCCGGCGAACGGGACGAGACGCTGATCGACGACGCTGCCGAACTCGGCTTGAAGGGTCCGATCCAGCGACTGTTCGCCGCGCTCGAGAGCGTCCACGCCGAGTGACCTCGGTCCTCCGGCCGATGCCGAAGCCCCGGTCGACGGATGGCGGCCGTCGGCCGAGGCGGGTACCCTCGCGGGATGCAACAGCCCGGTCTGCGCACGCTGGATGTTGCCTGAAATGGCCATGACCAGCCCAAACATCGGAACCGTCCATCCAGAAGCTGGTGCCGCCTTCGACGAGCTCGTCGAGCGGTTCCACATCGACAACCCGACGTTCCGCATCTCCGACGACGTGATCCGGCGCTATCACCTGGCGACCGCTACTCGAGGATTCGTGATCCTCTGCGGGCCGAGCGGAACAGGGAAGACCTGGCTCGCGCAGGCGTACGCGAACGTGATCGGCGCCAGGCAGAAGCTCGTCGCGGTCGACCCCAGCTGGTCGTCGAACGAGGATCTGCTCGGCTACCTCTCCCCCCTCGACGGCTTCTACCACCACACGCCGTTCAGCGAGTTCGTCGCCGACTCGGCACGCGAGTGGAACGCGAGCAACCAGGCCGGGCGCGTGGCGCGCGAGTTCCACGTGATCCTGGACGAGATGAACCTCGCACGCGTGGAGCACTACTTCAGCCGGTTCTTGTCGGCCATGGAGGTGCGCACGCGCGAGGGGATCGCGCGTCTGGACCTCGCGCCCGGGCACACGGTCGAGCTGACGCCCAACTTGAAGTTCAGCGGCACCGTCAACATCGACGAGACCACGCACGGGTTCGCGGACAAGGTCTACGACCGCGCGCAGATCCTCGAACTGCCGCTCCCGCGTGCCATGGTCGCCGCGCACATGGCGGACTACCCGTGGAAGGACATCATCCTGCAGGTCTGGGACGCGCTCGTCGGCGTCGCCCCCTTCGGGTTCCGTGTGCTCGACGAGATCAACGCCTACGTGGTCGCGGCGACCGAGATCGGGACCGACCCGACGCCCGCCCTGGACGAGCAGCTGATCCAGAAGGTGCTCCCGCGCCTGCGTGGCGACGCCGACGCCGCGCCCGCGATCGACGCGTTCATCGCGCTCACCGACGAGCGCTATCCGCTTTCCAACGCGAAGGCGCGGTCGATGCGTGCGGAACTCAACACGCATGGATTCGTCACCTTCTTCTGAGCCGGGTACGAGCCGCGTCGTCCGCGGCGAGCTCGCGATGCTCCGCCGCATCGTCTACGGAAGCTCGACCGACGCCGGCGTGGCGACCGTGCTGCCGCTGCTGCAGACCGGCCACCGCCGCGAGCTGACGACCGAACCCCATTGGTCCAAGGAGGAGCTGGTCCGGCACCCGGAGCCGCGGGAGCTGATCCGTTCGATGCGGAAACCGGGCAACCTCGACCAGCAGGGACGTCCCGTCTACACGCTGGACGAGCGCCGCTCGCTCACCGCCGACATCTACGAGAACCGCGTCGTGAAGCAGACGGTCGAGACGGTCCAGGAGCGGCTCAACACCTTGGCGATGGACAAGGACTCGGGCGTGAGCGGCGAGGCACAAGCGCTCGCGCGCGTACTCGAGGGCGCCCGCCGGCAGGCGTCGTTCCTGGACGAGGTCGGGTTCGTCGGACGCGCGGACATGCCCACGGCGACGTTGACGCAGGACCCCCTGTACAGGCGGATGATGGCGATCCGAGCCGAACTCGCCGGCTGACCTACGAGTGCGTCGCGTCGTACGCGGCGACAACAGCCGAGGTGATGTCGCCGTCGGGTGAGGCGTCCAGCGTCATCCCCACGCTGTGGTCCTCACGCCAGACGCAGGCGGCCGCCTCGATCCCCTGCGCCGATATCGGCACGCATCGGTACTCGGCGCCGTCGTGCGAGCCGGTGATGGTCGCGGACTGGTCGACCTTGATCCCGGCCGATTCCGCGCCGCTCAGGAACTCTGTGAACAACTGGTCGGCGTTCTCCTCCGCGCGGCCGTTGGCGAGCACGAAGAAGAGGTCGGGACTCGAATCGGTTCCGTAGACCGCGGCCTCGAGCGGGATGTCGTCCTGCTGCGCCGTCTGCGCCATCGTCTGTTCGAACTTGTCGCTGACGGCGTTGTGCACACGCGGCTCACTCGCGATCGAGTCGGGCACGTGATAGGTCGGGTTGAGCACGTGCTGCACGACGCCGCCGACCACCAGCGCGATGACGACGCCGACCAAGATCCGTCCGATGCGGCCGCCACGCGAGCGCGTCCGTGTCGGCTGTGCCGTGGGTGCGCCGGCCCGCGGAGCCGCCGGCATGGCAGGACCGGTTCGCGTTGCCGTGGCGCCGCCGGTTCGCGTCGCGGCCGCTGCGGTCGCGAACGCCGCGGTCGCCTCGCCGAACGGCGCGTAGCAACGCCAGCAGAAGCTCACGCCCTGCTTGTTATCGGCGCCGCACGAGGGGCAGCGGCGTTCCTGGTCGGTCTGCATGGGATCGCTCCTCAGGCGTTGTCCTCAAGCGCCATCGGCAGGGCCGGGGCGACACTGAAGCCGCAGGTCGCGGGCGGTCTACAGGTCGTAGTACGTCTCGAACGAGGCCTCGACCGCAGGGACGATCCCCATCACGTACTGGCCGCCGGCGCACCCGGAGCACCACGACGAGGCGGCGATCGCCTGCGCGGTGCTCATCGGATCGGCGCAATCGCGCATCGAGCGGATCACCGCGCCGTAGCCGTAGTCGCGCCATCCGTTCTCGATCGTTTCCTTCGTCGCCTCGAGGCCCTGGGCGAGCGTGCGGTAGTTCTGCACGCCGACCGAGTTGAAGTCGGTTGACCCATCCATCCGGTGCGTGGTGGCGAGCGGGTTCCAGTCGGCCTGCGTGCCTTCCTGCGCCTGCCACGCGATCGTGACGACCACGTTCGAACGGCAGCGCGGCGCGCCCATCACCCGGAGGAACGCGTCGGACCACGATCCGTACGACATGTTGTGATCGCCCTGGAACGCGCGGGCGACCGCCTGCACGTCCTTCGGCGCGAGCTTGGCACGGAGGCGATCGATCAACGCCACGATCTCGGTCCGCGCCTGGTTCAACGCGTCCATCGCTTGCTGTTCGCGGACGAGCGCCGCCTGCTGTTCCTGCAGCGCCGCGTCACGCTGGGTGCGAACGTCCTGCGCCGCCGTGATCAGATCGTCGAGGGTCGAACCGCGCGCCGTGAGCTGCTGGTCGAGGGCCGTGACGTCCTGGATCGCCTTCGCTCGGACGTTCGCCGCCGCCTCGCCGAATGCCAGTTGATCCTGCAGATCTTGGAACGAGTTCGCATCGAGCACCGCTGCGAACGTGTCCGCACCGGGCTGCACACCCGGCGCCGCGATGAACGCCTGGACGACCGCATCGTGGAACCGCTGCTGGGCGGCGTCGAGCTCGGCTTGGACCTCGGCGACGCGCTGCGCGACCTGGACGCGGTGGACGATCAGTGGGACCAGCGCTTGGTCGGCCTCGGCAGCGCGCGCCTCTCCGTCCGCCGCCGCCGATCGAGCGGCCTCGACCGCCTGGCTCTGCGCGGCGATCTCGCCGCTCAACGCCTGCAGTCGCGCGCGCGCACGATCCAGCCGGTCGGCCGTGCTCGCATGCGAGGAGGCGGTTCCAGTGATGACGGCGCTCGCGGCAAGGCAGAGGGCGAGCAGGCGTCGATCGATCCTCCGAACGGACATGCACGTCTATCGACCGTTCCGGAAGGCCGGTTGAAGCGCCCGAGATCAGCTGCCGCGCAACAGTGCGATGACCCGAAGGATCTCGACGTACAGCCAAACGAGCGTCGACTGGAGCCCATACGCGCAGTACCACTCGAAGCCCTTGGGCGCACCTGCCTGCACACCCCGCTCGATCACCGCGAAATCGAGGAAGAGCGTGAGCGCGGCAACGAGCGCGATGGCGATGGCGAGCCCGATCCCAAGAGAGCTGGGATGCGTCCACATCTCGAAGCGGACACCGAACAAGGTGAACAGCCACGCGACGAAGTAGAGGAACACGAGCCCGACCGTCGCGCCGATCACCATCGCCGCGAACTTGTTCGTGACCTTCACGATCCGTGTTCCGTACAGGATCAGACACGCGAGGAACACGCAGAGCGACGTGAAGACCGCTTGTCCCACGATGCCCTCGTAGTAGGACTCGTAGACGCGGCTGATCGCGCCCATCCATCCGCCCATCAGCACCGCGTAGACGACGCCCGCGAGCGCGGCGGCGCCCGGATTCGCGACCGCCGCGAACGTGAGGATCATCAGCAGGATGTAGCCGGCGAAGAAGAGCAGGCCGGAAGACGGCGAGAACCACGTGAGCGCGTTCATCCAGCCCCACGACGCAGCGATCACGGTGAACACCAGGAGCACGAGCGTCTTGGCGATCACGCCGCCGTACGTCATCGACGATGTGGTCGCCTTGACCTTCGCGACGTTGCTCGTCTCGAAGGTGCGGTCGTTCAGCATCTGCGTGGACACATGGCCTCCCGTCGTTGGCTGACGCTCGCTGGCGGTCGCTGATCGCTGGCGCGGAGGATACGCGGAGATCAGCCGTGCACGACGCTGCCGGCCGAGATCACGGTTCGCACGATCGGCACGCCGGGGCGGTACGCGAGGTGCACATGACTCGGCGCGTCCAGGATCGCGAGGTCGGCGCGCGCGCCCTGCTGCAGCGTCCCCACGTCGACGCGTTGGAGGGCGCGCGCGGAACCGGCGGTGGCGGACCAGACGGCCTCCGCAGGCGTCATCCGCATCGCGGTCACGGCGAGCGCGATCACGACCGGCATGTTCGTCGTGAAGCTCGTGCCCGGGTTGCAATCGGTCGCGAGCGCGACCGTCGCGCCCGCATCGAGCAGCGCGCGCGCATCCGGCCACGGGGATCGTGTCGAGAGGTCGGCGACCGGCACGAGCGTCGCGACGACGCCCGCGCTCGCCAGCGCCTCCGCGTCGCCCGGCCCGAGATGGGTCAAGTGGTCGGCGCTGGCCGCGCCGAGCTCGGCGGCCAGCCGAGCGCCCGGGCCCGGCTCCAGCTGATTCGCATGGATCCGTAGCCCGAGGCCCTTGTCCTTCGCCGCGGTGAGGATCGCCCGCGACTGGTCCTCGTCGAAGGCGCCCTTCTCGCAGAAGACGTCGGCCCAGCGGGCGAGGGGCGCGCACGCATCGAGCATCGCGCCACGAACGAGGTCCACGTAGTCGTCCGGTTCGCCCGCATACTCGGGCGCGACGACGTGCCCGCCGAGGAACGTGACGTCGTCGGTCAGCTCACCGGCGATGGTCAGCAGGCGCGCCTCGTCATCGACATCCAGGCCGTAGCCCGACTTGATCTCAACGTGCGTCGTGCCGGTTCGAAGCGCCTCCTCGCGCAGGCGCCGGGCGTTCGCCCGAAGCTCGTCGTCGCTCGCCGCGCGCGTCGCCGCGACGGTCGTCTTGATCCCGCCGGTCGCGTACCGTTCGCCTCGCATCCGGGCGTCGAACTCGGCGGTCCGATCGCCCGCGAACACGAGATGCGTGTGGCTGTCGACGAAGCCGGGCAACGCTGCCCCCCCGTCGGCGTCGACGACGGGACCCGCGACGCCGTCGGGCGCCGCACCCTGCTCGCCGACCCACGCGATCCGGTCGCCGTCGATCGCCACCGCGGCGTCATGGATGATGCCGAGCGGCCCTTCGTGCGCGGGATCGTTCGTGACGAGCTCGCCGATGTGCTCGACGAGCACTAGCCGTCCGCCATGGGGATCCGCACGCCGCGCTCGTTCGCGACGTCCTTCGCGCGGTCGTACCCTGCGTCAACGTGTCGCAGCACGCCCGTCCCGGGATCGTTGGTCAGCACACGCTCGGCCTTCCGACCGGCGATCTCGGTGCCGTCGACCACGACGACCTGTCCGGCGTGGATCGAGCGCCCGATCCCGACCCCGCCGCCGTGGTGGATGCTCACCCACGACGCACCGCTCGCGGTGTTCACCAACGCGTTGAGCAACGGCCAATCGGCGATCGCGTCGGACCCGTCGGCCATCGACTCCGTCTCGCGGTAGGGCGACGCCACGCTCCCGGCGTCGAGGTGGTCGCGGCCGATCACGATCGGCGCCTGCAGCTCGCCGCGCGCGACCATGTCGTTGAACCGCATGCCGAGCCGGTGCCGCTCGCCGTACCCCAGCCAGCAGATCCGCGCGGGCAGGCCTTGGTACGCCACCCGCTCGCCGGCCATCCGGATCCACCGCGCGAGCGCCTCGTTCTCGGGGAACTCCTCCAGCACCGCGCGATCCGTCGCGGCGATGTCGGCCGGGTCGCCGGACAGTGCCACCCACCGGAACGGACCCTTCCCCTCGCAGAACAGCGGCCGGATGTACGCCGGGATGAAGCCCGGGTAGGCGAACGCACGCTCGAACCCGCCGTGCTCGGCCTCGGCGCGCAGGTTGTTCCCGTAGTCGAACACCTCCGCGCCGCCGTCGAGGAACGCCACCATGCCGGCGCAGTGCGCGGCCATCGAGGCCTGCGCTCGCTTCGTGTACTCGGTCGGATCGGATATCCGCAGCTCGTCCGCCTCGTCGAGCGAGAGGCCCTGCGGGATGTAGCTCAGCGGATCGTGCGCGCTCGTCTGATCGGTGACGATGTCGATCGGGGCGCCTGCGGCGGCGAGCCTCGGCACGATGTCTGCGGCGTTCCCAAGCACGCCGATCGACAACGGCTCCCGTCGGTCGCGCGCGTCGATCGCCATCCGGAGTGCCTCGTCGAGGTCGTCGACCGCGACATCGAGGTACCGCGTCTTGACCCGCCGCTCGATCCGCGTGGGGTCGACCTCGACGCACAGGACCACGCCGTCGTTCATGGTGACGGCGAGCGGCTGCGCGCCGCCCATACCGCCGAGACCGGCCGTCAGCGAGATCGTGCCCGCGAGCGTGCCGCCGCGCTTCGCACCGATCGCCGCGAACGTCTCGTAGGTGCCCTGGAGGATCCCCTGCGTGCCGATGTAGATCCAAGAGCCCGCGGTCATCTGGCCGTACATCGTCAGGCCGAGCGCCTCGAGCCGCCGGAATTCCTCCCACGTGGCCCACTCCGGGACGAGGTTGCTGTTCGCGATCAACACGCGGGGCGCCCACTCGTGCGTCTGCACCACGCCGACGGGTTTGCCCGACTGGATCAGCAGCGTCTCGTCGCCCTCGAGCCGGCGCAGCTCCCGGACGATCGCGTCGAACGCCTCCCACGACCGCGCCGCGCGGCCGGTCCCGCCGTACACGACGAGGTCGTCCGGCCGTTCCGCGACCTCGGGATCGAGGTTGTTCATCAACATGCGGAGGGCGGCTTCCTGCTGCCACCCCTTGCAGCTGAGCTCGGTGCCACGCGGCGCGTGCACCTCGCGAGGTCCGGCGGCGGTCGACATCGTCCTCCTCACACAGCGGAACCGGCTACCGAGGAAGCCTAGCGCGGCAGACCGAACCGCTCACCCGGCTCGCCCGTAGGCCCTGCGAACGAAAGGGAAGGGAGGTCGCCATGCTCAAGAAGGCGATCATCGGCGCGGTGATCACCGCGGCCGTGTTCATCGTGCCGATCGGCACGGCTTCGGCAGGACAGCCCGGCGCGTCCTGCGGCTCTGAAGGGGCGACGATCATGCCCCATGGGTTCACCACAGGAGGGTTCTCGAACGCCGAGGCGAACTACGCAGGCAGCGAAGACACCCACTCGTTGGTGAGCGGGAACCCGCATGCGGTGTCGCAGTACGACATCGCGTGCGTCAACGTGACCGCAGCTGGTCACTAGGATCTGGCGCGTCGGGCCCCTGGACGGGCGCGTGACCTATCGTGGTCGCGTGCCGCCGGTCCAGGGGTCTTTCGCGTCCCTGGGGCCCGAACGGCGACCGTCGAGAGAGAGGGAGCGCTAAGCCGTGGACATCCGGGAACGCCAAGCGCCGCTGCGCGAGCGATACACGACCGATCCGGAGACCGCGACCCAACGGCTGGTCGTGCACGGCGGCCATGCGGAACTGTCCGATCCGTTGCACGTGGAGGTTGGGCCCGACCGGCTTCCTGATGTGACGTGGCGAAGCGGCGCACACCCCGCTGTCGGCGGGGACCACGACGTTCCCTGCAGCGGCGATCTGCTGCTCGGCGCGCTCGCCGCGTGCCAGGAGGTCACGCTGCGGATGGTGGCCGCCAACATGGGCATCGAGATCACCGCGCTGGACATCGACGTCGAGGCCGACTGGGACGCTCGCGGCACCCTCGCGATGGGTCGCGAGTTCCCGGTCGGCATCCGGACGATCCGCTGCCGTACCGCCGTCACGGTCGCGGGCGACGCCGAGGGTGAACGAGCCGAGCGGCTTCTCCGAAGCGCCGAACGCTACTGCGTCGTCCTCGACACGCTTCGCACCGGGGTTGACGTCGACGCGGAGATCACCGTGCGAGGCGCCCCGTGAGCAAGGCGGCCAACACGCCCGGGATCGTCGCCGCGCGCGATGCGGGGATCGCCTTCGAGGTCATGCGCACGCAACGCGCGCGAAGCGCCGAGGAGAGCGCCGGATTCCAGGGGATCGCGCTGGGCCAGTTGCTCCGCACGATCGTGGTCAGGCGCGGCGCCGACGACTACGTCTTCGTGCTCGTCCCTGGCGGCAGGCGGATCGACTGGGCGAAGCTGCGTGCCCACCTCGGCATCCGCCGCATCTCGCTCCCGGACAAGGACGAGGCGTTCGAGGCCACCGGCTACGAGCGGGGCGCGATCACACCGTTCGGATCGAGCCATGCGTGGCCCGTGATCGCAGACGAGACGGTGGGCAGAGTCGGTGACCCCGTCGCGATCGGAGGCGGGGCGCACGGTGTGAACCTGCATGTCGCGACGGTGGATCTCCTGAACGCGACGAACGCGACCGTTGCGGATGTGTCAGAACCAGAACCCGGGGGCTAGCTGCGTCGCTGCGTCGTGATCAGCAGGATCACCGCGGCGGCCACCGCCAGTGCGATCGCGATGAACAGGAACAGCTGTGCCGAGCTGCTGACCTTCAGCTGGGACGACAGCTGCGAGCCGAGCTCCTCGTAGACGTTCGACAGCTCGCTCGATGTCTGCGCCGTGGCCGACACCGCGCCGGTCGATGTCGCGATCTGGTTGAGCAGGTCGGCGTTCGCACCACCGCCTCCCGACTTCGGCGTGCCGAGGATCACCGTGTAGACGGGCACGTGCTGATCTGCCGCCTGCGCGGCGGCCTTCAACGGCGCCGTCTTGCTCCCTGTGTCGTTGCCGTCCGACAACAAGACGATCGCGGCCGGCCCCGCCTGCGACCCTTCCTGAGACTTCTGGATCTCGGACAACGCCGCCGCGAGGCCGTCGCCGATCACCGTTCCTTGGCCCCGTGGCAGGGTGCCGAGCGCGTCGGCGACCTGCGTGTGATCGGTGGTGGGTTCCACGAGCACCTTCGGGTCGTCGGCGAACGAGACCAGCGACACCGCGAAGTCCGGAGGCAGCTTCTGTAGGAAGGCCTGCGCGGCCGACTCCGCCGCCGACAGCCGGTTCGGCTGGACATCGGTCGCATCCATCGAGTTCGACGCGTCGATAACGAGCGCGATCGTCGGCGTCGCCTTGCTCTTCGCCACGCGGAACTGCGCGAGCGCGATCACAAGCGAGACGACGGCCAAGATCACGAGCACCAACGGAAGCTTCCGCAACCACCCGGGCGTCTCGCGGAACCCGGAGCGCCCCTTCGCCGGTCTGGAGCGTGATGCCGACGACCGCGAGGACGACCTCCCCTTGCCGGACTTGGTCGACCTCTTCGACGGCTGCGCGCCGACGAGATACACGACCGCGATCACGATCATGATGACGAGGAAGGTGATCAGGATGGGAAGCACGTGAGGAGGCTACCTGTCGATCCCCTGCGCCGCTGGATATCCGCGGCGTTCGTCGTGTCGCTCGCGGTCGCCTGCACGCAGACGTCTTCGAACGTCGCCGCGCCGCCGAGCGCAGCGGCGGCGGTCACACCTCGATCGACGACATCGACGCACGATACGGCGACCTCCGCAATACCGCCGAGCGCGTCGTTCAACGTCGATCCGATCGACGCCCCGTGGGCGAACACGATCGATGCCACCATCGGCGGCCGGGATGTGTCGGTCGCGGTCGGGCTGGCGGATCGGATCGTGTACGCACACCTCGGCGAGCGGCCGCGAGCGTTGGCGTCGAACGAGAAGCTGCTCACCTCGATGGCTGCCCTCGACCTGTTGGGTCCATCGTTCCGGTATCGGACGTCGGCCGCGTCGGATGAACCGCCCCACGCCGGAGTGCTCCACGGCGACCTCTGGCTCGTCGGAAGCGGCGACCCGACCCTCACGACCACCGATCTCGCCGCGTTGGCCGACCGCCTGCGTTCGTCGGGCCTCCGCCGGGTGACGGGCGGCGTGATGGGCGACACGAGCGCGTTCGACCGGGGTTGGTGGGCGCCGGGATGGCTCCCGAAGATCTCGCGCGACTACGTCACGCGGCCCACGGCGCTCCGGCTCGCGGGGGGCGACAGCTCGCCCGAACCTGAGGCGGCCGCGGCGTTCACCGCCGCGCTTCGTACAGCCGGCATCCAGGTCGACGGCGCACCGTCCATCGGCGCAGCGCCGGCCACCCTCCATACCCTCGCGGCCGTCGACTCGCCGGCGATGTCGCAACTGCTCGTCGAA
>DATAPH010000025.1:0-3663 GCA_036265325.1 Actinomycetota bacterium | reverse complement strand
GCCGCGTCGCCACGCGCCGGCCGGTCGGCGAGCGCGACGCAGAGTGCCTGCAGCAGCGCGGCGAACGCGATCGTCCGCTCGAGCGACGTCGGCTGGTCGGGCATCCGGATCTCGAGCGTCCCGAACGACGGATGCGGCCGTATGTCCCACCAGAACCGCGTGTACCCGTCGGCGAGCCCAAGCTCGACGTAGCGCTCGACGAACGCTTCCCACTCATCGTAGGAGCCGAACGGCGGCGGCGCGCCCGACCGGGGGAGCTCGGCGAGCACCTGCGCGCGCACCGACAGGTGACCGCTCTCGCGGCCCGACAGATAGGGCGAGTTGGCGGACAGCGCCAGCACGACCGGGAGCCAGGGCATGACCGCCTCGAGCGTCGCGAAGCACGAGTGCGCGCTCGGCATGCCGACGTGCACGTGGAGGCCGCTCACGCCCTGACGCCGCGCCGAGATTCCCGCATAGGCAACGAAGTCGTGATACCGGGGATCGGGCGCGATCTCCTCCTCCTCGGGTGGCGAGACGGGGTGCGAGCCGGCTGCCGCGATCCGCAACCCGTGCTCGCGCGCGACTGCATCCGCATCCGCGCGCAGCGCGCGCAGCGCCTCCGCCGCGCCCGAGACGGAATCGCAGACGTCCGTGTTCAGCTCCACCACCGAGGCGAAGAGCTCGGTCTTCAGCCGCCCGGGGAGGCCGAGCCGCTCCGCGCCCGCGATCAGCGTCTCGACCGACGGGGAGAGGAGGAGCGTCTCGTCGTCGAGGATCATCACCTCCTCCTCGACACCGACGGAGAACGGAACCGATTCACCGAAGCGCTGCTCGATCACCGGCCAGCAAGGGTAAAGCTGGAGGGCCCGGGCAGGCATCGGGCCCTCCAGCAAGCGCTCCCGCGACCGTGCTGGCAACGGCGCGGCGGGAGCGCGGCCCCAGATCAGGGGCCGTCCAGGACGATCAGCCTGGGGGGGTAGACGGCTGTCGTCCGAGCTTCACGGTGAGAGTTCGTTTCGTGTTGCCGCGATAGATCTCGAGCGCGAGCGACTGGCCTGGATGCTTCGCCGCGACCGCGTCACGGAGCTGGTCGACGTCGCCGAGCGCACGCCCGTCCGCCGCGACGATCAGGTCGCCGCCGACGGGCCAGCTCTCACCCGAGACGACGGCGGTGTCGGTTCCGGCGCGGAGCCCGGCGGCGGCACCGCCGCTGCCGGGGTCGACGCCCATGACCAGGAGGCCGTGGTTCGCCGGAAGCCTGAACAGACGAGCGATCTGCGGGGTCACCGACTTCGCGGTGACGCCGATGAAGGCGTGCTCGACGGTGCCCTTCTGGATCAGCTGCGCGGCGACGGTCCGGACGGTGTTGATCGGGATCGCAAAGCCGATGCCGATGTTCCCGTCGCCGCCGGACCCGGTCGCGATCTGCGCGTTGACGCCGATCACGTTCCCGCGCGCGTCGATCAGCGGGCCGCCGGAGTTGCCGTGGTTGATCGGCGCGTCCGTCTGGATCACGTGGTCGATCGGGTACTGGTTCGGGGCCGTGATCGCCCGCTGGAGCGCGCTGACGATGCCGGCAGTGACCGAGCGGTCGTAGCCGAGCGGGTTGCCGATCGCGACGACGGCATCCCCGACGTGGGCGCGGTCGGAGTTCCCGAAGGGCAGCGGCGTCAGCGCCCGCGAGCGCGCGTTCACCTGGAGGACGGCGATGTCCGTCGACGGGTCAGCGCCGACGATGCGGGCCTTCAGGTTGTCGCTGTTCGAGAAGCTGACCTCGACCGAGCGGGCGTTCGCGACGACGTGGTAGTTCGTGACGATGTGGCCGGCCTTGTCCATGACGAAGCCCGACCCGAGCGCCGACTCCTTCTGCGTCTGGGGCCCGAAGCCGAACAGCGGGTCGGCAGGGGTGCTCACGACCTGCGTCGACGTCACCTGGACGACGCCGGGCGCGTCGCGCCGGAAGATGTCGTTCACTGAGAGGGCGCCGCCCCTCGATCCGCTGCGCTCGAATGCCGCCGGAGAACCGGTGGCCGCGGCGCCGATCTGCTCGACCGTCGTCGTCGTGTCACCGAAGCCGAACGCCGCGGCGCCGACGAGAGCGAGTGCGCCGCCGGACAGCCCCGCGCCGAGCAGGGCGCCGAGCGGGAGCAGGCTGCGCCGACCCATGGCCGCGTTATAACGCCCCCCTGTTGCACGGCCGTTGCGGCGCGTTAAGCGCTCTTTGAGGCTCTGTTAAGCAGTGTTGAGAGGTCGGTAGGCGTGGGCCGCCTGTAAAGATCGGATTACGAAGGGTTCTTCTTTGCCCCACCTGGGCACACGACCCTGCGGAACCGAGGCGCAGGCGAAAGGACGGGATGACTGATGGCGGAGCTGGTCGCTGACTATGTCCTCGCGCGGCTGACCGCGTGGGGTGTCCACCGCGTGTTCGGCTATCCGGGCGACGGCATCAACGCCTTCCTCGGAGCCTTCGACCGCGCGGACGGCGACCCGGAGTTCACCCAGGTGCGCCACGAGGAGATGGCCGCCTTCATGGCCTGCGGCCACGCGAAGTTCACGGGTGAGGTCGGTGTCTGCATCGCTACGTCGGGCCCGGGCGCGATCCACCTCCTGAACGGCCTGTACGACGCGAAGCTCGACCACCAGCCCGTCGTCGCGATCGTCGGCCAGCAGGCGATGGCGTCGCTCGGCGGCAACTACCAGCAGGAGGTCGACCTCCAGACGCTCTTCAAGGACGTCGCGCACGAGTACGTGCAGATGGCCACCGATCCGGCCCAGATCCGCCACCTCGTCGACCGCGCCGTGCGCATCGCCCTCGACCAGCGCACGGTCACCTGCATCATCGTCCCGAACGACCTCGCCTCGGAGAAGGCGGTCGAGACGCCGCCCCACGAGCACGGCACGGTCCACTCCGGCATCGGCTACTCGCGTCCGAAGATCGTTCCGAAGGAGGGCGACCTCGCGCGCGCCGCGCAGGTGCTCAACGAGAGCGAGAAGGTCGCAATGCTGATCGGCCAGGGCGCGCTGCATGCCGGCGACGAAGTCGTCCAGGTCGCGGAGACCCTCGGCGCCGGCGTCGCGAAGGCCCTGCTCGGAAAGGCCGCGCTCCCCGACGACCTCCCGTACGTGACCGGCTCGATCGGCTTGCTCGGGACGAAGCCGAGCTACGACCTGATGATGGGCTGCGACGCGTTGCTGATGGTCGGGTCGAGCTTCCCGTACTCCGAGTTCCTGCCCGAGGAGGGAAAGGCGCGCGGGGTTCAGATCGACATCGACGGCCGGATGATCGGCATCCGCTACCCGATGGAGGTCAACCTCGTCGGCGACTCGCAGGAGACGCTGAAGGCGCTGCTGCCGCGGCTCGTACGCAAGGACGACCGGTCGTGGCGCGACCAGATTGAAGGCGGCATCCGCGAGTGGTGGGAGCTGATGGAGCAGCGCGCGATGCTCGAAGCAGACCCGATCAACCCGCAGCGGGTCTTTTGGGAGCTGTCGTCGCGCCTACCCGACGACGCGATCCTGACCGCCGACTCCGGCTCGTCGGCCAACTGGTTCGCGCGCGACATCAAGATCCGCAAGGGGATGATGGCGTCGCTGTCGGGGACGCTCGCGACCATGGGCCCCGGCGTCCCGTACGCGATCGCGGCGAAGTTCGCCCACCCGCACCGGCCGGTCTTCGCGCTC
>DATAPH010000024.1:0-8923 GCA_036265325.1 Actinomycetota bacterium | reverse complement strand
CCGCGCAACCCATGCGTCGACCGTCGCCCTGAGCTCCGGGCCATCGAAGGACCGTTCATGCCCCGCATGAACGGTCCGCGCGTCGAGGTCGCCGAGCCGCCGAAGTGAAGCAGCCATCGCCGCCTCGTCGACCCAATCGAGCGCCGCATCGACATAGACGGCATCGCCGCTGAACAAGGTGCCCTCGTGTTGATCGAACAGGCACGCCGATCCTGCCGTGTGGCCCGGTGTGTGTAGCACGGTGAACGTTCGCGTCCCGATATCGATCGTGTCGCCTTCGTCCAGGAGCATCGTCGGCTCGGCGCCGGGCGTCATCCAGCCGGCGATGTCGAAGCGGGCCGCGGGCACCGCGCGGAGCGCCACCTCGGGGATGGGCACGTTGTAGTACGCGTACATCTCCTCGGTTCCCTCGGGGAAGTCCTCGCGGCGAAGACGCATGCGGAACGGCGATCGCGTCTCGTCGGCATCGGCGCGGTGCACGCGGCGGTCATCGAACTCGTGCAGGCCCCCGACGTGATCGAAGTGCGCGTGCGTCGCGAACGCGATCACCGGCTTGCCGGCAGTCAATGGCTGGACGTGCGGAAGCAGCGGACCGACGCCGTTGGCCGTGTCGACGATCAGGTCGACGTCGGCGCCCGGCACATGCCACACGTTCGACGTCAGCATCTCGTCGACGTACGGCTCCCACAGCCGCGTGATGCCCGCGCCGGCATCCTCGGCGGTGAACCAGGGGTGCCCGACGGGCAGATCTGTGCTCAGGTGGTGTCCGCCCCCGCGCTGTCCGACGCCATGGCCGCGTCCGACGCCGGTGGCATCGCCTCTGCTGCCTCTGTCTGCGCGCTGTCGCGCAGCACGAGCAGGCAGGCTGCGATCCCAAGCACGCCGCCGAGTCCCGAGACGAACAGGCCCATCGATGCGTTCGCCGTCGGCGCGACGTTGCTGGTCCGCAAGAGGCCCCACACGCACGCGAGCGTGAGCAGGACCGCGAACAGCGTCGCGAGTGCACCGGTGACCCGGCGGATCTGCGGATCCGAGATCAGGACGTAGGCCGCGCCCATCGCGAACAGCCCGATCGCCATCCCGAGCGCGAGCTGGCCCGAGATGTCGGCTGTGCCGTTGAAGGTGAAGAAGTCCGATTCCCACCAATGGGAATAGATGCCGAGGATGCCGATGACCCCCGCGACCGCCGCGCCGATGCCGGCGTAGCTGATCTTGCTGTCGCCCATGACCGAGCCCCTTCCGTTGCCGAACGAGGCCACGATGGTGGCCTGCCGCGAGGGCCGATGCAACGACCGCAGGGCCTAGCCCACGCTAGATCGTGACGCCCCCATCGCGGCCGATGGTCCAGAAGGGGTTGTGGGCGACCTCCCACGGGTGGCCGTCGGGGTCGATGAACACCCCTGAGTAGCCGCCCCAGAACGTGGCCGCCCCCGGCCGGCCGACCGTCGCCCCTGCGGCGCGCGCTTCCTCGAGGACGGCGTCTACGTCGTGCGGCGAGCCAACGTTGTACGCCAGCGTGACACCGCCCCATCCGCCGGCGTCCCGGACGACCGAGTCTTCAGCCAGGGCCACCCGGCTCCACAGCGCGAGCACCATCCCACCGCACTGGAAGAAGACGACGCCGTCTTCGGGTACCGACGGGCTCGTCCACCCGAGCTGCTCGTAGAACCGGCGCGCGCGGTCGAGGTCGCCGACGCCGAGGGTGATGACGCTTACCCGTTGATCCACGGGACGCTCCTCGCCGCGATGCGATGTCGCCAGTGATGTCAGTGGAGGTGAGGGGACTTGAACCCCTGACCCCTGCGTTGCGAACGCAGTGCTCTACCGGACTGAGCTACACCCCCGGGAGCGGCCAGCGTAGCAGAGGGGTTCCGGCCGACTGTCAGGAGCCGGCCGCGGCGAACACCGCGACGTGCTGGTCGGGTTCGATCGTCGGCCGCGGCTCGACGATCTGTTGCGGCGCAGCCACGACGCGCGGGGGTGCCGCAGCGGCGCGGGCCTTGATCACCAGCAGCGCCCACACGTACAACAGGAGGAGACCGCCGAGCGCTGCCGACACGTACCACGCCACGCGAAGCGGCGGCACCACGCCGATCAGCAGCGACAGGCCGATCGCTTCCAGGAGGAAGACGAAGATGCGGCGCCGACGCGCGCGGGCGCGCGCCTGTCGTCGCTCGCGTGGCCCGAGGAAGCGGACACCTTTGCGGGGGGTGACGATCCAACGCCCGGTCGTGCCGTGCACCTCTGCGTTCGCCAACAGCTCCATCCTGCGTTCGAAGTCTTCGACGCTCCGGTTGTCGGACCGCCTGCGTCCGATCGGTATGAGGAACGACGCCCATATGATGACCAAGACCCCGAGCAGCAACCACTGCATGGGCCAGCCTCCTGTCCGCCGATCCCCGGATGCGACACAACATCTAGGCTGGACCGGGACCGTAGCACCACATGTGGTGCCCGAGAAGCACATCGATGTGATTTTCCCCACGATGTGGAAGTCCTGTGGAAAGGTCGCCCGACGTTGGTTCGTCGCCGGCTACCGGGCGTCGGCGACGAAATCGCCGCTCTTGCCGCCGGACTTCGCCAGCAACCGGATGTCTTCGATCCGAGCGCCTCGGTCGAAGGCCTTGGCCGTGTCGTATAGCGAGAGCGCGGCGGCGGCGACCCCGGTGAGGGCCTCCATCTCGACGCCGGTGCGATCGATCGCACGTACGGTGACGACGATGTGGATGCGGCCGTCGTTGCCCGGATCGACGATCACGTCGACGCCCGTGACGCGGATGGGGTGACAGTGCGGCAGCAGGTCGGGCGTGCGCTTCACCCCGCCGATCGCCGCGATCTTCGCGGTCTCGATCGGCGAGCCCTTCTTCGTCCCGGCGACGAGCTCGGCCACCGCATCCTGCGTCGTTCGCAGCCACCCTTCGGCGGTCGCCTCGCGTGCGGTCTCGGGCTTCGCGCCGACCTCGACGATGCGCGTTACCCCGTCGGCGCCGGCCTGCGAGGCCTCCACTAGTCCTCCGTCGCGCGGAACAGCAGCACCGACACCCGCTCGCCGGCGGACGCCGTTGCGATCCCCGGCGGCAAGACCGCCAGTCCGTTGGCGCGTGCGATCGTCGAGATGAGGTTCGAGCCACGGCCACCGGTCGGCGTCGCGCGCCAGCCGCCGGTGTCGCGCACCAGCTCGACGCGCGCGAACACGGTCTTGTCCCGCGGGCCACTGACGTCGTGCGTCAGCACCGCGGCGACCTCGGGGCGCCCGAGGTGCCCGCGGCCCATCATCTTCAACATCGCAGGCCGGACGAACATCTCGAAGCTGACGAACACGCTGACGGGGTTACCCGGCAGTCCGAAGAACGGCTTGCCCTCGATGAACCCGAACCCCTGCGGCATCCCGGGCTGCATCGCGACCTTGGAGAACGCGATATCGCCGTGCTTGAAGAACGCCGCCTTGACGACGTCGCGTTCGCCGACGCTCACCCCGCCCGACGACACGAACGCGTCGGCCTGGATCTCGTAGCTGAACACGGCTTCTTTCAGCGTCTCGGGATCGTCGTGGACGATGCCGGCGATCACGGGAATGGCGCCGACCTCGCGCAACGCGCCGAACAACGTGTACGCGTTCGCGTCTCGCACCTGTCCGAACGACGGCGTCTCGGTCGGCGGAACGAGCTCGTCGCCGGTCGAGAAGACGATCACGCGCGGGCGCGGATGCACGAGCGGATGCGGGACGCCGGCGTTCGCGAGCAGCCCGATCTCAGGCGCACCGAGACGCTTGCCCGCGGGCACGAGCACCGTGCCCGCGGGAACGTCCTCACCCTGCGGCCGCACGTGGCGCCCCACCGGCACGGCCTCCAACAAACGAACGAGGTCGCCGTCCTCGGTGTTCTCCGCGTTCTCGATGGGGACGACCGCGTCGGCGCCGCTCGGGATCGGCGCGCCGGTCGCGATGGCGACCGCTTCGCCCATCCCGACCGTCGCGTCGGGGCGATGACCGATCATCGCGCGACCGACCACCTTGAGTTCGGCCGGCGAGGTGGGCGATGCATTCGCAACGTCGGCCGCACGCACCGCGAACCCGTCCATCCCACTGGACGCGAACTCGGGCAGGTCGACGGTCGACTTGATGTCCGTCGCCGCGACGCAGCCGTACGCGTCCGTCAGCGGCAGCTCGATCGGCGGGAGCGGATGGATCTGCGACAGAACGGTCTCGCGCGCCCGCTCGAGCGGGACGAGGCCGTCGGCCGAGTCGTGATCGTGCACGGCACGCGCCATGCGAGCAGTGTATCCGCACGTCGGGTCACGACCGGGCGAACCAGCGCTGGATGTTGTCGTCGTGGAATCCGACCGACCGGTACAGGGCGATGGCCGGCTCGTTGTCCATCGGTGTGTATACGACGACGCGCTCCATGCCGGCGTCACGCAGCCGCCGGAACCCTCCCCGGAGCACCGCGCTCGCGTAGCCCCGTCGGTGGAGGTCCGGATGCGCCGCGACAGGCTCGAAGTTCCCGACGCGGCTCACCGGATCGGGCCACGCGATGGTGCACGCGGCCGCGCGGTCATCGCTCCATGCGACCAGGTCCCAGCCGAGTGGGTACGCCGGCGTCCGGGTGAAGGCCTCGTACTCCCGGACGTAGCGATCGAACGGCTTGTCTACGCGGAAGGCGGCCCGCGTGACGGAGGCGCGCGGCGCAAGGTCGTCGCCGGGTGCGACCGGCCGCACGCGTTCGTCGGACGCGCCCACATCGAGATCGGTCAGGTCGAACGAGAAGCCGATCATCCATTCGTCCATCGGGGTGAATCCGGCGGCGCGAAGGCGCGCCATCCCCGCCGTGTCGTCGCCCCGGATCGACCGCGCGAGCGACGGGTGCGGTTCGAGCGCCGCATCGAGCTCGCGCCACACCGCGTCGGGATCGGGCGCGGTCGGGTCGACCCACTCGTTCACATCTTCGCGGTCGAGGTAGTGCCAACCGACGACGCGGTCATCGTCCTGCACGATCGTGACCTTCCGAGCCAGATCTTCGTGTGACTGCTCGGGCCACCCGACCCACCATGCCAGGTCGCCGGGGTGGAAGAACGCGCAGTCGGGCATGTCGCGCAGCGTGCGCGCAAGCAGCTCCTGCATCGGCGCGAGGTCTTCCCAGCCCCGCCAAGGGCGCCGCCGCAGCACGACGTCCTATCCGCTCGCGAGCAGATCGGTGAGACGCGCCCGCAGCGGTGAGCCGAGGTCGTCGCGTGCGAGGGCGAATGCGATCTGCGCCTCGAGCGCGTCGAGCGGGTTGCCGGCGTCGTAGCGGCCGCGCTCGAACGGGTAGGCGTACACGCGTTCGGTTGCCGCGAGCGCGCCGATCGCGTCGGTGAGCTGGATCTCGCCGCCGGCGCCGGGCGCCGTCGTCGCGAGCGCGTCGACGATCCCGGGCGTGAACACGTACCGCCCGACGACCGCGAGGTCCGACGCGGCTTCCGCCGGATCGGGCTTCTCGACGATGGACGAGACACTGACGAGGTCGCCGTCGGTCTCGCCGGGCGTGATGCAGCCGTACATCGCGATCTCGCGCGGACCCACGTGCATCGCGGCGATCACCGAGGCGCCGGTCCGCTCGGACTCGGCGAGCATGGATCGAAGGAGCGGCACCGTCGGGTCGAGCAGGTCGTCGCCGAGCAGGACGGCGAACGGCGCACCGCCGACGAGCGGCGCCGCGACCGAGACAGCGTGCCCGAGGCCGAGCGCCTCCTCCTGCACGACGAACCGAACCTCGGGGCGGGTGGCTCGCCGGACGGCCTCGAGCGCGCCGGCCTTGGCGCGCGCCTCTAACTCCTGTTCCAAGGCGGGATCGGGAGCGAAGTGCTCGCGCAACGCGTCCTGCCCCGGACCGAGAACGACGATCACGTCCTCGAGCCCAGCGGCGAGCGCCTCCTCGACCACGAGCTGGATCGCCGGGGTGTCGACGATCGGAAGCAATCCTTTCGGTACCGCCTTCGTCGCAGGCAAGAAGCGCGTCCCAAGGCCCGCCGCCGGGATCACCGCGGTGCGCATCGTCATGGCGGCCGAGTCTATCGGTGCACCGGAACTACACTTGCCCGGCCATGCCCACCTACGAGTACCGATGCCGCGATTGCGGCCATACGTTCGACATCGTCCAGAAGATGAGCGACGACCCGCTGACGCATTGCCCGGAGTGCGGCGGGGAGCTACGGAAGGTGTTCGCGCCGCCGGCGATCTCGTTCAAGGGATCCGGGTTCTATGCCACCGACCACGGCAAGAAGTCGAAACCGGCGGGCGAGTCGAAGAACGACGCCGAGAAGAAGCCGGCGTCGACGGAGGGCGGCACCACCAAGAAGGAGACGTCGAGCGACTCCTCGGCGTCGTCCACCACGACGAAGAAGGAGGGGTCTTCGTGAGCAGCGCCGAGATCGGGGTGTTCGGAGGGTCGGGTTTCTACGCCTTCCTCGACGACCCCGAGGAGGTGACGGTCGACACGCCGTACGGGAAGCCGAGCGCACCGATCACGATCGGAACGATCGGCGAACGCAGGGTCGCGTTCCTGCCGCGCCACGGGAAGGACCACGAGTTCCCGCCGCACCTCGTGCCGTACCGCGCCAACGTGTGGGCGATGAAGGAGCTCGGCGTGACGCGGTTGTTCGGGCCGAGCGCGGCCGGCTCGCTCCGTCGCGACATCGCGCCCAAGACGTTCGTCGTCTCGGACCAGGCGATCGACTTCACGAAGTCCCGGGCGTACACGTTCTTCGACGGGCCGGTGACGACGCACGTGTCGTTCGCCGATCCGTACTGCCCCGAGCTCCGCACATCGCTGGTCGCGTCGGCAGGCACGCTCGGGATCGAGCATCGCGACGGGGGCACGATGGTGGTGATCGAGGGGCCGCGGTTCTCGACGCGGGCCGAATCGAAGATGTTCACGCAGATGGGCGGCGACGTGATCGGGATGACGCAGTTCCCCGAGGTCACCCTCGCACGCGAGGCGGAGCTGTGCTTCGCGAACGTCGCGCTCGTCACCGACTACGACGTCGGGGTCGACGACATCTCGCCGGTGTCGCACCACGAGGTGCTGAAGGTCTTCGGCGAGAACATCGAGGCGCTCCGGGACCTGTTGTTCGCAGCGATCCCTGATGTGCCGAGCGAACGCGGGTGCACCTGCGGACAGGCGCTCTCCGGGAGCAGCTGATGGCACGCCAGCTCGTCCGGATCGAGCTCTCGTTCGTGACGGAGGACGACGCGGAACAGCTCGGCGACCGCGTGCGCGAGGCCGTCTCGTCGATCGTCGGACGTCGCGAGCTGGAGGAGTTCCGCCTGAAGACTATGCCGCTCGAGAAACGGAAGGATCACCTCCGACCGGTCGACTGATGTGACGGTGCGCACGGCTCAGCGTGCCCGCGATGCATAGCGTCCTCGCATGCGCTTGCCGGGGTTCGGACGCACCCTGCCCATGTCGTCCAAGGTGTTGTTCGGTCTTGCCGGCGTGCTCGCGTTGGTTTCGTTCCTGGCGGTGCGAGGCGAGGTTGTGCGAGCGGAGGAAGCGCAAGCGGCCGCGGGCCCGGGTGCGGTAGCCGTGGTGGCGGCCCGCGACCTCGCGGCCGGGACCGTGATCGGGCCGGGTGACATCCGGCTTGCGCAGCTGCCCGCCGTCTACCTGCCGCCCGGCGCCGTGACGTCGACCGCCGCGGCTGTCGGCAAGGTGTCCGGCGGCGTCGTGCTGGCCGGCGAGGTCCTGGTCGACGCGCGGCTGGGTGCCAGCCGGTTCGCCGTCGCGGTCGAGCCGGGGAACGTCGCCGTGACGGTTCGGTTCGCGGCGGTGCCCGATGGCGTGACGCCCGCCGACAGGGTCGACGCCTACGCCACGTTCGCCGGCGCGCGTCCCTATACAACGCTCGTGGGTGAGGATCTCCGGATCCTTGCCATCGGCGAAGCCGACGTATCCGCAGGAGAAGCGGGGGCGATCCCGGTCACGCTCGACGTCGATGCGGAGACCGCGCGCCAACTCCTGCAGGCGGCGGCGGCCGGAAATCTCGGTCTGGCCGTTCGTGCGCCCGACACGGTTTCGGCCTCTCCGAGCGCCTCGCCGGCGTTCGGGTAGTCGGCCGTACGGCCCGGATAGACTCGGGCGCAATGACCATCTTGCAGGCGATCGTCCTCGGCCTCGTCCAGGGCATCACGGAGTTCGCGCCGATCTCGAGCAGTGGCCACCTGATCCTCGTCCCGTGGATGTTCGGGTGGCACATCGTCGACGACCCGGCGCTGAACAAAACGTTCGACGTCGCGCTTCACATGGGCACGTTCGTCGGCGCGGTGATCTACTTCCGCCGCGACCTGTGGGTCTACATCAAGGCGTTCTTCGCGTCGTGCGGGGCACGCGCGATCCGCACGCCGGACGAGCGGCTCGCATGGGCCCTCGTCATCGGAACGATCCCCGGAGTGATCGCCGGCGTCGCGCTCGAGTCGGTGATCGAGGACAAACTCGGGCAGCCGTGGTTGATCGCCGTGACGCTCGCCGTGTTCGGCGTCGTCCTGTACGTCGTCGACCGCCTGGCGCGGCAGGACCGCGACCTGGATTCCATCGGGGTGCGCACGGGCCTGTTCGTTGGGATCGCTCAGGCCCTTGCGTTGCAGCCCGGCGTTTCCCGATCCGGCGTCACGATCACCGCCAGCCGTCTCGTCGGCCTGAACCGCGAGGCCGCCGCCCGCTTCTCGTTCTTGCTGGCGCTGCCGATCATCGCCGGCGCCGGCGGCGCCAAGGGCGTGGACCTGGTGCAGCAAGGGTTCCAGGGCTACGGCCCGCAATTCCTGGCGGGGTTCCTCGCGGCCGGAGTGAGCGGATTCCTCGTGATCTGGTTCCTGCTCCGGTACCTCCGTACGCACGACTTCCTGATCTTCATGATCTACCGGCTCGCGGTCGCGGGGCTCGTGTTCCTC